>URAU01000001.1 GCA_900545955.1 uncultured Porphyromonadaceae bacterium
TTCGTCGGCAGCGTCAGATGTGTATAAGAGACAGATTCTGAATTTTGACACCCCGACGTTTTGATATGGGAGCGATGTTCAACAGCGTCCGGCATCCGGACGGTGTCTGAATCAGGGCTTTTGCGCCTGGTTGAGCATACGCGTCGATTCGAGAATGGGGAGGTTGGTCTCGGTGGGCACGTAGATTACGGTCTTGTCGCTGAGGTCCGACTGCTGACGAACCCACAGATACTGGATGTAGGTAGGCGTGATGCTGCCGTTTTCAATCCGGATGGCTTCGGCAGCGCCCTTGGCGCGTTCTACTTCGGCCTGAGCGTTCAGTTTCTCGGCTTCGAGATTGGCTTTGGCTTCCTCGATTTTGATTTTGCGGTTCTGCTCGGCTTTGGCGAATTCTGCTTTGCCTTCCATTTCCTGCGACCAGACGTTGTACCAGGGCATAACGAAGGCCATCGCTACAACGAATACTGCAATGCCGACTACGATGCCGACTATGGCTTTCACGCCGATGGGCTTTGTGTTGGGATAAGACATTGTTTCTGAGATATGGATGATTTATTATTCCTCCGAAGCGGCGACTTCGGCCTCGGTGCCCGCGTCGTGGGCGGCTACATCGCTTTCTTCGGTGGTGGGTGCAGATGTGGCGGCTTCGGGGGAGCCGGGTTTCAGCCAGCGGTCGAGCCAGCGGAAGAATACGCGCTGCCAGAGGATGGCGTTCTGGGGCTTGAGAATCCAGTGGTTCTCGTCGGGGAAGATTACCATTTCGGCCGGCACACCGCGCAGACGCGCCGCGTTGAAGGCCATCTCACCCTGCGAGGAGAGGATGCGGTAGTCGTATTCGCCGTGGGTAACGAGGATAGGAGTGTTCCAGCGGTCGACGAACTTATGAGGCGAGTTGGCGAAGGTGCGCTGGGCAACGGCATTGTCCTTTTCCCAGAATGCTCCTCCGAGATCCCAGTTGGCAAACCACATCTCCTCGGTCTCGAGATACTGTGCTTCGGTGTTGAAGATGCCGGCGTGCGCTATGAGGGCGGCAAAGCGGTTTTCGTGGATGCCTGCCAGCATGTAGACGGAGAAACCGCCGTAGCTTGCGCCGACAGCGCCGATGTGGTCGCCGTCGACATAGGGACGCTGCTTCATATAGTCGACAGCACTCAGGTAATCCTGCATGTTCTGGCCGGGATAATCACCGGAAATCTGAGCGTTCCATTCCGTGCCGAAACCGGGAAGGCCGCGGCGGTTGGGGGCTATGACGATATAGCCGTTGGAGGCCATGAGCATGAGATTCCAGCGGTAGCTCCAGAACTGGCTTACAGCCTGCTGCGGGCCGCCCTGACAGTAGAGGATTGCGGGATACTTCTTGGCAGGGTCAAAATTCGGGGGGAGTACCACCCAGGTGGTCATCTCCTTGCCGTCGGTGGTGGGAACCATCACCTTTTCGAGCGAGGGTGCGTCGATCTGCGAGAGCACGTCGCGGTTCACGTCGGTCAGAGCGGTGGCCTTGCGGTCGGTCACCGAGAAAATCTCATTGGGGTAGAGCATCGAGTGGCGCATCGTCACGATGGTCTTGTCGTCGACCGGAGCCAAAGCGGCGTAGTCGGCGATGTCGGCACCGGAGGTAACCATGCTGACGGCCTTAGTGGCCACGTCGATTGAGAAAATCGGGGTGACACCCAGATAGGGAGCGAGGAAATAGATGGATTTGCCGTTGGGATTCCAGGCGATGGCGTCGGCAGTATAATCCCAGTTGGCGGTGAGGTCGGTGCGTGTGCCGGTTGCCATATCCATCACGAAGATGCGGTTTTTATCGCTCTCGTAGCCGTCGTGCTCCATCGAGAGCCATGCCAGCTGAGTGCCGTCGGGCGAGAACGCGGGGGCGGTGTCATAGCCCATCATCCCCTCGGTGAGGTTGCGGGTGGTGGCCTTCTCAAGGTCGTAGAGATACAGGTCGCTGTTGGTCGATACGGCATATTCCATGCCGGTCTTCTTGCGCGATACATAGACAACCTGCTTGCTGTCTGGGCTCCAGGCAAACGACTCGATGCCTCCGAAGGGCTTCATAGGCGATTCGTAAGGTTCGCCGTCCATGATGTCCTTGATGTTCTTGAGGCTATAGCCGTCGAAATCGGCGATGAAGGGGTGGGGGATTTCTGTAACCCACTCGTCCCAATGCTTGTACATCAGGTCGTCGATGATGCGTGCGTTGGCTTTGGGAAGATCGGGATATACGTCGGCGGCGGTGCGTCCGTATTTCACGCTGGAGATAACGAGCACTTTCTTTCCGTCGGGCGATACGAGGAATCCGGCCACGCCGTTTTCGAGGCGGCTGACCACGCGGCGTCCGGTGCCGTCGGCGTTCATAACCCACATCTGTGGCTTGCCGTCTTTTTCAGCCACGAAGGCTATCTCCTTGCCGCCGTTGATCCATGCGGCCTGACCTTCCGACTGGGGCGTGTGCGTAAGGCGTGTGGCATCGCTGCCGTCGATGTTCATCACATAGAGCTCGTTGTTGCTCTTGTTCTGCTCGACGCTCTCATAGCTTACGCCATAGAGCACCTTTTTGCCGTCGGGCGATACGGCCGGACCGCTCACGCGCCCGAGGGCTTCGAGGGCCTCGATGTCGAAAGTGCGGTTGGCCGACTTGAATTCGGGCTTGTCGATCAGCTGCGTGCCTGTGCCTGTGCAGCCTGCGAGTCCCGTCAGTAGCGTAGCTGCCATGGCTAACGGAATTACGGTTTTGTTCATGCTTATGCTGGATTTTGGTTGATGTTGGCGATAACGATTGGCTCGCACATTATTATAATATAGGCAAAGTTAGGTAAATTCCGCAAAAGTTTCGTAATTTTGCACCGCAATTTTCAGGGCGTGGCCGTTGCTGCCAGGCGCGGAGCGTATCCTGAAGCCTTAACAACAAACGATTTAACCAGCTAACCACATCATGCTTGCTACGAAATACAATCCCGCCGAGGTGGAAGACAAATGGTATGACTACTGGATGAAGCACCGCCTGTTTCATTCCGAACCGGATGGCCGCGAGCCGTATACCATCGTAATTCCGCCGCCCAACGTCACGGGCGTGCTCCATATGGGCCATATGCTCAACGAGACGATTCAGGACATCCTCGTGCGCCGCGCGCGCATGGAGGGTAAAAATGCCTGCTGGGTTCCCGGCACCGACCACGCCTCCATCGCCACCGAAGCCAAGGTGGTGGCCAAACTCCAGGCCGAGGGCATCAAGAAGACAGACCTCACCCGCGAGGAGTTCCTGCGCCATGCGTGGGACTGGACCGAGCACCACGGCGGCATCATCCTCAAGCAGCTGCGCAAACTCGGCGCCTCGTGCGATTGGGACCGCACCGCATTCACCATGGACGAGCTCCGCTCGCGCAGCGTAATCCGCGTGTTCTGCGAACTATACCGCAAAGGGCTGATCTATCGCGGCGTACGCATGGTAAACTGGGATCCGGCCGCGCTCACGGCCCTCTCCGACGAGGAGGTAATCTACCGCGACGAGCATTCCAAGCTTTTCTATCTGAAATATTTTGTCGACGGCGAGCCTGACCGCTATATTGTGGTGGCTACGACCCGTCCGGAGACCATCCTCGGCGATACAGCCGTCTGCGTAAACCCAAACGACCCGCGCTACAGCTGGCTGAAGGGGAAACGCGTGATTGTGCCTATGGTAGGCCGTTCGGTGCCCATCATCATGGACGATTACGTCGAGATGGACTTCGGTACAGGCTGCCTGAAGGTAACTCCGGCTCACGACGTCAACGACTATATGCTCGGCGAGAAATACAATCTTCCAACCATCGACATCTTTAATCCCGACGGCACGATTTCCGAAGCCGGCGGCATGTATGTGGGCCATGACCGCTTCGACGTGCGCCGCGAGATTATAGCCGACCTGCAGGAGCGCGGTCTGGTGGAGAAAGTCGAGGACTACGACAACAAGGTGGGCTACTCGGAGCGTACCAAGGTGGTAATCGAACCTAAACTTTCCATGCAGTGGTTCCTCAAGATGGGAGAGCTGACCAAGCCGGCTCTGAAGGCTGTGATGGATGATGACATCTGTTTCTATCCCTCGAAATTCAAGAACACTTACCGCCACTGGATGACCGATACCAAGGATTGGTGCATCAGCCGTCAGCTCTGGTGGGGTCACCGTATTCCGGCCTATTTCCTCCCCGAAGGTGGATACGTTGTGGCCGAGACGCCCGAGGAGGCTCTGCAGCTCGCCCGCGAGAAAACCGGCAACCCCGCGCTGGAGATGACCGACCTGCGTCCCGACGAGGATTGCCTCGACACCTGGTTCTCCTCCTGGCTGTGGCCTATCTCGCTCTTCAACGGCATCCTTGACCCCGACAACGAGGAGATCCGCTACTATTATCCCACCTCCGACCTCGTAACGGGTCCGGACATCATCTTCTTCTGGGTTGCCCGTATGATTATCGCCGGATATGAGTTCAAGGGGGAGATGCCTTTCAAGAATGTTTACTTTACCGGCATAGTGCGCGACAGTCTTGGCCGCAAGATGAGCAAATCGCTGGGCAATTCGCCCGACCCACTCGACCTTATCGCCAACTACGGCGCCGACGGCGTGCGCATGGGCCTGATGCTCGCCGCTCCTGCGGGTAATGACATCCTGTTCGACGACAAGCTTTGCGAGACCGGCCGCAATTTCTGCAACAAGGTCTGGAACGCTTTCCGCCTTGTGAAAGGGTGGGATAGTGCCGACGTCGAGCAGCCGATGGCCGCGAAGGCCGCCACAAAGTGGTTTGAGGCCCGTCTCGGCGCCACAGCTGCCGAAGTGGCCGACCTTATGGGCAAGTTCCGCCTGTCGGAAGCGCTGATGGCCATTTATCGCCTTTTCTGGGATGAATTTTCCGCATGGTATCTCGAGATGGTGAAGCCAGCTTTCGGTCAGCCGGTCGACAAGGCTACCTATGAGGCTACACTCGGATTCTTCGACGCACTCCTTCGCCTGATGCATCCCTTCATGCCGTTCATCACCGAAGAACTCTGGCAGAACCTTGCCGCACGCCGCGATGGCGAGAGCATCATGTACGCTCCCGTGCCCGAAGGAAAGGGTGCCGATGCCGATGTGCTTGCCGCTATGGAAACGGCCAAGGAAATCGTTACGGGCGTTCGCGCCGTGCGTGCCCAGAAAAATATCCCGCAGAAGGAGACTCTGGAACTCCGTGTGGTCGGTGCAGTCGCACCTGCCGGCGAGATATCCGCCCTAATCACCAAACTTGCCAACCTCTCGGCCATCGAAGGGGATGCCGAGAAGGATGCCGCTGCAGCAACCTTCATGGTCGGTACACAGGAATATGCTGTGCCTCTCGCCGGTAACATCGATGTTGAGGCCGAGAAGACACGCCTGCAAAAGGATATTGCATACTACGAAGGATTCCTCGCTTCGGTGGAGAAGAAACTCGCCAACGAGAAGTTCGTCAGCAAAGCTCCCGCCGCCGTAATCGAGGGCGAGCGCCGCAAGCAGGCCGACGCTCAGTCGAAGCTCGCCACGCTCCGAGCCTCACTCTCGGCTCTCTCGGCCGACTGATTGTCCTGACTAACGATAAATTAACGCGGTGCATCGGATTCGTCCGGTGCACCGCGCTATATTATATTTGTAACGAGGCGGCTTTCAGAAAGTTGGGATGCACCCTGGTGCATCCGATATAATAAATGCGTTGGTGTGTTGGAAATGGCGGATGCACCAGGGTGCATCCCTACAATCTAAGGCCAGGCGTTTAGAATGTTAAAACTCGGGTTGTTTGCGGGATATAAAAACAAAGGAGACACCGGTTGGTGTCTCCTTCTGTAGCGAATCAGGGAATCGAACCCTGGTCTCCACCGTGAGAGGGTGGCGTGCTAGGCCACTACACTAAATCGCCATTTTTGTTGTCGGTTTTGATAACGCTCTCGTTATCTCCTTTCAACGATGCAAAGGTAGGTATTCTTTTTGAATCTGGCAAGAGTTAAGCTGAAATTTCTGCATTTTTTTTGATTTCGTCAGCTTTTCTGGCTACTTGGCTCCCGGAAATGCAGTTTGTGATATAGCATTCCTACGAGTATGGCGCCACCGATAATGTTGCCGAGGGTGACGGCAAGAAGGTTCTGAAACAATTGGCCGATGCTTACGTCGGCACCCTGCAGCATCCCTGCGGGGATGAAAAACATATTCGCAATGCTGTGCTCATAGCCGAGAATCACGAACGCTCCGACCGGAATCCAGCAGGCGAGCACTTTGGCCGGAAGAGTTTTGACCATCAGGGCGAGCCACACGGCCAGACATACACACCAGTTGGCCGCAATCCCTTTCACAAAGGCTACCATGAACGGCAGATTGGCTTTGGCGGTGGCAATCCCTATGATGGCCGAATGGTAGGGCTCGGAGGATGTCAGTCCGCTAAAATCCACGAAAAGCCATGTAAATGCCAAGGCCCCGACGAAGTTGAAAATCCACACCACAAACCACTGCCGCAGCACGTCGACTGGCCCGAATTTCCCAACCGACAGGCCCGGCATAAGGACCGCATTGTTGCCTGTAAAGAGCTCAGCGCCGAACATTACAACCAGCAATAGTCCTACCGGGAAGAGAAGCCCGCTGAGAAGTTTCTGCAGGCCGGGATTTCCGGCAGAAATTTCAGGAAATCCGAATCCGACGGCAACCGACAGCATTCCGCCCAGGGCAATAAAGGCTCCGGCCATTATTGCCAGCAGGGCCACTCGTCCCACCGAGGCGTGCGTTTTGGCTACGCCGATGCCTACGATTTCGTCAATCAGTTGAGGATGAGGCGTTATCATCAGTTGAGCTGGGGGTCGGCGATGGTCTGGTGATTAGTTTTTTTTTGAACGTAGGTCTGCACCGGGAGCGAGCCGTCGAGAGCTCCGAGCGCGTTCAGGGCGAGGGCTTCGAGTTCATCTTCTCCCGGGAAAATCTCAACGGGGGCGATGAAATCGATTTGTGGCAGTAGACGACTCATAACGTAGTCGGAATAGGCGATTCCACCGGTTATGAGTATCGCGTCGACTTTCCCGCGGAACACCGGCGTAAGAGCCGCCACATGTTTTGCAATCTGGTATATCATTGCGTCGAGCACGAGGCGAGCGTAGTCGTCGCCCTTCTCGATGCGTGCCACAATCGCCTGGATGTCGGTCGACCCCAGATGTGCCGCCAGTCCGGCTTTGCCGCTTATGCGCTTTTTAAGCTCGTCTTTGGTGTAGCGCCCGGAGTAGCAGAGATCAATCAGCGCTCCCGAAGGAAGAGTTCCGGCTCGCTCGGGGGAGAAGGGGCCTTCTCCGTCGAAGGCATTGTTTACATCTACCACTTTCCCGTGTTTGTGGGCTCCGACGGAGATACCTCCGCCGAGGTGAACGATTATCAGGTTCATTTCCTCATAGCGTACAGGGGGCTGCGAGGAATTGGCTTCGGAAAGCTGACGGGCGTAGCGGCGTCCGATGGCACGCTGGTTGAGCGCATGCCATGTCGTGATACGCGGCATGAGGGGCGACCCGGTGATGCGTGCTACCTCGTCGAGTTCGTCGACTACCCCGGGATCGGCTATGTATGCCGGGCAGCCGAGCTCGTCGGCCAGGTCGCGGGCGATCAGGCAACCGAGGTTGCACGCGTGGCTACGGCGCACTTTCTTTATGTCTGCTACCATCGCATCGTTGACCTCGTAGACGCCTCCAGGAATCGGGCGCAGCAGACCGCCGCGCCCAATCACGGCATCAAATTCCAAAGGAATCTCATTTTCGGCCAGTGCGTTTAGAATTAAATGCTTGCGAAACTCGAACTGATCGATTACGCGTGGAAAGGGTTCGAGATCGTCGACAGAATGACGCAGTGTCGTGGCAAAAACCTTGTTCCTGTCGTTGTATACGGCTATTTTGGTTGATGTCGATCCGGGGTTTATTGCAAGTATTTTCATTTCGTATGATTGGAGTAGGGGATAAAAACCTGTTCTATCGTTCAGGCCGTGAGAACTGCCATTACGAGCGAATAGAATTTCGATTCGGCGGAATCGCTTCGCGAGGGGAGGACCACCGGAATCATGGCTCCCTGAAGCATTCCCGCGATTACGGCGCCTGCGAACACGGTGATTGTCTTGTAGAACGTGTTGCCGGATTCGATATTCGGGAAGATAAGCAGGTCGGCATTGCCGCATACAGGGCTTTCGATTCCTTTTATCTGGGCGCTGTGGGCGTCGCAGGCCGTCTTCACGTCCATCGGGCCACCCATCTCGACATTGCCGAACGCGCCGGCTTTTGCTTTTTCAATCAGACTGACATAATCGGTCGAGTTAGGGAATTTTGGGTTCACTTTTTCCGTGAAGTGAATCAGAGCGACGTTGGGATGCTCGATTCCAAGGCGCCGGCATGTGGCAAGGTCGTAGCGCAGAATTGCCTCACGCTGAGCCAATGTCGGATAGGGGATTACCGCCACATCCGAGAAAAATATCAGTTTATGGTAGCCCGGTAGCTGGGCCACTGCCAGATGGGTCAGTACATTGCCGGCGGGGAGTATGCCGGTCTCCTTGTTGAGTACGGCTTTCAGCAGCGTGTCGGTGCCGATAAGTCCTTTCATCACAACATCGGCTTCTCCGTTGCGCGCCATGGCGGTAGCCGCCTGCGCGGCGTCGGCATCGGTGGCAGTCTCGAGAATCTCCACGTCGGGTCGCGTTGCCCATTCTGCGGGAAGCACTGCGAGACGGGCGGCAGTGCCGAGCAGTACAAACCGGGCGGCATTGCGCTTGAGCGCCATGGCGACGGCGCCGATTGTACTTTCATCATACGGGCAGACTACTGCGATACGTTTCGACTCGTGTCTCGCTGACAGTTGCGCCACGAGGTCGGCGAATGTCTCAATTTTTTTCATGGCCAAACATATTGCGGATGTGTCGCGACGGGCTACACCTATCCATCCGCAAATATCATACTTTTTTTTGACTTATCACCTCTCCGCGCCTACTTATTTTTGGTTAAAATTTCCTATTGCAGCAGTATGTTTTTGAAGATTTTAAAACCTATGCGTTTTGTATGATTAAAATATTTAATTTATAATATTGGTTTGATTGTAAAATAAAACGGCATTATCGGTATGGGATTGCACAAATGCACTAAAAGTGTGCAATCGCGCTATAGTTTCTTAGCTTCGAGAAGCATGCGGTTTATTGAGGAGGCGACGTATGGGAGGGAGGCCCGGAGGGCGGCCTCCGCTGTGGAATGGTTGAGCGGAGTCTCTGCGTCGATGTATGCAGACGTCTGAAAAAGGCCGGCGCGACTGATGGTTGACCGACCGGCAACCACTACGACCGGAATGCCGCGACGCGATGCTTCGTCGCAAAGTGTGCCGACCACTTTCCCTTCCGACGACTGCTCGTCGTAGCATCCTTCGCCGGTTATAACGATGTCGGGCAGCGGATCGGATGAGAATATGCCGTAGTGTGTGGCCATATACTTTGCTCCGGCGTGAGTAGGGCATTTCAGCACTCTGCGGAATGCATAGCCAAGGCCGCCACCGGCTCCCTGGAAGGGTGGTTCGACCGCCGGCGCAAGGAGGGTGGCATCCACGGCATGCCTGAAATTGTTCAGGGCGCGCCCGAGGTCAGGCAGATCGGTTTCCGGCATCCCTTTCTGTCGGGCAAACGAAAGTGCCGACATCGAGTGGCCGGCCTCCATGTCGGTGGCGGCAGGCGTAAGAGGAACGTTCACATCGGCCAACACCGTAATCCGTTGCCGAAGATTCCGGCGGTCCATCCCGCTGAAGTCCACACTGAATATGTTGCAGAGGTCGGCGGCTTCGACAGCTCTCCCGTCGCCTATGGGATTTCCCCAGCAGTCGAAATATCTTGCGCCGAGGGCCTGGAGCATCCCCGCGCCTGCGTCGGTCGAAGCGGTTCCTCCGATTCCCACGAAAATCTCGCCGACCCCAGAATCAAGGATATGACGGATTATTTCGCCGAAACCATAGCTTGTGGCATGCCAAGGGTCGAGAGGGCGGTCGCCGAGCATGGCGAGGCCGACCACGGCCGCACAGTCGACCGCGGCTGTGTGTCCGTCAGTAAAATATTGTGCTGTGCAGGGCTGCATGTAGGCGTCGTGAACCTCGGCAGATGCGGGAGCCAGATGCATCTCTTCGGCGAGGATGGCGGCCGAACCTTCCCCTCCGTCGGCCATGGGATAGACGCGCAGATCGATGTCGGGTATCACGCGAAGCCCGTCGGCGATGATGGAGGAAACCTCCGCGGCCGTAAGCGTGCCTTTGAATTTATCGGGCGCGACAGCTATTACCGGGGGGAGCTTGCTTCCGTCGGCTGTTGCAGGCATCATCGGGATGGATGGTCGGACGAAAATAGATTTGAGTTTTCCAAAACCTTTCATAATGCCAAATTTAGGTAATTTCGGCCGGATGGATACTCTTTTTAATCGAATTTATCCCCAGGCCGATTGCCGCGCTCGGCAAAATAGTGTAAATTCGCGTTATCTCTTATATTAACGTATATTTTTTATCCTCAAACGCCATCTCAGATATGAAATACTCATACCGTAAAATCGCGCTGGCCGCCATGGCGGTTCTCGCAGCAGGCTGTATGTCGGCGGAATCGCTGGTTCTGGTACATACGAACGACACCCACAGTCAGATTGATCCCACCGACAAGGGTTTTGGAGGCATCGCACGTCGCAAGGTTCTCATCGACAGTATCCGGTCGGTGCATCCGAATGTTCTGCTGATTGATGCCGGCGATGCCGTTCAGGGCACGCTCTTTTTTACCCTCTATGGAGGGGAGGTGGAGATGAAGATGATGAACGAACTCGGATACGATCTCGCCGTTCTCGGCAACCATGATTTCGACAACGGGATGGATGCCCTGCAGCGCAATCTTGCGCTCAGCGACGCCCAGTGGCTTGCCACCAACTACGACCTTTCGGCCACAGATATACGGCAGTATTTCAAGCCGTATGTAATCAAGGAATACGACGGGAAGAAAGTGGCGTTCATCGGCCTTAACCTGAATCCCAAAGGTATGATTTCGGAAGGCAACTACGACGGCGTGAAGTATCTCGACGCCGTTAAGGCTGCCAATGCTACCGCATGGCACCTGAAGCACAACGAAGGGGTGGATATGGTTGTCGCCATCACCCATCTCGGCTACGACGAAGTGCCCCCCTCCGACCGTACCGTAGCCGAGGCTTCGGAGGATATCGATATAATTCTTGGCGGCCATTCGCATACGCTTATCCGTCCGGGCAGCGGTCAGGAATGGGTGCGCAATGCTGACGGCCGCGATGTGCTTGTGGCGCAGAACGGCAAGAGCGGACTGTGGATAAGCGAGATAGAGATAGATCTGGATTCTATCGGCAAAAAGGCTCCGGATTATCGCCAGATTTCGGTCGACGCTCGTCTGGACCCGCGTACGGATTCCCGCATAGATTCGTTGCTCAAGCCATATCGTGCCGGAGTCGACGAACTGATGGGCGAGAAAATCGGCCGTACAGCCCGCGAGCTCTCGGCCGATGGAGCGCCGCTGCTTAATTTCCTCAGTGATTTTGTGCTCGACCGGGCCTCACGCCTCGAAGGCGCAGGCAATGTGGATCTGGCCATTACCAACAAGGGGAGCCTTCGCCGCAATCTCCCTGCCGGCAATATCACACGCGGACAGATTATCATGCTGCAGCCGTTCGACAACAGGATTCTTGTAGAGACAATTAAAGGTTCCGATCTGCTGGACGCGCTTAATGTGATGGCTTCGCGCGGAGGCGACGGTGTCAGCCGTGGTGTCGACGTGGAGTTCGACCCCGCAACGGGTAATTGCACACGGGTGATTGTCAACGGCGAACCTCTTGACCCCGAGCGCACCTATCGTATTGCAACCATTGATTATCTTGCCAAGGGTGGCGACTATATGCAGCCGCTGACCCGTGGCGATGTTGTGGCACGGAGCAACCGTATCATGCATGCCGACCTTTCCGACTATATCGCCAGGGAATTCAAGGGAAAGAAGATTAACCCTTCGGATAAGGTACGCATGCGCGCGGTGCGCTGAGCCCTATGTCAGACCGCGGCCGCCGGGCGGAATGTGGATTCGAAATCTGTGGCGTCCAATCCTTTTGGCGTCGGAGATGTTGCCCGCATTGTGTCGCGCTCCACATACTGGCGTATCATCGAGTAGAGCACTTCCTGCATCGGTGTGAGCCGTCCGCGTGTGTCGGCTCCCAGAATCATTTCCGCAGCCAGGGCTGTGGTAACGGCAATGCGCTCTTCGGCGGGGAGCGAGTTGATGGTGTTGATTACATGTGCGGAGATTACAAAAGCTGTTTCCATCTGGTCAGGATATGATAAGTAACTGTTCAAAATTATTTTATACTTTACTGAGTTGATTATTTCAATATTTCCACGGTAAAATTTTCGCATCTTTTCCTCTCTTCATCAGTCGTGTAGACATCTACACTCCTTCTTCATCGAGAAAAATCTCCTGAAAATTTTCCTACCGGAAATATCAAAATGATTTCGACCAGTTACTTAGTTTATAAATTTTGTCTGTGCTACAAAGTTAGCCGCAACATGGGCAAGAATTTTTCACTCCTGATTTAAATGATATTAATAATCCCCGATTTTTTAACATTTCGGCTGAAATGTCAGGAAATCGGGGATTTTGGTTTGGTGAGACAGGGCTCAGTTGAGTTTCGGATTTGTAGGGTGGTACAGCCAGTTTCTGTAGGGGCTTCCCAGGGAACGCACTACCTTATACCAGTATGATTCCCCTTCCA
The DNA here is from genome assembly GCA_900545955.1 of uncultured Porphyromonadaceae bacterium. Taxonomy (GTDB): domain Bacteria; phylum Bacteroidota; class Bacteroidia; order Bacteroidales; family Muribaculaceae; genus UBA7173. The sequence continues at coordinate 12,778 of URAU01000001.1, forward strand.
CGTTCAGAATCCGTGATGTTTCGGGTTGCGGCGCCACGGCCCATACATGCTGGTGCACTTCGCGGTCAAGCTGACCGGCGTCCCAGCCGCTGTAGCCTACAAAAAATCTTATACGGCCGTCGGTCGGGAGACCCATGTTGACGTAGGCTTTCACGCGCTCGAAATCGCCGCCTATATACAGGTCGGCAGTAAGCGGACGAGAGTCGGGAAACTCTCCCGGAAGGGAGTGGAGATAGAAGAGCCTGTCGTTGCCCACCGGACCGCCGCAATATATGGGAATATCGACTTCGTCGTCAATTCCTTCTACGGCTTGCCCGAGGGTGACGCCGGTAGGTTTGTTGAGCACTATTCCCATGGATTTCTCGCCGGGTTCGTAGTCGACCAGAGAAATCACCGCGTGGTTGAAATGCTCCTCGCGGAGGAACGGCTCGGCAACGAGCAGTCGGCCGGAGGCAGGGCGGGGCGAAGGCATATTGATGCGGAAAAGCGAAGCATCAAGGTTAGGCATCGTATGGTCCATAAGGCGATATTTTTCTGAGTTGACAGGTAATAGGAGAGATGTTTCGAGAGAGGGTCTTGTCGCCATTGAGAGTGGGTTTGCCGCCTCCGTCCGCACTGCCCCGGCGGATTGTCCGGGGCAACCGACGATTAACCGTCGATAAGGAATCGGTCGGCGTCCATCGCGGCGCGACAGCCCGAGGCTGCGGCATTGATGGCCTGCTGATAGATGGAATCTGCCACATCGCCGGCGGCGAATACACCAGCGACGCTTGTGGCGGTTGTCGGAGCCTGGGTGCGTATGTAGCCGGCTTCGTCGATGTCGAGTTTGCCACGCACAAGGTCGGTGTTGGGCGTGCGGCCGATGGCCAGGAAGAAGCCGTCGAGGGGGAGATCGAATATCCGCTCGCGTTCCGTACCCTTGAATTCCATGATTTTTGCGCCTTCAAGCACTTCACTGCCGTAGAGGTCGACGGGGTTGGAGTTGAAAAGTACCTCGATGTTTTCAGTATCGAACACACGCTGCTGCATTACTTTCGATGCGCGCAGCGCAGGTTTGCGGACTATGAGATATACCTTGCGTGCAAGCGATGCGAGATATACAGCCTCCTCGCAGGCAGTGTCGCCACCGCCCACCACTGCAACTACGCGTTTGCGATAGAAAAAGCCGTCGCAGGTGGCACAAGCCGAGACTCCCATCCCCATGAACCGCTCTTCGCCAGGCAGCCCGAGGTAGCGTGCATTGGCTCCCGTGGCGATAATCAGGGTGGAGGCCAGTATGCTGTCGCCATTGTCGAGCGAAAGACGGAAGGGACGCATGCTGAGATCGATGTCGGTAACTACTCCCAGACGCACGTCGGCACCGAAGCGGATGGCCTGCTCGCGCATTTTCATAACCATCTCCGTTCCGTTGATTCCTTCAGGGAATCCGGGGAAATTCTCCACGTCGGTAGTGGTGGTGAGCTGTCCGCCGGGCTGCATCCCTTCGATAAGGATGGGAGAAAGGTTGGCACGTGAGCTATAGATTGCGGCGGTGTAGCCTGCGGGGCCTCCGCCTACGATTGCACATTTGGTGATAAGTTCAGCCATGGTTGTATGTCTGTTGTCTATGTGGTTGATTTCTGATTCTTGGATTTTTCGCGCTACCTCAGGTCGACGATTTCGACTCCAGGATGCGATTTGGGATTGAAAGTGAAAAACGAGCGTGGCCGTTGCGCCGTCTTTTTCAGCGAACTGATGGCGATGTCGGCGCGCGTGCCGTCGGAAGCTGTCACGGAGATGTGGGTCGGCATCGAGGTCGAGGCGTTGAGCGTGAGGATAACTTTAGCATACGCCGCGCGCTTTTTGTCGGCGGGAGTGAGCTCAAGTTTGTCGAGACCGGAGGGCGCTTTCAGCCGACGGGCCTTATATCCTTTCTGTAGTCCGTCGACAACGGCAAACGGATTGATCTGACCGAGTTCGGCCAGCGACGGTTCGGAAATGTTGACTTCGCCCATCGTAGGCGAGTAGGCCCACTGCGTGCGGCCGTCGAACCATACCGACATCTCGTTGGTGGTGAGGCGGAAGCAATTGCCGCCAATCTGAATGCTCCCTTTGGCATGTGAGCCCTGAGTCGATGCCGTAAATTGCGCGTCGATGCCGGGTGCGGCTTTCAGTGCTGCGATGGCTTTGGCAAGTATCTCGGAAGCCGTGGGTGTTGCTGCCGCTGCGGTGAAATTCAGTGTGGCGGCCAGAGTAAGAAAAAGAACCGATAGTTTTATTTTTCGGAGTTTCATTTATCTTTTAACAATCCTTTAATTGTTATGGTTCGTCAGTCGAGTGTGCGCAGAAGGGGCTCGAGTTGGGTCACGTCGATAAGCACGTCGCGGGGTTTGCCACCATGGGCGGGACCTACGATTCCGGCGGCTTCGAGCTGGTCCATAATCTTACCTGCGCGGTTGTAGCCGATTGAATAGCGCCTCTGTAGCGACGATGTAGAGGCAAGTCCGGTTTTCACTACGATTTCGGCAGCCTCCTCGAATAGCGGGTCGCGGTCGGTAAGAGCGCCTACCGGTCCGCCTCCCTCTGTGTCAAGCTGAGGCTCCGGCAGATAATAGGCATGCTCGAATCCGGCCTGACGGTCGATATGGTCGCAGATTGCCTGTACTTCAGGAGTATCGATGAAAGCGCACTGCACGCGGTCCATCGATCCGTTGTGGCTGAACAGCATGTCGCCGCGGCCTATCAGCTGGTTGGCTCCCGTGCGGTCGAGAATGGTCTTGGAATCGACCATCTGGCTGACGCGGAACGCGATGCGGCCCGGGAAGTTGGCCTTGATTAGACCGGTAATCACGTTGGTCGACGGACGCTGTGTGGCTATAATCATATGCATTCCTACGGCGCGAGCTTTCTGTGCGATACGCGCTATGGGTTTTTCCACCTCCTTGCCGGCAGTCATTATGAGGTCGGCGAACTCGTCGACTATCATCACGATATAGGGGAGATAACGGTGGCCTTTTTCGGGATTGAGTCGTTTTTCGATAAAGCGCTGGTTGTATTCCAGAATGCTGCGTACATTGGCGTCGCGCAGAAGCATATAGCGCTGGTCCATCTCCACGCAGAGCGAATTGAGTGTGGCAAGCACTTTGTCCATCGATGTGACTACGGCCTCCTCCTCGTCGGGCAGTTTCGCCAGATAATGGCGTTCGAGCACGCTGTAGAGGCTGAATTCCACCATCTTCGGGTCAACAAGCACGAATTTCAGTTCGGCGGGATGCTTTTTGTAGAGCAGCGATGCGATGATTGTATTGAGTCCGACCGATTTGCCCATGCCCGTTGCACCAGCCACAAGCAGGTGGGGCATCTTGCAGAGGTCGGCTATATATACATCGTTGGATATGGTGGCGCCCATGGCCATCGGCAGCTCGTATTTGCACTCCTGGAATTTCTTCGAGCCCAGGATGGAGCGGATTGATACTGTCTGCGGATCTTTGTTAGGCACCTCGATGCCGATGGTGCCTTTGCCAGGTATGGGGGCAATGATTCGGATGCCGAGAGCCGACAGACTCATCGCGATGTCATCTTCCAGGCGTTTGATTTTTGCGATGCGCGTTCCTTCGGCCGGGATGATTTCGTAGAGCGTTACGGTCGGGCCGACGGTAGCGTGGATATGGCTGATTGATATGCCATAGTGGTTGAGGGTTGTGGTGATGCGCTCTTTGTTCTCCTCCTGCTCCTCCCGGTCCACGCTGTTGGCCTTCACGGGTATGTCTTTAAGCAGGTCGAGGCCGGGCATCACGTAGCGCGAGAGTTCGGCGGTCGGATCGAACTTCTCGTCGACGCCATGATGGGCGGCTGCCTCGATGGTATTTGTCTCAACCTCCAGGCTCGGGCCTTCCGGCTTGTCCGGCTCGCTTTCGGTTGTGGCTTCCGGAGCGGGGGGAGTTTGCACGGTTGGCTTTTCCACAGGCAGCTCATCGGAAGGTGTGTGGAGTTCCGGAGTTTCAGTGGCGGTTGTCGAGAATACGTCGTCGGGCTCCGGCGAGTCGGTGCTGGCAAACGGATCGTCGAATCCCATGGAGAGAGTCGGTGGTTCGGGCTCCTCGACAGTGGATTCTTCGTGTGAGGGGCGGCCGGGTACGTCGTCCGACGAGTCGGCGTCGAGCATAGCCTGGCGAACGCGTTCGCGGTCGGCTTCGCGTTGGAGCCGCTGCTGCTCAGCCTTGTCGCGGCGTGCACGCCTCAGAGCTTTGTACCTGTTGGCTACCGCTACAAGGTCGTTGATGTAGACATAAAAAGTGGCGACTGCAAGAAGTACGCTGATAAGGATGGCCCCTACCCAGTCGAGGTATCTCACAATTAGGATATTCATGTAGTGCCCGTGGTATCCGCCGAGATTAAGTTCCCAGCCCATCCATAAGGATATGAGCCCGAGAATAATCGAGGCGGTAATCGCCACAAGCAGTGTCTTGAATGTCGTTGACCAGAAGCGCGTGCGGCGGAATCCCATCAGGCTGAGCCCCATCAGGCAGAGATACACGATTATGGCGAGCGACCCGAGTCCGAGGCCGCCGACAATCATGGAATGCGAGATTTTGGCTCCCACAGGGCCGGCGGGATTTTCGACCGCAACGCTGTTGTCGACTATTGTCGAGACGGTCATCGTGGTCGCGACGCTGGCGTCGGCGCTTCCGGATCTCGCGAATCCGATGACAGCAACCGTTATATATACGGCGGCAAGCATCAGAGCCACCCCGACCACGGCCAAAAGGCGGCTGTCGGTGAAGAACCGCACTATGCCCCATTGGCGTAGCGGTTTTCGCTGGCGGGGCTCGCGGCTTTCCTTACGGGTGTTGCCGGTAGGTTTGCCGGAGTCCGGATGGCGCCCGCGGGTGTCTTCGTCCGGCTTACGCCGTTGGCGCGGTTGACGTGCGCGGTCGGCATACAGTTGGTCGGGATCGAGAAGCCGGTCCGGGTCGTTGAAATTATCGTGGTTCATCTGAGGCATTGTCGTGGGATGTGTGATATTGTGGTTGTGGCCGGATTATCGTGGATGTAGATAATTCCTTCAGTCTACAAAATTAAGAAAAATAGACTATAGTTTTATAAAATAATTTTGAACGGTTGCTTATGGTCGGCCGGTTGTTCCGACATCAGATTCCTATGTCTGGTTTAGAAATACCATGGATGATTTTTTAGAGCGAGTCGCTGTAGTGTAGCTGAATCAAGGCGTCGGGCGCCGAGCAGTGCGAGGGGTGTGTAGTCGGAATCTCCTTTTCTTAGTGAGTTGATCTTCACCCGTCCGGAATCGTGGATGAATTTTCCGTGGCCGATATACATCCCTACGTGGTTGACTTTTTTGGTAGCGCGATTGCCGAAAAACAGTAGGTCGCCCGGTATGAGATTACTTAGATTGCTGAAATCTACGGCCGTGCCGACGAGAGCCTGTTGGGATGCATTGCGTGGTAGGATAACCCCTTGCGAGAGGAAAGCGGCTTTGGTCATACCCGAGCAGTCGGCGCTCTTCGATGTCGTGCCTCCCCATAGGTATGGTGTGCCCGTCATGGCGATGGCGAAGGCGATGGTGCCTTCAGCGCTCCATTTTCGGTCGGCCCAATATGGAAGCGGCATCACATCGCATGTGCGTATATATCCCTGGCGCCCGTCGGGAAGTCGTACGGGAGTGAACAGCGAGTCGGCCGTTTCTGTAGTGCAATCTGTCTGGAGAATGCTTCCGTTCACCACATCACTCACCCTAAGCGCCGGGTCGTGGTCTCTGCGGGAGAAGATATAAGTCTGGTCGGTGGAGCTGACGGCAACTCGCTTCGACTGCTTCCAGCGGTCGAAATCATTGTCGGTAAGCGGTTGAAGTGAGTTGGCGATTATGTAGCCATGATAACCTTCCGGAGTCTCGACGGCCATCCATTCTCCGTGTCGTCCGGTGATTTTCACGGGTGTACCCATTACGACCTGGGTGCCCAGTTCGGCAGAATGGCGAGGTTCCTCGCGGACGCATGCCACGGATACTCTCGGCAACGCCATTGTCGGCTCCTGGGCCCGGGCTGCCGATATGTATACAACGCAGGCTGCCGCAAGGGCAGCCATGCATTTGAGGGAATTTGTCATTTCGTTACGGTAGATGGATAATGGGGGGAGAGAAAGTACAGGGAGGGAGGAACCACGGAGTTAAACCTCGGTTACGGTTTCAGCATGCCTCGATAAGCTGTTGCTTCACGGCTTCCGCGAGAGCTTCGGCCTTCTCCATGGTAGCCGCTTCAGCATAAATGCGGATTATCGGCTCGGTGTTGGATTTGCGCAGGTGAACCCACGAATCCTTGAAGTCGATTTTCACGCCGTCGATGTCGGTGATGCGTTCGCCGGCATAGGTGTCCTTCAGTTTGGCCAGTACGGCGTCTATGTTTATTTCGGGGGTCAGCTCCACTTTGTTCTTGGCAATCTGGTAGGGGGGATAGCCGGCTTTCAGTTCGCTCACCTTCTTGCCCGATTTGGCCAGGAGTGAGAGGAAGAGGGCTACGCCTACAAGAGCGTCGCGGCCGTAGTGTGCGGCCGGATATATCACGCCGCCGTTGCCCTCGCCGCCTATTACGGCGCCGACTTCTTTCATCTTGGTGACTACATTTACTTCGCCGACAGCCGACGCATGATATTCGCATCCGTGGGCGCGTGTCACGTCGCCCAGCGCGCGCGAGCTGCTGAGATTCGACACCGTGGCGCCGGGTGTATGGCCGAGCACATAGTCGGCTACGGCTACGAGTGTGTATTCCTCGACAAACATCTCGCCGTTTTCCATCACGATTGCCAGACGGTCGACGTCGGGGTCGACCACGAATCCTACGTCGATTCCGCCTTTCTTCATCAGGTCGGAAATCTGTGTGAGGTTCTGGGGAATCGGTTCCGGTGTATGGGCGAATTTGCCGGTAGGCTCGCAGTTGAGTTCCACGATGTTTTTCACTCCCAGGGCACGCAGAAGCTGAGGAATCACCACACCGCCTACGGAGTTGACGGCGTCGACGGCCACGGTGAAGTTGGCGCGGGCTATGGCGTCGCGGTCAACCAGAGCAAGATCGAGCACCTGACGGATGTGGCGGAGATTCCATGTATTGTCGGTCATCTCTGCACCGATGTGGGCGATGTCGGCGTATTCGTAATCGTCGGCGGCCGCCAGGGCGAGCACCTGCTTGCCCTGTGCGTCGTTGAGAAATTCACCGTCTTGGTTCAGTAGCTTGAGGGCATTCCATTGCGCGGGGTTGTGCGAGGCGGTTATGATGATACCGCCGCATGCCTGTAGCGAGGCCACGGCCACCTCGGTGGTGGGGGTGGAGGCCAGTCCGATGTTTACGACATCGAATCCCATGGCGCGGAGCGTGGAACAAACAAGTCCGCTGACAATCGGACCCGACACGCGTGCGTCGCGACCGACTACTATGAGATTGGATGTACGTGTGGTATTTTTGCGAATGAAAGCGGCATAGGCCGATGTGAATTTAACCACGTCGAGAGCACTGAGGCCCTCGCCGGCGCGGCCGCCGATGGTGCCGCGGATTCCTGAGATTGATTTTATAAGCGACATTCGAATATTTCGTTGTGGATTGATTGGTTAGGTTGCAGTGTGGTGGGTAGGGTTACTGGGCGGTGGTGCCTGCGGATGTTTCGTCGTCGGCTCCGGTTGCGCCGCGCTTGAAGTAACGGATATGATAGAGGAAGGGGGTCACGTTGGAAATCTCCGACGTGAGTCCGTACTGCGATTTTACAATTAGATAGCATTCGCTCTCAAGGCCGATGTAGTTGAGCGGCATCTGTAGGCCCGACCCCCACGCCGAGCTGCTGCTGAGCGTATAGTTGCCGAAACGGAAAGAAGCCGACCCAAGGCCGAGGTCGTCGGAGTTGCCCCAGCCGTCGATGTGTTCGTTTGTATAGGGGTTATAGCTCAGAAGCGACCAGCGTGTGAAGCGGAAGTAAATTAGCTCGTCGGATTCGGCCATCCATTCCGGATTGCCGGCGTCGATTACTTTCATGTATACGTTCCCTTCCTCGTCGAGTTTATAGAAAGGAGCGTCTTCTCCGGTCAGGAAATTTCCGTCGTCGGGGAGAGTCGTCTCGACTTTCTGATTCAGAAGATAGGCGTTGATGGCCTGGTTTTCCTCGGTGAGGAGCTCGGCGTAGCTTTTGCTGTCGTTGCAGCCGGAGGATAGAATTCCCGCGGTCAGTAGGGCCGTGGCGCCCAGTATCTTGAGGTTTAGGTTCATCGGTGGGGTAGTGGGTATGGTGTGATGTTTGATTCTGTATTGTCTTGCATGTAGGGTGTGCACCTGTCTCATTTGGGAAGGAATCGGTCGAATTCAGGCATTGCGCGTTCGATTGTCGCGACGGCTTCCTCAAGGGTGCCGTAGAATTCTCCGCCGGCGGCGTTCAGGTGCCCTCCGCCGTTGAAATATTCTTTGCAGAGCCTGTTGACCGGAAAATCGCCCTTGCTGCGGGTCGAGACCTTGATGTAGTCCGACTCCTCGCGAAGAAAAACCGAATAGGTAACGTCGGCAATCGTGAGCGGACGGTTCACGAGGTCCTCGGTATCTCCTTTCTGATAATGGTAGCGGTTCAGTTCCTCGCGGGTGAGTGTAATCAGCGCCGCCCGGTGGTCGGGGAAAACGGTCATTTTCTCCGACAGTGCATAGCCGTTGAGGCGCAGCCGGTCGGCCGTTGCCGAATAGTATACTTTGCGGTAGATGGCGTCCTTGTCGATGCCGCGACGCATCAGGTCGGCTACCACGGTGTAGATTTCCGGATTGTTGGAGTTGTACGAGAAATTGCCCGTATCGGTCATCATGCCCGTGTAGAGGCATTCGGCTGCATCAGCGTCGAGAGAGTCGAGCCATCCGAGTGCCTTGAGCACCTTATATATGAGTATTGAAGTCGACGACTCCTCAGGGCGGGAAATAACCACTTCGGGATAATCGGCCGGATGGAGGTGGTGGTCGATCATCACCTTCGCTCCGGGGGCAGCGGCGATTGCTCCTGCCATCTGGTCGACACGTTTAAGTTCGTTGTAGTCGAGCGAGAAGACCACATCGGCGGTAGTAATCAGCTGGGATACATACGCAGGATTGCGCGAATAGCTTACTATATGCTCCGCGCCCGGAAGAAAGGCAAGGTGCTTCGGCGGCGTGTCGGGCGTGGCCACGCGGGCGTTGAACCCCTTGTTGCGAAGCACGCGGCAAAACCCCAGGGTTGAACCCATGGCGTCGCCGTCGGGCGATATATGGCATGTGAGCACTGCCGTGTGGGCGGTGCTCAGAATCCGTTTCAATGCCTCGATTGACTCTGAATTTATTGGCGTGGTGTGCATATCTTCTTTTTCAATCTGCAAATTTACAATAATAGTTTGAAATTCGGGACATCTCTTGCGTCGCATTCTCCCTCCCATCATCCTAATTTTCCTTAATTCGACGTGTGAGATAAGAACCTGGACCATTCTTTGCATAGCAAAGCGACCAAAGGTCGATGGCTGACAGCGCCCTCGCCATCCGGGTAAAAAATAGGGCGATGTGTCAAATTGTTGAATTTTGACACACCGCCTTCTATGCTGTAAAAGACTTGATTATTTAATTATTTACTCTGCCGGATTGATTTTATCAAGAGGGACAGGATATTTGACAAGAATGGTATACGCCACCCGTTTAGGCGTTCCAAGCTGTTTTCCGGGCTCAAATTTCCCTAATTTCTTGATGGCTTCAATGGCGACGTTCAGATAATCGTCGGGTACAGACCAGTTTCTGACTACTGTTATTGAATTCGGATCTATTTGACCGTCTTTTCCAATAGCGAAACTGAGAGCGGCACGGCCTTTGACAGAATCATGTGTTGCAGGAGCGGTTGCCAAAATTGTGGTATATAGGTCGCTAAATAAGCCTTTTTCGCCTCCATTTAAGTAATAAGGCAATTGATCAGAGCCAATAATCACCGGCTCGTTCACGCCGTCAGATGATGTAGAAGCCTGATTATGCGTGTCGCTTTCATCTCCTCGTATAAATATCGCGCCCGGCTCCCTGAATGTGATGGGAATACTATAGTTTAAGTTGTACTTTCGGGGAGTAAAGTATTTGACCCGAAATTTGGGCAACGCATTAACCAGCCTTAAAGCCTCTTGGTTTGCCGCCTCGTTTTTGCTCGGGCGCATAATCTTCGGGTTGCTTATTGAGCCATCGGGATGAACGGTAAAACAAACAATTACTCTTTCGCGACCCTTGAATCCTTCGGGAATGCGGATATTTTCATCAATCCATTCTTTGAGTTTCCCGTTGCCTCCGGGAAATTCGCAGCGGGGGTCCACATTAATGAAGCGTTTGCGCGCTTCCGCTTTTATTTGTGCAAGAGTTTCGGGCGATATGGTTAAAAATACGGCGCGATTTCCATACTCGTCGTTTTTAACCTCCACCTTTTGAATGGAGTCGGCTGGCACCAGATCTAATGCCCCTGCAATCCATTCGTTGTTGTAATAAAAGAGTTCGGTTTTGGTGTCCTGTTCGGTCAGAGGAAACTGAATTTCCCGGACAATAGTATCATTCACACAACAATTCTGTGCGAACACTATACACGCCTGAATGATAATTGATGAAACTAAAAATAACTTCTTCATATAGTTTAAGGTTGCTTATTTCCCACAATGTCGTGGAATGGTCGAACCCTTCCCAAGTGCAAAATTAGCAGTGGTAAATGGGTTTGGTCTTAACAAATGTATAGACCGCCTTGTTTTTTGATGTCCGTTTCCGGATCTTTTGCGAGTTGCCGCCGGATACGGCTGAGATGGTTGGGAGTAATCAGAAGGAACGAGGATAAATCTTTCAATGTTACTGTCTCGACAAGGTGGGGATATTGTACACACAATTCCATATAACGCTCACGAGGCGACTTGCGATAGAGATTGAGCAACCGCATGAATACCATATTGAACAGAGATTTGTATTCATCGAGCAGCGTGGGAGAAAGAAACTCCTTGAAGGTTGTTAACGGCACTCGCAGTATTTCGCAATCAGTTCCGGCAATCATTGACATCTGGGATGGCTCTCCGTGTAATGATGAATGAAAATCTGTAATGAACTGGCCCGGGAAGGCAAAATTAATCACGGCCTCATCGCCCGATTCATTAAGGGTAGTTACTTTGAAATATCCCGACACTATTAGGGCTGCACAACGTGCGATTGTACCTTGCTGCACAAAACGCTCTCCTTTCTTATAGCGGCATGGAGTTCCCTGCTGGCGGCAATAATCAGTGGCTGCCGTGAGATCCAGAAAGTCTATATATGAATTGAATTGTGCCATAGGTGCTTACAAAGTTAGCTAAAAAAGTTGCGTATATGAAATAGCCGGAAATAATTTGGTGGGGATTTGCAGGTTAAGGCGTTTTTTGGTAATTTTGCATCGCAATTTGCGCAGGCGTGTGCCGCCGCGCTTTATCGCTTGAATTTTAACACAATAATACAAGATATTACAATCCAGAATTTTTTATGGCAACAACAGCTGATTTCAAGAACGGCATGTGCCTCGACATCGACGGCAACTATTTCTTCATCGTGGAATTCCTTCACGTTAAGCCCGGTAAGGGTCCGGCTTTCGTACGCACAAAACTTCGCAACGTAAAAACCGGCCGTATCCTCGACAAGACCTGGAACTCCGGCGTGAAAGTCAACGAAGTCCGCATCGAGCGCCGTCCCTATCAGTATCTCTATAAAGACGATATGGGCTACAACTTCATGCACACCGAGACGTTTGAGCAGATGGCTCTTCCCGGCGAAAGCATCGAAGGCGTTCAGTTCCTCAAGGAGGGCGATATCGTCGAGGCTATGGTTCACGCCGCTTCCGACACGATCCTCACCTGCGAGCTTCCCGCCAACGTGGTGCTTGAAATCACCTACACCGAACCCGGCATCAAGGGCGACACCGCCACCAACACGCTCAAGCCCGCAACCGTGGAGACTGGCGCTGAAATCCGCGTGCCTCTCTTCTGCAATATCGGCGACAAGGTGCGCGTCGATACCCGCAACGGCAACTATCTGGAGCGTGTGAAGGCCTGACCCCAATCCGGTCCTTGACTCCCAACGATATTAACGGCTAAAAAAGGCGGTGGCTCATTCCCAAGGGAAGTCCACTGCCTTTTTGGTTAGTTATCAGATTATTGTATCGATTTAATTTATCAGGCTATGACCAATCTTCTCATTCTCCTTTTCCTGGGCGGACTTCGCGGCTGGGAAATCATTATCATCGCCGTGGTGATTCTTCTGCTGTTCGGCGGCAAGAAGATTCCTGAACTGATGCGTGGCGTCGGCAAGGGAATCCGCGGATTTAAGGAGGGACTAAACGACATGTCCGACGAAATCAACGGCAAATCCGATTCTTCCGACGATGGCAAATCCGACGAAGCCCCGAAACACTGATTCAATGTCGTTCTGGCAACACCTCGATGTGCTTCGAGGTGTGCTTTGGCGTGCGATTGTCGTTTGGATGGTATTCGCCGTATGTTTTTTCATATGGATGCCGGATATTTTCCATGGGCTGATTCTATGGCCGTGCCGTGGTGATTTCCCTTCTTATCAGGTGCTCGACCGTATCGCGGCCTTATGGCCGGAGGCAGGCATGGTGTCGTCCGAAGGATTTCATGTCGACCTGATCAATACCGAACTGGCATCGCAGTTTTTCATCCATATGTCGTCGGCCTGCTGGCTGGCGTTTGTGGCCGCATTGCCGGTCATTCTTTTTCTGCTATGGGGGTTCGTGCGTCCGGCTCTGTATCCGATTGAGAGGCGGCGGGGTGCCACAGCCTTTGCCATGGGTTTCGTGATGTTCTGCATAGGCGTTGCTATCGGATACCTGCTTGTATTTCCGCTCACCGTACGTTTCCTTGCCGGTTATCAGCTGTCGGAGGCAATTCCCAATATCATTTCTATTTCGAGCTACATCGACATGTTCTTTACCCTCATTCTCGTTATGGGGCTGCTGTTTGAACTCCCGTTGCTGGCATGGGTGTTGGGAAAGATGGGGCTGCTATCGCGTCGTTTTTTCAACCGCTACCGCCGGCATGCAGTTGTCGTGCTGCTCATCCTTGCCGCTTTAGTTACTCCTACAGGCGATCCGTTTACGCTGATGGCAGTCTTTATCCCCGTCTACGCCGTGTGGGAACTTGGCGCATTGCTTGTGCCTAAGGCGTCCGGCAGCGATGCTTAGGAATGCAGTTCCTTCAGTTCGGCGTATAGCCGCTGAAGGGGAAGCCCCATCACGTTGTAGTAGTCGCCACGGATTCCCGTAATGCCGATATAGCCGATCCACTCCTGGATACCGTAGGCGCCGGCTTTGTCGAGCGGGCGGTATTTTTCCACGTAATAACGTATTTCGCTGTCGCTAAGCGGGGCAAAGTCTACTTCGGTGGTTACGCCGAAGGTGCGGTATCGTGCGCCGTTCATTATGGTGACGCCCGTAACTACCGAGTGGGTGCGTCCGCTCAACTGGCGGAGCATTTCTACGGCCTCGAGCTCATTGTGCGGTTTGCCGAGTACGCAGCCTTCACAAATCACTACCGTATCTGCGGTGATGAGCGTCTCGCCAGATTCTATTGAGTCGGCATACGCATGAGCTTTCTTTGCTGAAATGTAGGGGGCAACCTCCTCAGGGGCAATATTCTCGGGATAGCTTTCGTCTACCTCTTTGGTGGAGGCAATGCGCACTTGTGCACCTATCTGGCATAGGAGCTCGCGTCTGCGTGGCGAGGTACTTGCCAGCACGAGCCGAAGCCCGTCAAGAAGTTTTTCCATCGTTCGGTAATATATATTATTGTAGGGCGCCGACTTCATCCGTTGGCCGAGGCGTCGGAGGGCCATTCGCCGCGCGAGCGTAGAATCTGCTCGATAATGTCGCGGGCAACGCCGCATCCTCCGGCCACCGGCGAAATGTAGTCGGCGGCTTCCATCGCGTCGACCGAAGCATCGGCCGGAGCTACGCCCAGTCCAGCCAGCCGCATGGAGGTGCAGTCAGGCACGTCGTCGCCTGCGAATGCCGTCTCTTCGGGCTTAAGTCCACGTTCGGCCATCCAGGATTTGAATACGTCAATCTTTTTGCCTGCACCGAGGTAGACGTCGTCGATGCCGAGCATTGCAAACCGTTCGCGCAGTCCGGGCGCCACCGCTCCACTGATTATAGCTATTTTCATCCCTTTGCGCGTAGCCTCTCGCAGTGCGAAGCCGTCTTTGGTGTTGGCTAAGCGGCGCGGAACGCCGTCGTCGCCCAGAGGTACCGCCGAGGGCGACAGGACGCCGTCGACGTCGAAGGCGATTCCTTTGATTTTGCTGAGGTCGAATGCTGTTTTGCTCATTTGGTTGTATCTGGCGTAGTGGATGTTTCTTATGTTGCTTATGTGACGGATGTGGCTGATGTTGAGGAGGCTGAGAGAGGAGAGTGGTATGTCTCCAGTATCGTGTCGGAGAGCAGGCTGTAAATCTCCCGGGTGCGTCCGTCGAGCATTGTTTCATGGCGCTGGATTACTTCTGCGTCGCCACGTCGTGCCGGTCCCGTCATAGCCTCGCGAGGAGGAAGTGAATGGAGCTTGTTGAGGGTTGTTTCAATGAGCGGCATAAGGAAACGTATGTCGAGGCCGTCGCGTCGGAGCAGTGTGTCGGCCTCCATCCACATCAGGTTGGCGAAATTGCAGGCGAAGACTGCCGCAACGTGCAGCAGTCGCCGGCGTTCGCTGTCGGCGTTCATCACGTTGTCGGCGATGCGCAGTGCGAGTGCTCGCAGTGCGAGCGCGCTTTCATCCGAGTTCCCTTCGATGAAAAATGGAATCTTCCTTACATCCACTTTCAGTTCTCTGCTGAAGGTCTGAAGCGGATAGAACACTCCGAAGCGGCTTTTCTTCCCGCTGAACACTTCGGCGCTTACACTGCCTGACGTGTGAGCCCAGATGCCGGGATAGTCGGGCGTCGATTCTGCGATTTCGGCAATGGCGTCGTCGTGAGCCGCGATTATATAGAAATCGGCTTCGGCCGTAAGGTCGTCAATATTTCCGCTGTGGGAGCATCGTGGCCCGAGCCGTTCGGCCAGCCGTCGGGCGGTGTCGTTGTGACGGCTGACAATCTGCACCACATCGGCTGATTTGGCAAGTGCCATAGCCAGGTGCGTTGCGACGTTCCCGGCTCCGACTATTGCTACTGTCGGACGGTTTGCGTGTCGGGTTATTTCTTCCATCTGTCGATGTGCACTTTCTCCCAAAGCAGTTTGGCCGTATCGATGGGCCGGCGCTGTTCGTCCTTATGTCCGATGGAGAGGATGCAGACCACCGAGTTTTCTTCGGGGATTCCGAGCAGGGAGCGTACATACTCCTCCGAGGGCTCGCCGTCCTCGCGATAGCGGTCGCGGACTTCCACCCAACAGCTTCCCAGCCCGAGGTCGGCTGCCTGTAGCATCATGAACGAGGCCGCCACCGATGCGTCTTCAATCCAGGCTTCGGATTTGGTCATGTCGGCACATACTACTACTGCCAGCGGAGCATTGGCAATCGACGTGGCATAGCTGGGTTTGCATTGACCGAGCGCTTGCAGGGTGTCTTTGTCTTCTACCACCACGAATTGCCAGCTGCGGGCATTTTTCGAGGTGGGAGCCATCAGTGCGGCTTCGAGGATGAGACGAACGTGGTCGGGGTCGACCGGTTCGCCGGTATATTTTCGTATGCTTCTCCGGTTAATAAGGAGGTCGTGCAGGTTTTCCATATTTATGACTGTATTTGGAAATAATTTCCGCCCGGATGCGCGACCATCGGCAAAATGTCTGCCTCAACGGCGGCACACCCATGCGTCGGCGTTGCCGATAAATTTTTTCTGGGAGTTGGCCTGCTCATAGCTCGAGCCCGTGGCGGCATATACGCGGAAACGGCTGTCTTTCTCGATTACGCCAAGTTGTTTGCCTGAGTGTTCGGCCATATAGGTTTCGGCTTGCGAGCGTGTGGCAAACGAGGCTACAATCACGCAGTAGCTGTCGTCGGCGTTGAAGCGGGCAGATGCGGGTTCCGTTTTCGGCAATACATTTGTCGTAGCGGGTTCAATCGCTTCGGGCTGCTCTTCAATGGCTTTCGCAGGTTCTATATCTTTTGCAGGCTCCATACCCTCGGCAGGAGCGGCTTTCACAGGCGCGACAACGGGCGCGGAAGCCGGGAGTTTGGCTTTTTGTGGCTCGGTACGCTCAATGCCCGGTGCGAGCGACGCCTCGGTGGTGGGCGTGCTTATCCGTACGGGATTAAGCAGGAACATCCCGATGGTGACGGCAACGGCCAATACGGCGGCGATGCCCGATGCGTAGGCACGAACCGCGCGCCAGCGCCGGCGGTGGGCGCCGCGCAGGTTTACTTCGGTGGCCACCTGGGTTGTTGTCGTTTGTTCAGCTTCCTGCAGGAGCTGGAGGGCTATTGGCTTCAGGCCGAAGTAGGCTCCGTTGATTCCTGCGAGTTCGGCCGGAACAAAGGCCGTTATCCCTTCGGGGTTGAGCAAGAACTGGCCGAGCCTGCCGAATTGCATTCGCTGTTCGCGCTGCAATTCACCGCGCAGATGGGCTATGCGTTCGGCAACCTTTTTGCTTGTGGCCTCAAACGGGATCGATTCCCGTCGCGCGATTGAGGTGGCCAGAAGTCCGTCGTTCCGGTTGATCAGCGGATTGAATGCCAGCCGGCGTCCCGGAGGGAGGAGAGTCTCGCCGTCGCAATCGAAAGCTGCCGGACGGTTGTCGCATATGAATGCGCCAAATCCGGGGAGCACGACGCAGTCGTGGTCCCGAAGCAGATATTCCACATGCATTGACAACGTATCCATTTCTCGGCTTTTCAGTTTATGCAAAGTTAGCTATTCTTTACAACTCGTGCAAAAAAATGTTGCTGCAATTTTCGGCTCCGATATGGATTCTGCCGGGATTCGGCGCGGATACGCGGGAATTGTTGCGGGAGTGTGCCTGCGGGCGGTGGGGACGCCTCAGGATGCGCTTTCCCTTACAATGGTTGTCCAGCCGGCCAGGCGCGGAGCGGTCAGTTCGGGATGGTTGACTTCGTCGAGCAGCAGTCCGTAGGCTTCGAGAGCATCGCCGGGTTTGGCTTTGGATTTCTCGAATGTATAGCCGATTGTGTCGTAAGGCGCGATAAATGTGCAGCCCGTAGGTTCAAGCCGGTCGTGCAGTTCGCCTACGGCGTTGCAGAAGGTGTCGGTCATGCTTTCGTCGCCGCAGCCGAACAGGGCCACTTTCTTCCCTTTGAGGTCGAGCGCCTCGACGCCGGCAATGAAGTCGTACCAGTCGTCTTCGAGTTCGCCGTCGCCCCACGTGCTTGATCCCATTATGAGCACATCGTATTTGCCTACTTCCGAGGGGGCGGTATTGGCGACGTCGTGTATGTCGGCGCTGTCTACGTTCAGCAGTTTCCCTATTTTTTCGGCAATCTGTGCGGTAGTACCGGTAGCCGAACCATAGAATATTCCTGTTTTCATAGTCTTATAATTTGTTAAGATAACTATATCTATAACGCCGGTATTCTATCCATAGTTCGCCCGCTCCCGTCGGCCGAATCTTATCCATTGCAAATTTTGTGAAAATATTTCGGAAAAATTTATTTATTTAATGCGTGGCGGTGACACTATTCCGCGAATTAATTCTTAAATTTGCACTTCGATAAGGAAAAAGTGGCGTGGCCCGGCGTGTTTCGGTTTCCGCTGAATTATCCCGATACTCCGACGTTTCCAATTAAATGATTGATTAATAAATATTTTTTCACCCTTTCCGAAATGGATGAAATGAAAAAAATAAAAACCGCGCTGATTTCGGTTTTTTACAAAGATGGTCTTGAAGAAATCCTCCGTCTTCTTAATGCCGATGGCGTTCGTTTCCTCTCTACAGGCGGAACGCGCTCGTTTATCGAAAGTCTCGGCTATGAGTGCGACGCTGTGGAAGGCCTTACGGGCTATCCCTCGATTCTGGGAGGACGTGTAAAGACGCTTCACCCCAAAGTGTTCGGCGGGATTCTGAACCGGCGCGACAATGAGGGCGACGCGGCCCAGATCAAGGAATATGAGATTCCCTCGATTGATCTCGTGATTGTCGATCTTTATCCTTTTGAGGCTACCGTGGCATCGGGTGCACCGGAGGCAGATATTATTGAAAAAATAGATATAGGCGGTATCTCCCTGATCCGTGCCGCTGCCAAAAATTTCAACGATGTGGCCATAGTGGCCTCCAAAAATCAGTATGCCTACCTTCGCGAGGCTCTGAAGCGCAACGGGGCTGCTACCACGCTTGCCGAACGTCGTTTCCTCGCCAAGGAGGCCTTCGGCGTTTCGTCGGCCTACGACAGCGCAATCTTCTCCTACTTCGATTCTACCTGCGAGCACTCCTCGGGGCTGCGTATCGCTATCGACGGTGAAAAAACGATGCGCTACGGCGAGAATCCTCATCAGAAAGGCTATTTCTTCGGTCGTCTCGACCATCTTTTCGAACAGCTCCACGGCAAGGAGATTTCATATAACAATCTTCTGGACATCGACGCCGCCGTATCGCTTATCGGCGAGTTCTCCGAGACGACGTTCGCCATTCTCAAGCACAACAACGCCTGTGGTGTGGCTTCCCGGCCTACGGTAGCCGAGGCGTGGAAGGATGCGCTCGCCGGCGATCCGGTATCGGCATTCGGAGGCGTGCTCGTTACGAACGGCGTTATCGACGGTGCTACGGCCGAGGAAATCAACAAAATTTTCTTCGAGGTTATTATAGCGCCGGCCTACGAGCCTGAGGCGCTCGGTATCCTCTGTCAGAAGAAAAACCGCATCATCCTGCGCCAGAAGGAGAAACTCGCTACCACACGTCAGTTCCGCTCGGTGCTCAACGGCGCCCTGGTGCAGGAGCGCGACCTCAAAGTCGAGTCGCCCGACGATCTGCGTACCGTCACGGTAAAACCCGTCGACGCTTCGCTGGTCGACGACCTGCTGTTCGCCAACAAGCTCGTGAAGCATTGCAAGAGCAATGCCATCGTGCTTGCCAAAAACAAGCAGCTCTGTGCAGCCGGTGTAGGCCAGACGTCGCGTGTCGACGCTCTGCGTCAGGCCATCGATAAGGCTCATACGTTCGGATTTGATCTGAAGGGGGCTGTTATGGCCTCGGATGCATTCTTCCCCTTCGCGGATTGCGTGGAGATTGCCCACAATGCTGGTGTCGACGCCGTAATCCAACCGGGTGGCTCGATTCGCGACAACGAGTCAATCAAGTATTGCGATGAAAACGGTGTGGCGATGGTCATGACCGGGTTCCGCCATTTCAAGCATTAATTTTCGGCGGCCGGGGCGCTTTGGTGTCATGACCGCCACATCTCATACCTCTTATCTATTCTCGAAAAAAATGAGATTGTTTTCTCTCACAAAAGAAATTGCCATCGATCTTGGCACTGCCAATACCATTATAGTACACAATGATAAAATTGTGATCGACGAGCCTTCAATCGTGGCGCTCGACCGCAACGACCGCGTTATCGCCGTGGGCAAGGAAGCCCAGCTGATGCGTGGCCGCGAACCGGAGGGTATCCGCACGGTCCGTCCGCTCCGTCAGGGTGTGATCGCCGACTTCAACGCCGCCGAACTGATGATTCGCGGTCTGATAAAGAAGGCAAGCTCGAAGAGCAACTGGTTTTCACCCTCGCTCCGTATGGTGGTCGGCATCCCTTCCGGTTCCACCGAGGTTGAAATCCGTGCGGTGCGCGACTCGAGCGAACACGCCGGCGGCCGCGATGTCTACATGCTTTTCGAACCGATGGCAGCTGCTCTCGGTATCGGTCTCGACGTTGAGGCGCCCGAGGGCAACATGATTGTCGACATAGGCGGCGGCACCACCGAAATCGCCGTGATTTCGCTTGGTGGTATCGTAAGCAACCGTTCGATTCAGATTGCAGGCGACGACCTTACGGAGGATATCCAGGGACATATGAAGCGCGCCCACAATGTGAAGGTCGGCGAGCGTACCGCCGAACTTATCAAGATGAATGTCGGCTCGGCGCTTACCGAACTTGAGAATCCGCCGGAGGATTATGTGGTTCACGGTCCGAACCATATGACGGCGCTCCCAATGGAAATTCCCGTCTCATATCAGGAGATTTCGCATTGTATCGAGAAGTCGGTTACCAAGATTGAGACGGCTATCCTGAGCGCTCTTGAGCAGACGCCTCCCGAACTGTATGCCGACATCGTCCGCAACGGTATATGGCTTGCCGGCGGCGGAGCGCTTCTTCGCGGTCTCGACAAACGTCTCACCGATAAAATCGGCATCCAGTTCCACGTAGCTGAGGACCCGCTGCTCTGCGTCGCCAAGGGTACCGGCGTCGCTCTGAAGAATATCGAGAATTTCTCTTTCCTTATCCGTTAACCGGAGCCGCAAGGTGAGAAATCTTCTGAATTTCCTGATACGCTACACTTCATGGTTCGTATTCGCGTTCTATGTGGTGCTCAGTTGCGTGTTGCTGTTTCAGGGTAATCCCTATCAGCATCATGTATACCTCACGTCGGCCAATGCCGTAGTGTCAGGCGTGTACGACGCCACCAACAGCGTGACGGGATATATCAATCTTCGCTCGATCAACGAAGATCTGCAGCGCCGCACCGCCACTCTCGAACAGGAGGTGCTCGACCTCCGGCATCAGAACAAGCTTCTGCACCAGCAGCTGCTGCAGGACTCGCTCCGCTCGCTCGATTCGCTCGGGCGGTTCGGGTTTGTGATTGCCTCGGTTGTGAACAACAGTGTCCGCAATCCCTACAATTACATTACGATCGACAAGGGTGAGGCCGACGGAATCGGTCCGGAAATGGGGGTGATGGACCAGAACGGCGTTGTCGGTGTGGTAAATGTCACCTCCCGGCATCACGCCCGCGTGATTTCTCTTCTGAATCCCAATTTCAGACTTTCCTGCAAGTTGCGTGGCAACGATGCCTTCGGATCCCTGGTGTGGGATGGCAAACGTCCTACGGAAGCTATTCTTGAGGAACTTCCCAAGCAGGTGAAGTTCCGCAAGGGCGATACAATCATCACCTCGGGATATTCTGCAATGTTCCCTGAAGGGATTCCCGTAGGTACAATCATCGGGCCGACGCGCGGCAACGATGATAATTTCAACACGTTGCGAATCCGGTTGCTTACGGATTTCTCCACATTATCGACGGTCAAGGTTATCTCCAACCGGGATATAGTCGATATCAGGGAGGCTGAGACCGATTTGTACCCGCCAAAGGAGACGGCTGCCCGATAGCCTCCAACATTCTTTGCGTTAGTTAGATGACTAAAGAGATTCTGAAATTCGCGCTGTTGTCGGTCATACTGGTGCTCTGCCAGGTGATTGTGTTCAATCATATCTGTCTGTTCGGTGTGGCTGTGCCTCTGGTGTTCATATACTCGCTCGTCAGGCTGCCTCTCAACCTGAACGTCAACTGGGTGATGACGCTTGGGTTCCTCCTGGGGCTTACGGTCGATGTCTTCTCGAATACACAGGGGGTGAACGCATTGTCGTGCACTCTGCTTTCAGTGTGCCGCACACCGGTGATGCGGCTGTATGTTCCGCGTGTCGATGATCTTCCTAATCCCGAGCCGTCGGTTTCCACTCTCGGCTGGAGCGTTTTCATGAAGTATGCCCTTACCCTGACGGCACTCTACTGCACGTTTTATTTCGTAACGGAGGCATTCTCCTTTTTCGACTTCTGGTACATGCTGCTGCGTATCGTCGGATCCACAGTGCTTACTTTTATCGTGATTCTCGCTTTCGACGGTTTTAATGTCCGGTCGCGCAAATAACGGCCGGTCGACTCTTTCCATCTCTGTTGACGAATGAGAAAAAACTATCAGCTTGAAAAAAGAAAATATGTGGTCGGCGGTTTCCTTGTGGTGATTGCAGCCATCTATCTGATTCGTCTTTTCGGACTTCAGATTCAGGACGACAGATACAAGGACTATGCCGACAACAATGCCTTCCTCCGCAAAACGGTCTATCCTTCGCGTGGCATGGTCTATGACCGCAACGATTCGCTGGTGGTGTTCAATCAGCCGGCCTACGACGTGATGATGATTCCGCGCGATGTCCACGATTTCGACACGGCCGATTTCTGCCGTACGCTCACCATCTCGCGCGAGGAGTTCGACCGGCGCCTGGCGGCGATGAAGGCATCGCGGAGCTATTCGTCGTACACACCGCAGACGCTTATCACCCATCTCTCGGCCAAAGACTACGGCAAGCTCCAGGAGAAGCTTTACCGTTATCCGGGTTTCTTTATCCAGAAGCGCATCCTGCGCGAGTACAACTACGACGTGGCGGCGAATATTCTCGGCAATATCCGCGAGGTTTCCGAAGCCGACATCGACCGCGACCCTTATTTTCAGCCCGGCGACTATTGCGGCGACTTGGGTATTGAGAAGAGCTACGACCGTTTCCTCCGCGGCATAAAGGGGGAGGAAATTCTTATCAGAGATGCGCGCGGCCGCATCAGGGGGCGCTTTGAGGAAGGTGCACGAGATGTGGCTCCAGTCTCGGGGCGTAATCTGCGTCTGGGTATCGACATAAAGCTTCAGGAATATGCCGAGTCGCTCATGGTGAATAAAATCGGTGCGGTGGTGGCTATCGAACCCGCTACCGGCGAGATTCTCGCCATGGTGTCGAGTCCGACTTACCGTCCGTCGTCGCTTGTAGGCCGCGAGCGTGGCAAGAACTACCGCGCGCTCAACAACGACCCTCAGAAGCCGCTGTTCGACCGCTCGCTGATGGGTGCTTATCCGCCGGGGTCGACTTTCAAGCCGTCGCAGGCCCTGATTCTCCTGGAGGAGGATATTGTCAACCTGCATACGGCCTATCCATGCTATCACGGCTATATCAATGGCGGTCTGCGTGTGGGCTGCCACGGCCACGCGTCGCCCATAGCGCTCAAACCGGCGCTCCAGACGTCGTGTAACGCGTATTTCTGCTGGGGCTTCAAGGCGCTGGTCGACAAGCGTTCGAAATACGGCACTTCGGCCGATGCTTTCGAGGTGTGGAAGAATCATCTTGTATCGCTCGGCTATGGCTACGCTCTCGGTATCGACCTGCCGTCGGAAGGGCGCGGATTTATTCCCAACGCCAAGTTCTACAACAAAATCTACGGCGAGGGGCGCTGGAGCGCCAACACCATTATTTCCGTATCGATAGGGCAGGGCGAGATTCTCGCCACGCCTCTGCAGATTGCGAACCTTTCCGCCACGATTGCCAACCGCGGATGGTTTATCACTCCGCATATCGTCAAGGAAATCGAGGATACGGTAATAGATGCGAAGTATCGTACGCGACGTATTCCCACTATCGATCAGCATTATTTCGAGGATGTGGCCGAGGGGATGCGCATGGCGGTTACCGGTGGAACATGCCGCCTGGCCAATCTGCCGGATATCGAGGTATGCGGCAAGACGGGAACTGCGCAGAATCCCCACGGACGCGACCATTCGGCGTTTATAGGTTTTGCTCCGTATCACGACCCGAAGATTGCCGTGTGCGTCTATGTGGAGAATGCCGGCTTCGGTGCTACGTTCGGTGTACCTATCGGCTCTCTGATCATTGAAAAGTATCTTAAGGGTGCGATATCGCCTCAACGCAAATATATCGAGGAGCGCATGCTCAATTCCAACACTATAATATATAGTGGTGTCAAGAAGCACTGACGGGTCCCCGGTAAATACGTACAGCTAATTCTTTAATCCGAAATTCAGCGAGATGTTAAGCGGCTATATTTCCGGCGGAAAAGCCCCGGCGAAGGGTTCGGTCGAATCGGTGTTCCGTCATGTCGACTGGTTCACTGTAGTGTTGTATCTTCTGCTGGTCACGGCAGGAGTGTTTTCCATCTATGCCGCAAGCTATGATTTCGACCATGCGAGCATATTTTCATTTGATGAATTTTCCGGCAAGCAGGTGCGTTGGATTGGCCTCTCGTTTGTTCTGGGCGTGGTGCTTTTGCTTATCGACGCGCGAATGTACGAGACGTATGCCTATCCCATATATCTGGCCCTGCTGTGTCTGCTCGTTGTAACGATTTTCATAGCTCCCGACATCAAGGGCTCGCGCTCATGGCTTGTCCTCGGTCCGATGAGTCTCCAGCCGGCTGAGTTCGCCAAATTCGCCACCGCGCTGGCGCTGGCCAAACTGTTCAGCGGATATAATTTCCGCCTGAATGCGTCGCCGCGCAATTATATGCGTGCTCTGCTGATTATCTTTACCCCCATCATATTGATTCTCGCGCAGAAGGAGACGGGCTCGGCTCTGGTGTATCTCTCGCTGTTTTTCGTGCTCTATCGTGAGGGGATGAGCGGACTGGTGCTGTTTGCCGCTTTGGTGGCCGTGGTAATATTTGTGGTGGCCATCAAGTTTTCCGAATCGCTTATTCTGGGTATTCCGGCAGGGGAATTTTCGGTAATGTGTATGGTGATGGCGCTCGTCGTGGGGATGCTCGGCATATATGTGAAGAATCTTGAGATTGCGCGCAACGTGTTCTTATGGTTTGCTGCGACGTCGATTGTGGAGGTGTTGCTTTCCATATGGGGATGGCAGATTCCCGGATACGTGTTTTTCTTCTCCGTAATCGGAGTATCGATGGTTTACCTGCTTTTCGAGTTCCTGCGCATGAAGCGGCGCGGCCTGCTTATTACGGTCGCTACTGCTGTATTGTCCGTGGGGTTCCTGTTCTCCGTCAATATGGTGTTCGACCATATGATGCCCCACCAGCAGAAACGTATTCTTGTTGCGCTGGGTAATGTGAACGATCCTCGCGACGACGGCTACAATGTAAATCAGAGTAAAATCGCCATAGGATCGGGCGGCTTGGCCGGGAAGGGATTCCTCAAGGGTACGCAGACAAAGCTGAAATATGTGCCCGAACAGCACACCGACTTTATTTTCTGCACTATAGGCGAAGAGGAGGGCTTTATCGGCACATCTGCCGTCATTCTGCTCTTCCTGATGCTTATTCTGCGCGTCATTTCCATCGCCGAACGGCAGCCTACCACTTTCTCGCGTGTCTACGCCTATTGCGTGGCGTCGTACCTGATATTCCATTTCTGCATCAATATCGGTATGGTAATCGGTCTTTGTCCTGTAATCGGCATCCCATTGCCTTTCTTCAGCTATGGAGGGTCCTCGCTGTGGGGATTCACCTTCCTGCTGTTTATTTTGCTCCGGCTTGATGCCTCGCGGCGTTCGCGCCCCGGCCAGTAATCATTCCCCGTTCTGATTGGCTGTAACACCCCTGAAAATGGCGGGAAATCCTATCTTGCCACCCCAAACGGATGATGCATCCCTGTGCAGCCGAATAACCCTACGTCGGTGCTTTAGGAATGGCGTATGAAGAGGGGAACATCCCTGCAATCAAAGAGGCCGCCTCCCTACAGTCAAAGAGTTCGGAACGTGGCTTATCATTACTTTTTGGAATCTGGGCAGTCTGGAAATTTGGAAAAGTGGGGGAAATGTGTTAATTTTGCACTCTGAATTGTGAACAATATAACAAAATCATCATAGCGCAATGAAAAGAACGTTCCAACCTTCTAATCGTAAGAGAGTTAACAAACACGGTTTCCGTGAAAGAATGTCAACCGCCAATGGCCGCAAGGTGCTTGCACGCCGTCGTGCCAAAGGTCGTCTGCGTCTGTCGGTTTCCTGCTCGATTGCCAGCAAGTAATCCTGCATCCGACGCGTGTAATCCCGCATTCTGATTCGGGATTCCGCAGCCAGACTCTCGTTATTTTACATCAGAAGCATCGGCCACCGCATGCACGGCCGATGCTTCTGCTTTTTGTTGTAAACGTTTGTTTCGTTGTATGCAGAGCAATCTTTGTCTTATTTTCCGGTAAGGGGATAAGCTCTGTTCATCTTTTCTAAGCTCCGATTCTCTTTTATTGTAAACAAAAGATTACCTGCTGTATTTCCCGATCCCGGCACGGGAGGATAAACGCCGCACATCTACGATAATCATTCCGGTTATCGCAGCTAATTACCCTCGAACTTGTATCCGCCAATCATCCCCTCATTTCCGATATTCACCTTTGTGTAGAGTGGTGATATTCTTGCAGTATTAAAATGATGTAGGGTAGAACGACTGGAACGAATTGTCGGAATAGAACACCACGATATTGGTAATACGTTTGTCGGCTGCTGTTGCCAGCGATATGTTGCGTTTGCTTCCGTTGGTATGGGCGGCGGATGCGTCTCCATCTGTGGTGGTGTATGTGTCGTTCTGTGTGGTGGAGCAGGGCGCCGCGGATGAGGTAGGTGATGTTGCCGTTGGATTGCCGCCGTTTCCATTGTTGCACGCAATATTTCTTGCTGACGGGTTGCTGTCGTAATCGCCGTCAGTACTGTCGTCAAAGTCGATCAACTCGTGGGTGTGGACGTAGACGCTCCTCTTTTCCATTGCGTCGGGCGCGGTGTTAGCGCCTGCCGAAGGTTGAGGGTAGGCGTTTCCGGTGTTTTCCGAGTTGATGAAAGGAATTTCCTTATCGCCCGATTTTTCTGCCAGGTTGGCGAAGAGGTCCGGAGCTACATCGTTTGTCTTTGCCGATGGCTGGGGTTCAGATGGTTGCGCAGCCCAATCCGGGCTGGTGCGTGCATTTTGAGGCTCTGAGATTTGCGTATTTGATTGCATCAGCATAGTCCCCTCGCCAAACATCAGCCACAGCACGGAAAGTTCGGGATATGCGGCATGGATTTTGGCAATCAGTTCGTCTGACACTTTTTTATTGCGGCCATTCAGAATCTGCGACATGGTAGGGCGCGGTATGCGACATGTATCGGCAAACTGAGAGATTGAGATGTCGCCGTTTTCCATGAACAGTTTTAGTCTGTTTACAAAATCCATGTGTTGTGATTTGAGAATTTATAAAATTCGGGTGTAAATAATGGTGATGCAAATGTAATTAATTAAAATGAAAACTGCAAATTTAAATTATGGAATCGGTTTGCAAGTGTTGATAGTTCTGATGTTATTATGTAAATAAAATCTCATTCACGATTGTTAATACGAAGGGTGCGTTTCTCAATTTGCAATTATCAACGGTTGCTTGTTTTAAAGTATGTCTTTTGTTTTAAAATGTATTTAATTGATTGGTTGGATTTAATGTTAATTTAATATTTTAGAGCGTGGTATTTTGGCGCTGTGAGGCTATTTATTTAATTAATTACTTTACTAATTTTATGTAGTTGGTATGAGCTTTAGCGCTTTAGGCTAAATTATAATGTGTGTTAACGGCGCGTTTTCGCCTCTGATAATGGGTTTGTTAATTCTGTTGCATATTAGAATTTGCTATGGGTGTTTGTAAATTTGCTGCTTTTTTTGGTTGAAATTGTAGGATCGGATGCTTCTGTGTTTGAAAATTTACAATTGCCATTCGAGAATTAATTTGCAAATCTTGGATTGTTGTTAATTTGCAAATGGAATCTAATGCAAAAATTTGTAAAATGAATTTGTTGTTTGGTTTTGAATATCATATTTTTGTTTTGCCATTTGTATTTGAGTATGCAAATTTGCAAATGAGAAATATTTCGGATTGCTGTTTTAAAGCCTATCTGCTGCTATCTCTCTAATTTTCAAGGTGAGAAATCCGTATTTTTACCCTCTGGTATACTTTTACAACAATAGGAAGTGAAAAAGTTATTAACGAATTAATATAAATTAACTATAATTTATATTGTTGTAACGAAATTTTTTATAAATGTGTCGGAGTGGATCTATCATAGACGTGGTTTAGGCTTCCAGTCCGCAATTTGCTTGATTCTGTGAGGTTCTCGTATTTGATTTCAGATTGTATATCGATTGATTTTACGCGATTCTCCGAGGGTTGTTGGTGTTAACCCATTGCAGCGTGCTCGTCCCCTTCTATAGACGTGAAAATAGCGCGCCAGGATATTTAATGGCGCACTAAAGCATAAAATGGTAACGGAGGTATGTCGGTTGTCCGACGTACCTCCGTTGGGTAAAAGTTGATAAACCGGCTGTATACCTGCTGAAAGGATTATTCAGCGGCCTCAGCGGTTGCTTCTTCGG
This sequence comes from uncultured Porphyromonadaceae bacterium, assembly GCA_900545955.1. Lineage (GTDB taxonomy): Bacteria > Bacteroidota > Bacteroidia > Bacteroidales > Muribaculaceae > UBA7173. The sequence continues at coordinate 40,860 of URAU01000001.1, forward strand.
AAGCAGCCTCCTCGGCGGGAGCGGCGGCAGCTTCTTCAGCAGCTTTGGCAGCTGCGATTTCAGCTTTCTTTTTAGCCACTTCCTCTGCCTTGGCAGCGTTTTTGGCTTTTTCTGCCTCAAGGCGTTCCTTGGCGGCGAGTTCTTTCTTCGATGCCATGGTGGTCTTCAGATTGTCGACTGCCTGCTGCTTTTTAGCTTTCCAGGCGTCGAAGCGCTTCTGTGCCTCGGCCTCGTCGAATGCACCTTTTTTCACACCACCCTGAAGATGCTTCATCAGGAGCACACCTTCGTTGGAAAGGATGCTGCGAACGGTGTCGGTAGGCTGGGCGCCTACATTTACCCAATACAAAGCCCGCTCGAAGTTGAGAGTAATTGTAGCAGGATTAGTGTTCGGATTATAAGAACCTATCCTTTCAATAAATCTACCATCTCGTGGTGCCCTGCTATCGGCGATAACAATAGGATAGAACGCATAGTTTTTGCGACCATGACGTTGCAGTCTGATTTTTGTTGCCATCTAAAATTAGATAAATTAAGTGGTTTTGTATGGTTTTGCTGTGGCCGGGGGATGCATCCCTCTGCCTGAGCGGGTGCAAATTTAAGAATTTATTTTGGATTATACAATCTTTTTTCTAAATGCTGTTGCATCATCGCTAACGCTATAGGCCCTATAGGGCCTCAAAATACAGGTAAGGTATCAGAGCGATGTGAGGTGTCAGAGCGATTTGAGGTGGCGGATTGCCGCATGTGGATCTGGGGATTTGAAGACATAACTGCCGGCTACGAGAATGTCGGCCCCGGCAAGCGCAAGCTGTGGTGCCGTTTCGGAGTTGACACCACCGTCCACCTCAATCAGTGCTTTGGAGCCGGATGCTGATATAAGAGCCCGCAGGCGTTTGATTTTTTCTATGGTATTGCCGATGAATTTTTGTCCGCCGAATCCGGGATTCACCGACATGAGCAGTACCATATCCACGTCGCCGATTACGTCCTCAAGCATTCCTACGGGGGTCGACGGATTGAGTGTCACTGCCGCTTTCATACCGGCTTGCCTGATGGCCTGGATGGTGCGGTCAAGGTGGATACACGCTTCCTGATGCACGTTCATTATCGCCGCTCCGGCGTCGCGCACGACACCGATATAGTTTTGCGGTTCTACAATCATCAAATGTACGTCGAGTGGTTTCCGCGCCATTTTCCCCACCTGCGCTATTACCGGGAATCCGAACGATATATTGGGCACGAACACGCCGTCCATCACGTCGCAGTGGATCATATCGGCATCACTTGTGTTTAGCATCTCGATGTCGCGGCCGAGATTCAGGAAGTCCGCGGCAAGAATGGAGGGGGATACGAGCATGGGGTATTTTTCTTTAATGGTTCAGATTAAGGGGTGCGGTAGGTCTCTGCTGACGGTCTATTTGCGCTTCCTCATGGCCTGCCAGCAGATGTAGGCCAGACAGAGAATCAGAAGCGCGAATCCTCCCAGTGTGAGATAGTGGTTGTATTTCTCGACATTCTCCCAGAGGGTGCTCAGCGGAACGGTTTTACCGAGCCAATAGCCCAGAGCGGCCAGAATGGCGTTCCATACGCCTGCTCCGAGAGCGGTGAATGTCACAAATACTCCGAGATTCATCCTCGACAGACCTGCGGGAATCGAGATAAGCTGACGCACGGCCGGAATAAGTCGGCCGATAAAGGTCGAGATGGCTCCATGGCGGTCGAAATAGCGTTCGGCGTTCTCAACCTTGGTTTGGTCGATCAGGCAGGCATGCCCCAGGCGGCTGTTGGCAAAAGCATATACTATGGGGCGCCCGAGCCAAACCGACAGCCCGTAGTTTATCAGTGCACCGACTACGGCTCCGGCAGTTGCCACTACAACGATAGCGAATATATTCATGTCGCCGCGCGTTACGGCCAGATAGGCGGCCGGAGGAACCACCACTTCCGACGGGAAGGGGAGAAATGAACTTTCGATTACCATAAACCAGAATACGAGCATGTAGCTCGCGTTCTCGATGAAGAATTCCAGAAGAAATTTGGCGCTGAAATAGTCGGATATTGCCAGCGTTATGAGGAGGTCGGTCATAAGTAACTGCTCAAAAATTTGCTTAATTGTTCTGTGGTGTTGCGGCCGCTCCCTGACGGTGGCCGATATGGTGCGACAAAGTTAAGCAAATTTCGCGACAATGCCGTCTTCCTGCGATTTAATATATCGGCCGGCCATCATTGTATAAATTATGGAATCAGTTGGCCTCACGCGGCTTGAGCAGCCGGGCGTATACGGCGGCTTTCTGCTCGAGAGGAAGAGGGTAGGCTCGCGATGTCGACGGCATGCGCCAATGGCGCAGACGACGTTTTTCCGGTCCATATTCAAACTCGGTGTATTCTCCTACACCGGGAGCTGCGGTTCCGGTAAGCGTCGCTATCACTCCGGCGGCTTTCTCGCCGGTGGTTGCAATGTCGGTCAGTCCGGGCATTGCCCGGAGCAACGCGTCAAGATCTACCGGTTCCACTACTTCCAGAAATTTATCGGATGCGTTGCCGCGAAGCCGCCGGATTTTATGGCAGGAGTCATTCAGTGCGATTCCTTCCCGGTTGAGCAGCACTTTTATTTCGTTGAGGTCGAAATCTTTCGTGCCCTCGACATAGAGTGCCGAAGGATTGCCGTAGAATAGAAGACCCATTACTCTCCAGAAATCATTGGTACGGTTGGGATAGTAGAAATTCATGCTCCACCGGTGGGGCTGGGGTGGGAAAGTCCCCATTATGAGAATGCGTGCATCCTGCGGAATGTAAGGAGCCCACGGATGCTGCTCTATCGGCATGTGCTGTTGGTCTGACATATGTGGCAAAATGAAATTTATTTACAAATTTATATAAGTTTTTAAACTTTTCTTATTTGCGGGTGTCTTTATTTTATATAACGTTTGATTCGAGCGAACGTTTGTTTGATACTTGAAGCTGAATTCTGGATTGTAGTCGGGATTCCGGCTCACGTCACCACCAATTATTCAATGATTGGACCGTGACGTTATAAAATCGTTTTGAAAAGTTACTTTTTATTTTAACGTTATTAAAAACATTGAGATTATGAGAAAATATCTCGCGGAGTGTATCGGAACGATGTTTCTGGTGCTCCTTGCCTGCGGCAGTGCCGTATTGGCTGGTCCAAAAATCGGGGTACTCGGTATCGGCCTCTGTTTCGGTCTGGTTCTGCTGTGCCTGGTGTATTGCATCGGCAATATTTCCGGCTGCCATGTCAATCCGGCTGTTTCGTTTGCCATGTGGCTGAGCGGACGTATGAAGTTCGGCGAATTCTGTGGTTATGTGGTCTCGCAGCTGATAGGCGCAGCTATCGGTGCCGGCTTCCTTTTCTGGATGGTCGATATGGCTCCCGGATTTGAGTTCGGCGGAATCACGGGCGACTGCAATCTGGCCACCAACGTTCTCCAGCCCGGAGCCAATGCCGGTATGGCTCTCGTAGTCGAGTGCCTGTTTACCTTCTTCTTTGTTCTTGTGGTTCTCGGAGCCACTGATTCCAAGAAAGGGTTCGGCAATTTCGCCGGTGTGGCAATCGGTCTTGCGCTCGGTCTTGTCAATATTGTAGGAATTCCCGTCGACAATTGCTCGGTCAATCCCGCACGCAGTTTCGGTCCGGCGCTATGGTGTCCTGAAGCCTGGCCTGATTTCTGGATTATGGTTGTAGGTCCGCTCGTAGGAGCTCTCATTGCGGCTCTCTGCTGGAAAGCAGTCAGCGGCTACCTGAACAACAACGCCATCGAAGGCTGATTCCTCCAGATTTTATATGCGGAGCGCCTGAATCTTGGGATTCAGGCGCTCTGTTGTTATGTAGGCGGCGCGGCCGCTTAGTCGTTGAAGTCGCTTTCGTCGAAGTCGAAATCGTTGTTGTCGGAATCATCGTCGAAGTCGTCGACGGAGGAGTCCATGTAGATCTGGTCGGTGAACGCCGCCAGGTCGCGGCCTTCGCGTTTGGTGGGACGGCCGAGACCTTTCCTGCGGTCGATGAAACCGCTTATGCGGATTACGTCGAGCAGGTCGTATTGTTCTTTCGGCGTTATGTTTTCCATATATTCAGGCACGAGCCGTGCGCCCAGCCGGTTTTCGGTCAGCGCCTTGACGCGGAAGGAATAGGTCACGGGCGGTTTACGCACCAGTACCACGTCGCCCACTTTAATCATTCTCGATGGCTTGGCCACGACATCGCCTCCAGGGGTGCGAAGCATCACCCGCCCCTTTTTGCAGCTGTCGGTCGCCACGGTGCGCGTCTTGAAGATGCGCATCGCCCATATCCATTTGTCGATTCTTACTTCGGTTTTCATTTGTTGTTGAAATCGCACATCGCCGTCTGCAGCCCGGCCAGAACGAATGTTTTTATGGCGTCGACGGCAACCTCGGTGCGCTGCGGCAACCGCTGACGCTCGTCGAGCGTAAATTGCCCGAGCACATAGTCGATCTGGCATCCGCGTGGAAAATCGTTGCCGATACCGAATCTCAGCCGCGGATACGCATCGCTTCCGAGCATCGCGGCGATATTTTTCAGCCCGTTGTGGCCGGCGTCGCTTCCTTTCGGCTTGATACGGATTGCTCCGAATGGGAGGGCGATGTCGTCGACCAGCACCAGCAGATTTTCAATGGGAATATTCTCCTTTGTCAGCCAGTAGCGCACGGCGTTACCGCTGAGGTTCATGTAGGTCGACGGTTTGAGCAGTACGACTTGCTTGTTTTTCAGTCGTCCGCGCCCCACGTCGCCATAGCGCTCGGTGGAAAAAGAAATATTGGATGCCTCGGCAAAGGCATCCAATATTCTGAATCCTATGTTATGGCGGGTACCCTGATATTCCTGTCCGATATTTCCGAGACCCACTATAAGATATTTCATCCTATAAAACTGATTTCATTACGTAGGAGGTGAGTTGTGGGCTTGCTGCCCGCATCTCTTTATTTTCCGGCGGCGGCAGCTGCTGCGGCACCACGGGCGGCGCGGGTGAGCTGAACGGCGCAGACAACGGCTTCCTTGGGCGATACGAGTTCCAGACCTTCGAAGTGGAGTTCGCCAACCTGAAGGGTCTTGCCCAGGCCGAGGTGGTCTACGTTGATGACCAGACGCTCGGGAACGTCGGTGTAGAGAGCCTTGACTTTCAGTTTCTTCATCGAGAGGGTGAGCTTACCGCCGGCTTTAACGCCTTCGGCGTGGCCTTCGATCTTCACGGGTACGGACATAACCACGGGCTTCTTGTCGGTGACTTCGAGAAGGTCGATGTGGAGGATATTGTCCTTTACAGGGTGGAACTGCACCTCGCGGAGCACGGCCATCTTCTTGCCGCCGTTGTAGGCGAGCTCAATAGCGAAGATGTCGGGGGTATAGATGAGTTTGCGTACGGCTTCGTTGGTTACGGTGAGGTCGGTAGTTACGACGCCGCGGCCGTTTTCGATTTCAACGATTTTTTCGCCGGGCTGAAGTGTGCCTTTGTAGGGGAGCTCGAAAGGCTCGCCGCCGTTGAGAACTACGGGAATTTTTCCTTCGCTGCGGAGGGTCTTTGCGGCTTTCTTGCCCAGTTCTACGCGGGGCTCGGCTGTAAGTTGGTAAGTTTTCATGTTGCGGTTAAAAAACTGTGTTACTCAAAATTAAACTTTTAATTTCCCATCACACTGGGTTTGCCTAAGGGCGTTTTTCCCCTAAGCGACCGCAAAGTTAACACTTTCCGCCCTAATTTCCAATTTTTTATTGTAGTATGCAAAAAAAGAACGGGGCCTTCACAGGTGCCGTTCTCTCCATTCATCACATTATGCTTACAATTAAGTGCTCTTGTGTGTATGGGTTGTTTTTTAATGTATATGGCGGCACCTGTGCCGTCGGGGTCAGTAGCGGCCTTCTACAATGGGCCAGTCGATGATGTCCCAGAGCGCGTTGAGCGCGTCGGCACGCCGGTTCTGATAGTCGAGGTAATAGGCATGTTCCCAGACGTCGAAGGTCAGAATAGGGGTGAGGCCTTTGGTAATGGGGTTGCCCGCGTTGCCCTCCTGCGTTATGAACAGTTTTCCGTCGTTGTCGCGGCTGAGCCATACCCAGCCCGAGCCAAACAGTTTGACGCCCGCGTCGACGAATTCCTTTTTGAAATTATCGAACGATCCGAAATCGCGGTCGATGGCCTCGCGCAGTTCTCCTTCAGGTTCGCCGCCACCGTCGGGCGAGAACGAGAAGAAGTAGAATATATGGTTCCAGGCCTGAGAGGCGTTGTTGAAAAGCGGTCCTTTGGCGTCGTGGATTATCTCTTCGAGCGGCAGGTCGGCGAATTCGGTACCCTCGATAAGATTGTTGAGGTTGTCGATGTAGGCTTTCTCATGTTTTCCGTAATGGAAATCCACCGTGCGTCGGCTTATGGCCGGTTCCAGTGCGTCGGCGGCGTAAGGAAGTTGAGGCTGGCTGTATTTCATAGTTGTAGCTTTGAAGTTAATTCTATCTGCAAAACACACCGCAGGGATATGTGGTTTACTTAAGGAGTTATATTTAGCGTATTTTAATGAGGATTTATCGACCGGCCTTACGGTAATCCCATGGGAGATAAACGGAATTTTAACATTGTTATGTCAATTTCACTTAATTCGGCAGGCCTTTGGCTAAATATGTTTAAGGTCGCCCCGAAAGCATATGAAGGTATTGAACTTTTGCGTTAATTTGAAGTCGAATTGGTCAACGATTCACAATAAAAATATTAATTTCGGACGATGCTCCGCTACGTAGGCAGTGTTGTTCCGAAGTATATTCAAATCACGTTATGAAACTATATTCCAAAATCATTCTCTCGGCCTGCGGTGCGTCTGTGGCAAGTGCCACTCTCACTGCCATGGCCATTAATTCCGTTCAGTCTCATACCGAGACTCCGGAGATTGCGACGGCGGCATCGACGGGTGCCTCAGGGGGGCTTTTCACAGTCAGCAATTCGCTTACTCCTCCCACGGATTTCACTCATGCCGCCGAAAGCACAATCAACGGCGTTGTGAGCATCAAGAATTACGCTTCGGCCCCATCGCGGCAGATGCAGGGGCAGAGCGACGACTTTTTCTCCGACCCGCTCTACGAGTTCTTTTTCGGTGCGCCGCGACGTCAGCAACCGCGTCAGCAGCGCCGCCAGGAAAAACCGCAGGAGCAGGCCCGCGGCCTCGGCTCGGGTGTCATAGTGGCGTCCGACGGATATATCGTCACCAACAACCATGTGATTGAGGGTGCAGACCGCCTTGAGGTTACGCTCAACGACAACAGTATCTATAACGCCACTGTGGTGGGTTCCGACCCCGCCACCGATGTGGCACTTCTGAAAATCGACGCAAAGAATCTTCCGGTGATTCCTATCGGCGACAGCGACGCACTCCGTGTAGGTGAATGGGTATTGGCCGTGGGTAATCCCTTCGGTTTTACATCTACCGTCACCACCGGTATCGTCAGCGCCAAGGCACGCAGTGTTGGTCAGGCGGCCATGGGTCGCCCCATGGGTATCGAAAGCTATATCCAGACCGATGCGGCTGTAAACCCGGGCAATTCCGGCGGTGCACTGGTCAACGTGAAGGGTGAGCTCGTGGGGATTAACACCGCCATCTATTCCCAGACGGGCAACTATGTAGGCTATTCGTTCGCCATTCCGTCGTCGATGGTCACCAAGGTGGTCAACGACATCCGGCAGTTCGGTGCCGTGCAGCGGGCTGTGATCGGAGTGGCATATCAGGAACTTACTCCTCAGCTTGCCAAGGAGAAGAATATCACGGCTGTCAACGACGGTATCCTCGTCGGCGAGGTGCAGGACCGCTCGGCGGCTCTCGAGGCCGGTATCGAGGTGGGTGATGTTATCGTGGCCATCAACGACGCTCCCACGCATACTGCGGCACATTTGCAGGGCGAAATCAGCAAGTACCGCCCGGGCGACAAGATCAAGGTGGAGATTGTGCGCGACAATAAGCGGAAATCGCTCGACGTGACGCTCCGCAACTCGCAGGGAGGTACAGCCCTTTCGAAGGCCGACGATTTCTCGGCTCTCGGTTGCGCTTTCAAGGAGCTTTCTGCCGATACGCGCCGTCAGCTCGGCGTTGCCGGGGGCGTACAGGTGTCGGGGCTGACGTCCGACGGCCTTTTCCGCCGCAGCGGCATTAAGGAAGGTTTTGTAATACTTGATATCAATGGCGTCCGCATCGCCTCGGCCGACGATGTAGAGAAGGTCTACAAGGAGATAATGGCTTCCGGAGCCTCCGACCGCGTGATGTTCATCTCCGGTATTTATCCTACCGGACGCAAGGTATATTATGCCGTCGACCTGAGCGGCAACGGCGCGGACGACTGACGCGCCGACACTACAAAAAGAAACGAAGGGCGTGTCATAATAGCCCATCTGGGTCGTCGCCTGAGGGATTCGGGTTCGGTCATTGACCTTAGTCAACTCCCTTCACCCTCACCCTCAGGCTCCTACCATCTGGGCCATTCTGACAGCGCCCTCGCCATCCGGATGAAACATAGGGCGATGTGTCAAATTATTGAATTTTGACACATCGCCCTCGCTGTATAAAAAAGCCACATCAAAGGATGCGATGAAACTCCGAATGACAGGTTTTGAGCTCCCTCCGCGCTTTGTAATCCGCCTGGCCGGGGCTGTGAAGCCTCTCCGGCTGCGGCAATCGGAATCGCCGCCGGGGCCCGCCATCGCGCGTCGGGTTTGTCTCGGCATTTCATAAAAATTTGATGAGTTTCCCAATCAACTTTGATGCGGCAATATTTCAAAAGGTGTACCGGATTGGATTTTCTATGTTGGCCTCCGGTGTCGTGCAGGGGGCTCTCCCCGCTGCTTCCGTTTGCTTTTATAACGCAAATTTAAATCTTTTGGTTCTATTCTGCAAACGTTGGATGAGTTTATTTGTGCGTTTCAGCGGGAGCAGAAGCCACATCGGCCTCTATGCCAGGGTTATCACGGTGATTCCCGCTCCGCCGAATTGCGGGTGCTCATCGCGGTACGACGCCACTCCCGGAGTGGAGTCGAGAGCCTGACGGATGGCCTGACGGAGAGCCCCTGTGCCGGTGCCGTGGAGAATCCGCACTTCTCCCTGGTTGAACTGAATGGCATCGTCAAGAAAATATGTAACGGCCTGAAGAGCCTCATCCACACGCATGCCGCGCACATCGAGCTCGCGTTTGAATTGTAGCTGTTTCTGCCTGATGTCCGAGGTGGTCTGTTCGCTTACGAACGATACCGCACCGGCAGCCGTCGTCGGTCGGGAAAGGGTGGGGGTCAGGCGGCTCAGTTTCACGCTGGTTTTCAGTTGGCCGAAAGCCACCGTGGCGTTCTGACCCTGCAGGTCGATAATGGTGCCGGGAGCGCCCTGTCCGTCGAGTTTTACGAAATCGCCTACTGCAAGAGGTTTCGCCGCTGCCGTGGCGCCGGTTTGCTTCGGTTTCTTCGCTTTGGGCGCTTTTTTCAGAAGGGTATGGTCGGCTGCGGGAGTATCCGAGGCCAGTCGCTGGCGCTCCTTCTGCATCTCGGCGCGGGCTGCGCGTGTCCGTTCCTTATCCGCCTGACTCTCGCGAATTTCGCGTATGGTGCGTTCGATTGTGGCGTTGCTCCCTTCAAGTATCTTCTTCGCTTCCTCCTTGGCTTCGGCGAGAATGGTGCGCCTGTTGGCCCGCAGAGTTTCAGCCTCGTTTTCGTAGCGCTCGAGTGTCTGCTCTATTTTCTTCTCTTTCTGGCGGATCTGCATGCGCTTGTTCTCCCAGTAGCGTTTGTCGCGGGCAATGTCGAGAAGATATTTGTCGAGGTTCACATAGTCGCTTCCCACAATCTCCGCGGCTTCGTCGATGATATCTGCTGGCAGCCCGGATTTACGGGCTATCTCGATTGCAAACGAGCTCCCGGGCTGCCCGATGGAGAGCCGGAACAGCGGACGCATCTTCTGGCGGTCGTAGAGCATGGAGCCGTTTATCAGGCCGGGAGTCTCCGACGCGTAATGTTTCAGATTCTGGTAGTGTGTGGTCACGATGCCCCACATATGCCGGTCGTTGAACGCATGGAGGAGTGCCTGGGCGATTGCGCCGCCAATCTGAGGCTCCGTGCCACCTCCGAATTCGTCTATGAGGATGAGCGACGACTCATTGCCTCCGAGCAGCACGCGCATATTGCGCAGGTGGGAACTATAGGTCGAAAGGTCGTCGTCGATCGACTGGTCGTCGCCGATGTCGATGAAGATGCTTTTGAAAATACCCATGCGCGAATTTTCGTAGACCGGTGGGAGCATTCCGCACTGCATCATGTACTGAATGATTCCCACAGTTTTCAGTGTCACCGACTTGCCGCCGGCATTCGGCCCCGAAATCACCAGTATGCGGCTCTCAGGGGTCAGACGGATGTCGAGCGGAACGATTTCCTTGTTTTGCCGGCGCAGCGACTGCAGCAGTCCCGGATGAACGGCATGATACCATTCCAGGGCTTCCCGCATTTCGATATGAGGCAGTGTGGCGTCGCAGTTGCGCGCCATGCGTGCTTTGGCGGAAATAAAATCAAAATGCCCGAGAGTATCGTAACTGCGGAGTATCGCCGGGATGTCGGGGCGTATCGAGGCCGTGAACTCCTGGAGGATGCGCGCTATCTCGCGCAATTCCTCGATTTCAAGTTCGCGTGTACGGTTGTTGGCTTCCACCACTTCCGCCGGTTCGATATAGCATGTCTTGCCGGTAGCCGATTCATCGTGTACTATGCCCTGGATCTTCCGTTTATGCATCGGCGCTATCGGTAGCACGAGCCGCCCGTCTCGTATGGTGGGGGCGGCATCTTTGTCGAGCATTCCGGCTTCGGCGGCCGATGCCATTACGCGCCGCATTATGGCTCCCACAGAGCCGCGCACTCGCTGAAGCTCGCGGCGGATTCTGCCGAGTTCAGTCGAGGCGGTGTCGAGCATCTCGCCTGTGTCGTCGATCAGGCGCCCTATCGTCTTCAGAATCGAGGGGAAACACTCGATGTCGTTGCAAAGCTCGCTGAGACGCGGAAATGTTGGCGTTGCTTCGTCGGATGTATGCGAGGAGAAAAATCCCGCAACTTCGGCGGAGCTGACGAGCGTCTGGCGCAGGCGATGTAGTTCCTCAAGAGTAAGCGAGGCGCCCTCCACGCGGCAGCGCATCAATGCCGGTGCCACATTATGTAGACCACCCAGCGGGAACGCTTCTCCCGAGGTGAGAATCGAGAGCATCTCTGCGGTTCGTTCCAATGCGAGGGTTATCTCCTCCGGATCGGTGGAAAAACGCATTGCCTCAGCATACTCTTTCCCTTTTTCTCCGGAGCAGTTTGCCGATAGTTCATGCCTTATGGCAGTGAAGCCGATTTTGTCTTCAAATGTTTCAGGATATATCAATGGTGTGTCTGATTTCATTTTGGAGTGCAAATTTAGCCAATCTTCGGGGATTTATTATTAACTTTGAAATGCTATTATTGTTGTAATATTGACTTATACGTAACTGGTCGAATTATTATGTCAAATTGGATTACTGCTCCCTTCGAAAGTGTCGAGGGTGAAAATCTGGTTATGTGCACCATGCGCACCGACGTGAGCCGCTTCCGCGAGAATCCGCGTTTCAGGTTCCGCGTAGAGGTGGAATGGCCTTATGAGCCGGCGGCAGGCGGTATGCCGCCTGAGAGCCTCGGTCATGAGCTTGAGGCTGTGGTCGATGCTCTGCAGAGTGTGCTAAAGGCCGACCCTGTGGCGGTGCTGACGGGTGTCTACACCGGTAACGGCAGCCGCACGATGGTATTCTATACGCTGAGCCTCCATATTTTCCAGCGTAAGTTCAACGAGGCTCTGGCCGATTTCCCGGCTCTGCCGCTTGAGTTCGAGGCTTTTGAGGACCCGGACTGGGAGGAATACGGTTCGATGCTCTCTCAGGTGCGCCGTGTCGACGATGAGCTTGACAGCGGGGAGGTTCTCGACGTAGACGAATCCGACGATGCTGACGAATCCGACTGAGGCCCAATGATTTCCTGATTCTTCCTGATTATTAATTGTAAAACGACTTATAGATTATGGTAATTCAACGTTGGCAAACCGTATGGTTGCTTATGGCGGCTATCCTGGCCGCAGTATTCTGCTTTGTTCCGATGGCTTCGATAGCCGACGATATGTCGCCGGAAAGCGCGACTTTCCTTCGCCCAGCCGATCTCCCGGTGCTGTTTGTGGTCGACGGGGTGGTGGCACTCCTTCTTTTCATAGCCATTTTCCTTTATAAGAATACGGCCCGTCAGCGCACCGTTACGCTTGTATCGATGCTTCTTATCGTGGTCGTAATGGTTACGGAAGTTTGCTACCTCCTTTCGTGGGACGCCGGCGCCGGCGCCAGAGTGGAGTGGCTTGGAAGCATTTTCCTGCTTCTCGGGGCTTTGGTTTCGGCGGTACTGGCCTATCGGGGTATCCGTCATGACGAACGTCTGCTCCGCGCTGCCGACCGGCTGCGCTGATGCTCAGTTCAGCGGCAGAGTAAGCACAAACTGCGCCCCGAGCGTATATTTGGTGTTTACGGCCAGACTGCCTCCGAGCATATCGGCGAAATGACGCGCTATGGAGAGCCCGATGCCGATACCCTGACTTGATTTGTTGATTTTTACGAAGCGGCGGAATATGTATTCTGCCGCTTCGGGCTTTATTCCGATACCGGTGTCGGTCACTCGGATGTATACGCACCCGTTCTCATTGTCGACGGTATAACCCAGAGAAATCTCTCCCTCTTCGGTGAACTTTGCGGCGTTGGAAAGAAGCTGAATCAGAATGCGCATCAGGCGTCGGGAATCTGTGTTGAGCGATATGTCGGGAAGGTTATTCTCCAGACGGATGCTCACTCCTGGGTTGAGTTTATGGCGGACGGAATCAACCGCGGCCTCGCAGATAGGCCGGATCAGCTCACGTTTGAATATCAGTTTCACGTTGTTCGTGTCGATTTCCGACAGGTCGAGCACATCGTTGGCCGTTGTCTTGAGCAGTTCGGCATTGAAATTCACAAGGTCTGCGAAATGGCGCAGATATGGCTTGTCGTTGGCTTCCGAGCAGTCTACAATTAGGTTGGTGTATTCCGTTATGATGTTGAGCGGCCCGGTCACTTCGCCGCTCATGTTCTGAATGAAGTCGGTCTTGATATGGTTGGCCGCCTCCGCATCGTCGCGGGCACGCATCAGGTCGGCCTGGGCCAGCCTGAGATTTTCGCTTTCAGCCTGCAGTGCGGTGTTGGATGCTGCAAGATGTCGCGCGAGTTTGCGCGAATGAATCCAGAGCCAGAGCGTCAGCATAAGAAGTAGGAGCAGAATCCCCGCCGCCACTATGCCGATTATAGCCATGCGCCGTTCGAGAGCCATGGATTCACGGTTGTGCTGGGCGCGCATCTGGTTTATGTCGTATACAAGCTGCAATTCCTTGTACTTCTCCTCATTGCGCTGGCTAAGGGTGTTTTCAAGCATCGTATTGTAGTCGCGCGAAGCCTGGAGGAGCGTTTCGTGGTCGCCGGTATGTTCGGCTGCTGTGATAGCCATTTTGAGCATCTGCCGGCGGCATGACGCGTTATAGGGATAGTCGATCGCCTGTTTCAGCAATTCGAGCGCTTTGTCGTATTGCTGCCGGTACATGGCGTAATATATCTGCGGGCGGAGCGATATGCGGTTGGTTGTGGCGGCTGTGGAATCGGTTGCCACAATATCCATCACTTTCCGGTAATAATCTTCTATATCCCTTTTGGAAAGATGTGGATAATTGGCAAGGAGCCTTGTATAGGCGATATAGCGGTTGGCGTCGTACGAACGGTATTTGCGCCGGAGGCCCGTGCGGCCGGATTCAAGGTCGTCGATGCTTTTCAGAAGCTTGGTATCTGCGTTGATGGCTTTTGAATACTCTTCATTTTCGGTATAGACCATGGCCGCCTGCACGTAGTAGATGTTGCGTAGAGATGTCGCTTCAGGCCGTAGATTTTCAATTAGTCGTCCCAGTCGGTCGAGATATTTCGATAGCAGATCGCCTTGCGAGGATTCTCCGATATACAGACTTATGGCATGCAGCAGAACGATACTGCGATATACGTCGGTTTCGTTGCCGGCGTTGGCCTCCCGCAGAAGCTTGCGAAGTTGGGTCTCGCGTTCTTCCGGAGTGCTGTAGCGCACACTGTATAGATTTTTCATCATGGCGATGAAGGTAAGCGTCTCCTTGCGGTCGTCGCTGTCGGGGAAGCGTGAGGCCAGCTCCATGTCCAGATTTAGCAGGGAGTCGTTTTTGAAATGGTTGTTGGCCAGATTCCTTACGGCGTCCAGACCCACCGCCGTATTTCCAGACCGGAGCGCGATTTCCACAATCTTTCTGCCTGTTTCATCGCGATGGCCGCGACCCGAAAGGTCGTAGATATCGGTCAGAAGCGCGAGGCTGTCGTTTGCGGTTTTGGCATTCAGGAGAACTCTCTGCAGGCTGTCGGCCATAATCGCCGATCGGGCCGGCGTATTGGTCGCGGCCTGAATAGCGGAATCAGTGGGTGTCAGCAGCGACATGGTGGCAGTCAGGGCGCATATCAGTTTATTGCGGTGTTTCATTGTCGTGGTAAGGGTAGGGATGGATGTTGTGAGGTTTGTTCAGTCGTCTTTGTCGGTGCGGCATATTGAGGTGAACCGGCAGAGTCGGCAATGTGATATATCGTCGGTACATCTGAACGGCTCGTCGGAAAAAAGTTCGTTGAGATGACCTATGAGCAGCCTGTTGAGTTGCGGGGAATAGTCACGGTAATCGAGTATTCTCCATTTCGTCGATCTGGGCATCTGTTTGAGGGCGATGTCGCTTTCGGTCTGCGGTCTGAAGGGCGCTATACGGATTTTGTATGGGCCCACAGGCTCAAGCATAAGGCGACGGAGCGAATACAGCGACAGAGAAATCGGCTCATCGCAGTTTTTCCTTGCCGCATATGCCTGGGCATACAGCATGAGCTGGAGCAGTCCTTTGGATTTGTAGTTTGTGAAGACCGATTCGAGGTCCTGAGCTTCGTCGGAGTCTCCTCCAGTCTTATAATCGACTATGCGCAGGCGAGGGGTGCCGTCGGAATCCGGCACTCGGTCAACCCGGTCGATTCGGCATGTGAAATTGAATGTCATGGAGTTGCCCGTGTCGTCGGTCAGGGTCAGAGGCCCCTCTTCCCCCTTGCCCCATTCGCCGTGTAGATACACGAAAGGGGTGAGGTCGCGGTCGCGTTCCAGAGTTTTTTTTACATACTGTGCTACGATGCTACCTGTCAGTTTGTTTTGCCCGGAGAGCGAAAAGTCGAGGCGGTCGTCCGGGAGGTTGAGGAAGTTTCTGTTGATGGCCCGCGTGGTCAGCACCTGAATGGTCCGGTCATTGCGGTTCAGGAAGCCGTCGATGGTCGATGCTTCCACAAGTACGCCGTTGGGCGAATCCTTCAGCAGCGAGTCGTATACATTCTCAAGCACTTCGTGCACTATCGTGCCGTAGGTGCTCTCGTCTATCCATTCCGTGGGCTGGTCCTCGCGCGAATAGCCTGCCACATACTGCAGATAGAACGACATGGGGCAGCTCAGATACTGATTTATACGGCTGGCCGACAGATACAGCGCTTCGGGGCCGCTCGTGCGGTAGCGGTTGAGATGCCGCCGGATGCTCTCGCTTTTTTCCACGATAAATGCAGTCTCTTCCGGATTGTGCATCCTATAGGCATACGTCGAGCGTCTGAATCCCATCGGCCGGTATATGTGCTCAAGCTGGTGGATATAGCGCGAGGGCTGTGTGCGTCGGCCGGTTGCGCGGGCGTCGTAGAGAAGATATACGTTGTGTGCGCGCGAAATCATGCGGTAGAACCGATAGGCGAATATTGCCTCCTGCTCGTCGGGGGTGGTAAGCCCGAATGCACGGCGAAGTACCGGGGGGATGAACGAAGCGGTAAAACGTACGCGCGGAAATACACGTTCGTTCATCGAAGGTATAATTAGAGTGTCGAAATCGAGCGAACGGGCTTCGAGAACACCCATTATCTGCAGACCGATGAGCGGCAACCCCTCGAATGAAATCATTTCGCCCTGCACCATTCGGTCGGCGAGGGTGAATGCCGTTGTCTTGTCTATCGGCGCGTCGGGTGGGAGATATATTCCACAGAATCCCTTCAGGCGGTCGATGGCTTCGCCGTAGGCTTGCAGAAAAGCATGCTGAACGGCATTTGCGTCGTTCGGGCCATCCGCTACCGGAACCGTTTCGCGTGAGGAATCATCATCGAAATCAGTTTCATCGGCCGGGGTGGAGACCTTCTTCTGTGAATCTGCGCCGAGGGCGGTTTCGAGCCAGCGAACCACCTCGTGCTGGTAATCGAACGCTTCTCCGACTGTCAGGCGGTCGGGGAGGGGTGTGAATATCGGAAGCAGCTCTCTGCGTTCGTCGTTCTCTGCGAAAAATGATTTCGGCACCGAAATGAGGTGGCGGGTCTGAAGGTCGAACAGCGCGTGAATGCAGGCGTCGAGCGAGCGTTCCTGCACAATCGGATTGGAAAGCACCCTCGCCACGTCGTCGGCAAAGAAGGTCTTTTGCCCGTTGCTTGTCGATGTATGGCGCTGCATCAGCGCGATGTCGCGCAGCAGACCTGCCGCCGCCGTGTTGCGCAGTTTGTAGCCCATGGTGATGTTCAGCTTGCCGATGTCGTCGGGAAGCGAACTGAGCAGTGGCGTCAGCAGATTCTCTTCCGGCAGGACGACGGCAGTGTCGCGCAGCAGGTTGTCTTCTGTATTTGGGTCGGCTCCTCCATCCGTTTCGTGTATATGTTTCAGACGTTGCACACGGATTTTCTCCAGCAGTTCGCCTACGGCTTTGGCCTGCCCGACACGCGAAGGCACTCCTATTGCGTGTATGGGTGGAAAATCCTCCACGGGGGGCACGCATGGATAGAGCGAAGGCAGCATTTTTGAATATCGTTCCACGGTGCGCGCTCCATCCGACTGGTGGTCGCCTCTGAAAGCCGGCGACGAGAGGTCCCAGTAGAAATCGGCAAGCGGGGTGCCGTCGGGATGCCGCAGGGTCTGCATCCGCTTCATTATCGCCAGCTGGGCATTCGTTATGGTATCGAAGCCTGTGAACACATATCGGCGCCATCTGAAGTCCGGAGCGCCCATCTCTTTTATGGCGGCTACGGCGCGGCGCACCGACATTCCCGGCGAGTGCAGTCCCGACTGTTCCAGACGCTCTATGAAGTTGCGGTAAACTTCGCCAAGCACCTGCCATATTCTTAGAAAGCCCTTTGAGGCCTTGTGGTTGCCTTCGGAATCGTGTGGTCCGATATGATTCCAGAACCGCTCTACGTCGGCGCGCAGGTTTGTGGTGTCGAAATAGTGGCCCAGTACCTCAATCTGTTCGGCAGTAAGATAGTTGGATGATATTTCTTTGAGGCGCTCTACGTTGGAGAATATCTTCTCCGGATCGGCCAGTGCGTGATCCACGTCGTCGAAGTCGTTGAGCAATACGTCGGCCCACTGTATGAATCGGTTGAAATCAATCGAAGAGGCGGCTTCGGCTCCGGCTCCCGCTCCGACTACGTCGCGGTATACGCCGAAAAGGATGAACACCATCTCCATGCGGTCGGCGGCCATGCTGCTTTGCGAGAAACTCTCGGTGAAATCCACTATGGTCGTCGTTTCCGGTAATATAATCCTTCGGCCTTCCTTTTGAGCTTCCGCGCGCATATAGTCCGTGAAATACACTGTGCTCCGTCGGTTGGGAAACACAAAACAGGTATCCACGAGAGTGTTGCTCTCATGGTGTAGATATGTCCGGGCTATCGATTGCAGAAAGGGTTTCATGGCGGAAGGCTTCGGTCGGAAGAATTAGACGTATGGCTCGAAGAGAGTTATACGCCCGGATTCGAGCGTAGGTGCCACGGCGATGAGTCGCTGATTTGCCGAGCCTCGGAAAATCAGGTGAACATCCCGCTGCGCCTCTATGAACGGTCCGTCGACAACCACATCGATCCATGGCAGCAGGGCGCGGGCATCCGGCATTTCGAGCAGTTGTTCCATCAGGAAACCGGTATAAAGCCATATATCATAGCCTCGCTCCCGCAGCCGTGTGGCCAGCGGAAGCAATTCTTTGGCATGGTAGATCGGATCGCCTCCGGTCAGGGTTACGTTGAATCCGTTGGCCTCGACTTCCTCCATGATTCTGTCGACGCTCAGATCCGTGCCGCCGTTGAAATCCCACGACTGCGGATTGTGGCAGCCCGGGCAATGGTGGTCGCATCCGGCCAGATAGATTGATGTGCGAAGTCCCGGGCCGTCGACCGACGTGCCCGGGATTATATCCAGAACCTTCATAAAGGTATGTGCATTAGTGTGTTGGCTTTAAAGCTCCATCGCATTGGAGTGAGATGTGGTTACTTGTGGACCACGCGGTCCGACAATTCGGCGAGTTTCGCCGAATTCCATCGGTCGGTAGTGCCTACGAGATAGCCCGTGATGCGCTGAAGTTTGTCGATATGGCGGCTGCCGCAGGTGGGACATACTTCAAGGTTCTCCTGAGCGTCCTCATATCCGCAGTCCATGCAGCGGTTGCGGTTGTGGTTCACCGAGCAGTAGCCTATGTTGTTGGTGTCCATCAGGTCGACAATGTCGGCGATAGCCTGCGGGTTGTGGGTGGCGTCGCCGTCGATTTCCACATAAAATATGTGGCCGCCTCGGGTCAGCTCGTGGTAGGGACCTTCGATTTTGGCTTTATGGCGCGGCGAACATTTGTAGTATACCGGCACGTGGTTTGAGTTCGTATAGTAGATTTTGTCGGTGATACCGGGGATGCTGCCGAAAGTTTTGCGGTCTTTCGTGGTGAATTTTCCGGAAAGGCCTTCGGCGGGAGTGGCGAGAACCGAGAAGTTATGGTTGTAACGCTCGGAGAATTCATTTGCCTTGGAGCGCATATGACTTACGATGCGCAGGCCCAGGCGCTGGGCTTCCTCCGACTCGCCGTGGTGTTTGCCTACGAGTGCAATCAGACATTCGGCCAGGCCGATGAATCCGATGCCGAGCGTTCCCTGGTTGATTACGCTCTCGATTGTATCGTTGGGAGCGAGGTTTTCGGCTCCGTTCCAGAGGCGCGACATGAGCAGGGGGAACTGCTTCACAAGGGCCGTCTTCTGGAAGTTATAGCGGTCGCAGAGCTGACGCGCCGTGATTTCAAGCAGGTCGTCCAGACGGGTGAAGAAGCGTTCGATGCGCTCGTCCTTGTCCTGTATGTTCATACATTCGATGGCCAGACGCACGATATTTATGGTGGAGAAGCTGATGTTGCCTCGGCCAATCGATGTTTTCGCTCCGTAGCGGTTTTCGAACACGCGGGTGCGGCATCCCATGGTGGCTACCTCGTGCTCGTAGCGGCGCGGGTCGTCGGCGCGCCAGTCCTCATGCTGGTTGAATGTGGCGTCGAGGTTCACGAAGTTGGGGAAGAAGCGCCGTGCGGTCACCTTGCAGGCCAGACGGTAAAGGTCGTAGTTGGGGTCGCTCTCGCGGTAGTTCACGCCGGTTTTCTTTTTCCAGATCTGGATGGGGAAGATGGCTGTGGCGCCGTTGCCTACACCTTCGTAGGTGGAATGGAGTAGTTCGCGGATTACGCAGCGGCCTTCGGCCGAGGTGTCGGTGCCGTAGTTGATCGAGCTGAACACAACCTGGTTGCCGCCGCGCGAGTGGATGGTGTTCATATTGTGGATGAAAGCCTCCATCGACTGATGCACGCGGCTTACGGTGCAGTTTATGGCATGCTGTATGGCGCGTTCGCGGCCCTCCAGTCCGTCGAGCGTTTTGCTGATGTAGTCGTCGAGCGGAGCGTTGTAGGCATCGCTCAGGTCGAGCCCGGTTATCTGCTCGGCTTTCTTGAGTTCCTCGATGAAAGATGAGCGCACGAACGGAGCGAGATAGAAGTCGAAGGCGGGTATGGCCTGACCGCCGTGCATCTCGTTCTGCGCGGTCTCCAGCGATATGCATGCGATTACGCTCGCGGTCTCAATTCGCTTGGCGGGGCGCGATTCGCCGTGACCGGCGATGAATCCATTCTGCAGAATCTTTTCGAGCGGGTGCTGCACGCAGGTGAGCGATTTGGTGGGGTAGTAGTCCTTGTCGTGGATGTGAAGATACCCGTGGCGCACGGCGTCGCGTGCTTCGGCCGAGAGAAGGTAGTCGTCAACAAAGGGCTTGGTCGTTTCGGAGGCGAATTTCATCATCATTCCCGCGGGCGAGTCGGTGTTCATGTTGGCGTTCTCGCGGGTGATGTCGTTGTTTTTCGTCTCGATGATTTCCAGGAAGATGTCGCGGGTCTTGGCACGTCGGGCTATGCTGCGCTGGTCGCGATAGGCGATATAGCGTTTGGCCACTTCCTTGCGCGGCGATTTCATGAGTTCCAGTTCCACGCGGTCCTGAATCTCTTCTACGGTCATCTGCTCCTTGCCGGAAATGCCGATACGGTCGGCGATTTTCTGGATCAGCGCCTCGTCTTCGCCGAGAGGGGTTTGCAACA
This sequence comes from uncultured Porphyromonadaceae bacterium, assembly GCA_900545955.1. Classification (GTDB taxonomy): domain Bacteria; phylum Bacteroidota; class Bacteroidia; order Bacteroidales; family Muribaculaceae; genus UBA7173. The sequence goes on from URAU01000001.1 coordinate 61,410, forward strand.
TGGCCTTGCGGATGGCCGCCTTGATTTTCTCTTCGTTGTAGCCCACGACGCGACCGTCGCGTTTTTTTACGGTTTGTATCATCTTCTTGTTTTCTGGATTTGCTTGGTATCAGGGGGTAAGAGAGCGGTTGTTGTAACGCAAAAAATGTCGTTGGAGCGCTTGCGGCGAACCGACGACTACAAAGGTAGAAATATATCTTTTTGTTGCCAAAAAATCCGACAATAAAATTTCGGAAAATCACATTTTAGGAAACAATTTGAGGGTGTTTAAATTTTATAACATTAATAATCAGATTATTGAAAATTATTTTGGAAAACTTTGCTGTGTTGTCTGGTGTGTGATGTTCCACAAAATGTTTCACATTGTCAGTCGTGGCGTCTTATAAGCGTGTCGATTTTTTTGCGGTCACTTTCCTTGATTCCGGCCTCATGAAGCGGTACGCAGTGGTTTACGTCGGTTAGATACACAGGGCCTTCGTAGCGGTAGGCTGAATCCACGAGGGAATGTTCGCGGTGCAACAGGGGTGTGGACACTCCGGCCATTTCCAGCATGGTCGGAAACAGTGATTTCTGGGGAGAGACGGGTTTACCGGCATTTTTGGTAAGAGATGCGGCATAGTCGGGCCGGTTGCTGGCAAGCGAGTCGTTCATCCACGCCAGCGAAGCCACGTGGAGCTGGTAGTAGGTCGGATGCGGCGAAGCGTGCAGGAAGCGGTTGCGCTCATCGTCGAAGATATCTTCGCCGTGGTCGGCGCTGTAGACCATCGCCGCACGTCCGTCGACGGTCCGCAGTGCGCCGATTACGTCGGCGAGCATGCCGTCGGTATAGCGTATGGAGTTGTCGTAGCCGTTTATGAGGCTTTCGCGGTTGGCACGGTTGGCGTCGAGCGCATTGTCGGGCGTGAAATATGTGTACTCGGCGGGATAGCGGTCTTTGTAGAGGAAGTGCGACCCATAGGTATGGAGCACGAAGAATTGCTTGGCATGCGTTGTGTCAGCCACGGCCTCGCGAAGCCATATGGCCAGTTCATCGTCGTAGGGGTGAGTCTTGCCACCGAGTTCGGTATAGCGCACTTCGTCGGCTTCATCGCCGAAAAACTGGGTGAACGACCGGTTGGCCGTCTGGTTGGAGAAGAAGTAGGTGTGGAATCCAGCCTCCTTCATGGCCGATATGATGCTTTTGGAAGAATAGATTGAGTCGAAGTTCTCGGCAGAGAGGTAGCTCATCAGCATCGGCACGCTCTTATGGGTGGTGTTGGATTCGGAAATGGAACGGCTGAAAAACGCCAGGTTAGGATCCTCGCTCAGGCGTGGGTTGGTGGGCCGGCCGTAGCCCGCGAGTTGCCAGTTGATTGCTCTCGATGTTTCTCCGATTACCATTACGTAGACTTCGCGCTCGCCGGCGCCGCGGGTGCTACGTGCCCGGTGGCTGAATCCGGCGGCAGTCTGTTCATAATGGTTGGTTTTCACCGTTCGGTTTATGGCTTCCGCAAGGTTGCAGACCACGTTGACCGGAAATAGTGTGTGACGCAGCGAGCCGAATGAGTTTCTGATTGTTACGATGCCCGTCAGTATGGCGGAGCAGCCGATGCCCGCAATGGCGAGTTTGCGCGCGCGTTGTGAGAATCTCTCTCCGAGCCGCCATTTTTTTATTATTCCTATGATTCCCGCGATGAGCGGCGGCAGGTAGAGCACCACCACGGCTCCGATGGCGTAGATGAGGTTGCCGAGGAGTTCGTTGACCTCTTCTACATTAGTGGTGGCTACGTTGAGAAACATGTCCACCGCTATGATGGCCTCCCCGTAGAGATAGCTCAACACGAGCTGGAAAGCTCCGAAAATCATCAGCGGCAGGGTGATAACCACTGCCACTCCGATTCGGCGACGGTAGGTAAGCAGCAGGGCATATGCCGACACCGGCAGCAATATATTCAATGTGGCTGTCGCCCAGTCGTAGCGGTCGGTGATGTCGAGCACCGCATTGGGGATAATCAGCGATGCGAGTGCCCAAAAAAACAGAATTACCGGAAGTATGGCCGCATTGCGGGTATGTCGGGATGATTTTTGTATCTCTGAATTCATTGAGAGCCGTTTAGAATGTTTCGTGGATGCCCATGGCGAAGGCGGTGCTGTGTCGGCCGAATCCGAGGTCCACGCGGATATTCACCCTCTTCTTGAATTCCCAGCGATAGCCTATGCCATAGGAGGGGAGGAGCCGGTCGGAGTCAATCTGGCTGAAACGGTCGAACACTGTTCCCAGTCCCGCCCACACCACGATGCCGTTGCGGCGCCATACGTGCTGACGCACCTCGACGGTCACGTCGGCTTCCTGCTTGGCGCGGTAGCGTCCCTCGTAGTATCCGCGTATGCCGTCGGAGTCGTCGACGGTGGGAAGGAGTGTCCATGGGGTGTTGCCGTAAGTGCTCCAGCCGTGCACCTGGAATGCCACGATGCCGCTGCTCCACCACTTTTTATAGGCGTTGAATATGAATTCCGTTTCGGAAAAAGCGTAGTCGTTGCCGATGAAACGAGGGTAGAAGTTCTGTTTTACGGTGAGTTGAATGCCACGGCTGGCGTTGGTGGGGAAGTCGCGGTTGTCGAGCGAGAATATCAGTCCGAATCCGTAGTTGAACATTCGCAGATTCTCGCCGCCCCATAGCCATGGCATATCCATGCGTGTGGCTTTGCCGTAGTTGAAGTTGGCGGAGGGACCGATGAATATGTGCTGTCCGAATCTCCATTGCCATTCCACATGAAATTCGCTCTGCAATTCGGTATAGGAGCATTCGTTGTCGTCGTTGCGCTGACTGTCAAAATCAAGTCCCCAGAATTTCAGAGGGTAGTGGGCAAAGTCGGCCTTATAGTTGATGCGCCAGCGATCGGCGGGGGCGTAGTGCTCGCCGAAGATACCCACGCGATACAGCCCCGTTATGCTTCCCTGGCCGAACACCGATACGTTGCTCTGGCGGGTGAGGCTGTCGCGGCGCGTGCGGTAGAGTCCGGCGGCTATCACGGCCACCTGAAGGCTTGTGGCTTCGGAATAGCTGGGGCCGCCCAGAAATGTCACGTCGAATTTCTTTTCAGGACGCTCTTTGTTGGCGTCGCCGAAGTAGTTTATTATCCGTTGAATCAGCCCGGGCCGGTCCTGCCTTATCGTATCGGCTGCCATTTTCACTGTAGCGGGCGCAACGGTCATTGTATCGGCCGGCTCGCTCGCGGCGACCGGAGTCGTTGCGAGGAGTATGGCCAAAATGGCTGTCAGTGTCCTTGTGAATTTCATTACGAAATGTGCGGTTGGTCGGCGGGGAATTCCCCTTTGGGTAAAATTTTCGACAAATTTACGAATATTTCTCGTAAAAATGTCGGTCGGGAATGTCGGTTTAGTCTTCGGGCGTTGGCCGTATTGACTGATTTTGTGTGCTTTTAAGCCTAAAGAGGCTAACTTTATGTACGGCTTTGGGAGATATTTCAATGGCGGCGGTAAGCAACCGGATGTTGCCCCCGCCGCCATTGTAACGGTAATGTATCTGATTCGCTCTTAGCGGATGAAGAGCATTTCGCGGTATTTGGGCAGAGGCCACATTTCGTCGTCGACCATCAGCTCGAGTTTGTCGATATGCTGACGTATACGCTCCATGGCGGGCACCACGTTGTCGTGGTAGGCGATGGCTTTCTCGCGCTCGCAGGTGAGGTGGTTGGCCTGTTTGCGTGCGTTGGTCATGCGCTCTGTCTCCTCCTTGATGGCGCAGAGGTGTTCGGAGATATTTTCGATGGTGCCGAGATCGCGTGCCGTCAGGGCATTGCCTTTGGCCACGGGGAAGAGGGTCTTGAGTTTCACGAGGTTGTCGACCAGCATGCTCTGGTAACGTGTGGCCACTGGTACGATATGGTTCAGGGCAAGGTCGCCGAGCACACGCGATTCAATCTGAATCTTCTTGGTATAGGTCTCCCACTTGATTTCGTTGCGGGCCTTGAGCTCGAGTTTCGAGAATACGCCGGTCTTTTCGAACATCTCCACCGATTCGGGGCGGAGGTAGGCGTCGAAAATACGGGGCACGGATGTCTCGCAGTCGAGGCCGCGGCGCGCTGCTTCTTCCTTCCATTCGTCGCTGTAGCCGTTGCCGTCGAAGTGGATGGGTTTGCATTTAACAATCAGGGCCTTCACTTCCTCGAGGATGGCATGGTAGAGCGATTCCTCGCGGTCAACGCGTGCGTCGACGCGTTTCTTGAATTCGGCGAGCTGCTCGGCTACTGCGGCGTTCAGCGCTATCATGGCGGAGGCGCAGTTGGCGCTCGACCCGACGGCGCGGAATTCGAAGCGGTTGCCGGTGAAGGCGAAGGGCGACGTGCGGTTGCGGTCGGTGTTGTCGAGCATGATTTCGGGTATCTGGGCCACACCCATGTCGATTCCTTCCTTGCCGGCGAAGGTGATGAGGTCGTCGTCGGTGCTCTTCTCAAGGCGGTCGAGCACTTCGGCAATCTGCGAGCCGGTGAAGATGGAAATGATGGCGGGCGGCGCTTCGTTGGCGCCGAGTCGGTGGGCGTTGGTGGCCGACGAAATGGAGGCTTTCAGCAGTCCGTTGTGACGGTATACGGCGGCCATCACGTTGGCGAAGAAGGCCATGAAGCGTAGGTTTTCGCGCGGGGTCTTGCCGGGCGAGAAGAGCAGGGTACCTGTGTCGGTGCCGAGGCTCCAGTTATTGTGTTTGCCGGAGCCATTGATGCCTGCAAAGGGCTTTTCGTGAAGGAGCACGCGGAAGTTGTGCTTGCGGGCTACGGTATCCATCAACGTCATTATCAGCAGGTTGTGGTCGTTGGCCAGGTTGGTCTCCTCGAAGATTGGGGCGAGTTCGAACTGGTTGGGAGCCACTTCGTTGTGGCGCGTATGGGCCGGGATGCCGAGTTTGTGGCACTCGATTTCGAGGTCGAGCATGAAAGCCTGCACGCGCTGGGGGATGGAGCCGAAGTAGTGGTCCTCAAGCTGCTGGTTTTTGGCGCTCTCATGTCCCATCAGGGTGCGTCCGGTCATCACCAGGTCGGGGCGTGCGCTGAAGAGCGATGCGTCGACAAGGAAGTATTCCTGTTCCCAGCCGAGGTAGCTCATCACGTGCTTCACTTCGGGGTCGAAGTAGCGTGCAACCTCGGCAGCTGCTTTGTCAACGGCGTTGAGGGCGCGCAGAAGCGGGGTCTTGAAGTCGAGCGATTCGCCGGTGTAGGATATGAAAATGGTGGGAATACAGAGGGTTTCGTTAAGGATAAACACGGGCGAGGAGATGTCCCACGCCGAGTAGCCGCGGGCCTCGAAGGTGTTGCGTATGCCGCCGTTGGGAAAGCTCGATGCGTCGGGTTCCTGCTGTACGAGCAGTTTGCCGGTAAACTCCTCGACAACGCCTCCTTTGCCATCGTGCTCGATGAAGCTGTCGTGTTTCTCGGCGGTGCCTCCTGTAAGGGGGTGGAACCAGTGGGTGTAGTGGCGTGCGCCGTTGTCGGTTGCCCAACGTTTCATCCCTGCGGCCACGCTGTCGGCCAGTTCACGCGAGATAGGACGCTTGTTGTCGATGGCGTCGATGAGTTGGTCGAAGGTCTTCTTGGGGAGATACTCGAACATACGCTGGCGGTTGAACACGGCGTCGGCGTAATACACTTCCGGACTTTCCTTGGGCATCTCCACGGGTACGACCTTGCGGTCGAACGCTTCGGCGACAGCCTTGAATCTAAGTGACGACATAATGATTTGAATTAAACTTGACAGTTGATTAAAAAAATGTGTATGATGTTGATGAATGTATTCAGGTGTCAGAACGTTGTGGATGCAATGCGCTTCACGGCCTCCATGGTGTTTTCGTAGGTGTTGAAGGCTGTGAGGCGGATATAACCCTCCCCGGCGGGACCGAAGCCTGCTCCGGGAGTTCCGGCCACGTGGCAGCGGTCGAGCAGCGCGTCGAAGAATGCCCAGGAGTCCATCCCGGCGGGTGTCTTGATCCATACGTAGGGGGCGTTCTCGCCGCCGAACACTTCCAGCCCGGCCTTGCGCAGTCCGTCGAGCAGGGCATGGGCGTTGCGCAGGTAGTAATCTACGGTTTCGCGGGTCTGCTGTTTCCCTTCGGGGGTGTAGATGGCTGCTGCAGCGCGCTGCGATATGTAGCTGGCGCCGTTGAACTTGGTGCACTGGCGGCGGTTCCAAAGGTGGTTGAGTCCCACCTCCTTGCCATCTTTGTCGAGGCCTTTGAGGGCTTTGGGCACCACGGTATACCCGCAGCGCACTCCGGTGAATCCGGCGGTTTTCGAGAAGCTGCGGAACTCGATGGCGCACTCTTTTGCTCCCTCGATTTCATAGATGGAGTGGGGCACGTCGGCATCGCGGATGAACGTCTCGTAGGCGGAATCGAAGAGTATCAGGGCTCCGTTTTTGCGTGCGTAGTCCACCCAGACTTTCAGCTGACTGCGCGTTAGGGTCGTGCCGGTGGGATTGTTGGGATAGCAGAGGTAGATCATGTCGACCGGCTCCGTCGGTAATGCGGGTACGAATCCGTTTTCGGCGGTTACGGGGAGGTAGACGATGTTGCTCCAGCAGCCCTCGGCATCGAGTTCGCCGGCTCGGCCGCCCATCACGTTGGTGTCGACGTATACGGGATATACCGGGTCGGTGACGGCCACGCGGTTGCTGCGGCTCAGTATGTCCCCGATGTTGCCTGTGTCGCTTTTGGCACCGTCGCTCACGAATATCTCGTCGGTGTCGATGTCGATGCCGCGGGCACGGTAGTCGTTTTCGGCGATAGCCTCGCGCAGGAATGCGTAGCCCTGCTCGGGTCCGTAGCCGTGGAAGGTGCGTGCGTCGGCTTCGTCGTCGACGGCGGAGTGCATGGCGCCGATAGCGGCCGGGCAGAGCGGACGCGTCACGTCACCGATGCCCATACGGATTATGTCGGCTTCGGGGTGGGCTTCCTTATAGGCGTTTATTCTTTTTGCCACTTCCGAGAAGAGGTAGCTCTCGGCGAGTTTGCAGAAGTTGTCGTTTATATGAAACATATAATATATGGTGTATTTGTTGTTGGCGTTTATATTTCAGGAATAGGCATCGTGCCCCGGAACACTTCCGTGGCTGGACCTTCCATCAGTATGTGGCCGGTGGCGAGGTCGCGGTCGATTTTCAAGGTGCCTCCGAGAAGTTTCACCTCCACTGGCCACTGGCAGTGGCCGGCGGCTACCGCGGCCACTGCCGTGGCGCAGGCTCCGGTGCCGCAGGCCATCGTCTCGCCGCTGCCGCGTTCCCATACGCGCATATCCACGCTGTGTGCTCCCGTGGGGCGTACAAACTCTATGTTGGCCCGGTCGGGCCACATCGGGTGGCGTTCGAGTTGCGGTCCGTCGCCGAGTACTATCGCGTCGGTAATCTCCTCAGTGAATATCACTCCGTGGGGATTTCCCATCGATACGGCGTTTATGCAGTAGGCGTTGCCGTTGACTTCGGCCCGGAGGTTCATCCCGTCGGTATGGCCGGGGGCGCTTACAGGGATTTCGGCAGGTGTCAGCACGGGTGCGCCCATATCCACTTTTACAGTGGCGATTTTACCGTCGGCGGCAGGGTAGAGGTCTAAAAATTTTACGCCCGAAAGAGTTTCGAGCGTAAGATGGGGTTTGGTCGCCAGACCATGGTCGAAGATGTATTTGCCGACGCAGCGGATGCCGTTGCCACACATTTTCGCTTCCGAGCCGTCGGCGTTGAAAATGCGCATTGTGAAGTCGGCGATTTCTGAGGGGAGTATGAGGATGATTCCGTCGCCGCCCACTCCGGTGTGGCGGTCCGAGAGTATTTCCGACAGTCGCCCGAGACGACTGTTGTCGGTGAGCACATCCGTCGGGATTCCCGACCGCTCTTCGCCGCGGGTGCAGTCGAAGTAGATGTAGTCGTTCCCGATGCCATGCATCTTGGTGAATCTTAGCATGTTTGCCATAAGCCTTTCCGTTGGTTTATGTATCGTCCGTCGCCGCCTTAGCGGCCCTTCAGACAATTAAAGCGCAAATTTAGCTATTTTTCGCATATTCCAATCCTTTCCCCTCCAATTTTTTCAAAATTCTCATGATTTATTCAATGGCTCTTTCGTTTTCCCTCCGCCTCTATTTGCGCGCCTTCCAGCGCTCCCTCGGCCGCTGTCCCTCCTGTCCCCATGCTCGGCCCTGCGGGCCATCACATGGGGTTGGACACAACCCCGTCCCTCCGGGCCTCCGCGGCCGTCCTCGCCGTAAAGCTTTTTTCCGCGCCTCTGGGCCTTTTGGTTCTTTTCAGCCCGTGAAAAGAACGCAACTTGCGCCCTCGGTCTTTTGGTTCTTTTCGGCCCGCGAAAAGAACGGGCGCCCCGCTATGGAAGCATGTTCAGGATCCATGCTCCGTAGCGGGGCGTCGTATATTATAATATAGATGTGGGTAGATTTTTATTTGGGGCGGCTGGTGAGATAGAGGAGGCGGAGGAGGCAGGCGGTGAGGATGGCTGAGCCGATGGCGAGGCCTACGGAGCCGACGGTGATTTCGGTGGAGCCGGCGTCGTTGAGTACCGCAAGGATGGAGTCGGGGTCATTGGCCGTGCGCCAGGTGGTGATTACCACCAGCGAATTGTTGAAAGCGTGGGCTATGACGGGTACCCACAGCGAGTTGGTCCACCAAAGGGCATAGCCGAAGAAAGCACCCAGGAGCATACGGGGCACAAAGCCGAACATCTGGAAGTGCACGAAGCTGAACACTGCCGCGGCTGTCCATACGGCGATATGGCCGTTCAGGCGGTTGGCCTGCATGACGCGCTGAAACGCTCCACGGAAGAAAATCTCCTCGCTGAATCCGGCCATCACGCCCACAATCAGTACCGACACAATCATCGACCATACCGAGGCACCAGCCATCAGCGAGTCGGTGGTGGCTTTGGCAGTATCCTCCATCTGTCGCATGGCCTCCTCTACAACGGCCATCGATTCGGGAAGATGCCATCCTTCGTTCCACTGGATTATCATGTTCATCGCCGGGATGGAGCAGAGAAGCGTCGCGATGGCAAGAAGTACCTGCAGAAGCGTGGGAGCCTTGTCGACCCCGAGCAGACGGGCCGGGAGACGGCTGGCCACGAGTGCCACAGCTATGGCAGGCAGGATAAAAACGAACACATCCTGAAGTACCATGGCGATGCGCATGGCGCTTTCCGGTCGACCGATTACCTTGACAAGCAGCGGACTGACGATGGATAGCAGAATCAGGAAGAAGGCGAACAGTGCGAAGAGCAGCACAAGCGCGAGAGCCCCGGAATTCGGGCGGAGCAGGGGAGTGGCAGGTTTTATAGTCGTCATATTATAAAATATTATGCTTTAGGATGGTAGAACGGTTCTACCAATCGGCTGTACCGGTCGGAGAAACCGCCCTCGGGGGTATGGATAAGCAGATTTTCGCGTTGCGTTGCGGTTGCGATGCCGCTGTGGCGGAATTCCATCAGGATGCGCCGCGGCGGCTTGCGCGGCGTGGTGGCGACGATGCATTCGCGTGTCGGTTCAAGTCGCGTGAACCTCGCCTCTGTGCGCGCCTCGTCGGCTTTGTCGGCGGGGAGCACTACCGCCAATATCCCCTCAGGGGCAAGCACATGCGCTGCACCATCCATCAGGTCGTGCAGACCGAGCGATTCCTGGTGGCGTGCGATGCGACGGGCATCGTCTGGAGCCTGGGCGCCTCCCGTGAAAAATGGCGGATTGGAGATAATCAGGTCGTATGTGCCAGCTTCGGCCGAAGCCGCAAATTCCCGGAAATCGGTCTGGAACGCCTCCAGTCGAGCAGCCCAGGGCGACCGGCTGAAATTCGCGGCCGCCTCTGCGGCGGCGTCAGCATCGATGTCGATGCCGAGCACCGACAAACCTGTAAACCGCTGGGCGAGCATCAGCGAGAGTACCCCGGTGCCGCAGCCGATGTCGAGAGCCCTCAGTATGGGCCGTCCTGCGAAGCACGACGTCTCGAACGCCCAGGCACCGAGCAACACGGCATCCGTGCCTATTTTCATAGCACTCAGCTTGTTGCTTACCTCAAACTGGCGGAAGCGGAAGGTGGTCTGTCGGTCGGGATTGCGCATAGTAGTCTCTATCGGTGCAAAGTTAACCAAAATAATCCTATTGCGAATACCAAATCTTTATCGTAACTTCGCCAAGCTTTTAGCACTTTAGCTACAACCCTCCCTGCCCTATGGTCAGCAAAACCCGCGACAGACTTATCGAAGTCGCCCGCCAGCTTTTCGCCCGAAAGGGGGTGGAGAACACCACCATGCTCGATATCGCCGCCGCCTCCGACCGCGGACGGCGCACGCTCTACACCTATTTCCGCAATAAGCGCGAAATCCATCAGGCCGTGATAGAGCGCGAGGGGGAGCAGGCCGTGGCCCGCGAGAGAGCCGTTCAGCTAAGCGACCTCACGGCCCGCGAGAAATTGCGCAGCATACTTTTCGCGCGTTTCGAGACGCTGCGGTGCGAGGCTGCCCAGCGAAGCGCAGACCCGCGTCCGCTAATGTCGTTGCTGGAAGGGAAACGGGTAGGAAAAATCCGCCGTCTTGCCGCCATCAAGGAGGTGGAGATACTTCGCGACGTGGTGGCGCAAGGTGTGGCCTCCGGCGAGTTCCGCGCCGACGTGGCCGAGAGGGTGGTGCCGCTCGTGGTGCTGATGATGCTCGGTGTCGACGCCACGGCCTCCGACCGTCTGCTTGAGGTAGTGGGAATGTCGCGCGACGACACATTCTCCTCGGCCGTCGACTTCATTCTCGATGCCATCAGCGTTGGCAGCCCTGACGCCGGTTCGCCGGAATAACCAGACAACATTATATATCCGTATATAAACAAGAACTTAACAATGAAACTACTTGAAGGAAAAACTGCAATCGTCACCGGCGCCGCCCGCGGCATCGGCAAGGAGATTGCCCTGCGTTTTGCCCGTGAAGGCGCCAACATCGCCTTCACCGATCTCGTAATCGACGAAAACGGAAAGAAGACCGAAGAGGAAATTGCCGCTCTCGGCGTGAAGGTGAAAGGATATGCATCCAATGCCGCCGATTTCGCCCAGACCGAAGAGGTCGTAAAACAGATTCATCAGGATTTCGGCTCCATCGATATTCTCGTAAACAACGCCGGAATCACCAAAGACGGTCTTATGATGCGTATGACCGAGGCCCAGTGGGATGCCGTAATCGCCGTCAACCTCAAGAGCGCGTTCAACTTCATCCACGCCGTGCTCCCCGTAATGCTTCGTCAGCGTAGCGGTTCCATCATCAATATGGCGTCGGTGGTCGGCGTTCACGGAAATGCAGGTCAGTCGAACTATGCTGCCTCCAAGGCCGGCCTTATCGCTCTGGCCAAGAGCGTAGCCCAGGAAGTAGGTTCGCGCGGCATCCGCGCCAACGCTATTGCTCCCGGCTTCATCGAGACCGCCATGACAGCCGCCCTCCCCGAAGATGTACGTGCCGAATGGTGCAAGAAGATACCTCTGCGCCGCGGTGGCAAGGTCGAGGACATCGCCAATGTGGCTACTTTCCTTGCTTCCGACATGTCGGGCTACGTCACCGGTCAGGTTATCCAGGTCGACGGCGGCATGAACATGTAATCGCCTCCGCGCATTATTCCTAATAAGGGTGTAAGCCATCCGGGATTATTGCAAGACTCACGCAATAATCCCGGCGGCACGCCCGATTTATCAAGCTGTAATACATTCCCTCCTGCTATACAAATGCTTACCTACAATACCCATCTGCCTGATCTCGTTCTACCGGAATATGGCAGAAACATCCAGCGGATGGTGGATTTCTGTCTTACAATCGAGAACCGCGACGAGCGCACGGCGTGTGCACAGTCGATAATACGCTCCATGGGTAATCTCTTTCCGGAACTTCGTGCGCCCGAAAACGCCCACAAGCTCTGGGACCATCTGATGATTATGTCGGGCTTCCGTCTCGACGTGGATTTCCCCTGCGAGGTAATTTCCCAGGCCGATCTTGCCACTTCGCCCGAACCGGTGGGCTACAACCAGCATCGTTTTGCCATGCGTCATTACGGCAAAATCACTCAGGATATGGTGCGTAAGGCAGCTGAGATGGAAGAGGGGCCGGAGCGCGACGCTCTGGTGCTCCTTCTTGCCAACCATATGAAGAAGCAGATGCTGGCTGTGAATCCCGACGGTGTGGAGGATGCCAAAGTGTTCACCGACCTCTACAATATTTCCGAGGGGAGGATACGCCTGGATGCCAATACCGTCCGCCTTCATGAATTCAAGGCGCAGCCTGTGGCGACCGGAAAGAAAAAGAAGAAGAAATAACCGGGCAGGCGTATAAACTTAAACGGATATTCAGTCAATGCAGCCAATAATCACCCCGGAAATGCTCACCCCCGTTGGAAGGCTCCTGAAGCCCCACGGTATCAACGGCGAAATCACGGTGCTTCTTACGGCAGATGTCGATCTGGCCGCGCTGAGGTGTGTTTTCCTTGATGTGGATGGTATCTATGTGCCGTTTTTTCTGAATTCGGTGCGCCCGAAAAGCTCGGAGACCGACCTGATTTCTATCAACGGAATTGCCGACGAGCGTCAGGCTGCGGCTCTCTGCCAGTCGATACTTTATGCGCTGCGTGAAGAGGCTATATCGGATGAATGCTCCGAGGATGGTTTCTATGCGTCGGATTTCGTGGGCTTTACTGTTAATTCTTCTGAAAAGACCGTCGGAAAAATCATAGATCTCGATGATACTACCGACAATTATTTGTTTATAATAGAAACGCCCTACGGCCGCAACGTGATGGTGCCTGTAGCCGACGAGTATGTTGTGGACATCGATACTGAAAACCGCATTATTACTCTCGACCTGCCCGACGGACTGCTCGATATCTGAGCCTGCAAGGGGTGTAGCGCCCTTCGCGGCATGAGTTTTTTGTAAAACGAAATTTTTACCGTTATGGAATTTGACGAACAGAAGGCTATAGAATTCATCAATGCCCGACTGGTGGAAAACGGTCGCACGGCCTATCCCGATGATGAGGTGTTCAATGTTATCGACATGATATGGGATTTCTATGATGAAAACGGTCTGCTCGAGCTGGAGTCGGATCCGGACGATGAGCCCGACGACATTGAGCAGGAGGTGGTCGACTACGTTGTGCGTATGCTCGGCAAGGACAAGGGTGCGAGTGTCGCTCCGGAGGATGTTCCCCTCATGGTACGCGCCGAAATGGATTATGAGGACTCCATTATCTAAGCAAGGGACATGAACGTATTCAATATATCGGCAGCTTGGCGTCTGACGGTCCGTCCGATTGCCGTGGCTCTGGCGCTCACGGCCTGTATGGTGCCCCCGTTCGATGCCGGCGCCCAGAAGGCTTCCGGCGCGAACCAGGAGATGGTCGATATTTCCGAACTTACGCTCGACGAGACGCTTATGGTGCCGGAAGTGCCTGAAAAACAGAAAAACTATATCCGCACCGTCATGAAGCGTGAGGCCCAGAGTCTGCAGAAAATGGGCTATAAGGTCGAGACAATGCGCAGAGGAGAGGTTGTTATAGCTACCATCCCGGCCGACAAGCTTTTCGCGCCAAACGACACACTGCTCACGGCTTCGGCCGATGCCGCACTGAAGCCATTTTTATCTTATTTCCGTACGCACGGCAAGTTCAAGGTGATTCTGGCCATGCATTCCGACAATACAGGGTCCGACAGATACCTTTACGACCTTACGGAGAAGCGCATTGTTTCGCTCTACAACTATTTCGATACGAAAGCCGCCCAGACAGATATGCTTCAGGGCTACCCGATGGCCGACAGTGAGCCGATGGCCGGAATGAATAATAATTCAATGAAGGGCCGTCAGGCCAACCGGCGTCTGGAACTCTTCATAGTTCCGGGTCCGATGCTGATTGTGGAAGCGAAGTCGAAGAAACTCTGACAAATGAACGAGGCCATTCTTGCAATCGCCATGAATCTGGTGGGAGCTCTCACGGCTCCCGCTGAGGCCACGCTTCTTTTTGCCGGTGATGCCATGATGCATCAGGCGCAGATTGATGCTGCACGCATGGCCGACGGGGCATACGACTATTCCGGATGCTTCGACGCCATCGCGCCGATTGTCGGTGCGGCCGACTATGCTGTGGTCAATCTTGAAACCCCGATTGGCACACACAATTTTACCGGATATCCCTGCTTCAACGCGCCTGCATCGTATGTCGACGCGCTCCGCGAGGCCGGCTTCGACCTTTTTCTTACGGCCAACAATCATACCCTCGACCGCCGCGACAAAGGATTGCTGCATACGCTTACCGTATTGGATTCGGCCCATGTAGACCACATCGGAACGTATCGCGATAAGGCTGCCCGAGCTGCCGCGCTTCCGATGGTAAGGAATATCAATGGTTTTAAGGTCGGTTTTCTGAATTACACTTACGGTACAAACGGATTCGAGGTGAAGGGTGATGTGGTGGTCGACTATATCGACCACGACCGTATCGACGCCGACGTAAAGCAGTTGCGCGAGGCCGGAGCGGAACTCATAGCCGCCTGCATGCACTGGGGAGAAGAGTATGTGCTCCTTCCTGTAGCTTCCGAACGTCGGCATGCCGATTTTCTGCGCCGTTGCGGCGTGGAAATGATTATCGGCGGACATCCGCATGTGGTTCAGCCACTTCGGCTGACTGCCGACCGCTATGCGCCCGGACGCGTGACCGTGTATTCCCTCGGCAATCTGATTTCAAACATGAAGACGCGCGACACCCGCGGGGGCGCAATGGCCGAAGTGCGTCTGCGGCGCGACAGCGTAGGTAAGGCGTATGTCGATACGGCGTTCTATCACCTTGTCTATACGGTTCCTCCGTCGGCCGCGCAGCGAAATTTCGCCGTGATGCCGATTGACAGCGTACCGCGCCAATGGGCCGAGCGCGCACGGGCGTTTCAGTCCGCATTGAAACTCTGATACTTGCAATGCAGAGGCTTGAGTGCGAAATCTATAGGATATTCTCTTCAGGCATGTCGCTGTAGCCGGGTTTGACTATCACACCCCTTCCTTTCTTACCGTCGATTCCGATTATACAAGGCGCGTCAAGCCTTACAACCCTGACGCGTTCGCTCTCATATTCGGCCGGCATGCTGTTGAGCCAGTCGATGTCGATATAGTCGTTGCCTCCGAAGGGGTTGACGGTGAAGTAGCCTACGCCGAACGATGTGAGGTTCTGGAAGAAATGCGTGCCCTGGCTCGGTTCGATGCGGTAGTTGTCGAGTGTGAGTTCCACGATGAGGCGCGCTCCGGCGATGTCGGCCCATTTCACAGGGATGCCGAGTGCGCGGTCGCTCGAGCCCCAGCGGCCCGGACCGACGAGTACGTAGCCTTCGCCGCGCGCTACGAAATCTTTGTTGATTTTTGCTATTTCCTCGGCAATCTCCACATTGCGCTCGGAGGAGAACGTCTCGGTGCGGACGTACACTATATGGTTCACGTTGTCGGTGGTGCCATGTCCGAGCGCTGTGTTTGATTTAAGAATCAACTGACTGGTGGGCAACGTCAGCATTGTGGCGTTTATATCGTCCTTGCGGTCGATTATAGGCCGGATCTGCAGCCAGTATAGATGTCCTTTGGGTGTATCGGCGCTTCCTCCGCGAGTATTGTCGATATTGCCGGCGAATTCTATTTCCACGGGGCGCTGCATTTCCTTCTGACCCTCCGTAAGCATGAATTTCACGGCCTCGGCCAGCGGGAACGCATCGTGGGTGAGGATGTTGGCGAATGTCACTACTTTGCGTCCGGGCCCCATGGCGGTATCGCGGATTATCCGGTTGTTGGCGTCGTAGGTCGATACAAGCAGGTCGAGCGCGTCAGTATCCCTGAAGTCCTGAACTGATGAAACCGTAAGGTTGAATGAGTCGTCGACGCGGAAATCGTCGTTCACCTCGTTGAGGTTGAGGCAGTACAGCTCGCGCTGGGTGTCGCGCAGGGCAAGGTCGAGTGTCGAGGTCTGCAGTACTTTACGGGGATGGGCAGGCGAGAATCTCAATGCCCTTCCTCCGTCTACAATATATTTGCCCAGTCCCACGGCAACCTCTGCGACGCCCTCCTCGGGCATCTCGTTGTTGATTGGGTAGTAGTTGAGCGAGCGTCCTACGCCCGAGAACGACGGGAAATAGTATCCGTCGTATTCCTTGCCTACAACCTCCTGGATTATCACGGCCATCTTCTCCTGGTCGATCACGTTGGAGGTGGCCGTCATATAGGCTTTGCTTTCGGCGTAGAATTCCGAGGCATACACTCCCTTGATTGCATCGCGGAGCAGGCGGCTCATCATCTCGCGGTTTCCGACGCGCGGAATCATATAGGTGGCGTAGACGCCGGCGAAAGGCTGGTAGTGTGAGTCCTCGAGCAGGCTCGACGAGCGTACCGCCAGCGGGCGGTCGACCACATCGGTCAGAGCCTCGAGGTCCTGGATTACGCGTTCGGGGAGACGTGCCTGCAGGAAGCGCCGGAGGATTTCCTCGTCGGGTGCGTCGCTCAGCGCGATGGGGTAGAGGTCGTTCTCCACCATGAACTCGTCGAAGATATCAGTGCAGAGCACCACCGTGCGCGGTATGGAGATGGTCACGCCATGGTAGTTGTCGCACTCGGGGTGTTTCTTGATGATGGAGTCGATGAATGCCAGGCCACGACCTTTGCCCCCGAGTGAACCCTGACCGATGCGTGCGAAGTTGCTGTAGTAGTCGAAACGGTCTTTGCGGAACTCTGCCACCACGCCCCGGTTTTTCATCTTGCGGTATTTTACGATGAGGTCGAAGAAGAGCCGTTTTACCGCCGGCGCCTCGTCGAGCGAGTTGAAGCGGTGGTTCTTCACCACATCGGCGATGGGAAACATTGCGCGCGAGTAGAGCCATCGCGAGATATCGTTGCGGCGGGCGTGAAACAGCAGTGACTCCGAGGGGATGTCGAACATGCGCTTCTGCAGCTCGTTGACCGACGATACCCGCATGATTTCCTGACCTGTGGCCGGGTCGCGGAATATGAAGTCGCCGAAGCCGAAGCACTCCTTTACGGTCTTGCCGAGGTCGACGGGGAGCTTCTTCGATGTCTTGTCGAGGAAAATGCCGTCGAAGTTTTTCACCAGTGCACCGTTGGTGCTCTCGGTCGATTCCACGATAATCGGGAGGTAGGGATCGAGCGCGCGTACATGGTTGGCGAAGCGGATGCCCGCCAGAGGGTCTTTCTGCCCCTGGCGCATGAACGATACGTCGGTAATCAGACCGAGCATCTTGTCGGCAAATTTTTCATAAAGTTGCATCGCCTCCTCGTAGTTGCGGGCGAGAATCACCTTGGGGCGTCCGCGCATGCGCAGCATCTTCTCGTGCTCGTTAAGAGCCTCTGTAGAGAAAATCACGCTCTGTGTGAGCAGAAACTTATATAAGTGAGGGAGAATGGAGGAATAGAAACGCACGGAGTCCTCCACCATAAGTATCATCTGCACTCCCACGTTGAGCACGTCGTGCTCGGCGTTCATCTTGTCCTCCAGCAGTTTTATGATTGCCAGCAGGAGATCTACATTGCCCAGCCAGGAGAATACGTAGTCGATGCCTGCGAAATCCTGAGTGGCGAGTGTGCGCGATACCTCTTTTGAAAATGGCGTCAGAACCACAATCGGCACCGCCGGAAACTCCGCCTTTATTGTCTTCGCCGTGGAGAAAGTGGCGGAAATATCCATGCCGGGCATGGCAATCACCAGGTCGAAATGCTTGGCCCGCATGGCTTCGAGGGCGCCGTCGATGTTTGCCACACGGGTGATGCGCGGAGGCGACGAGAGATTGAGCGCCACATACTCGTTGTAAAGCTGTTCCTCCACGCGCCCGTCTTCCTCCATCATGAAGGCGTCGTAGGGGGAAGCTACAAGCAGTACGTTGAAAATACGCCGCTGCATCAGTTCGCCGAAAGCGGTATCCTTTAGATATAGCTGGCTGAGTGATTCTTCGTTCATTCGGAAACAGATATTATGGTGTCAAAGGTAACGCTTTTTTCGCGTTTAGGCTGAGATTGTTGAAGAATTCTGCTTAACTTTGTGAAGCAATCTGTTATTAACTCCAGCTTAATCTTGCCATGAAGCAGTTTAACGATGAAAACTTCCTGCTGCAGACCGCCACGGCTCAGCGTCTCTATCATGAATATGCGGCACCACAGCCGATTATCGACTATCATTGCCACCTCAATCCGCAGTATGTGGCCGACAACCACGTATTTGAAAACCTGAGCCGCATATGGCTTGAGGGCGACCATTATAAATGGCGTGCCATGCGCACCAACGGAATCGACGAGCGGTATATTACGGGTAAAGACACTTCCGACTGGGAGAAATTCGAGAAGTGGGCCGAGACGGTGCCATACACGATGCGCAATCCTCTGTATCACTGGACGCACCTGGAACTTCGCACCGCCTTCGGGGTCGACAAACTTCTTTCGCCGGCCACGGCCCGCGAAATCTACGACTATTGCTCCGAACGCCTTCAGCAGCCCGACCGGTCGGCCCGCGGCCTGATGGAGCATTACCGTGTGGAGGCCGTCTGCACCACCGACGATCCGGTCGACACGCTCGAACATCATATCCGCACCCGCGAGTCGGGCTTCAAGGTGAAGATGCTCCCCACCTGGCGCCCCGACAAGGCTATGGCCGTAGAAGATGCTGCTTCCTATACCGCATACATCGCTAAACTTGCCGACGTGGCCGGTATGAACATCGAAAGATTCGCCGATCTTATCGCGGCCTTGCAGAAGCGCCACGACTTTTTTGCCTCGGTTGGCTGCCGTCTGAGCGACCATGGCCTCGGTGGCTTCTATGCCGATGAATATACCCCGGAGGAGGTAGACGCCATTTTCCGTAAGGTGACATCCGGAAAAGAACTTACCGACATCGAGATCTCGAAATTCAAGTCGGCCATGCTTGTGGAGTTTGCTGTAATGGACCACGATGCCGACTGGACCCAACAGTTCCACTATGGTGCTCTGCGCAACAATAATACCCGCATGATGCGCCTTCTGGGGCCTGATACCGGTTTCGATTCCATAGGCGATCTCACCGTGGGCGAGCAGATGAGCCGTTTCTTCGACCGTCTGGCGCTGCGCGACAAACTGCCTCGCACCATAATCTACAACCTGAATCCGCGCGACAACGAACTTGTGGCCACCATGATTGGCAACTTTCAGGACGGCCGTTACGGTGCCGGAAAGATTCAGTTCGGATCGGGGTGGTGGTTCCTCGACCAGAAGGACGGTATGGAGCGCCAGATGAACGCCCTTTCTAATCTCGGACTTTTAAGCCGGTTTGTAGGCATGCTGACCGACTCGCGTTCCTTCCTTTCCTATCCGCGCCATGAGTATTTCCGTCGCACGCTCTGCAACCTCATAGGCAACGACATCGAGCAGGGACTCCTCCCTGCATCGGAAATCGACTTTATCGGGCGCGAGATTGTGGCCAAAGTGGCCTATGGGAACGCCAAGGAATTCTTCAAGTTCTAACAATATCTTATCCTTACATACATTGCGCCGGCTCAACGAGGAGGAATCCCGATGAGCCGGCGTTATGGTTTACTCAGTAAAAATCAATATGACTCAGAACGCTATGCCGATGCCGATGCAGGCAAGGGCGAGTGTATAGCTGAAATCGAGCGACGGGTCGCTGTAGCTGGCCTTGATTGGCATGACTTCCGCACGAAGCACGACATGCGACGAGAATGTGCGACCGTGGGCCATTGTGATTCCGATTCCGGCCGATCCGTAAGCGCCTGTGGCGTGCGATGAGTCGAGTATGCTGTTGAACGATACTCCCCCGCGCAGTTCAAGAAAGCAAAGCTTATGATATTTGGAAAAGGAGGTGCGCACCATGGCGTATACGGGATAGCAGCGCGAGGAGTTGTTCATCATCGACATTATGGATGCGCCTACACCTACGAAGCGAAACCACCGGTTTTTATAACCGAATTCAGCTCCGATTGAAAAGTTGGTCATATCGTGGGTAGTCATGTCTACGCCGCTGGATAGCTGGGCGCCCCACGTGAAATGTCCGAGATAACCGTGTTCTGTGAAGGGGTCGTAGGGGTCGGTGACTCGGTTTGGTTCAACCGGCACAAGAGTCTCCACATTTTCAACCGTAATAGTGTCGGGAGCAGCTTGAGCGCACGCCTCACTGCCGCAGATGCCGCCGGAAAGGAATAAGCAGAGCGCGATGATGAACTTTCGGAGACTCATTTTGCTGCCTTTTTCAGAGTGAGACATGCCCAGTTGTCGCCCATCACGGTGTGACCGCCGTCGGCGAGGCCCTCGTCGGCGGCTTTCCGCAGAATCATGGGGATGTCAGCCTCATAGAAGCCGCTCAGCAGCATAATTGCTCCCGGAGCGAGAGTAGCCGCGTAGCGGCTGAGGTCATTGAGTATGATGTTGCGGTTGATGTTGGCGATGAAAAGGTCGGCTGAGCATCCAGC
This sequence comes from uncultured Porphyromonadaceae bacterium, assembly GCA_900545955.1. Lineage (GTDB taxonomy): Bacteria > Bacteroidota > Bacteroidia > Bacteroidales > Muribaculaceae > UBA7173. The sequence goes on from URAU01000001.1 coordinate 81,892, forward strand.
GAGCTGTTCTGCGCCCCCCAGGCGCAGGTCGATGTCGCGACAGCCGTTGAGCTGCATGTTTTCGCGTGCGTTGGCCTCGGCGGCAGGGTCGATTTCGATGGCGGTTACCGACGACGCACCGCGCATGCGGGCGAGTATGGCCAGAATGCCTGTGCCGGTTCCCATATCTATCACGCGTTTTCCCTGCAGGTCGGTGTCGAGCAGGCGAGCGATTATCTGCGATGTGGTTGCGTGGTGGCCGGTACCGAAGGCCATCTTGGGGTCGATTACGATATCATATTGGCATTGCGGATAGTCGGTATGGAATGTGCTGTGGATACAGCATTTGTCGGCTACCACAATAGGCTTGAAGTAGTTTTTCTCCCATTCGGCGTTCCAGTCGACACCCTCTATCTCCTTAATTTCGGTGGTAACGGCAACCGGAAGGAGAAACGCCTGTATTGTTTCGTCGAGAGTTGCCCTATCGAATTGCGAGGCCGGAATATAAGCAGCCAGAGCATCGCCCTGCTGTACGAAGCTTTCGTATCCGATATCGGCGAGCATGGCCGAAAGCACATCTGCCGCGGTATCCGACGTAAGCTGTTCGTCGGCAGCGGGTATGTGAAAGTGAAAGGTTACTTCTGTGTAGTTGTTCATCGAATGGCTTGAAATCTTTTTGTAGATGCAAAGATAATCAGTTTCTGCGAGAAACACTATCCCTTCGATGAATTTAGATTGCCGGCGGCTACATAAGGAAGGACATTCCCGGAATTATTTCTGGCGACGGGGAAAGAAGAAGCGCCAGATCGATGTCAGTTTGTGGAATATAGTGAACGCCACCATGGCGATGTCGAAATAGCGTATAAAGGAATTGACGCCTGAGACATAGCCCGTAAGAGTGTTGGCGTTGCGCTGCATACGGGGTGATACGAGCATCAGAAGACGGTCCTGTGTCAGGGAAATCTTTAAACGGTTCACTACAAGTTTATATCTCAGCTCGTCGAGATCGTAGCCTTTGAACGTAGTCGCGGATGCGTCGGTTGCAGTGGGACGGTGAGGATGGCCGTGGCCTTTCGTCCGGGATATTTTTTTAGTGGTCATGAGGCAGAACGATTGATGTAGGGTAATGGCTTAATTCTCCGGGTCGTCTTTGGGCTGCACATCGAATATCAGGCGGCTTATGAATCTGGCAATCGGGTTGATGATTAACGTTTTGCGCATGCAGACGGTCAAGAGCATGAGCAATACGAATACACCTCCCAGAATCAGATAGGAGAGCCAGGGAACCATGACGAGCTCAAGCGCTTCAATCGCGGCGCCGGCAAAGAAAGCAAGAGCGAACACCCCAAATACAAGCGAGATAATTACAAGCAGAGCCGCCGAGAGCAGCAGCGTGAGCTTTTCGGTGAGTGTAAGTTTTGCATTCTCGATATAGAGTCTGCACAGACGAATCAGAAGTTCCTTGAGCGATGAAAGTGTACCCGAAGATTTCATGGATGAATTTGCTGAGACTATGAATTAAGTGATAACCACAGAGAGGGTGTAGATAAATTTTTCCAGGTCTGTGAATATTGCCGGGCTTAATCAAACGTAAGTCCGGCAATATTAACCCATTATCTTTAAGGAGAGTGGAGGAGAACTCGTTATTTCTTTATGTCTTCGGCGATTTTGTCGACAAGTTCCTCAAGTTCTTCCTGCTGCGTGCATTTGCATACACCATATTTCTTGAGGTAATGTTTGATTTCTTCGCGAAGTTCCTCACCTTTTTCAGGAGCGAAAAGGAGGGCGGCCCCGGCTCCTACGGCTGCGCCGCCGAGAAAAGCGTAAAGCAATGTAAGTGCTCTCATAGCTGTATTTTTTTATATTTGTTTTGATTATTTCTGAATCTCTTCCTTGAGTTCGTCGACGAGCTGGTCGAGCTTGTTTTTCTTCAGGGTAATACCTTTCGACTCGAGGAAACGGGCGATTTCACCGCGCAGGTCCTCACCTTTTTCGGGAGCAAAGAGCAGACCGAGCGAAGCGCCAACCAGAGCGCCGCCGATAACGGCAAGAATGATATCAAAATTCTTCATAACAATAAATAGGTTTTAGTTAAATAGCTTTTACCTCATTAACGCTAACCGGTGCCTGATTGTTTTCCCGCAACAGCAATTATTTAACATTTATCTCTATGGCCTCCATTTCGTGCGAAGTTTACGACATTCTGTGCGCAGTATCGCAGGTTGTCGTCAGGCGGTGGCCGGAGAATTGCGGCGGAAGGGGCGCGGGCACATCTGCCAGAGGCGCAGGCCGATGAGGGGGAGTACTACTCCCGCCAGGGAGTAGAGAATCCAGAAGAGGTCTTCGTGGTTGCGGTAGTGGATTACCATGTGGCAGCCGATATGCCCCGGGTCGAGACCATACCACAGCACTTTCACCAGACTGACGGCCTTAAATGCGAGGATATGGAAGATGAATACGTAGAGCGTATTGTCGCCCACATAGGCCAGAATGCGTGCTATGGCGCCTCCGGACTGCGCTATGCGCCGGGATATGTAAATCAGCATCAGGAATCCGATGGTGCCGGTGACGGGGAGTGTCAGCAGGTCGACGGGCTTGCCCGTGTTGTTCATTCCGCAGCAATGTAGATGTGTTGCCGCACATAGTGCAGCGGCGTAGATGGCCGTCAGCCACCATGTTTCCTTCACCCTTGGCTCGAACCGGCGGTAGAGCACGCCCACGCCGAAAAAGAATAGACCCCACACTTCGCGCAGTCCGCCGTTGGGGATAAACGGAATCTTGAGGCCGTTGAACAGGCGGAAGGCATTGAATGCCAAGGCTGCAAGGCATATCAGAGTCACGGCTGCGCCTGCACCGAGCTTCGTATGGCTGTCGACAATGCGGTAGAGAACCAAAAACAGGATACTCGCCACGAGCAGCCCCCGGAAAAACCAGAATGCCCCGGCGATAAACTCATCGTATCCACTCATGGAGGTGACAATCAGTATCAGGCGCTGAGCTGCCTGATGGAACGTATAGGGGTGGGTCACTCCTCCGGTCCAGTTGCCGAACTGCTCGTTGAGTACGCCAAGATGAAACCATAGGTTGTGCAGCAGCAGAAAAACCAGACTCCATTTAAGAAAAGGGATATATAGTCCGCGGAAGCGCTTCGCGCAGAAGCTCCACGGGTCGTCCAGATAGCGGCGGCTGAAAAAGTAGCCTGCGGCGATGAAAAACACCGGCATATGGAACGTGTAGATCCAGCGGGTAAGGAAGTCTGGGGCCTCGGCGTGGCCCACGACCATCAGAATGATGGCGATACCTTTTACGACCGACAGAACGATGTTTCGTGACATACTGAATGATTTAAAATAGTTTCGACCAGTTACTTATCGACCGGTAGCTTTATAGATTCATCAGGTAAATTTGCCTTATGATTATGGTTTTGTCAACAATTTGCCTTTATCGCTGTTATAATTTAAGGAATTTAAATTATAAGTCAATGAAAAAGATTTTAGTGGCAGTCGCCGCTCTGGCAGCGATTTCGTTTGCCTCGTGTTCCAAAGCAGATAAGGCTGCAAGCGAGGAGTCCAATGATTTCAAGATGAAAATCGAGAATTGCACGAATGCAGATTCGATTGCAATTTACGTAGACCGGGCTCAGGCCTATGCACAGAAACTTGCCGCTGAGGGCAAAGTGGAGGAAGCAAAGAAATATCTTGCCGACATCCAGCCCATAGTGGAGAAAAAGGCTCCCGCACTTGTTTCTACTTTCGAAGCGGTAAAGGCGGCCGTGGATAAATTCCCCGCTTCGGCCGACTCTCTGAAAAACGCCGCTACCGATTCACTCCGCACTGCCGGCGCAGCCGCGGTCGATTCCGTGAAAGGGGCTGTGGCCGCTAAGGCAGGTGAGGCTGTTGAAAATGTAAAGCAGGGTGTTTCCGACGCAGCATCGGATGCTGCAGATAAAGCCAATGCAGCGGTGGAAAATGCCGCTCAGTCGGCCAAGGAGAAAGTAGGCGGTCTGCTTAAATAATCCTCTTTTTCTCTGAGAGAACATTCAAGGCACTGAAAGAAAGGCGGTGCGTCAATCTGAATCCGGTTGACACACCGCCTTTTTATTGCATATCGTTAATTCAGGCTGTTAAGTAACTGTTCAAAATTATTTTATATCATCCAGATTTAATTATTTCAACATTTCCTTCCGGAAATATTAAAATAATTTCGACCAGATACTTATTCGAACTCGATGAGCGGAGCGTCGGTGCCGACTACATCGTCGACATTGACAAACACGCGCTTCACCTTCAGGTCGCGTTCGGCCTCAAGGTCGTTCTCCATCTTCATTGCCTCGTAGACGAGCATTACCTGACCTTTCTTGACCGTATCGCCGGCTTTTACGTTGATTTCGATGATTCGGCCACCCATCGGTGCGGAGAAGACTTCGCCGGTGATGGGTTCTGCATCGGCTTTGGCAGCTTCGGCCTTGGGGGCTTCGGCTTTAGGCTCTTCCTTAGGCTGCTTGGCGGCGTATTCTTCGGCGCGGCGGTTGCGGAGGAATTTGTTGGCTACGTTGGGCAGAAGTTCGAGCAGGAGATATTCCTCGTTGTTGGAGGCAAGCTTTACTCCGCCGAACTCCTCTACAACGGGATTCTCCGGCTTGCGGTATTTCGATACGTCGTAGGGGCGTTCGGTGGCGTCGCCTGTGATTTTCTCGCGGAACGCCGGATCGATCGGGGCGGGTGTATGACCGTATTCGCCTTTTACAAGCGAGATGAACTGGTTGGAGGTGTTGGTGTAGTCGGGGTTGCCTTTTTTGCGGTCGATTGCGAGGTTCACGGCCTGAGCGCCTACAATCTGGGAGGTAGGTGTAACCAGAGGCACCAGACCTGCATCGCGGCGCACCTTCGGGATGAGCTTCATGGCATCCTCAAGAAGCTCCGACGAACCGAGCGCCTTGAGCTGAGCGACCATGTTGGAGTACATGCCGCCGGGCACTTCCGCTTCCTTGACAAGGAGGTTGGGTTTCGGGAATCCGAAGTAATCTTCGATGGCATGGCAGCAGTCGAGCAGGGTAGCCTCGTCGAGAGCCTTTGCGGCAGCAATGGCCTGGTCGAAGAGGGCATCGACTTCGGCGGGGAGTTTGTCGGTAAGCGGATTGAAATGGCGGGGGAATTTGTCTTTGTTGAGGTCCACGTCGGCAAGGTTGCGGCGGATGCCTTCCAGGCGGTCGCGGATTTCGCCCACTTTCTCCATGTCGACGTCTACCTCCACACCGAGTTTCTTACAGAAAATGTAGACCAGTTCGATGGCGGGAGCGGCCGAGCCTTCGCCGAAGAACCATATGTTGGTATCGAGAATGTCAACACCGTTGAGGATAGCCATGAGCGAGGAGGCCAGGCCGTAGCCGGGGGTGCAGTGGGTGTGGAAGTCAACGGGGACTTTCACTGCCTGCTTCAGCTTGCCGATAATCGATGCGGCGCGCAGGGGGTTGACAAGGCCGGCCATATCCTTGAGCGTGATAATTTTCGCGCCAAGGCGCTCCATCTCCACGGCTTTGTTGACGAAATACTCGTCGGTGAAGATTTTCTCGGGTGCTTTGGGAGTCTCTTTTTTGCCGAAGAGCGACGCCAGGAATCCCTTTTTGGGAGCGGGGGCAACTTCGTCTTTCGGATCTACGGTATAGCAAACGGCGGCATCGGCTATTCCGCCGAGTTCGTTGATGAGGCGGATGGATTCCTTGACGTTGTCGATATCGTTGAGGGCGTCGAAGATACGCATCACGTTGAGACCGTTTTTGATGGCCTCTTTATAGAAACCTTCGAGAACGGAATCGGGATAGGGGACATAACCGAAGAGGTTTCGGCCGCGCGAAAGAGCCGAAAGAAGCGACTTTCCTTCGATGGCTTCGCTTATGGTGCGCAGGCGAACCCACGGCGATTCGTCGAGGTAACGCATTACAGAGTCGGGAACCGCTCCGCCCCATACTTCCATAATATAGAAGCCTGCATCGTGATATAGTGGTAGCAGCGGGTCGATGTCCTGCTGGCGCAGACGGGTGGCGAAAAGGCTCTGCTGCCCGTCGCGGAGAGTCAAATCTCTGATTTTTAGTTTCTTCGTTTCCATAAAAACTATAGTTTGTTTCGGTTGGTATAATACTCTTGCAAAGTTAACTAATTTTTTATTTCCAAACAAAACAGGCGGGGCGCCGTGGCGCTCCGCCTGATAAATGTTGTGGGATGTTTCAGTTGTCGGTTTACGGCTTTGGGGCAGTTAACCTTTCTGGAAGAATCAGTTGCCGGGAACGAAGATTACGATGCGGTTCCAGTCGTTGGTCGAATAGGGCTGGCTGGAGCTGCCTTTTGCATCGATGCTGAGACGATTTGCGTTGATGCCGTAGGTCTTTGTGAGGACATCGTAGACGGCTTTCGCACGACGCTCGGAGAGGGCCTGATTGTATTGGCTTGTGCCGGTGTCTTTGTCGGCATAACCTTTAATCACTACGTTGACATCGGGATTATCCTTCAGATACTGGGCGGTGTTGTAGACGTTGACCATCTCCTCGTCGGTAATCTTCGAGGAATTGATTGTGAAGCGGACAGTCGACATCATGGGAGCTGCAGTCGACTCGGGGCATTCAGCGGCTTTCACTTCGGGGCAGGGGAGCTGTGACTCGGCTGCGGCAAGTGCAGCGGCGGTTGCAGCGAGGTCGCCACGGAGGGCATTCACCTGACCGTTGAGCGAGTTGATGTAGGCGAGGTCTTTGCAGGCGTTGTAAGCCTGGTATTTCACGCCTCCGAAGTTGATGTTGAAACCTCCGGTAGCGGTAATCAGCACGTCGACGGGGTCGTTCCAGGCTGCGCCGTTGAAATTGTCGCCGTAGAAGCCTGCGCGGCCTTCAAGGAAGAAGTCAACGTAGCGGCAGAGACGGAAACGGAGCTGGATACCGGCCGATACGGGGAGAGTCCACTGACGTGTACGCAGACTGCCGTCGTTGCGCGGGATGTTGGTACCGTCCGACTGGATGTCCCATACGTATGCGCCTCCTATGCCGATGAAGGGAATCACGCTTACGGGGCGTTCGGCATTCACACCGCCGAGAGAATTGCACATATCCCACATGAAGTCGAAGTTGAGATTGGCCATCTTGGCTTTGCTGTATGAGTCGTTATCCCAGTGAAGCGGGCCATAGTAGCCGCTGAAGCGGAAGCCGACATACGGGGAGAACCATTTGCCTACGCCGATATTATATGTGGCGGTGATATGGCGTTTGGCATCGCCGGAAACAAGATGGTTTTCAACCATCGGGACGGCGATACCTGCGCCGAGCTGTAGGAACCAGTTGTCGTGCTTGTCGACATAATAATGTGTCTTGCAGTTGGCGGCGTCGACCACGGAAATAGATTCCTCTTCGACAACAACTTCCTGCTGAGCGTTTGCGTTGCCGGCGCAGAACATTGCCATGAATGCAACTGCAGCCGCTGAGGCTAAGGTCTTTTTCATTTTAATAGTAATTTAGTTGCAAAATAAATAAACGTTTAAAATCATCTCTCATAAGTAAGAAAGCTGTCGAGGGCACTTGGTTGAAGGCACAATGTTAAAGTCACTCTGGAGGTAATGCACCCGGCGCGGCTTGCTTGCTTTTTGAAAGAATAACACACGTCTGGAAAGTATGGTTCAACATTTACGGAGGGGATATAAAAAAATGCGGCGCCGCCTCCCGGCGACGCTCCGCTTTTTCTGTTGCCGTCATATCGGCTCTTCCAAGAGCGATAAGCGGCGCTACAAACCTATCTTAAAACACGATTAAATAAAGAATAAAAATTGCCGTTACCGCCAATGTTTCGCCGGGGTGGGATTCGGCTCCTTCGCCCCGGTGACGGCGGCCTATCAATTGCCGTTGAATTTCTTTGTTTGCCTTAGAATTGCTAATGATTTCAGATCAGAAGAATCCTTTTGCCTTTAATCCTTGGTGGAAAAAAGTGCATCGGGCCCCGACTCTTTCGGGCTGCTGTTTCCTCGATGCACTGCAAAGTTATGGCAAGGATTTGCCGTTGGCAATAGTATGGCGGCGTTATATTGCCGCTGTATAGACAATATAAACACATTAAAATCTTAATGTGCTTATAATCAATGGTGAATCATGAAACATTTTTGAGACAATATAGACCGGCATATAAACAAATTTCGGCTTATGATTGTCATTCCGTAAGTATTTCAACCAGCTTTCTGCGCTGGAACACGTGAATCTCGCGACTGTCGTAGCTGATAATGTCGTCGGATGCGAGATGGTCGAGAGCGCTGACAAGCGACTGACGCTGCACTCCGAACACCGCATACATATCGCGCTGGCGGCACTGGAGCACTATGTCGCGTCCGCCCGGTTGCGTCAGAGCGAGAATCCAGAATGCTATCCGCTTTTCGAGCGAGCCGGAGGTGAGCGCCATTACTCCGTCGACGTTCATCTGCGCCTGCAGCGAGAGCATGTTGAGATAATTGAAGAGGAATATACTGTCGGATGTAAGAATCTGAAGAAAATCCGGTTTGGCGATTCTCACTATCCCCGCCGCCCCTTTGGCGACGGCCGTAAGCGGCGAAAGTGTACTCCGGCCGAAAAGGAATTCTGGCGAGATGGTGTCGGGAGCGGCCAGTGTCTGAGTGGATCGGAATTTGCCGTCGGAACTTATTATTTCCGTGGATATTTCTCCTGCGATTACCGATAAGAGGTGGGTGCAGGGTTCTCCATGGGATATGATTGTCTCTCCATCGCTGAATTTCAGGAAGTGGAAGGGATATTTGCCGATGATTTCGGATATTTTCTGATGGGATACGCCGGAGAAAAGGGGGAGTCCCATCAATTGTTCATACATGCTATCCATAATGGTTGTCTTTAAGATATAACGCAAAAAAGCGTTAAATAGTTGTATTGACGTGCGTGGCAACCGAAAGAGGTGTGAGCCAGGGGCACGGGGGCTAAACAAGCCGGCGCGCCTCGTTGCGGACTGAGGCACGCCGGTATTGATTAGTTGCGTTGCAGTGAATCAGGCGAATTTTGAAAAGTCGGTTTTGCGCATGTCGCCCGACGAGGCGAATTCCGTATGAAAAGCGAATGCGGCGTTGAGTGTGGCGGGTGTCTGTCCACCTTTGCTCAGGCGCAGATACTCGCGCAGGAGCGGACGGTAGTCGGGGTGGGCGCAATTCTCGATAATCGTGTGGGCGCGCTGTTCGGGATCTTTCGCACGAAGGTCGGCGATGCCCTGGTCGGTAATGAGGATGTCGACAGAGTGCTCGCTGTGGTCGATGTGCGACACCATCGGGACGATATTGCTGATCAGGCCGCCTTTAGTCACCGACGGGCACGAGAAGATGGAGATATAGGCGTTGCGGCAGAAGTCGCCCGAGCCGCCGATGCCGTTCATCATTCGTGTGCCCAGCACGTGGGTAGAGTTTACGCAACCGAATATGTCGGCTTCAAGAGCTGTGTTCATGGCGATTACGCCGAGACGGCGGATTACTTCGGGATTATTGGAAATCTCGGCCGGACGGAGCATAATCTTGTCGTGGAAGAAATCGAGGTCGGCAAAGAGCTGGCTCTCAACATCGTCGGAGAATGTCATGGAGCATGTGGAGGCGAAGGTGCATTTGCCCGAGCGCAGTAACTGGAGCACGGAATCCTGGATAACTTCGGTATACATCATGAAGTTAGGCAGTTCCTTGTCGAGGCAGAGATAGTTGAGCACGGCGTTGGCCACATTGCCCACTCCGCTCTGGAGGGGAAGGAATTCCTTGGGGATACGCCCCTGCCGGTATTCATTGATAAGGAATTCCACTACGTTGGCACCGATGCGCTCGGAAACCTCGTCGGGCTGAGTGAAGGATTTCACGCCGTCGAGCGAATTGGTGCGCACGATGCCGACAACTTTCGCGGGGTCGATTTTCAGTGTGGGGCGGCCGATACGGTCGTTGGGAGCATAGATGGGAATCTCGCGGCGGCGAGGAGGATCCTGCGGCACATATATGTCGTGCATGCCGAGCAGCGACTGGGGGAGGGCTTCGTTCAGCTCTATGAATATTTTTTTTGCGCGCGGAGCGTAGGTGGGAACGTTGCCAAGGCCGCATCCGAGAAGCACCTCGCCGTCTTCAGAAATTGCGGCGGCTTCGATAATGGCTATATCGGTCGGGCCGTAGAATCCATAGCGCGTTTCCTGCGCCATTTCCGACAGATGGCGGTCGAAATAGTGAGCGTCGTGAGAATTGATGCGTTTGCGCAGGTCGGGAGTGTTCTGATAGGGGGCGCGCATATTGATGGCGTTGTTGCGGGCCAGCATGCCGTCCACATGGTCGTTGGTCGAGGCGCCGGTGAAAATGTTGACCTTGAACTCACGTCCCTGCTCATGCTCGCGGGCGGCTTTCAGGGCTACTTCTTCGGTGATGGCTTTAGGGTTGCCGGGGGCCGTGAAGCCCGAGAGGCCAAGCGTTTCGCCATTCTGAATCATTTCGGCCGCTTCTTTGGCCGTAATAAAATCGTAAGCCATTATAATATAATCTGTGTCTGGGTTTTTTATGGTACGGGTTTGTTTGTCGATGACGGTTTGGCTAAAATCCGTAAAGTTTGTAATTTTGCGCAAAATTACAAATAAAGTGTCTCACCCCAAAATCCGGGAAGTTGTTTTAGAGCATAAAAGGGCTTCCGCTACTTTTTTTTCGGGGGAGAAAAGGAACATAAAAGATGAAATCCAAGAAACTTTACATAGAGACCTACGGATGCCAGATGAATGTGGCCGATAGTGAGGTTGTCGCATCGATTATGGAGACAATCGGATATGAGCAGACATCCGACGCCTCGGAGGCGGATGCGGTACTTCTGAACACCTGCTCCATCCGCGACAACGCCGAGCAGAAGATTCACGCGCGTCTGGCCGAGCTGAATGCACGTCGCCGCGCACGGGACGGCAAGCGGTTTGCCATAGGGGTGATCGGCTGTATGGCCGAACGTGCCAAAACGGATCTTATCGAGAATTGCGGTGTGGATCTCGTAGCCGGTCCGGATGCATATCTTGACCTCCCAAATCTTATGGCTTCGGTCGAAGCGGGCCACAAGGCTATAAATGTAGATCTCAGTACTACCGAAACCTACCGCGACGTGATTCCCACGAGACTCGGCTCAAACGGTGTAGGTGGCTTCGTCAGCATAATGCGCGGATGCAATAACTTCTGTTCGTACTGCATTGTGCCCTACACCCGCGGACGAGAGCGCAGCCGGGAGTTGCAGAGCATCCTCAACGAAGTCGACGACCTGCGCCGACGCGGTTTTAAGGAAGTTACTCTGCTCGGGCAGAACGTAAACAGCTATCGTTTCGTCGATGCCGACGGTACGGTTACGGATTTTCCCCGGCTGCTCGCAACGGTAGCGGACTTCGCTCCCGAAATGCGCGTGCGTTTCACCACTTCGCATCCTAAGGATATGAGCGACGAGACGATAGATGTAATCGCAGCCCATCCCAACATATGCCGCCATATCCATCTGCCTGTTCAGTCGGGAAGCAATGCCGTCCTCAAGGCCATGAACCGCAAATATACCCGCGAATGGTATCTGGGCCGTATCGAAGCAATCCGAAGCCGGATTCCGGAGTGTGGCATTTCCACAGATCTCTTCACGGGATTTCATGGTGAGACGGAAGAAGATTTTCAGCTGACGCTCGAACTTATGCGTGAGGCTCGTTTTGACTCGGCGTTTATGTTCAAATATTCAGAGCGCCCTGGCACGCTGGCTGCGCGTACGATGCCCGACAATGTGCCCGACGGGGTGAAGACCGAGCGTCTCAACCGCATGATAGCGTTGCAGAACGAGCTTTCGGCCGCATCCAATCTCGCCGATGTCGGCAAGACATTCGAGGTACTTGTGGAAGGGTTCTCCAAACGTAGTCGCGAGCAGCTTATGGGCCGCACGAGCCAGAATAAAGCGGCAGTATTCCCGCGTGGCGACCATAAGAAGGGCGATTTCGTCAGAGTGCGTGTAGTCGGGGCCTCTTCCGCTACGCTGCTATGTGAGGAAGCGTAGTATTTACACTAATTTATGTTAAAAGGGTTGACATCGGCTATCTGCGGTTGTAAATTTGCATCAATTTGGCCGATAAGGGCGCATCGCGTCGTCGACGGCTGCAATTCGTGAAAAAGATTGTTAATTAGATGAAAGAATCCCGGCAACATCGCCTGACAGGATGGGGCGACCATATCACCTCGACAGTTTCAGTCACTCTGGTTCTCTTTATCCTCGGGCTTGTAGGATTTGTGAATATCACTTTCCACGGTGTGAGCCGTCAGTTGAAAGAGAAAATAGGTTTTACGGTAGTACTTGCTGACAGTATTTCGTCTCAGACCGCCGATTCTCTGACTGCCGTCTGCTCGGCTTCGCCTTATATATCCGAATACCAGTATCTCTCGGCCGAGGACGTCCTTGCGCAGGAAACCCAGGGCGACGGAGCCGAACTTGTGGAACTCCTCGGAGTAAATCCCTATGCTCCGATGATTGAAATAAAGGTAAAGGAGGCTTATGCGAATGTCGACAGTGTGGCGGCTATATGCGCCCGCTGGCAGTCGGCCGACTGTGTGGCCGAGGTGACCGCCAACAGCGAGCTTATCAGCGATCTCAACCGGAATGCCGGTCTGATAAACACCATTCTCATAGTGATGGCAGCCGCACTCCTTCTAATCTCGTTCGTATTGATAAACAATACCGTACGCCTGACGGTGTATTCCCGCAGGTTTCTTATTCACACCATGAAACTTGTAGGTGCTACGGATGCATTTATCCGTAAGCCTTTTCTGCTGCGTAATGCATTGCAGGGGCTGATTGCAGGAATTGTGGCCTCGGGCTGTCTGGCAGCCTTCATGGTATGGGCGCAATCACTCGGAATGGGTGTGGAGACGGTACTCGACTGGAAATCGGCAGCTTTCGTATTCGCATCGATTATAGTGCTTGGCATGATAATATGCGTTGTGGCGGCCTTTATTACCACCGGACGCTACCTGCACAAAAGCTACGACGAGATGTTCGACTGATATAACTGACTTCACAAAGTATTTATGGCTACAGATATTAAAAAAACAACAATAAGCGCCCGGAAAGCCGACCAGGCGCTCACACGGGAGGCGGCATCGGAATATCCTCTCGGACGCAGGAATTTCATATATATGATTATCGCGGCAATACTGATTGTGGGCGGTTTTCTGCTGATGCTCGGCGGCAGTTCCACCGATGAGTTCAACCCCGACATATTCAGTGTAAGGCGTATAGTCGTAGGTCCTACGATAGCCTTTATCGGGTTTGTGAGTATGGCGGTCGCCATCATTCTGAAACCCAGCAAAAACGATAAGAAATTCTAAGCCGGTTAAGGCCCGGTTTTCATTTTGACTCACAAAAAGAACAGACTATGAATTGGCTCGACGCCTTGATTCTCGGCATAGTGCAGGGACTTGCCGAATATCTTCCCATCAGTTCAAGCGGACATCTCGAGATTTTCAACCATCTTCTTGGCTCCCGGCTTGCAGGAGCCGATTCACTGCAGTTCGATGTGGTGCTCCATGTGGCCACGGTGCTGTCGACTATAGTAGTGCTGTGGCGTAAGTTCGTACCGCTGTGCAAGTCATTTTTTACTTTCCGACGCGATGAGAACACAGCATACGTCTGGAAACTGCTGTTATCGTGTATCCCTGTAGGTATAGTGGGTGTATGCTTCAAGGATCAGGTCGAAGCATTTTTCGGGGTTTCTGCCGATGGCGGAAATAACCTGACACTTGTAGGAATCTGCCTGTGCGTCACTGCGGCTCTGCTTGCTTTCGCATACTTTTTCCGTACCCGCCCTCTGATGGCGACTCGCCGCGAGGGTCGCGACATAACGTGGTCCGACGCATTTATAATCGGTATCGCCCAGGCCGTGGCCGTTCTTCCCGGTCTCAGCCGGTCGGGCTCTACGATTGCAACGGGAATTCTGCTCGGCGACAACCGTGAGCGCGTGGCCCAGTTCTCGTTTTTCATGGTAGTGATTCCTATTCTCGGCCAGGCGCTTCTCGATCTTGTAAAAGTGCTCGGCGCCGCTCCGGGCGAGGCTGAATCGCCTGTGGGCTTCACGGCTATGGCAGTGGGATTTCTGGCCGCTTTCATTGTGGGATGCATTGCCTGCAACTGGATGCTGAATCTTGTAAAAAAGGGGAAACTTGTGTGGTTTGCCGTCTACTGTGTCGTGGTAGGTGTGCTTTGCATTGTTCTCGCCTGATATATTGAGATGAAACCGCTTCAAGGAGAGATAATCGTTGTCGACAAGCCGCTCGGGTGGTCGTCGTTCCACGTGGTGAAGAAATTGCGCGGAGCTTTGACCTCGCGGCTGCGCAAGGCCGGAGTGAGAAAGCTCAAGGTGGGGCATGCCGGCACTCTCGATCCTCTTGCCTCCGGCGTGATGATTGTATGCACCGGAAAGGCGACCAAGGAGATCGAGCGTCTGCAGAGTGGTGTGAAAGAATATATCGCCGACATCCGGCTGGGGGCTACGACTCCCTCGTTCGACCGGGAGACCCCAGTCGACGCCACATTCCCCACGGAGCATATCACACGCGAGGCAGTTGAAAACGTCCTTAAGGGATTTATAGGAAGAATAGAGCAGATTCCCCCTGACTATTCGGCCTGCAAGGTCGACGGTCACCGCGCCTACAAAATGGCCCGGAAAGGAGAGACGGTGGAGCTTAAACCGAAAGTAATCGTGATAGATTCCATCGAGATTCTTGACTTCGAGGGTACTCTGCTGGTGTTGCGGATTGTATGCAGCAAAGGAACCTATATACGTTCGGTGGCACGCGATATCGGCGTGGCATTGCATACGGGAGCGTATCTTGAGAATTTACGCCGCACGCAGGTAGGGGAGGCGCGGATAGAGGATGCTCTATCCATACCTAAGGCTGTGGGTATTCTTCTGTCGGCGCCATGTACTGTCGAGGATGATAATGGCAATGAGATTGTTGTAGAACCGATGGAGGTGCCTCAGGATTTCATGCTCAACGAAAAAGCCGACATCAAGCCTTTCGACGAGCGGTAGCACCGCGGAAGATACCGACTGATGAAAATTCATATAAAAGACAACCGAAAACAATACTAAATAACAAAGCTTAGACGAAATGAAGCTTTCCCAGTTCAAATACAAATTGCCCGAAGAGCTGATAGCTCAATATCCGTCGGCCGAACGCGGCGACAGCAAGCTTATGGTGGTTCATCGCAAAAGTGGCGAAATCGAGCATCTTGCTTTTCGCGATATCCTCCGGTTCTTCGATGAGGGAGATGTGATGGTGTTTAATGATACCAAAGTGTTTCCGGCCCGTCTGTTTGGCAATAAGGAGAAAACCGGTGCCCGCATTGAGGTTTTCCTCCTGCGCGAACTCAATACGGAGCATAAACTTTGGGACGTTCTTGTCGAGCCGGCCCGCAAGATCCGAATAGGCAACAAACTTTATTTCGGCGACGATGAATCGATGGTTGCCGAGGTGATCGACAACACAACCTCGCGCGGACGCACCCTGCGATTCCTTTACGACGGAAGTCATGAGGAATTCAAAGCTAATCTCTTCAAGCTTGGTTCCACGCCGCTTCCCGAATATATAAAGCGGGAGCCCGAAGAGGTGGATGTCGACCGGTATCAGACGATATTCGCCAAAAACGAGGGGGCAGTGGTAGCTCCGTCGGCCGGTATCCATTTCAGCCGCGAAATTATGAAGCGTCTTGAGATTAAAGGTGTCGAACAGGGATTTCTTACTGTTCACAGCGGTCTCGGCGCATTCCGGGAAATCGATGTGGAGGATCTTACCAAACATCGTATGGATTCGGAGGAGATGAGCGTCAGTCAGGAGCTTGTGGATATGGTGAACCATGCCAAAGACTGCGGCAAACAGGTTTGCGCCGTAGGCACTTCCACCCTTCGCGGAATCGCGAGCGCCGTAAGCATGGGCGGCCATATGAAGACTTATACCGGCTGGACCAACAAGTTTATTTTCCCCCCTTACGATTTCACGGTCTCGACCGCTCTGGTGACGGGTTTCCATCTGCCGTATTCCACCATGCTCATGATGGTATGCGCTTTCGGAGGCTATCAGCTCATTATGAAGGCATATCAGGAAGCCATGGAACAAGGGTATAAGTTCGGCGCATATGGCGACGCAATGCTGATAATCGACTGATTATGATTGAAAACGAACGTTCGTCGCGCTTAGAGCGAGTGGTTGCCGTGGGCCATGCGATGCTTACGGCGGCACGTACAGCTCCAAAAGGGAAAGGTGTCGACATCCTTGAATGCGCTCTGGTTACAGGCGACGATATCCGGAGGCTTTCAGAATCAATGCTTGAGCTTCACCGCCTTACGGGGCGCGGTGTCTATGCCCGCGACGGCCACAATATCCTGCAGGCCGACGCAGTAGTCGTAATTGCCACACGGTCGCTTCCGCTGGGCTTGAATTGCGCCCATTGCGGGTTCCCGACGTGCGACGAAAAGCCTGCCAACGTACCGTGTGCCGTCAATTGCGTGGATGTGGGTATCGCCATCGGTTCGGCGGTTTCGGTTGCCGCTGATCATCGTGTGGACTGCCGTGTATGGTTTTCGGCAGGTATGGCTGCCGAGCGGTTGAATCTTATTCCGGGGTGCTCGCAGTATTATTGCATTCCCTTGAGTGCCACTTCTAAGAATCCGTTTTTCGACCGTCAGTAGTCGTTGGCGCCAGGCGCCATCGTCAACAGGATAAATAAGACGGTGTTTCAAAATATTGTATTTTGAAACACCGTCTTTTCTTCCATTGGAAGGAATGCATTTCCCTTAGTCTTGATTAAAGTGCAAAAGGCTTGTTGTGGTTAATGAAGTATGATAAACAGTACGTAATGTTTCTCTGTCGCAAAGTTACGTTTTCCGCTTCTGCCGGGCGGTCACATGCTGTATATATCGCGTAGCAACGGATAAAACCGTTGGTCGCAATTTGTAAACCGGATAGTAACACTACGCCTATCGCGCTGAAACAGAGTTGCTGCGATTCCCGGAGCGGAATTTCTCAGGGGTCTGACCGATGGTTTTGGAGAAAACGCGATGAAATGCCTGGCGCGAATTGAAGCCGACGCGTTCGGCAATCACTTCTATTTTCTCGTCGGTTTCCCTGAGCAGGCTCGTGGCCATTCGGACGCGGTAGCCGTTCACAAAATCGAAGAAAGTGGAATTCTGCTCGGCATTGAAAAACCGGCTTACATACGTTCGGTTGCTTCCGACCATCGATGCGATGTCGGATAGTTTAAGATTGGGGTTAAGATATATCTGTTGCTCGTCGAAAAGACGCAGAATTTTTTGCGACATGTCGGGAGTGGAGTCGGCAGGCGAGGGCTGGATGGATGTTTCTTCGGGCACCGAAGCTTTCAGTTCGCTTATCACGCTTTCGTGGCGATATATAAAATAGCAGAGGAACATCCACATGACCAGCGAACCGAGCAGATATACACTCTCGACATCGATATTTATATAAAGGCAGTCTACAATCCAGAGGCTGAGTATGGCGAAGAAAAATACCAGAATAATGCGTAGCCATTCGAGGTTGATATTCTCCACATAGGAGAACTGCTGCTTGAGTTTGCTGTTATATCTGCGGATGGCGAATATTGTCCAAATGGCGTAGCTAAGGCCGAAGATGGCTGCCCATGCTACTTCTATGTCGTAGAATGCTTCTATGCCGGTTGACAGATACAGGACCGGCAATACGACAAATGGCGCAATCTCGATTGCTATCAGTCTTGCCGACGTCATGCCCGGATTACATAACTCCATAAGTATGAACGCATAGAAAGGGACGGCAATCATGTCGACCGACGTTACTGCTGTCCATAGTTGGCTGGAGCTATACAACTCGTCTGACAGAAAAAATACGTCCTTGATGCTTTGAACCGCTATAAGCAGCATCAGGGCCATTACGAATTTCGACAGGCGGGATTGCCGGTTGCGCCAGAACAGCCATGCCATCATGGAGTAAAACATGCAGCAGAGGCCGTAGATGAAGTATATGAAGTCGTGTTCCATTCACAGTAGCGGGTTTAGGGCAAAAACATTTTGTTCCTTTTATCCGTCTTAATTATTAAGGTTGTAGAATGTATAAATACATTGAATATTGTGTATTTCAAAGCTGTAACATAACAAATTTACATAAAAAATGCCGAACAAACCCAATATCGGGCGGAATATTTATGGACCCCCGGTGTAAAACCGGGCTTATTCTCACGGCTTCTGACCTCCGGTATAGGCCGCCGACGCCCTCGCCAACCGGATAAAATAAAGGCGGTGTGTCAAAACTCGAAATTTTGACACATCGCCCTATTTTTCACCCGGATGGTGAGGGCGCTGTCAGAATGGTCCAGATGGTAGGATCCTGAGGGTGAGGGTGAAGGGAGTTGACTAAGGTCAATGACCGAACCCGAAGTCCTTAGGCGACGACCCAGATGGGCTATTATGACACGCCCTCCTTTTAGGGAATTCTGTTATGGGGTTTACTTTCAGCGGCCCGAGCTTTCTACGAGAGAAGCCACGCGTTTGTTGAAGAGTTCTTCGCCGAGGAGGTCCTCCAGAGTGAGGTGCATGCGGTAGCGCCAGTAGTGGCGGGAGTTGGCAGGCACGTTGATCTGCTCTTTCCGCGGGTCGGCGCGGCGCAGACGCCCGTCGATCGACAGCCAGTCCTGAAGCGGAAGGATACACAGCATTGCAGGCGATTTCAGGTTACTGTCAACAATCTTCTCGCAAATCCACGGTTCGGCGAATGCCGGAGCTGCACCGCCTTCGCCGAGCATATAGTTGAAGAAGCGCTGGGTTTTGTCGCGGTTCTCCTCCCACCACTGGCGTATGCCGCCCATATCGTGGGTGGATGTTGTGCAGACTGTAAGATAAGGATAGAATGCAGGATTGCCGAACTCCTCGCGCGGATTTTTGGGCATGCGCTGAATGTCGAGCGTGAGAATCTCCAGTGCGCTCATCACAGCGGGAACGCAGTCGGGAATCATGCCGAGGTCTTCGGCGCATGTGAGCATCGACGTGGCGTCGATGATGGGCGGGAGCTTCCACATGGCTTTGCCATACCAGAAGTCGTTGTGGCGATGATAGAAGAAATCGTTGTAGAGGCGGTCGAACGTCCAGCGTTCGTAGTCGTTGAGGTGACGGTATACGTAGGTGAACTGGGCGGAGATGCGCGGATGGTATTTGCCTTTTTCCACAGGGTCTTCAATGAAGAGTACCTGATCTATCAGACCCTGCAGGGCGTTGCATAGCCGTTCGTTCTTCTCATCCTTGGGCTGGGTTGCGAAATAGTCGGCGACCTCGCGCTGGGTTCGGAATCCTTCTTTCAGCCGGTAGCGGCCATACCCCGCATCATCGAGGAAGCGCTGACGGGCTTCGTCGGTGTATTCTCCGAAGAAGTCGCCGAGGAAATAGTCCATGATGAAAGGGGTGGTCTGCAGGTCGACATCGAGCCAGAAGTCGTAGCTGTCGCGCAATTCGTCGGACGTAAAGGGTAGGGCCGGGTTGAAGACGCCCAGCAGTCCGTGGAGCTGGTCCATAGGAATCTGCCATATGCGGAAGAATCCGAGCACATGGTCGATGCGGTATACGTCGAAGAACTGCGCCATCGTCTTGAAGCGGGATTTCCACCATGCGAACTCGTTCTGGCGCCACATCTCCTCCCAGTTGTAGGTCGGGAAGCCCCAGTTCTGACCCAATACCGAGAAATCATCCGGCGGAGCGCCAGCCTGGCTGTTGAGGTTAAAGAGGTTCGGCATGGTCCAGGCGTCGACGCTGTCGCGCGATATGCCGATGGGAATGTCGCCCTTGAGCGACACGCCGTGGGCGTGGGCGTATTCGCGCACGCGGGTAAGCTGCTGGGCGAGGTTCTGCTGAATCCAGTAAACGTAGTTGGCATCCTGCTGATTGTCGCGCAGGAAAGCTTCGATTTTGGCTGGAGTGTATGTGGCGTATTCACCCCAGTTCTTGAATTCGGGGGTGTTGAAGCGGTCGCGCAGTATGCAGAATGCGGCATAAGGTTTGAGCCATTCCTTATTCTTTTCGATGAATTCCTTGAAGGCTTTGGTGCGTGTTACCCGGCCCTTCACCTGCTGGAAAAGTTCACGGGTATAGGCATTCTTGGCGTTATTGACGCGTTCGTAGTCGATTTCCTCAAGCGAGTTCAGCTCTTTGGCGATACCATCGTAGTAGGCGCGCCGGTCGGCGTCGGCGAGTTCGCCGAGTTCGCTCAGGCGCAGATACATCGGATGCAACGCGAAGCATGAGTTGGCATTGTAGGGGTAGGAATCGGTCCAGGTATGCGTCATCGTGGTATCGTTTACCGGAAGTACCTGGATGAACTTCTGGCCGGTAACCACCGCCCAGTCGACCATCTTTTCAAGGTCGAGGAATTCGCCTACGCCGAAGTCGTTTTCGCTGCGCAGTGCAAACACCGGTATTGCTACGCCGGCTCCGCGCCAGGGAGATTTGGGGTTGACAAGACGTTGACCGGTCATTTCCACCACGGCTGCCGATGTGGGCGCTTTTACTGCCATATGCCGGTTCTGACCACCTTCCCAGGCTACGAGCTTACGCGATTCGCGCTTGAGGATTACGAACTTATATTCGAATTCAGCCGGGAGCGAGGCAAGGACTACGGCGCACGACCATGTGGGGAAATCTGCGTCGGACATCGGGACGGCTTTTTCCGGGTTCCAGCCACCCAATGCCTCCGGAGCTCCGCAGAGTGCGACAATTTCGTCGGGTGCCACCATCGGTGCGTCGACGGTGACGAGCAGTTCGCCCGCTTTCAGAGCGGTGGGCATTGCGCGGTTTACGCGACGGCACACACAGCCTGTAAACACAACCGAGTAGTATGGTTTATCCCAGGGCTGGTCCTGCCAGCGGTCGAAAATCTCGTAGTCGGAAGCTCCTGCAGCGCGACGGAACGTATGGGCTTTGGCGCTGTTCCATTCGAGATGGTCAGCGCCCCCGTGGTCGCGACGCACAATGTAATGGTAGTTGAAATCCTCGGTGTCGTCCGGAAGATTTACCTGCAGTTTCCACGATTGGTCTCCGTAGAGGCTCATAGGAACCGCTTTCTGCGGATTGCCTTCGCCGAGCTGCGGAATGTCGGCCAGAAGATAGAGCGACTCGCCCCATTGGGTGCGGTAGTCGATGTTGAATTGTATGTTCATGGATTGGAATGAAGTAAGAAATCTTTAATTGTATCGTAGAGGAGTGGCGCAATTACAGCAGTTTGATGCTGATGTAGCGCTTGGGATTGCGTTTTACGTCGATCAGAAGCGAATCGAGCGATGCGGCGCAGTTGTTGAGGTTGTCGTAGAGGGCGCGGTCGTGTGTCAGCAGTCCGAGCGACGAATCGGGATTGTTGAGCTGTTCCGAGAGAGTCCGCAGATTGGCCGACAGTGCGGTTATGTTCTGCATGGTGGAATCGATGGGCAGCTCCTTCAGGTCGTTGGAGAGTTCGGCAAGCGCGCCGCTCATTGTAGATAGATTGGTTGTGATCTCGTTGACGTTGCCCATAACCGGGGGAAGCTGTCCGGCCGTGCGGTTGATGGTGCGCATAGTCTGCTCGAGATTAAGGGTTATGGCGTCGAGGCGTGCTACCGAAGAGCGGAGCGCGGGATCTGCTACTATGAGGTTAAGGTTGGTGAGCAGCGAGTCGATTTTAGGGAAGATGGCGCTGACAGAAGGCATAAGGTTCTGCGACACGTTGTCCATCAGGCCGGCGGCAGTCTCGCCTTGCAGTGTGCTGCCCACTTTCTCATAGGTAGTTGCTGATGTCGGTTTCAGAACCACGGTGGCCGAGCCGAGCAGGTCGAGGGATATCACGGCTTTGGTGCCGGAAGGAAGCCGGAGCGCGCGGTCGAGGCTGAGCTCTACTTTTACGTGTCCGGGGTCGTCAAACTGATAGTTGATGTCGCGAACCTGGCCGACTTTGAAGCCGTTGAGCGTCACGGGAGCCGAAACCTGAAGCCCGGCAGCGTCCGTATAGGTCGCATAGTAGTAGTTGGCGGCTTTAAATACGTTGATGCCTTTCAGGAAATTGATTCCCATGAAGAGTGCAAACAGCGCGATAACCACACAGAGTCCGATAATAATCTCTTTTTTTGATTTCATATTGGGATAGGAGTCAGTTTTATTATTGTAGGTAGGCGCTATGGTTTAATCATTCCGGTGCGCTCGCCGTTTTTCATTTTGATTATGAACGATTCGGGAAAACTATTACGGGCCTCCTCAAGAAGCCGTTTTGCATCGTCGAGGGTTTCGGCGGGTCCCAGTACATACTTATACCAGCCGTTTTCCGAGTATACTTCAAGCGACTCAAATCCCTTGAATTCTTTCGCCCCCGGAGATAGCGGCGTTGCAGATGCGAGCAGCTGCACATAGAACTGGGTTTCCTTGGATTTCTTTACCGGGGCTATCTCATGGGCCGCTCCGGATTGAAGGGGAGAGGTGGCCTTTTCGCGGGCAGTAGTCAGGAGATTGTCCTTATGTTGCTTCCGGTCTGATTTCAGCGTAATCGGTTTTGCTTCCGGTAGCCGACGGCCGGTGATGCCGCTGCCGTAGGTGTTGAGATAGGCGCAAAAGGCATTGTAGAGCGCAGCGACCATCTCTTCCTGTCCGGTTTCGGATGCGAGATATTTTTCTGAGCGCGGATTGCAGATAAAGTCAAGCTCCACGAGAACGGCAGGGGCCGAGGTTGCCCACAGCACCCAGAAACCTGCCTGCCGGACACCCTTGGGTGCGCGTCCGGAAATGTTTACAAGCTGGCGGTGGATTTCGTCGGCGAATTCTATGCTTTGGTCGAGCCTTTTGCTCTGGCTCAATTCGAATATGATGTCGCTTTCGAGCGAATTGGGGTCGAACCCGGCGTATTTTGCGGTATGGTCGTCCTCAAGTTCCATCACGGAGTTCTCGCGTTTGGCCACTTCAAGGTTCTCGTCGGTCTTGTGTAGTCCGAGCGTGTAAACCTGGCATCCTTCAATCGATGTGCGGTTGCGGTTGCGTTTGTCAACGGAATTGATGTGTACCGACATGAAGAGGTCGCTTCCGGCATGGTTGGAAATCTCGGCGCGTTCGGCCAGCGGGATGAAGACATCGGTATCGCGGGTATAGATCACTTTTACATCCGACAAGTTTTTTTCAATCAGTTTGCCGAGTTGTTTCACTACGCTCAGCGTGATTGTCTTTTCGTTGGTGGTTTTCCCGAGAGCTCCGTAATCGTGGCCGCCGTGGCCCGCATCAAGTGTGATGACGAAATCGCGTGCCGACGCTATGAGCGCCGACAGGATGCAGAAAAGGCAGAGCGTCAGTCGTATATATGTCGATGCGGATGAAAGTTTCCGTTTCAGATGGCGGTATTCCATAGATTTGCACAAAATTAAGCAAAAATGTTGGGATGTCCCACCATCACAGGTGTAAAATCAGAGTGAAAAATTGCCGCTAAGCCTATAAAGTTGGTAATTTTCAGCACGCAATGGTCTCTAATTCCAATCTGGAGCGTTCAGCATGGATCTACGTCGAAATGAATCAGAATCTGCTTCATGTCGGGCTGGTCTATCAGGTCTATATGCGTCTGGCGAAGCAGATCTTTTACTTGCTGCATCGATGCGGTAGTCTCAATCTTCAGCATTATTTTTCTGATATACAGATTCTGAATTCTTCCGACGGAAGGCTCTTCAGGGCCATATACTCTCGAGCCGAGGAGGGTACGAAGGCGTGTGGCGTAGGCTCCGGCAAGACGTTTGAGCGTTTCGGCATTCTTATGGCGCAGGTAAATATTGACAATACGGGAGAAGGGGGGATACAGAAAGCTCTTTCGATCCGCTATTTCCGACTCATAGAATGCCTCGTAGTCATGCCGCCTGACAAATCCGAGCACTTTCTGCGCCGGATTATAGGTCTGGATGGCCACTGTTCCATCCGCACCCTCGCGTCGGCCGGCACGCCCGGCAACCTGTTCAAGCATATTGAAGGCGCGTTCCGAGGCGCGGAAGTCGGGATAGTTTATCACTGCGTCGGCATTCAGAACCGCCACAAGCGATACCCCTCCGAAATCCAGCCCTTTGGTCACCATCTGGGTGCCGACAAGAATCCGGGCTTTCCCCGCCGAGAAGTCATCGATTATGGCGCCATACGATTCCTTGCTGCGGGTGGTATCCAGGTCCATTCGCAGCATGTTGTAGCCCGGAAAGTTGGCAGCAACTTCTTCCTCGATACGCTCTGTGCCATAGCCGATAATCTCGATGGCCGGTTCATGACACTGCGGGCAGACTTTAGGTAGTGTATACACCGCTCCGCAGTAATGGCATTGCAGTTGGCGCGTGGAGTTATGATAGGTGAGCGCTACGTCGCAGTTGGCGCACCGCGGAACCCATGCGCACTGGCGGCATCGGGCCAAAGGGGCATATCCGCGCCGGTTCTGGAAGAGTATTATCTGAGAACCTTTCTCAAGGGCATCCCGGGCCAGACCGATGGTTTCCGCGGCGAACGCGCCTTTTACAGCCTTGGCCTGACGGGCGGCGTTCATGTCGATAACGCGTATCTGCGGTAGGGTTGCGTTGCCGAAACGTGTGGAAAGCTTCACGAGGCCGAATTTATCGTTTTTCGCCTTGTAATAGGATTCGATCGAAGGGGTGGCCGACCCCAGGAGGGTTTTCGCCCCGTGCATCTTTGCAAGTACCACCGCCACATCGCGTCCGTTATATCGCGGTGCGGGGTCGTATTGTTTGTAGCTGCTTTCATGCTCTTCGTCCACAATTACCAGGCCGAGGTGGGCGAAGGGGAGGAATACTGCGGATCGAGCCCCGATTACCACGAGCGGATCGGTCGAAGTAAGCAGACGACGCCATATGTCCACTCGTTCACTATCGGAGAATTTCGAGTGGTAGATGACTACGCGCGAGCCGAACACTTTCTGGAGTCTTCTGGTCAGTTGGGTGGTCAGGGCGATTTCTGGAACAAGCATCAGCGCCTGGTCGCCACGTTGGAGCACAAAATTTATAAGGTGGATGTAAATTTCAGTTTTGCCACTCGAAGTAACGCCATGCAGCAGTGTCACATCGTGGGTATGCCAGGTCTTGTGAATGGCATCGAGAGCCTCCTGCTGGGCATCGGTAAGACGGGGAAGATTTCCGGTTGGTTCACCTGTGAAGGCGAACCGGTTGACCTCTTTGGCGTATGCTTCAAGCACACCTTTCTTTATTACGGCGCTAAGGATAGCCGGTAGCACGTCGGCCCGGGCAAGGAGGTCGTCACGCGATACTTCCGCCGGCTTTCCCCGCATCATGCCCGACAGCTCTATATATGCAAGCAGCAGAGCCTCCTGCTTTCTTGCGCCGGACACCTTGCGGAATGCTTCGTCGGTTTCGTCGGGCGAAAAAGCGGCCTTTACCATCTGCACTTTCTTAGGCCGGTAGCGTTCGTTTAGTTTTTCCGCCACTATCAGCACGCCGCGCTCTATGAGTGCATTTATGGCCGAGGCAATTCCTTTGGCTTTCAGACGGCTTTCTATGGCGGCTGGTGTCAGCGACCCTTCGTGGGCGATAAGTTGAAGTATGGCGGCATCCCGCTCAGAGAGTTGCATGGCCGGGTCGTCGGCAAATTCGAAGTCGGGATTAATCTCCACATGCGTCTCGCTCTCTATTTTCAGTCCGGCAGGTACGGCCGCTTTGTAGACATCGCCCAAGGCTGCCAGATAGTAGTCCGCAACCCAGTTCCATAACTGTAGCTGCGGATGCCGTACTACCGGCGACGTGTCGAGCAGCACAACTACCTCCTTGACGTCGATACCTTGAGGAGGAAGATTGGCGAAACCCACCACAATGGCGGTATAGAATTTTTTTCGGCCGAAAGGAACGATTACACGGCTCCCCTGAGCCGGTTTCCCCACCAGATGCGGCGGAAGCCGGTAGGTGAATTTTGCGGCAAGCGGCAAGGGAAGCAGAACCTCCACATATTCAAAGCGCGACTTGGAATCACCTCCCGTCGAGCGGTATGTTTCATTGGCCGAAATCATCTGCGGAACAAAAATACTTTATTGAGTTACAAAATTAGCGAAAAACTTCGTAAATTCGCATTCGGCGGGTCAATCCTTCATGGCTGCGTGCGGCATCATGAAGATACGGATGCCTCTTTCCTCAAAACTAACAGACTTCTAAGTAACCGGTCGAAATTATTTTGATATTTCCGGGAGGAAAAATTTCAGTGGTTTTTCTCGATGAAGAAGGAGCGTAGATGTCTACACAACTGATGAAGAGAGAAAAAGATGCTGAAATTTTACCATTGAAATGTTGAAATAATTAGATCAGGAGGATATACAATAATTTTGAACAGTTACTTATCTATGAAACTCGAAAAGAAAACATTTCCGTCGCCGAAAGGAGAAATCAGCTGGGTGACAATCACCAACGACCACGGAATGGAGGTTACTCTCTCGTCGGTAGGCGCCGGTATCGTTTCTGTGAAAATTCCGCAGGCCGACGGCAAGAAGCTCGACGTAGTTCTTGGCTATGACAACCCCGAGGCGTATTTTGCCGACGGACCCTGTGCCGGAAAGACTCCCGGCCGTTTCGCCAACCGAATTGCCGACGGCAAAATTACGGTGAACGGCAAGCTTTATCAGCTGCCTGTCAACAATGGTCCCAATCATCTTCATGGCGGCCCTGACGGATTCCAGAACCAGGTGTGGCACACCGTGACCGAGGGCGACAACAAGGTGGTTTTCACCCTCGAAAGTCCCGACGGAGATGCCGGTTATCCGGGCAATCTGAAGGTAATGGCCGTCTATACCGTCGGCAACGACAATTCGATTCAGATAGACTATTTTGCTACGACCGATGCCCCGACCGTGGTCAATCTCACCAACCACACATATTTTAATCTCGACGGCCACGATACCGGCTCATGCCTCGGGCAGACCCTTCAGCTGAATTGCTCGAAGATGCTTGCCATCAATGATGTACAGATTCCCACCGGCGAACTGCTTGAAGTAGCCGGTACGCCGTTCGATTTTACCACTCCACACAAGATAGGGGAGCGCATTGCCGACGACAATCACTCGCTTCGGGTGTGTCGCGGTTACGACCACTGCTGGATGGTCGACGGATTCGATGGCTCGCTTCGCACTCTCGGTACGCTGAAAGCAGCTCAGAGTGAGCGTTCCGTTACAATCAAGACCGACCAGCCGGGTGCGCAGGTATACACAGGTAACTGGCTTGACGACAGCCCGGTCGGTAAGGGAGGATATAAGTATCATGACTACGATGCTGTAGCGATTGAATGTCAGGGTGCACCTGATGCTCCAAACCATCCTAATCTTCCGTCGCAGCAGTTAAATCCCGGAGAGGAATACCGTCGCCGGATTCGCTTCGAATTCTCGTTCTGATCCGGAAGAACTACAGAAGAAATATGGGCGGTGTGTCGCATTCTCATGTGCAGGACACACCGCCTGATTTTTGTAGTCGTATTTGCAACAGAAAAGCAGTTTTCAACTATGAAGAATCATTCCGAATAGTTAATATGTTTCCATAATTTTAGCTTTTGAGTCAAAATGCCGTTTAGTCTTATGATAAAGCACAGTCGGTGGAATTTACCAGATATTCCAAAGCTATTACATCTATACTTAATATGATGATTTAATGGATGTTATGCGGTATTGTTGAAAGCGTTGGTTTAAATTATTTATAAGTGCTTGAAAATTAGCGTGCTTTGGCTGAAACCGAAATTCCAAATATATTTTCAATTGTTTTAGAAAAAAAATCGCTATAATTTTGTATTGCAAAAATGAGAGAAATCTAAGCGGTCTTGGAGCAGTTCTGACCATATGCGCCAAGACTTCTGACCGGAAAAACGACCTCTCCTAATATTTATTGTCTGCGTCTCTGCGTTTCCCGCCGAATATGGTGGAACGTCTGACGCCTGATAAAACACCTCCGTAATGACGAACAAGACTCATCAGCAATTGTGGGAGGATTGTCAGCGTATTATCGCCGACAATCTGCGCCCCGAGCAGTTCGACGCCTGGTTCAAGCCGATTGTTTCAATCGGGTTTGCCGACGGGCGCCTGACGCTCGGAGTTCCCTCGCCATATTTTAAAGAGCATATCGAGGATACATATCTGAATATTCTCGGCGCTACCATCCGTCGTGTCTATGGCGACGGCGTGAAGCTGTTCTATCATTACAACCAGATTTCCAACAAGCCGGAGACGGGCATCAATGAGGCCGGTCTGACGAATACACCGCTCCTGCGGCGCCAGAAACTGAACGGAGGCATGTTTCAGACGCAGGTGGAGAAGGTGTTCGACTCGCAGCTCAATCCCCATTATACGTTTGAGAACTACTGCGGTTCTGCCTCCAACAGGATTGCCCGTGCTATAGGCGAGGCCATTGCAAACGATCCGAAATGCACTACGTTCAATCCGCTGTTCGTATTCGGACCGACCGGTGTGGGCAAGACTCATCTTATTCAGGCTATAGGAATCAAATTGCGCGAGAACAATCCCGACGCCCGCATACTTTATGTGAGTGCCCGTCTGTTTGAAAGCCAGTTTACTGTAGCCAGATTCAACGGTAAGATCAATGAGTTCATCAATTTTTATCAGAGCATAGATACTCTTATTGTCGACGACATCCAGGATCTTATCGGTAAGCCGGCCACGCAGAGCACATTCTTCCACATTTTTAATCATCTGCATCAGAATCAGAAGCAGATTATACTTTCGAGCGACTGCAATTCCACACAGCTTCAGGGCATGGCCGACCGGTTGCTTTCGAGGTTCAAGTGGGGGATGACTGTGGAACTGGAGAAGCCCGATTTGCAGCTTCGCCGAGAGGTGCTTCGCATGAAGGCAGAGCAGGATGGTCTTCAGATTCCCGACGAGGTGATGGATTATATCGCTGAAAATGTTACCGACAGTGTGCGTGAGCTTGAGGGAATCGTGGTATCGTTGCTGGCCCATGCCACCGTCATGAATCGCGACATCACCGTAGATCTCGCCCGCATGGTTATGAATAATGTGGTGAAGATGCACCGACGCACCATCAATTTCGATATGGTGACGCAGTGTGTGGCCAGTCACTACAAGATTGATCCGGAAACTATTTTCACCAAATCGCGCAAACGTGAGATTTCAGACGCGCGTCAGATGGTGATGTATCTTGCCAAAAAGCATGCCAAAATGGCTCTGACCGCCATCGGTACGCGACTTTCGCGCAATCACGCCACGGTAATCTACGCTTGTAAAAATATCGAGGAGCGTCTGCCGTTTGAAAAGCAGCTTCAGGACGATATAGCTGCTATAGAAAAGTCGTTTTATGGCGACTGACGGTTTCCGCCGCCCGACCTTCCGGAAAACTTTCAGGCAGTGCATTCATTTCTAATGCACTGCTTTATTGTGTTTTGGGCATTCGTTTCGGGAAACTTATCAACAATTTTAAAAAATCGACTTTCCCGACTTGCGAGATTCGCTGAAATTTACGAAGTTTGCGGTGACATTCAAACGGCTGTTCCGGCTATCGCTGACAGGCGTAGTCGGAGATGCCGTATGTTTATTCCGAGACTCCAAACTCCCGTTTTAATATAACTACCTCCTGAAAGAATGGAATCAAAACACTATTCTTACGATGAAGCTTACGACGCAACGCTGAAGTATTTCGGCGGCGACGAGCTGGCCGCCCGTGTGTGGGTGAGCAAATATGCCCTGAAGGACTCGTTCGGCAATATCTACGAACTTACTCCCGACGATATGCATCACCGCATCGCATCGGAGATTGCCCGAATCGAAAGCAAATATCCCAATCCGATGAGCCACGACGAAGTGTTCGGGTATCTGAAGGATTTCAAGTATATTGTGCCCCAGGGGAGTCCTATGTCCGGAATCGGCAACAGCTATCAGGTCGGCTCGCTCTCCAACTGTTTTGTAATCGGTCTTGACGGCGCTCCGGATTCTTACGGCGGCGTAATCCGTATCGACGAAGAGCAGGTTCAGCTGATGAAGCGTCGTGGAGGGGTCGGTCATGATCTCAGCCATATACGTCCGAAAGGTACCCCCGTTAAGAATTCGGCACTGACGTCGACCGGTCTGGTACCGTTTATGGAGCGATACTCCAATTCCACGCGTGAGGTCGCCCAGGATGGCCGTCGCGGCGCTCTGATGCTGACCGTCAGCATCAAACATCCGGATTCCGAGGCATTTGTCGATGCCAAAATGACGGAGGGGAAGGTTACAGGCGCTAATGTAAGCGTTCGTATTGACGACGAATTCATGCGTGCCGCTACAGAAAACGGCAAGTACACGCAGACCTATCCGGTCGATAGTGCGAATCCTGAAATCACCAAAGAGGTCGATGCGAAGGCATTCTGGGATAAGATTATCCACAACGCATGGAAGTCGGCCGAGCCCGGTGTGCTCTTCTGGGACACCATTACCCGTGAGTCGCTCCCCGACTGCTATGCGGATCTCGGCTTCCGTACTATCTCCACGAATCCGTGCGGAGAAATTCCGCTATGTCCCTACGATTCCTGCCGTCTGCTCGCCATCAATCTCTATTCCTATGTGAAGAACCCCTTCACGCCGCAGGCGGAATTCGATTTCGAGAAGTTTGAAGCACACGTGCGTAAGGCGCAGCGGATAATGGACGATATCATCGATCTCGAAATGGAGAAAATCGACCTTATCCTTAATAAAATCGACTCCGATCCCGAAACTCTTGAGGTAAAAGGACCCGAACGCCATCTCTGGGAGAAAATTAAGGCTAAGACGCTAAAGGGGCGCCGTACGGGTGTCGGAACCACCGCCGAGGGCGATATGATAGCAGCCATGGGTTTGCGCTATGGCACGCCTGAAGCTACGGATTTTTCCGAAAGCGTTCACCGTAGGCTGGCTCTGGCCGCTTATACTTCCTCGGTAGAAATGGCTAAAGAACGCGGTGCCTTCGAGATTTTCGATGCAAAGCGCGAAGAAAACAATCCTTTCATGCTCCGCCTCAAGGAGCAGTCGGCTGAGCTATACGACGATATGGTGCGCTACGGACGACGTAACATCGCCTGCCTTACCATAGCGCCGACAGGTACAACCAGTCTGATGACGCGGACCACATCCGGCATCGAGCCTGTTTTCATGCCCGTCTATAAACGCCGCAGGAAGGTCAATCCTAACGACGCCAATGTCCGGGTCGACTATGTAGATGAGACTGGCGACGCATTCGAGGAATATGTGGTCTATCATCCCAAGTTCCTTGAATGGATGAAAATCAACGGCATAGAGGAGCGCAGCGACTATACGCAGGAGCAGCTTGATGAACTCGTGAGCCGTTCGCCGTATGCCGGCGCGACAGCCAACGAAATAGACTGGGTGGAAAAGGTGCATATGCAGGGACGTATCCAGAAATGGGTGGACCACTCCATATCGGTTACAATCAATCTTCCTGCCGACGTTACCGAAGAGATGGTGAATCGCCTTTATGTGGAGGCATGGCGCTCCGGTTGCAAGGGATGCACCGTGTATCGCGACGGTTCCCGTTCGGGCGTATTGGTATCGCTTGAAAGCAAAAAGAAGAAATCCGATTCGCCGGCTGAATGCTCCGACATCCATCCTCTTGCGCTGAAGCGCCCCATAGAACTTGAGGCCGACGTGGTTCGCTTCCAGAACAACAAGGAGAAGTGGATTGCCTTCGTCGGACTGATGGACGGCCGTCCATATGAAATATTTACCGGTCTAGCCGACGACGAGGACGGTATTTTCTGTCCGAAATCGGTTACTCACGGAAAGATTATAAAGGCGATGAGTGCCGACGGCACCAAACGCTATGATTTCCAGTTCGTAAACAAACGTGGTCATAAGACGACAATCGAGGGCCTTTCCGATAAGTTCAACCCTGAATACTGGAACTATGCCAAACTGATTTCCGGAGTGCTCCGATACGGAATGCCTATCGATCAGGTGCTGAAACTGGTCGGAGGTCTTGAGCTTGACTCCATGAGCATCAATACATGGAAAATGGGCGTGGAGCGTGCTCTCAAGAAGTATCTGCCGAACGGTACGAAGGCCAGCGGCCAGCGGTGTCCCAACTGCGGCCAGGAAACACTGATATATCAGGAAGGCTGCCTGATCTGCACGTCGTGCGGTACTTCGAAATGCGGCTGATACATCGACCTTACTATGGGCGGGGGATTGCCTCCGCCTCAGGCATGATGTCTTATAACTGAAACGATTCTTCCTGCAATGAGATTGTCGGATCTTAAGAGCGGCCAGTCGGCCGTTATATTGAAAGTGCTTGGCCACGGAGCGTTCCGGAAGCGCGTAATGGAGATGGGCTTTGTGAAAGGCCGCGAAATAACGGCAATTCTCTCGGCCCCGCTCAACGACCCTGTTAAATACCGGTTGATGAACTATGAAGTCTCGTTGCGCCGGAGCGAGGCGGCCATGATTGAAGTTGTGCCGGTCGAGGAGGCGCGCGAAGTACTCCCGCCGTCACATGTCAGGGCCGCAGAATCCGATTTGCATCGCGGAAATTCTCCCGTTGAGGAGAAAGAGATTCCGCAGCATGCAGAGCCAAGGAGCGGGCATAGCTCTGATTTCGAGGGGAGAAGCCATACAATCAATGTGGCACTTATCGGCAACCCCAATTGCGGAAAGACATCGCTCTTCAATATCGCCTCGGGTGCTCAGGAACATGTCGGGAACTATAGCGGTGTAACCGTTGATTCCAAGACGGGAGTATTCCGCTACGACGGCTATACGTTCAATATCGTGGATCTGCCGGGCACGTACTCCCTGTCGGCCTATAGTCCGGAAGAACTGTATGTGCGTCGCTTTCTGAGCGAAAACAATCCTGATATAATCGTAAACGTAGTCGACGGCTCAAATCTCGAGCGCAATCTCTATCTTACCACCGAGCTGATAGATATGGACCAGCCCATGGTAATCGCTCTGAACATGTACGACGAGATGCGCCGTTCGGGTGTTCGGCTTGACTACGAGTCGCTCGGCAAGATGATAGGTGTGCCTATCGTGCCGACCGTAAGCCGTACAGGCGAGGGAATCGACCGCCTGTTCGACACCATCATATCCGTGTATGAACGCCGCAATGAATGGGTAAGACATATCCATGTTCCTCTCGGGCACGATTTTGAGGAGGCCATCACAACTCTCAAGGACGCTATCAAGCATGATCCGCATATAAGTCGTCATTTCTCGCCGCGTTATCTCGCCATCAAGCTGATGGAGGGCGACAGCGAGGCGGAGCAGGTTGTGCGTCCGCTTCCGGAAGGTAAGAATATACTCGCATTGCGCGACAAGGCGAGGGAATGTCTGGAGGCCCGCAACGGTCAGGAGGATATCTCTTCCATGATTGCCGGAGAGAAATACGGGTTCATAGCCGGAGCGCTTGCCGAAACACTCGAGACGCCCGACCGGCCCGATGAGGTATCCACTACCAAAATGATCGACGCTCTGGTTACCAACAAACTGTTCGGTTTTCCGCTTTTTATTGCAGTGATGCTGTTCGTATTCTGGGTTACGTTCTACATCGGATCGTTTCCTATGGAATGGATAGAAAGCGGTGTGGAATGGATTGCGGGGCTTGTAAACGCAAAGATGCCCGACGGAGTTCTGAAAGATCTGGTGGCCAACGGTATCATCGGTGGTGTCGGTGGCGTAATAGTTTTTCTTCCGAACATCCTGATTCTGTTTTTCTTCATTTCGTTTATGGAGGACTCCGGATATATGGCCAGAGCGGCCTTTATCATGGACAGACTTATGCACCGCATAGGGCTCCACGGCAAGTCGTTTATACCCATGGTAATGGGTTTCGGCTGCAATGTACCTGCGATTATTGCCGCGCGCACCATCGAGAGCAGGTCGAGCAAGATTATCACGGTTCTGATAACTCCGTTTATGTCGTGTTCGGCACGCATACCCATTTATGTTCTTCTGATAGGCACTTTTTTCGAGACGCATGCTGCTCTGATGTTCTTCCTGATGTATGCCATCGGTATAGCTGTGGCATTTCTGACCGCAAGACTGCTCCGTAAGTTCTTTTTCAAGAAAGATGAGACTCCGTTTGTGATGGAACTTCCGCCGTATCGTGTTCCTACACTTAAAACCTCCCTGCGCCATATGTGGGGAAAGGGAAAGCAGTATCTCAGTAAGATGGGAGGTGTGATTCTGCTGGCATCCATCGTGGTATGGGCTTTGAATTTCTTCCCTTTGCGGGGGGAAGCCGCAGATATGCAGCCGGAGGAGATTGCCATGCAGAGCGATGAAATCGATCCTGAACACGACTCGTATCTGGAGATGGTCGGCAAGGCCGTTAATCCCGTGCTTAGTCCGCTGGGATTCTCCTGGCGCGCTACAGTGGCCGCTGTAGCGGGTGTACCGGCCAAGGAAATCGTAGTGTCGACTCTCGGCGTGCTCTATACCGGCGACGACGAGGCTTCGGAGCAGGCTTTGTCGTATCGTCTGACGCATCCGCTCCAGGGTGCTTCCGAGCCTGATTTTACGCCTGCAGTCGCTTTGAGTTTCATGATTTTTATTTTGCTGTATTGCCCGTGTATCGCTACAATTGTGGCGGTAGTGAAGGAAACGGGTGCGTGGCGTTACGGGGCTTTTACGATTCTGTACAACACTGCAGTTGCATGGATTGTCGCTTTCCTTGCCTATCGTCTTGCTCTCCTTGTCGGTTTTTGATTGTTTTCGCCGGGGTCAGTCGCTTCCGGCGGCACTCCCTGCAACAAGTAGCCCGAGTGCGATAAGGAGCACGCAAAGATCTATAGTCTTTGCCTTGACGTCTTTCTCATGCAGGAATATCACGCCGTAGAAGAACGATACAATCACGCTGCCGCGGCGTATCATCGATACAACGGCAATCATGGCGTCCGGTTGCGATAGGGCATAGAAATAACAGAGATCAGCCCCTGTGAGAAATATGGAGATGAACAATATACTCCATTTCCATCTGAACATCGTGGGCTGATGCCACGCTTTCATAATCACGGCCATTGTTACACCCATGATTATCAGCTGATAGATTGCATACCAGCCCTGCACTTCAAGCGGCGTGAAGCGTTGAAGCAGATACTTGTCGTATAAGGCGCTGACAGCTCCCATAACCGCCGCGCCTATACTTATCCAAAGCCATTTGCTGTGCCTGAATGAGAACCCTTCCCTGGCGCCGAGACGGCTGATAAAGAAGAGCGAGAAAAAACCGAGTGCCACGCCGCCCCACTGCAGGAGGTTGAGACGTTCGCCGAAAATCAGAAGGGCGCCTACAAGTACCATTACCGGACGCGACGCATTGATTGGCCCGGCGATTGTGAGCGGAAGATGCTTTATGCTGAAATATCCCATAAGCCAGGAGCTTAGCACTATCATCGATTTAATGAGGATAAGCCCATGGCCGGCGAGGGAATTGTTCATTCCCCAGTTGCCTCCGGCAGCCTTGACTGCTACCACCGGGAGCATCAGCAGCGCGCAGAAGAGCGTGTTGAGAAGCAATACGGCGGGAACGTTATTGTCCTTCAGCGATAGTTTTTTTGAGATGTCGTAAAAGCCCAGTCCGAGGGCCGATGCTATTGCAAGTATTATCCACATTTGTCGTTTAGCTTTGTCGTGCTTTGGCAAGTGCCAGGATGCTTATGTTCACAGTCGGAGCGAACTTTCGGAGAGTATCGGCACACGCGAGAATAGTGGCGCCTGTTGTAATCACGTCGTCGACGAGAAGAATATGTTTGCCGCATAGCAGCTCGGCGTCGACAACGTCGAATATGAATCGGGTGTTGAGCAGGCGACCTATGGCGCCTTTACGTGTCTGGGAGGTGTGACCTCTGACAGCGATAAGACTCCGGCCAACGGGTATACCTGTGGTTTTGCTTATCGCGCGTGCAATATAGTCGGTCTGGTTGAAGCCGCGTGTGAGCCTTTTACGCCAGTGCATCGGAACGGCCATCACCATGTCGATGCCGCGGAAATAATCTGCGCCGAGTTGGTGTGCGAAGCATTCAGCAAGATACTCGTCGATTTCTGGTCTATGATTATATTTGGCTTTCTGAATGAGCGAGGCGTATTCGTTGCCTTTTACGTAAGGGAACATTACAGCCACACTTTCGATTTTTGCTGCCGCCATGCGGCGCACAAACGGATTCTCCGGCGAAGTATGGTAGTGGAGGCGGGGCATTGAGGCCATACATTGCAGGCACAGATGTTTTTCGCCGTCTACAAGCGCCCGGCCGCAGACTTCGCACACCTGAGGAAAGATTACAGATAGCAGGTTTCTCAGAAATTCCATAGTCCGGATTCCGGATTTCGTATTATCATACCTATAAGTTGGCTTTCGAATCCTCGTGAAAGCATGGCGCGGTAGAGGCGTGTACGGCCCTCATAGGTATTCCCCTCTTTAATCTGGCGTGCGCGCGTACGCATAGCCGCAAGCAATATATCCTGATAATCGACCGGGTCGATTTCAGCAAGCGTTTCGGAGATAATGGCTCGGTCCACGCGTTTCGTGGCGAGGCTCAATGCGATCTTTTTCTTACCCCAATGGGAGAAAAAAAGTTTCTGTCGGCAGTAGGCTGAAGCAAACCGACGGTCGTCGACAAATTTATCTTCACGCAGCCGAGCGATGATTTTTGTGGCATCCTCCGGTTTTATGCCCCATTGCCACATTTTTTCGCGTAACTCGCCTTCGGAGTGTTCCGAGCGCGAGCATAGGTCCTGCAGGCGCGTCAGTGCGTTCTCCGGGGTGAGTTGTACTTTATTTTTCATCGTATGGACGAGGTGAAGATGGTGGAATCAGTTTTCGCTCTTCTTTTTGAGTACGGCAAAACGGCGTCGGCCGAAGCTGTCGAGATGGATTGCAGCAGAGAACCCTTTTGCGGCGGCCATGTCGGCAAGTTGGTTGACGAAAAGCGGGTTAATTTCAAAGTATAACGTGCCTGAAGGGGAAAGATGAACTACAGCGTAGTCGATTATGGAGCGGTAAAAGCGCAGCGGGTCGCTGTCGGGCACAAATAGTGCCGTCGCGGGCTCGTGAAGAAGCACGTTTGCTTCCATCGCTGATTTTTCACTCTCGGCGATATACGGAGGATTACTTACGATTATATCGAAACTTCCGGCGAGTGGTGCAGGGGTGGATTCATTCAGCGCGAGGATGTCGGCTTCCACGAATGTGATGCGGGCGAAAAGCCTTTTGGCATTGTCGCGGGCGGTATCGAGGGCTGCCGGGCTCAGGTCAACGGCTGTTACTTCCGGGAAAAGGAGATTGCGCGTGAGCGCGATGGCGATGCACCCGCTCCCAGTGCCGAAATCCACTACGCGGAGGTCTTTCGATGTATTTTCCTTCACTATGATGTCAACCAGTTCGGCTGTCTCCGGTCGAGGAATGAGCACCGCCGGATTTACGCTCAACTTCATTCCATAGAAGTCGGCTACGCCAAAGATATATTGAATAGGTTCGTCGGCGAAGATACGCTCTACCACGCTGAGAATCTGTTGGTGAAGGAATTCGCTTACAGGTTCGTTGGCACGGATGGCTGTATCGGTAGGCGACCATCCTTTCAGTTGCTCGAAAATGATACGGGCCATGGCGCGGGCTTCTCCTTCGCCGTATTTTGGCGAAAGAGCGTCGACTATGGCTCTTTGCTCGAGGTAGAGAGGCCGCTCTTTATACTCCTCTGGAGATATATCGCTATTCATGGTTGACATATGGAAGGCTCGTCAGATTTCAATGCTGGTGGCTGTCACGGGACGTCCGAGAAACAGGCTGGCCATCTGGGAGAATTTTATGGAGTTCTCGGTGGTGATGAACTCGCAGCTGCCGGTATTCTCTGCCTGGAGGGGCGCTCCCGGAAGGATGAATTTCATTCCGCTATCGGGCGATGTGGCCTTGTGTAGGCGTCGTTCGAGGTCGGTATGGCGCTTCAGGTAGGAGGCGAGGCTTTCCGCCACGATTTCTCCCTGCGTTACCAGGCGTATGCCTTCGGGCACGTATTGGCGGATTTTATTTATAAGCAGAGGGTAGTGTGTGCACGCCAGAATTATGGTGTCGATGTCGGAGTCTTTTGCTAGAAGACGATCAACCTCCTGTTTCACGAAATAATCGGCACCTGGGCGGTCGGCTTCTCCGTTTTCGATGAGCGGTACCCACATCGGGCATGCGTGCCCTACAGTGACGAATCCCGGATATAGTTTGGCAATCTCCATATTGTAGCTCTCGCTCTGAATGGTTCCCGGTGTGGCGAAAATGCCTATATGGCCGGACTTGGAAAGAACGCCGAGCTGTTCCACCGTCGGACGGATTACGCCGAGAACTCTTCGCGAGGGGTCGATTCCCGGCAGGTCATGCTGCTGGATGGTTCGTAATGCCTTGGCAGAAGCGGTATTGCAGGCGAGTATTACCAGACGGCATCCGCGGCTGAAAAGATAGCGTACGGATTCGAGCGTGAAGCGGTAAACGATATCGAACGAGCGGGTACCGTAGGGGGCGCGTGCATTGTCGCCGAGATATATGTAATCGTAGGCAGGGAGCGTGCGGCGGATTTCCTTGAGGATGGTAAGGCCGCCGTAGCCGGAATCGAAGATTCCGATGGGCCCGGATTCAGAGGTGATCATATCTAATAGTTTATAAAGCGATTTTAGCCGAATGTTGACCCACTCGTATGATGTAAAGGCCGCTGCCGAGTGGCGAAAGATTGGCAGAGCCATCATGGATGGAAGTCTGAAGAACGGTTCGACCCTGGGTATCGGTAAGTATTGCTTCGGAATCGGCCGTAGGGCCCACATACAGAGTATGGTCGGATATATGGAAAGTCGGAGTTTCGTCGGAGATGTTATCCATACCCGTGCCAACTGCTTTCGAG
The DNA here is from genome assembly GCA_900545955.1 of uncultured Porphyromonadaceae bacterium. Classification (GTDB taxonomy): domain Bacteria; phylum Bacteroidota; class Bacteroidia; order Bacteroidales; family Muribaculaceae; genus UBA7173. The sequence goes on from URAU01000001.1 coordinate 120,786, forward strand.
CCGATGGAGTAAGCGGCTATGCCGGCGCTGGGAGAGAAGATATACAGGCGCGTCTCCGATTCGCTGATATCCGCACGGGAAGCCGCTTTGGGTGTTACTTTCTCGGTCTTGATAAGCTGGCGAAGATTGTTGAATTGGGTCCCTTGTATATGAAATGGATTTTCAGGAAGCAGAGCGAGATGTTTTGTTTCGGTCATTTGTTCCGTCTCCGGCCAGCTTGCAAGCTGAAACTGAGATTTATTGTTGGAATTGACTACGGGGATTATCAACATCGGAATCCCTTGATGCTCAAATGCATGTATGCCCAGGCAATAAGCATTTCCGGTATAGGTGTCATGAGCATTCTCTGCTCTGAAACTTAACATTTCATCAGTCTCGATTCGACCCTCGAATTGGCTTACAGACCATTTGGAATTTGAATATGAGGCTTGAAATACCCGGGGAGAATGATATGTTTTTGAGTTATTGCAATAATCGTGTATGGCGAAAATGTCATCTTTTATAGGATGCCATGTGATTGACTGGTGATCTGATGTGTTGCGTCGGGGCCCTTCTACAATTGGTATTTCTACCGAACGGAAGTCGTCGTTTTTGATGAAAATGAGATACTGGTGAATACTTCCGTTTGCATTGTCGGCAAAAAGGAAGCGCATTTCTTCGGTATTGTCGGCGATTGAGCCTCTGACGTTGTCGATAGATTCCAGATATAAGCCGGTGAAGGCGGTTGTCAGTACGCCGATGTCATGGGCTTTTACGAAAGAGTATGTTGTTTTAGCAGCATCAATACTGAAGATTTGTAATTGCTCGGCGGCTTTGTTTGCCGCATCCTGGACCACCCAACCCCAATATAAGGCTTCGGATTCATCGTTGAATACGATGGGATTGCTGTAGATATGACCGGCTTGTTTCTCAGGGAGCAACAGTGTGAAATCAGTCTCTTCGCCAGTTGTTGTATTGAATTCTCGGATAAAGAGATTCCCTTTGCGGTCGTCTATGGCGTCATAGTAAACCAATCCGATGAAAATATTGCCCGCGCTCACGGCCATTGACATAAGGTCCTGATTAGCATCGTCGTTGGAAAACTGTTTTTCCCAAAGCGTGGAGAAGTTGAAATGGGTGTCGGTCGGACTGAGGGCTATGACGTCTGTGGTTGTTGCAGGCGAGTGGTCGGCAATGCTTTCCTCGGCGGCATGGGATGGGAGAGCTGTCGCAGTGAGGAGCAGGCTGTTTAGAATCGAAATGGCAATGTGAGCTTTCATGGGGTCTGCTTGTTATGAATGAATGATTTAATCTATGGAGTCAATCGTGATGATAGGGTAGATGTGCGGAGATTGTGAAGGCCCGATAAATCTGTTCTACGAAAAATAGGCGTACAAGCTCGTGGGGAAATGTCATCCTTGACAATGAGATTTTCCCGTTGGCTCTGGCGTAGACGTCCGGGGAAAACCCGTATGGGCCTCCTACTGCGAAAACGAGCGATCTTGCTCCGCCGACAGCCTTCTGCTCGATATACTCGGCAAACTGGCGTGAGGTCAGTTCATTGCCGCGTTCGTCGAGAAGAATAAGGATGTCCGATGTGCTGAGCGTGGCGAGAATCGCCTCTCCCTCAGCCTGCTTCTGAGCGCTTTCGGTAGTTTTGCGTGAGGTTTTTACGTCGGCGACGACCTTTAGCTCGAACGGCGTAGAAAACCGTTTGAGCCGATTTAGAAATTCATTGATTCCATCGGCCACATAGGGTATGGTGGTCTTACCGACTGTTAGAAGTGTGATTTTCATCCTCTGAAAAATATACAGTCATGCCGCATTCATCTCTGCCGACGGGGGCATAGCCTGAATGCGGCATGTTTTGTCTTTTTGGCTGGCTTTATACGTAACCGCGTACGATTCCTCGCTTGGAGTTGCGGATGAATTCGATGATTTCATCGCGTTCGCGTGTGGCGGGTATCTCGGCCTCGATGCGGTCGACGGCGTCGGAAACGTTGAGTCGCGAGAGATAGAGGTAGCGGTAAACCTCCTGGATTGCCATAATCTGCTCGCTTGTGAAGTTGCGACGGCGCAGACCTATGGAGTTTACACCCGTATAGGCGATGGGATCACGTCCGGCTTTCACGAAAGGTGGGATGTCTTTGTTGATGCGTGCGCCACCCTGAATCATTACGTGTGCGCCAAGATGGCAGAACTGGTGGATGAGCGAACCACCGCCGATTACGGCGAAATCGTCTACCTGCACCTCGCCGGCAATCTGAGTGGCATTGGAGATAATCACGTTGTTACCTATCGAGCAATCATGCGCCACGTGGGAATAAGCCATTATCAGGCAGTTGCTACCCACTTTGGTGAGCCCTTTCGAAGCTGTGCCACGGTTTACGGTGACGCATTCGCGAAGGGTGGTGTGGTCGCCGATGATTGCCACGGTTTCCTCGCCTTTGAATTTCAGATCCTGAGGAATTCCGGAGATTACGGCGCCAGGGAAAATATTGCAGTATTTTCCGATGCGCGCGCCCTCCATTATGGTCACATTACTGCCGATATGAGTTCCTTCACCGATCTCGACATTCTGGTCGATGGTCACGAACGGCTCTATAACTACGCTCGGATGGATTTTGGCTGCGGGGTGGATATATGCAAAGGGTTGTTTCATTGCAAAGTCAGATTACTTGTTTTTAACGATTTGGGCCATAAACTCGCATTCGCACACAATCTTGTCGCCTACGAAGGCGACACCCTTCATCAGAGCACATCCGCGGCGCAGAGGTGTGAGGAATGATACATGAAAGAGCAGCGTGTCGCCGGGCACTACCTTCTGGCGGAATTTCACGTTGTCTATCTTCATGAAGTATGTGGAATAACGCTCCGGCTCGTCGACCGTACCGAGAACCAGAAGGCCGCCCGTCTGTGCCATTGCCTCCACGAGCAGTACCCCCGGCATTACGGGTTCCTGCGGGAAGTGACCCTGGAAGAACGGCTCGTTGACGGTGACGTTCTTGACGCCTACGATATAGCTTTCTCCTTTGTCGATGATTTTGTCGACAAGCAGCATTGGATAGCGGTGGGGGAGGTGCTCGCGTATGTCGTTGATGTCCATCAGCGGAGCTGCCGAGGGATTGTAAAGCGGGGCCTGAAGCTCCTGGCGCTGGATTTCCTTGCGGATCTGCTTGGCGAATGTGGTGTTGATTTTATGACCGGGACGGCAGGCTATGATGCGGCCTTTGAGAGGGCGTCCGATCAGGGCTACGTCGCCGATTACGTCGAGAAGTTTATGACGGGCGGGTTCGTTGTCGAAGGCCAGAGGCCGGTTGTTGATATAGCCGAAATCGTTCACCTCCTTGTGGGGAACGCCGATAAGGTCGGCGATATGGTCGAGCTGCGACTGCGGAAGTTTCCGGTCGTAGATTACGATTGCATTGTCCAGATCGCCCCCTTTGATGAGGTTGGCGGCGAGCAGGGGTTCTACCTCACGCACGAAAACGAAAGTGCGGCTTGCAGCTATTTCCTGACGGAAATCGGCTACGTTTTCCAGACGGGCGTATTGATTGTCAAGCACCGGAGAATCATACGATACCATTACGTCAACCGAGAAGTCGCTGTCGGGGAGAACGGTAAGGTGTGCGCCTGTGGTTTCGTCGCGGACTTCAATTTTGTGTTTTACCACATAAAAATTTTTGTCGGCAGCCTGTTCGACAACGCCGACTTTCTCTATTTTTTCGGCGAATTCGATGGCGCTTCCGTCGAGAATAGGTACTTCGGGCGCATTTAGTTTGATGAGACAGTTGTCGATTCCCGCGGCATAAAGAGCTGCGAGACAATGCTCGATGGTGGAAACGCGGGCATCGCCTTTGGCAATTACCGTTCCGCGGCCTGTCTCCACTACGTTCTCGGCCAATGCATCGATTATGGGTTCACCCTCAAGGTCGATGCGCTGGAATTTATAACCGTGGTTTTCAGGAGCGGGATAAAATGTAGCTTCTATTTCTAAGCCGGTGTGAAGACCTTTCCCTTTTACGGAGAACTCGCCGGCGAGCGTCAGTTGCTTCATTGGTTGCAGAAATGGATATATTATTTTTTTAGTATTCGTTGCTGTAGGAAACGCTCATGCCTCAATTATTATTTTTCGGCAAGCGCGCCGAGAGCCTTCAGCTCTTTTTCAAGTGTCTTGACGCGGTCGTAAAGGCTCTGTAGATTTTTTACGTATACCACTTGTTTGGCAAACTGCATGATGTCGACTACCGGCGAACCCATCATGCGGCGTCCGTCGGGAATGCTGTTTGATACACCCGACTGGGCTCCTATCTGCACGTTGTCGCCCACGGTGATATGTCCGCTGAACCCGACCTGACCGCCGATCATGCAGTTGCTTCCGAGCTTTGTAGAGCCGGCGATGCCGCTTTGGGCGGCCATCACGGTGTTCTCCCCGATAGCGCAGTTATGGGCAACCTGAATCAGGTTGTCGAGTTTGGTGCCTTTACCAACGCGTGTGCTTCCCATTGTGGCACGGTCTACGGTAGTGTTGGCGCCGATTTCTACGTCGTCGGCTATCACGACATTGCCCATCTGTGGGATTTTGTTGTAATGGCCGTCTACCGGAGCGAATCCGAAGCCGTCGGCACCTACAACGGCACCCGAATGGAGTATGCACCGGTCGCCGATTTTGCAGTTGTGATAAACCTTTACGCCGGAATATAGTATCGAGTCATTTCCTACCGTAACGTTTTCACCCACATAGGCCTGAGGGTATATTTTTGCTCCATTGCCGATGTGCGCACCCTTTCCGATATAGGCGAAGGCGCCCACGTATGCACCGTCGGGGATTTCCACACCTTCGGCGATAAAGCATGGCTGCTCGATGCCTGTAGGGTTGGGTTGCATCATTTTTGCGGCCATTTCCATTAGCGAGGCCACAGTGGCGTAGGGATCAGCCACGCGGATAAGCGTGCAATTCAGCGGTTTTTCGGCCACAAACGTATCGCTTACAAGTACCGCCGATGAACGGGTGTCGTAGATGTTGTGGGTGTATTTGGGATTTGCCAGGAAGGAGATGGCTCCCGGCTGCCCTTCTTCAATTTTGGCAAACGACGAAATAACTACATTGCCGTCGCCTTCGATGGTGCCACCCGCGAGGGCGGCTATTTGCGCTGCTGTGAATTGCATTCAGGTAATGATATAAATGGCAACATTTCCCCTTCGATGTCATCCTGAGCGTCGGTGGCGCTTTGGGATGGTCAAACAATGGCGGAGCGTCGCATTTTATTGTTGACTGGCAGTGAGCACGTAATTGTTTGCTTTGCAATTAATTGACTTAAATGGTCAATTGCACGTGTCTTCCTGCTAAATATCACGCAAATTTCGCAAAAAAAAATGATATTTCTGCTAAATAGCATCCTTTTTTTGCTTCAGGAGTTCAAATAGCTGTATATGGCAACTGGAAACTGCAAAAACAGCAGGTTGCTCATAGGGATGGTATGAAACAAGGCGATGCAACGTCGAAACGTTGCATCGCCTTGTTTCATACGTTGATTGACTGTGGCGCGAATCAGGCGTTTTTCACCTTATCGACTACAGCCTTGAAAGCGGCGGGGTTGTTGAGGGCGAGGTCGGCGAGAACTTTGCGGTTGATCTCGATACCGGCTTTGTGGATAAGGCCCATCAGCTTGGAGTAGGAGAGGTCTTCCATGCGTGCGGCAGCGTTGATGCGCTGAATCCAGAGAGCACGGAAGTTACGTTTTTTATCTTTACGGTCGCGGTAGGCGTAGGTGAGACCTTTTTCCCAGGTGTTCTTGGCTACGGTCCATACGTTGCGGCGGCAGCCGAAATAACCGCGGGTGAGTTTCAGGATTTTCTTACGACGAGCACGCGAAGCTACGTGGTTTACTGATCTTGGCATTTTTGTTCGATTTTTTGATTGTGAGCGGCCTCGACATCGGCGGGGCTCTTTATGCTACACATTCGGTTAATGAAATAAATGAACTGGAGAGTGAGGTTGGCTGAAATTTTTTTTGAAGCCGACTTCGGGTGCTTAGCGCATTCCCAGAAGGGTCTTTACATTACCTGCATCCACGCGATTGACGGTTCCGAAGTGGGTGAGGTTGCGTTTCTGCTTCTTCGTCTTTTTGGTCAGGATGTGGCTCTTGAAAGCGTGCTTTCTTTTAAGCTTGCCGGTACCGGTGAGAGCGAAGCGCTTCTTGGCGGCTGAGTTTGTTTTGATCTTTGGCATTTTTATAACTGTTAATTGGTTTATGAATTATTGCCGCAGCCATAGAGGGCGACAGATAATTTCGGATTTGTTGGATTGGCGCTGTACGGGCCTGATCGGTTTGCTCAGGCTTTCTTTTTTGGCGAAATCATGATAATCATGCGCTTGCCTTCGAGCACAGGCATCTGCTCTACTTTTCCATACTCCTCGAGGTCGTTGGCAAAACGGAGAAGAAGGACTTCTCCTTGCTCCTTAAATAGGATTGAGCGGCCTTTGAAGAACACGTATGCCTTGACTTTTGAACCCTCCTGAAGGAAGCTCTGGGCATGCTTCAGTTTGAAGTTGTAGTCGTGGTCGTCGGTCTGAGGACCGAAACGAATCTCCTTGACGACAACCTTGGTGGCTTTGGCTTTCTGCTCTTTCAGGCGCTTTTTCTGCTGATAGAGGAATTTGGAGTAGTCAAGTATTTTGCAGACAGGAGGCTGTGCGGTGGGAGAAATCTCGATAAGATCGAGCTCCATATCGTCGGCGATTTTCTGAGCCTGCTGAATGGGATAGATGCCGTTTTCCACGTTGTCGCCCACGAGTCGCACTTCTTTGGCGCGGATGCGCTCGTTGACGGCATATGGTTCCTCTTTGCGGGGCATGCGCGGACCCATGGGCGGACGCGGAGACGCGGGGCGAGGACTCGAAAATCCACCGGGGCGAGGCCCGGAGAAGCCGCCGGGACGGGGTCCGGAAAATCCGCCGGGACGGGGACTGGAGCCTGCGGGACGGCTGCCCGTCTGTCCGGCAGGGCGAGGTGCCGAACCTGTCGGCCGGGAGCCTGACTGGTGCATGGGGCGCGGTGCGCCGGAGTGTTGAGGTTTTTTATCCATTAAAAAATGTTAAATGTGAGATATGGTGGGCGAAACCGTAGCTGAAAGGCCGGAATATGCCCGCTTAACTCTTCGTGGCACCGCACGGCGGCTATAGTCGTTCATCATATTGCTTTGATTTTGCAATCTGCTTGCTGTCAGCGATATGGTGCGACATTTTCCGCCTGCAGAGGCGAAAAATCATTTGAGATCTTTCACCTGCTGCGCGATTTCCTCGGCAAAGGTAGTAATTTTCATCGTACCTTTATCACCTTCGCCTTGTTTTCTTACGGATACTTCGCCGTTTTCGGCTTCTTTTTCGCCGACAATTAGCATGTAGGGGATGCGGCGCATCTCGTTGTCGCGTATCTTGCGTCCGATCTTCTCATTGCGGTCGTCGACGGTAACACGGACGTCGGCTTCGGTGAGCTGGCGAGCTACCTCGTAGGCGTAGTCGTTGAATTTCTCCGAGATGGGGAGAATGATAGCCTGGTCGGGTGCGAGCCAGAGGGGGAACTTGCCGGCGGTGTGCTCGAGGAGCACGGCCACGAAACGCTCAAGTGAGCCGAACGGCGCACGGTGAATCATTACGGGGCGATGCTTCTGGTTGTCGGCGCCGGTGTATTCGAGCTGGAAGCGTTCGGGCAGATTGTAGTCGACCTGGATCGTTCCGAGCTGCCAGCGGCGTCCGAGCGCATCCTTCACCATGAAGTCGAGTTTCGGGCCGTAGAACGCGGCCTCGCCGAGTTCCTTGCGTGCCTTGAGGCCTTTTTCTTCGCACGCCTCGATAATGGCGGTTTCGGCGAGATGCCAGTTTTCGTCGCTTCCGATATATTTCTGTTTGTTTTTGGGATCGCGGAGCGAAATCTGAGCTTCGTAGTTTTCAAAGTTGAGAGCCTTGAAAATGTAGAAAATGATGTCCATCACTTTCAGGAACTCGTCTTTAATCTGGTCGGGAGCGCAGAAGATGTGTGCGTCGTCCTGAGTGAAGCCGCGCACGCGTGTGAGGCCGTGGAGCTCGCCCGTCTGCTCGTAGCGGTAGACCGTTCCGAATTCGGCGAGTCGGAGCGGAAGTTCGCGATAGGAACGCGGGAAGGATTTGAAAATCTCGCAGTGGTGAGGGCAGTTCATGGGTTTGAGCATGTACTCCTCGCCTTCCTGCGGTGTATGGATGGGCTGGAAGGAATCCTTGCCGTATTTCGCATAGTGGCCGGAGGTGACATAGAGCATCTTGTTGCCGATGTGGGGGGTAATCACCTGCTGGTAGCCGTATTTCTTCTGAATCTTGCGCAGGAACTGCTCGAGGCGGTCGCGCAGCGCAGCGCCTTTGGGGAGCCAGAGCGGCAGGCCGGCGCCGACATTGGTCGAGAAGGTGAAGAGTTCCATCTCCTTGCCGAGTTTGCGGTGGTCGCGTTTCTTGGCTTCTTCGAGCAGGGTTAGATACTCGTCGAGCATCTTCTTTTTAGGGAAGGTGACGCCGTAAACTCGCACAAGCTGGTTGCGCTTGTCGTCGCCGCGCCAGAAGGCGCCTGCGAGGTTCATGATCTTGGCGGCTTTTATGACGCCTGTGGAGGGGATGTGCGGCCCGCGGCAGAGGTCGGCGAAGCTCCCTTGGGTGTATGTGGTGATGTGACCGTCCTCCAGTTCTTCGATAAGTTCGCACTTATAGGTCTCGCCGCGTTCGCCGAACATTTTGAGCGCGTCGGCTTTCGAGATGTCGGCGCGGACGATGCTTTCGTTGCGTTTGGCGAGTTCGAGCATTTTAGCTTCGATGGCGGGGAAATCTGCGGCCGTGATAGAGTTGCCGTTGGGGTCGATATCGTAGTAGAATCCGGTCTCCACCGCGGGGCCGATGCCGAATTTCACGCCGGGGAAAAGCTCCTGAAGAGCTTCGGCGAGAAGGTGGGCGGAGCTATGCCAGAAGGCATGTTTCCCTTCGGGGTCGTCCCATTTGAAGAGTCGGAGGGTGGCGTCGGATTCGATGGGACGGGTGAGGTCCCATTCCTGGTCGTTGACGGATGCTGCAAGAACGTCGCGTGCCAGCTGGGGCGAGAGCGACTGAGCGATTTCGAGGGGGGTAACGCCCTGCTCGAATTGTTTCACCGAATTGTCGGGAAAAGTAATGTTGATCATTTTGGAATTTGTTTTTCAATAAATTGCCACGAACAAGTGTGGCAATCAAACAATCGTTTTGCGGGCGCGTTCCGCATGCGGTTTTAAGGCCTGTTGCGGCGAGTCCATAATCGGGTGCAAAGATAAGGATATTTTTCGTTAAAAGCAACAGGATGCCGCTAACGTAATTTAAAGAATACGGAGCTGGCAATGCTTTGCAGGCTGAGAAAAATTTCGTATCTTTGCAGGTTCAAAACCCCGCCTTTCAGGCAGATAAACAGGAGAATTATTTCGGTGAAAACTACTACATTACATAAACAAACGAAAAGAGAACAGAATTCAACCGTTGCACCCCGTGCCGACATAGGGAGCAAAATCAGGAACAAAGTGGAACCCGACAGCGGATTTATAATTGTTAAAGGTGCCCGCGTCAATAATCTCAAGAACGTTGATCTTGCGTTGCCGCGAGGCAAGTTCATCGTTATTACCGGCCTTTCGGGGTCCGGTAAGTCATCGCTTGCTTTCGATACCATATATGCGGAGGGTCAGCGCCGGTATGTTGAGAGTCTGTCGGCATATGCGCGTCAGTTCCTTGGTAAGATGCATAAGCCGGAGGCGGATTTCATTAAGGGGCTTCCGCCGGCCATCGCTATCGAGCAGAAGGTGAACACTCGAAATCCGAGGAGCACTGTCGGTACGTCGACAGAGATATACGATTACCTGCGTATGCTGTTCGCACGCGTGGGACGCACTTTTTCGCCCGTAAGCGGCAAGGAGGTCCGTCAGCATTCAGTGACGGATGTCGTAGACACCGCTTTCGCATATCCGGCCGATACACGCATCGCCGTTGTCGCCCCCATGCTCATACCCAATGGCAGAACTTTCCCGCAACATCTGGAGATATTGCGACAGGGAGGCTACAGCCGGCTTTACCGCGACGGAGAGTATACAAGAATCGTGGATTTGCTTAAAGATACCTCTCTTCCTGCTGCTAATCCGGGCTATGAACTGCTTATCGACCGACTTTCTGTCAGTGATGAGGCGGACGACCGCAGCAGGCTTGCTGATTCTGCGGAGACCGCATTTTTTGAGGGAGACAATGCACTGACCCTGCTGGTATGGGACCCCGCCGGGGAAGTGCACCGACATGAGTTCTCAACTCGCTTTGAGGCCGACGGACTGCAGTTCATGCAGCCCACCGATCTGCTGTTCAATTTCAACAATCCGTTTGGTGCCTGTCCGCGGTGCGAGGGTTTCGGTAAATGTCTTGGCATCGACGAGCGTCTTGTCATCCCCAATCCGGCCCTTTCGGTCTACGACGATGCCGTGGCCTGCTGGCGTGGGGAGAAAATGAGCGAATGGAAGCGCGCTTTCATCCATATGGCCGCTCCGACCGGTTTCCCAATCCACAAACCATATGCGGAGCTGACGCAATCGCAGAAAGACCTGCTCTGGCATGGCGGCAAAGGATTCGAGGGAATCGACGGATTTTTCCGGATGGTGGAGCAGAATCAATATAAGGTGCAATACCGTGTAATGATGGCCCGATACAGGGGTAAAACGCTTTGCCCGGAATGTCATGGCAGCCGTCTGCGCAAGGAGGCGCAATATGTGCGTGTGGGAGGCACCACCATCTCGCAGCTCGTGACGATGCCGATTTCAGAGCTGTCGGTATGGTTCGACAAACTCCAGCTTTCGGATCATGACGCAGCTGTGGCCAAGCGTCTGCTTATTGAGATCAGAAACCGCCTGACCATTATGAAAGAAGTCGGGCTTGAATATCTTACGCTCGATCGCCTTTCGTCCACTCTTTCGGGCGGTGAGAGTCAGCGAATCAACCTCGCCACGTCGCTTGGTTCCTCGCTTATGGGGTCGCTCTACATCCTCGACGAGCCAAGTATCGGGCTGCATTCACGCGACACTCAACGCCTGATAGGCGTGTTGAAACGTCTTAAGGACTTGGGTAATACCGTAATTGTCGTGGAACATGATGAGGAAATCATGGAGGCCGCCGACTGGATTGTGGATGTGGGTCCGCTTGCCGGAAGCAATGGAGGTGAGATCGTATATTCTGGCCCGCTGGCAGAAATCGGAACGGCCGAGCGAAGCTATACGTCGCGGTACCTTACTCGCAGCATGAAAATCGACGTGCCTAAGGCGCGTCGGCGTTCATCGAGTTATATTGAAGTGACCGGAGCCATGGAGCATAATCTAAAGAACGTCGACGTGCGTTTTCCGCTCGGTGTTCTTACCGTTGTGACCGGCGTAAGCGGATCGGGTAAATCAACTCTCGTACGCGACGTGCTTTATCGCGGTATGCTCCGGCATCTTGGCGAGCCGACAGATGCCCCGGGGGCATTCCGGCAATTGCGTGGCGATCTGAACTCAGTGCGTGGTGTGGAATTCGTCGACCAGAATCCAATAGGGAAGTCCTCGCGTTCCAATCCGGCGACCTATCTCAAAGCCTACGATGAGATTCGAGCGCTTTTTGCCGAGCAGCAGGCCGCAAAGCAGATGGGTTTCTCCCCAGCCTACTTTTCTTTCAATACCGAGGGCGGTCGTTGTGAGGAATGCAAGGGAGAAGGCATAATAACTATAGAAATGCAGTTCATGGCCGATATAACCATTCCCTGCGAGGCCTGCGGCGGTAAACGCTTCAAGCGCGACGTGCTTGAGGTGGAATACCGTGGCAAGAATATTTCGGATGTACTCGACATGACGGTCGACGATGCCATAGCCTTCTTCGCCGAAGCAAGCGGTGCGGCTGAGCGCAGAATCGTGAGGCGTCTGGAACCGCTGCAGCAGGTAGGCCTCGGTTATGTGAAGCTCGGGCAGTCCTCCTCTACACTTTCCGGTGGTGAGAATCAGCGTGTGAAACTCGCATATTATCTTGCCATGGAAAAGACCGTGCCGACGCTGTTCATATTCGACGAACCTACTACCGGACTGCACTTCCACGACATCAGTCTCCTGCTTAAATCGTTTGACCGCCTTATAGCTGCAGGGCACACGGTCGTTATCATAGAGCACAATCTGGATGTGGCCAAATGTGCCGACTGGATAATCGATCTCGGCCCAGAAGGAGGTAAAGAAGGTGGAAACATCGTGGCCTGCGGCACCCCCGAGGAGGTGGCGCAATGTGGCAATGGATATACCGCGCGGTATCTTGCCGCCAAACTCAAAGATTGATGGAGGACGAAAAGAGAGTGCGGTTCTGCAACGACCGACCGAGGGTAATCTCGTCGGTGTATTCAATCTCGTTGCCTACCGAAACTCCACGGGCAAGTTGGGTAATTTTCACCCCGGTATGTTCGAGCCGCTTATATATATAGTAGTCGGTCGTGTCGCCCTCCATGGTGGCGCTCAGTGCCAGAATTACTTCCTGAATGCCGCCTGACTCAACGCGTTTCACCAGTGAATCGATTTCAAGTTGGTCCGGTCCGACGCCGTCGATAGGGGAGATGATGCCTCCAAGCACATGATACAACCCTCCATAACTGCCGGTACGCTCGAATATCATCACATCCTTCACATTCTCCACAACGCACACCGTGGTTCTGTCGCGGCGCGCGTCGGAGCAGACCGGACACACGTCGCTTTCCGAAATATTGTGGCATACACTGCAATAGCGTATGCCTTTGCGCATATCTATAATGGCGTTGCCCAGACTCACGGAGGTCTCCATATCCTCGCGGAGCAGATGCAGGGCGAGCCGCAGGGCGGTTTTTCGTCCGATGCCCGGAAGACGTGAGATTTCGTTTACAGCGTTTTCGAGTAATTGTGAATCAAATTCCTGAAGCATCCGGAAAAATAAGTTTGAGTGGGTGTATGAGAAATGTAGTTCAAAATTACGAATATGGGTTGAAATGTCCAAAAACGCCGGGGATGGAATTGCCTTTTTTACGAAAATACTTAACTTTGCAGTCGAAAAATCAAACGGCTGCCGGAAAGAAGCATAAAAGCATCGGGAGCCAAAGGAAATGTTTTTCTGAAAGAATGGAAACAGTAAGAACAGTCGGGCGCCTGCGGGAGATTGTCGCCGAAGCGCACCGCTGCAATAAAACCGTGGGACTCGTGCCCACCATGGGCGCTCTCCATGCCGGCCACATTTCGCTGGTGGAACGCGCCCGTCGGGACAATGATCTTGTCGTTGTCAGCGTGTTTGTTAACCCCACTCAATTCAATAATGCCGAAGACCTTGCCACGTATCCGCGCACTGAGGAGGCTGACTGCCGGAAACTCGAAAATGCCGGAGTCGACGTGGCTTTTGTCCCCTCGGTAGAGGAAATGTATCCTGAGCCGGATACCCGTGTATTCAATCTTGGCCCCGTCGCCGAGGTGATGGAAGGAGCGATGCGCCCCGGCCATTTCAATGGTGTCGCCCAGGTAGTCAGCAAATTGTTTGCCGCCGTGGAACCCGACCGCGCTTATTTCGGCGAGAAGGACTTCCAGCAGATTGCTGTGATACGCCGTATGGTAGAGCTGGAAGGGTTCAAACTCGAAATCGTGGACTGTCCGATTTGTCGCGAGGCCGATGGCCTGGCCATGAGCAGCCGCAACACCCGGCTGACGCCCGAACAGCGCGAGGTAGCTCCTGTGATTCACAAAGTGCTTTCGCAGAGCGTAGAATGGGCAAAGAATCATACTGTCGGGGAGACCATCCGCTTCGTCACAGATGAAATCAACAGCTTTCCGCATATGGAGGTAGAGTATTATCAGATTGTCGACCCTCTGTCGATGCAGCCCATATCGGAATGGAAGGATGCAAAGGGTGGCCGACCTGTCGGGTGCGTAACCGCATATTGCGGAAAAGTCCGTCTGATTGACAATATCCGCTATTGATTCCGGCAGCCTCCGACAAAAGCTATAGAAACGATATGATGCAAGTTGAAGTACTGAAATCCAAAATTCACCGTGCCACCGTAACGGAGGCACGGTTAGACTATATCGGCAGCATTACCATAGACCAGGACCTGATGGATGCGGCTAATATCTTAGTCGGCGAACATGTCTATATTGTGGACAACAACAACGGTGAGCGATTCGAAACCTATGCGATAGCCGGCGAGCGTGGTTCGGGCGTTATATGCCTGAACGGGGCCGCCGCGCGCAAGGTGCTTCCCGGCGATGTGGTGATAATAATGTCTTATGCCATGATGCCTTTTGAAGAAGCCCGCACGTTCGTTCCGTCGATTGTATTTCCCTCCGAACCGGATAACAGGCTGATACGCTGATGTTGCTCCTGTTGTCGAACTCAATCCGTTTAACCCTCAGGCAAGTGCGCCGAATTCCCTAAAGAAATACTCAAGCCTTATGTTTGAAAATTTAAGCGAAAAACTCGAACGCAGTTTCAAGATACTTAAAGGTCAGGGCAAGATAACAGAAATAAATGTGGCTGAAACGCTGAAAGACGTTCGCCGCGCCTTGCTTGATGCCGACGTAAACTATAAAGTCGCAAAAACATTCACCGACACCGTAAAGCAGAAGGCTCTCGGTCAGAATGTAATCAACGCCATCAAACCTCAGGAGTTGATGGTAAAGATCGTTCACGACGAGCTGGCTACTCTTATGGGAGGGGATACGGCTCAGATTAATCTTTCCGGCAATCCCACGGTAATTCTGATGTCAGGTCTTCAGGGTTCGGGTAAGACTACTTTCTCAGGCAAGCTGGCTAGAAAACTGAAAAGCGAGAAAGGGAAGCGCCCGTTGCTCGTGGCCTGCGACGTATACCGCCCGGCGGCCATCGATCAGCTCAAGGTTCTTGCCGAGCAGATTGAGGTTCCGGTATATACCGAGGATGGAAACAAAAATCCGGTGGAGATTGCCAAAAACGCAATCGCCTATGCGAAGCAGAATCATCTCGACCTTGTGATTGTCGATACAGCCGGCCGTCTGGCAGTCGACGAGCAGATGATGGATGAGATAGAAGCCATCAAAAATGCTATCAAGCCCCAGGAGACGCTTTTCGTCGTTGACTCCATGACGGGTCAGGACGCTGTGAATACCGCCAAGGAATTCAACGACCGCCTTGATTTCGACGGAGTAGTGCTCACGAAACTCGACGGCGACACCCGCGGTGGCGCGGCTCTGTCGATTCGCACGGTGGTAACCAAACCGATCAAGTTTGTCGGAACCGGCGAAAAACTCGATGCCCTTGATTTGTTCCATCCGTCCCGTATGGCCGACCGCATTCTTGGCATGGGCGATATTGTGTCGCTTGTCGAGAAAGCCCAGCAGCAGTTCGACGAAAAGAAAGCGCGCGAACTTCAGCGGAAAATTGCGAAAAATGAATTTAATTTCAACGATTTTCTCGGTCAGATTCAGCAAATCAAGAAAATGGGCAATCTGAAGGACCTTGCCTCGATGATACCCGGCGTCGGAAAAGCTCTGAAGGATGTTGAGATCGACGACAATGCTTTCAAGGGAATTGAGGCTATTATCAGCTCAATGACTGAAAAGGAGCGTATTAACCCCTCGATAATCAATGGCTCTCGCCGCCGGCGTATTGCTGCGGGCTCCGGTACTTCCCTTCAGGAGGTAAACCGCCTGCTCACTCAGTTCGAGCAGACCCGAAAGGTGATGAAGGCCGCTACATCGATGAAAAATCCTATGCAGATGATGCGCAATATGCGTCGCCGTTAATAAGGCGACGCTTTTGTCTTTCATAAAATCCGCCTAACTATTTATTTCAACAATATGGAACTTATCGACGGAAAGAAAGTCGCAGCAGAAATCAAACAGGAAATTGCAGCTGAGGTTGCCGGTATGATAGCTGCCGGTCAGCGTGCTCCGCATCTTGCCGCCATTCTTGTAGGCCACGACGGCGGAAGCGAGACTTATGTGGCCAATAAAGTGAAATCATGCGGAGAATGCGGATTCCGCTCGTCGCTTATTCGTTTCGAGGACGATGTGACGGAGGAACGGCTCCTTGAGGAAATCGAACGGCTGAACGCCGACCCCGAGGTCGACGGATTCATCGTTCAGCTCCCTTTGCCGAAACATATTTCAGAGCAGCGTATTATCGAGGCGATTGACTACCGCAAGGATGTCGACGGCTTTCATCCGGTAAACGTCGGACGTATGGCTATCGGATTGCCTTGTTTCCGCAGCGCTACTCCGGCAGGTATCATGACTTTGCTTGACCGCTACCGGATTAAGACGGCCGGCGCAAACGTGGTGGTTATCGGGCGCAGCAATATCGTCGGAAAACCCGTGGCTACGCTTCTTATGCAGAAAGCCAATCCTGGCAACGCCACCGTGACGGTATGTCACCGCCATACAAAGAATCTTAATGAAATCTGCAGTAAGGCCGACATTCTGATATGCGCCACTGGCTCCCCGGAGTCGGTTACGGCAGAGATGGTTAAGGATGGAGCTACGGTAATTGATGTCGGCACCACCCGAGTGCCGGATGCATCGCGACCTAAAGGGTTCCGGCTTTGCGGCGACGTTTGTTTTGCCGAGGTTGCGCCAAAGTGTGGACACATTACACCTGTTCCCGGCGGGGTAGGTCCGATGACGATTGTGTCGCTGATGCAAAACACTCTGCTCGCAGCTAAACATGCTGTATACGCTTGATTGAGTATATATTTACAATAAAACGCGGGACGACCCGATGGGCTGTCCCGCGTTTTATTATGTTGTGCTGTGGCTTATTTGAACTGCTTCCGGTGGAAGATGAACGACCGGCCGAGATACTTCTCGCGGACCACGGGATTGGCCGCCAGTTCCTCCGAGGTTCCCTGGAAAAGGATTTTCCCTTCAAAAAGAAGATATGCGCGGTCGGTGATTCGGAGCGTCTCCTGCGCGTTGTGGTCGGTGATGAGAATGCCGATGTTTTTTGATTTCAGTTTGTAGACCACCTCCTGGATGTCCTCTACGGCTATTGGGTCGACACCTGCAAAAGGCTCGTCGAGCATTATGAACTTCGGGTTGATTGCAAGACAGCGTGCGATTTCGGTGCGTCGGCGTTCGCCGCCCGAAAGCTGGTCGCCGAGATTTTTGCGGACTTTCTGCAGGCGGAACTCGGCTATGAGACTCTCAAGCTTATCGCGTTGTTCTTCTTTGCTCAGTGGCGTCATTTCGAGGATGGAGCGGATATTGTTTTCCACCGTCATCTTGCGGAACACAGAGGCTTCCTGGGCCAGATAGCCGATGCCGTGACGCGCACGTCGATATACCGGAAACTTCGTGATGTTCATGTCGTTGAGGAAAATCTGCCCCTCGTTGGGCACGATGAGTCCGGTCGTCATATAAAAGGTCGTGGTTTTCCCGGCTCCGTTCGGGCCGAGCAATCCGACAATCTCGCCCTGAGTCACATCGATTGAGACGTGATTGACAACCGTGCGCGATCCATATTTCTTCACGAGGTTTTCGGTGCGAAGCACCATTTTTTCCTGAGCTGCTTCTGCGGGAGTGGCTGTTGTATCATTTTCCGTGACAACAGCATCCTGACCGAGGTGAAGTTCTATTTTTTCCATAGATTGGTTGGAGGCTTGAGTGGGGCGCGTCATGCAGGTGGCGCGATAGGATATTCTCAGTGGCAGGAGCTCTGGCGAAGGCGGCCGAAAATATAATCGGTGAGCAAACCGATGGCCACGGCATTCGTGCCCCCTTGGGGTATTATAAGGTCTGCGTAGCGCTTGGTCGGCTCGATATACATATTGTGCATCGGCTTCAGTACGTCCTGATACCTGTCGATTACAATCTGGGGAGTGCGTCCGCGCTCGATGCAGTCGCGTGCTATTACACGAATCAGTCGGTCGTCGGAATCGGCATCGACAAAGCATTTTACGTCCATCATGTCGCGAAGCACCGGATCGGTCAGCACAAGAATGCCTTCCACAATTACCACGTCGCAAGGGTCGACATGAACCGTCTCTGCCTGGCGGGTGCACGTAAGGTAGGAATATGTGGGCATTTCGATTGACTTGCCATCGCGCAGACGCTTGAGATGGTCGACCAGGAGGGTCCACTCGATTGCGGCAGGCTCGTCGAAATTGATTTTGCTGCGTTCGGCCGCGGGGATATGCGACGAGTCTTTATAATATGAGTCCTGGGGTATTACAGCTACTTCTCCGGCGGGAAGCGAGGAGATAATCTTATTGACTACGGTGGTTTTGCCTGAGCCGGTTCCACCTGCGATACCGATAATTAGCATGAGCTGACTGATGATGGAGATTAAATATTTCACGAAATTACGAAAAATCCTTCAACCGGATAGCCTCGGCAGGCGGATTTTTATGAAAAAACGCTAACTTTGTTGTTGCAAACTATGCAAACCGACAAAATCTATAGATTATGGTTCTGATAAAATCGCTCGAGCAGCTTGGCCAGTATACGCTTCTGATGAAGCGTACGTTCTCGCTGCCTGACAAATGGAATATATTCGGGCGCCGCACGATTCAGGAGATAATCAAGCTCGGAGTGGACTCCATTCCGCTTGTGATTGTGATATCCCTTTTCATCGGTGCGGTTATTACCATCCAGATGCAGCTCAACGTCTCGTCGCCTCTGATTCCGGCCTATTCGGTCGGCCTGGCTACCCGCGATATCGTTCTGCTTGAGTTTTCGAATTCGATTCTTTGCCTGATTCTGGCCGGAAAAGTCGGTTCCAATATCGCATCCGAGATAGGCACCATGCGCGTGACCGAGCAAATTGATGCCCTCGATATCATGGGGGTTAATTCGGCCAACTATCTTATTCTTCCGAAAATTGTGGCCTTTGTGGTTTTCATGCCTGTGCTTGTGGTGTTCTGTATCGCGACATCGTTTGTAGGCGGCTGGTTTGTAGCTGTTTTTACAGATCTTATCAGCGTCTCCAGATATGTGTATGGACTTCAGGCCATGTTCCAGGAATGGTATGTATGGTATGGCCTTATCAAAAGCCTTTTCTTTGCGTTCATCATCGCATCGGTTGCATCGTATTTCGGTTATTATGTGAAGGGGGGCGCTCTCGAAGTGGGAAAGGCGAGTACAAACGCTGTGGTTTCGAGCAGTATTCTGATTCTTCTGTTTGATGTACTACTTACTAAACTTCTGCTGCAATGATTGAGGTAAGGAATATAACTAAATCGTTCGACGGGAAGACTATTCTCCACGACGTCAGCGCGAAGTTCTACAGTGGTAAGACAAATCTCATAATCGGGCAGAGCGGATCGGGCAAGACCGTACTGATGAAGTCCATTGTGGGACTTGTGCGTCCGGAAGAAGGAGAAATTCTTTACGACGGACGTGATTTCATGAAAATGAAGACCGACCAGGTGAAGAAGCTGCGCCAGGAAATCGGAATGCTGTTTCAAGGGTCGGCTTTGTTCGATTCGGAAACAGTGCTTGGCAATGTAATGTTTCCGCTGGTGATGTTTTCCGATATGAGTCGCGACGAAATGCTGGATCGCGCACGCTTCTGTCTGGAGCGTGTAAATCTTAAGGGAGCCGAGTCCAAATACCCCTCGGAGATTTCCGGCGGCATGCAGAAGCGCGTGGCTATTGCCCGCGCCATCGCCCTGAATCCTCGCTACCTCTTTTGCGATGAGCCCAACTCCGGACTCGACCCGAAGACGTCGATTCTTATAGATGAGCTGCTTCACGACATCACCCATGAGTATAATATCACCACGATTATAAATACCCACGACATGAACTCGGTGCTTGGCATCGGGGAGAATATCGTATTCATCAACAAGGGATACCGTGAGTGGGTAGGAGACAAGGAACGGATCTTCACCACTGCCAACGAAGCTCTTAATGACTTCGTGTTCGCAACACGTCTGTTCCAGGAAGTTAAGGATTATATAATCGAGCATGGGAAGCGTGCTCCCGAATGATTTGAATCGCCAGTGGTGTTCACTGATCATGTGTTCGCCTTGACTTAGAATATCGGTATATCGAAATGAAACCATCCGTAACCCCCGACAATATTCGTCCGACAGTAGATGGTGGAAACCGTTTGCATGCCGACGAGCTGAAGACTCTGCGGTCTGATTTCGCAGCACTGCTGCGCGCTACGGCCCAGGTGGCCGAACCCTCCGATGGTGCGGCGCTGCGCCCGCTTCTTGCCTCGGGCGAGCGGGCCGGTGCATTCCGCCGCGACCGTTTCGGCAACTCACAACTTACGCGTGCAATCCGGTCGGCTGTGGCGCTTTGCGAGAATGTGAGTCCGGACCGCAATATGGTGGTGGCGCAACTGCTTTATCCCTTATGTCAGTCGGAATATATTACCCCCGAAGGGGTGGAGGACGTCTGGGGCGCCGATATTGCCAAAATGGTGCGTGGCCTGCTTAAGGTTTCCACACTCTACAGTCGCGGTACGGCTGCCGACAGTGAGAATTTCCGCCGCCTGCTGCTGGTTTTTGCCGAGGATATCCGTGTGATAATCATCATGATTGTCAATCGCCTCGTATTGATGCGGCTTATCAACCATCATCCCGACGAGGAGTCGGTCAAGTCCATAGCTTACGAGGCCAATTATCTGTATGCCTCTCTGGCGCATCGGCTCGGGCTGTATAAGATAAAGAGCGATCTTGAGGATATGTCGCTGAAGTATACCGACCGTGAGACGTATACCTCGATTGCGCGTCAGCTCAATGAACGTAAAAACGCCCGCGACGCTTATATTTCCGCATTTATCGGGCCTGTGAAAGCCAAACTCGAGTCGCTTGGCTTGAAATTCGATATAAAGGGTCGTACGAAGTCTATATTCTCCATCTGGAACAAGATGAAGAAGCAGAAGAACGACATTGACCACATCTACGATCTCTTTGCTATCCGCATTATTATCGATACGCCTCCCGAGCGCGAGAAAACCGACTGCTGGATGGCGTATTCGGTGGTTACGGACATGTATCGCCCAAATCCTTCGAGAATGAAGGACTGGATATCCATTCCAAAATCGAATGGCTACGAGAGTCTGCATATCACCGTGGCCGGCCCCGAGGGCAAATGGGTCGAGGTGCAGATCCGTACCCGACGTATGGATCTGGTTGCGGAAAAAGGTCTGGCTGCCCATTGGCGATACAAAGGAATCAAGAGTGAGGCTAACCTCGATACGTGGATGAACAATGTTCGCGATATCCTTGAAACCGCCGAACAGGGTCCTATGGAACTGATGCGGAACTTCAAGATGGATATCTACGACAAGGAAGTTTTCGTATTTACACCGAAAGGCGACCTTTACCGCCTTCCTGCCGGTGCCACATTGCTTGATTTCGCGTTTGCCGTACATTCGCGTCTCGGATGCATTTGTAGCGGTGGACGTGTGAACCATAAAAACGAGAAACTTGCCTATCGCCTTCATAGCGGCGATACTGTCGAGATTCTGACTTCGTCGAATCAAGTGCCCAAACAGGACTGGCTCAACATCGTAGTTACGTCAAAGGCACGTAATAAAATCCGGCAGGCTCTCAAGGAGCAGGCCAACCGCTCGGCGGAGCTCGGGAAGGAGATGCTGCAGCGGCGGTTCAAGAACCGTAAAATCGAAATCGACGAGTCTACATTAAGCAAGCTCATCAAGAAGATGGGGTTCAAGACGACCACCGACTTCTTCAATGACATAGCCGACGGTCGACTCGACACCAACGCTGTGGCTGAGCGTTATGTCGCTCTCGACACTCAGTTGCATGAGGCGGCGGAACATCCGCGCAGGGTGTCGGCCGAGGAGTTTTCGCTGCAGTCGCAGGATACGGCCCCTGATGCCTCGGATTCAGGAAAGAGCGGAGCTTCATCGGATGTGCTTGTGATTGGCAACGATATCAAGGGGATGAAATACCGTTTCGCACGCTGTTGCAATCCCATCTATGGCGACGACGTGTTCGGATTCATATCGTCGGAAGGTGTAATCAAAATACACCGCACGGACTGCCCCAACGCACGCAATATCCGCGAACGCTATCCTTACCGCATGATTGCGACAAGATGGTCGGGAAAGATCGGAGATCAGTTCGCCGCCACTCTGAGAATTGTGGGACGCGATGATATCGGTATAGTGACCAATATCACGTCGATTATCAACAAGGAGAAAAATGCTACCCTCCGCAATATTTCGATTGATTCCCACGATGGTATATTCCAAGGCCATCTGACAGTAGGAGTAAGCGATACGCGTACACTTCGGGAATTGATTAAAAAGATTTCTACGGCCAAGGGCGTGAAGGATGTTCAGCGTGCGCTGTGATTCTCTTCTTATTTCGTCTGACACTGATAAAATTTAATATAATCCTGATATGAAAATCAAATTATATACGGCTTGTTTAATTGCCGGATTGGCCATTGCCGGCAGTGGATGCTCATCGAAATCCGAGAATCCCGACGCGCGCAATCTGCTCGCCATGGCAGAGAATGACTTCAGCAGTGGAAATTACGCTTCGTCGATAGTCCTTCTTGATTCCCTGCAGAAAACATTCCCGGCAGAGACTGCATTGCAGAGAGTGGCCATGGCAATGCGGCCGAAAGTAATCGAAGCCGAAGCCACAAAAGCATTGGCAGCCGTGGATTCTACATACAACGCCGATATCGAGACTCTGAAAAGTCTTAAGACCCAATTGAAATGGATCAAGACTCCCGGGATGATAGAAGGCTATTGGATTGCGCCGGAAGTTTATCGTTCGGACTTCATGAATACAACCGGCATCGAGGCCCGTGTAAGCGAGATAGGGGAGTTCTATATTGTATCTTCGGTCAATCCTGCTGGCAATCTGAAACATCAGTCGATAGGACTGAAGACATCCGCCGGCAACGCCCGTACGCAGAACGTGGTATACGATGGTGAAAGCAATTATCGTATCGGGGGGGCGGAAGTCATTACATTTTCGCCTGCTCAGTCGGACACAATCGGTGTGGTTGCCAGAAATGCCGTGGAAGCAAACCAAGCAGCGGGTGCATCCGTTATATTCTATGGCGTCAAAGGGGAGAAGTCGGTAAAAATCAGTCCGGCTGTCCTTAAAGGTATCGGGAAGGCTTATGCCTATAGCGCTGCAACCATTCGGGCACGCGACCTTCAGGTGGAGCGTGAGCGACTTAACCGCACTATTGAGATTGCCCGTCGCCAGCAACAGTCTACGGCCTCGGCAGATCGTTGACACCTACGCCGGTTATAAACATTCAACAACTAACTGCAGAATCAAATGATTGTAAACAGCGCACGTTTCGTAATAAGTAATACCGACTATCGGAAATGCCCATCCGACGCACGCCATGAGTTCGCGTTTATCGGCCGGTCTAATGTGGGCAAATCATCGCTGATAAATATGCTTACCGGGCAGAAGGCGTTGGCGCAGACGTCGTCAACGCCGGGTAAAACTTTGCTTATCAATCATTTTCTTGTAAACGACCAGTGGTATCTGGTTGATTTGCCGGGATATGGATATGCACAGCGCAGTAAGGAGAGCCGTGCGGAAATAAAGCGCATTATCGAGAGTTATATACTCAACCGTCAGCAGATGACGTGTCTTTTTCTGCTTATCGACGGCCGCCATAAGCCGCAGCGCAACGACATGGAATTCATGCAGTGGCTTGGGGAGAACGGTGTGCCGTTCTGCATTGTATTTACCAAGCTTGATAAACTATCTTCGGCTGCTGCCAAGGCTTCTACGGCGGCATATTGCGCTGAGCTTCTCAATCAGTGGGAAGAGCTGCCTCCGGTATTCCGGACATCGTCGGTCGATAAGCGTGGGCGCAACGAAATACTTGATTATATTGACGAACTGTGTAAATTGCCGCTTGAAATCGATGATACATCTTGCTGATGTAAGCGTCCTGCTCAGATAGGATTGTTGACTGTAGGGTGAACCTGTAGCCGGACGGGATTGTTGGAATAATATGGATGATGGAAAGTCCATCTGACAATTTAACTGATCAGTAACTGCTCGAAATTATTATATCAGTAAAGTATAAAATAATTTAGAACAGTTACATAATAATCCCTTTATATTATGGCTTGCAAAAAACACACTACAAAAGCGGCAGAGCCGCGGAAAGATTATCGAGGTGCCGACATTAACCGTGCTGACCATAACCGCGCCGACAAATGTCTTGAAAAGCAGGATACACGCATCCTCAATAATAATCCACGAAACGACGACATGTAAAAGTCTGTTGTTTCAAGTTTTTACAGAAGATAAAATAGAAGAACCGACCGCTTTGTCCGGTGTAATCCGGCAATCGGTCGGTTCTTCTGTGTAAGTGTCTGTGTAGGAATCCGGGGCGATTATTTCGATGCCTCGATGGAATCCTTGCGATACTGCTTCATGAGTTTCTCGAGCTCGAGGGAAGCCTTGCGGGCACGTGTGCCGGCTGCCTTATTGCCGTTTTCAACGTTAAGTTTGGCTTCTTTTTCAAATGCAGCGCAAAGCTCGCTGATTTTAGCTACTAATTCTTTCATCGTGTGGAATGAATTTAAAGGGTTATAAAAAAGTAATTGAATGTTGTGCAAAATAATAGCAACTCCTCTGCTATGGAGGAGCCGACGCTATGGTCGGTTGGAGTAAAAGCATCTAAATCAGCGTCGCTTTCCATTGCATCCGCAAATATAACAACCTTTTTTCGAATTCAAAGTTATTTTCATAAAAAAATTACAAAACAACGTATTTTTCTTTCAAAAAATCCACTGGTAATTACTCCGAAACGCATTTTTGTCCTAAAATTGTGATGTGGAATGTGTTTGGATGCGTTTGCTTGGTTAAGGAAGGCGATGTGCCGAAACCGGCACATCGCCTTGCGAAAGTATTGATAAAATGAAGGTTAGACGATGCTGTTATTCGTCGGCATTCTTTTCGGCATATTCTTTCAGGAGTTTCTCCTGAACGTCGCCGGGCACAAGTTCATAAGATGCGAACTTCATGGTGAACGACGAGCGTCCGCCTGTTATCGAACTGAGAGCGGTTGAATAGGATGCCATTTCCTTGAGGGGCACTTTGGCGGAAATTTTCTCGAAGCCGTTTTCGCTCGACATACCCATAATGATTGCACGACGTCCCTGAAGGTCGCTCATTACATCGCCCATAACGTCGGACGGCACCATTACGTCAACGTCGTATACGGGTTCGAGTACTTTGGGGGCTGCATTGCGGAATGCTTCCGAGAATGCGTTGCGGGCCGCAAGGCGGAAGGAAATCTCGTTTGAGTCAACAGGATGCATTTTGCCGTCGTAGATGCAGACGCGCACGTCGCGGGCATACGATCCGGTAAGCGGGCCCTGCTCCATACGGTCCATGAGGCCTTTCACAATAGCAGGGATAAAGCGGGAATCTATTGCGCCGCCCACGATGCAGTTGTGGACAACGAGTTTGCCTCCCCATTGCAGGGGAATTTCCTGTGTGTCGCGAACGCTCATTTTGAACTCCTGATTGCCGAAACGATAGGTGTCCGGCATTGGTGCATCGGCCGAATATGGCTCGATAATCAGGTGAACTTCGCCGAACTGGCCGGCACCACCGCTCTGCTTCTTGTGGCGGTAATCGGCGCGGGCAGCTTTCGTGATTGTTTCGCGATAAGGGATTTTGGGCTCCTCGAAGATGATGGGGAGTTTGTCATTGTTTTCCACGCGCCATTTCAATGTGCGCAGGTGGAATTCTCCCTGTCCGGAAAGGATGGTCTGTTTCAGCTCCTTGCTCTGCACGATTTCCCAGGTCGGGTCTTCCTCGTGCATGCGGGTAAGAATACCGGACAATTTTTCGGCGTCGCTTTCCGTAACGGGTCGAACGGCGCGCGAATATTTCGGTGCGGGATATTTGATAAAGTCGAACGCGATTTCGCATCCTTTCTCGTCAAGTGTATTGCCGGTGCGTGCATCTTTCAGCTTCACGGTGGCACCTATATCGCCGGCACACAGCTTATCCACAGGAGTCTTGATCTGACCGCATACGCAGTAGATCTGGGCAAGGCGTTCCTTGCCTCCGCGCGTTACGTTGTCCAGGTCGGCACCGGCGTTGAGCGTTCCGCTCATTACTTTAAAATATTGTACTTCGCCGATGTGTGGCTCTACGGTAGTCTTGAACATATAGATGCTCAGGGGGCCGTTGCTGTCGGGAGCGATGGCGTCGCCGGCGGTATCGACAGGCGCGGGCATGTCGTCGACAAAAGGCACTACGTTGCCGAGGAATTCCATCATGCGGCGAACGCCCATATCCTTAAGTGCGCTTACGCAGAACACCGGGAAAATAGAGCGGTCTACCAGACCTTTGCGGATGCCTTCTCGCATCTCGTCTTCCGATAGATGACCCTGCTCGAAGAATTTCTCCATCAGAGTCTCGTCGTTTTCGGCTGCGGCTTCCACAAGGGCCTGATGAAGCTCCTGTGCCTTATCAAGTTCTTCTGCGGGGATCTCTTCTATAGTTGGAACGCCTCCATCAGGGCCCCATGAGTATTTCTTCATGAGCAGCACGTCGATCATGGCGTTGAAGCCCGGGCCGCACGAGAGTGGATACTGGATGGGGACAATTTTCTTACCGAAGATTTCGCGCATCTGTTCGAGTGTGTTTTCATAATCGGCTTTTTCGCCGTCGAGCTGGTTGATGGCGAAAATCACAGGCTTTTTAAGCGATGCGGTTGTACGGAAAATATTCTGTGTCCCCACTTCCACGCCATACTGGGCGTCAACGAGGATTACACCTGTATCCGTAACGTTGAGGGCTGTGATTGCGTTGCCAACGAAGTCGTCTGCTCCCGGGCAGTCGATTACGTTGAGTTTTTTGTTAAGGAATTCGGCGTAGAAAACGGTGGAGAATACCGAATAGCCGTATTCTTTCTCAACGGGGAAATAGTCGGACACAGTGTTTTTTGCCTCAACCGTGCCGCGGCGTTTTATAACTCCACACTCGTAGAGCATAGCTTCCGCGAGTGTGGTTTTCCCTGATCCCTTGCTGCCGAGCAGAGAGATGTTTTTGATTTCGTTGGATTGATAAACCTTCATGCTATTAGAGTTTTTTGAAATGAATTATAAAGGCTGGGGAGAGGAATCGCTTCGAAAAGCGATTGTGAGCGCAAATTAGCGAAAAAACTCTGAATGGCAATAGGAATTTATATGTTTCGCAACATAGCTTTTGCGCACCCTGCAGACTTCGGGACTGAGCAGGCTTGTCGAAATTGCTTGATGTGCAAAACAATATGTATATTCAGTCGGGCTGAATTCTATATTATACTTACGCCCTCCACGTCGGTGAGCAGCCGGGATATTTCCGGAATCATGGCCGTAGGGAGTGCCAGAGCCATACGGCATGTATTGTCAAATTCCTGAGAGGTTATGGTGATCGCCCGGCTTTTTATGATTTTCATTACTCCGTTCATTGATACGAATGGAAACGTAAGGGTAATCTGTCCCATTTCATGGCATGTTATTATCTCCGCGGCTTCGATAGCCTGGCGTGCGGCCTGACGATAGGCGGCGATAAGTCCGGAGGTCCCGAGTTTTATACCGCCGAAATAGCGAACCACGACTACAATTACGTTGGTAAGTCCGAACGAATTGATCTGGCCAAGAATCGGTTTGCCGGCAGTGCCGGATGGCTCTCCGTTGTCGGTCGAAAGGAAGTCGGTTCGTTCAGCGCCTATCATATAAGCCCAGCAAACATGGCGCGCGTCGAAAAAACGACGCGTGTAGTCCTTTGCAATCTGTTTTGCTTCTTCCGGACTTTCGACCGGATGGGCGAAGGCGAGAAAGCGGCTACGCTGTTCGGTGAACTGCGATTCCGACGGAGTTGCTATTGTGGTGTATTCCATACGGGGTTATTTCCTGTTGGTCGAAGTTTTGCCGTCAGGCAGTGAGTCCTGCAGATTCGCGCGGCGGAATGCGTCGATATACGATCCGGGAGTGGCATTGAGAATTTCCACTCCGCGGTCGCGGCCGAACGCTTCTATAGAGTGGTAGGCTTTGAAAGCTATGCACATGCTTTCAAGTACCTCATGCAGACGTCTTGAATCGTATGTCTTGGTTATGCGTTCTATCTCTTGAGGATTTTCTTTGTAGAAGTGTGGTTGGACGGATACCACCTTATTGTTGTCGTCGACGCTGAGTGTCTTTAGCCAGGAATGGTCGGCTCCGAGAACCACAATCCGGCTGTATCCGAGCCAAATTCCGATCATTAGCGATGGAATCAGCACATTGCGTGGGCGTGGCATGCCCATATGCCGTTGCATAAGCTGCTGTGAGAGCCATAAAAATCCTTCGGCAGCAAGCATGTTGAATCCGGCGATTCTTATATTGGGGTTGGAAATAATCCTGCGTACCTTTCGGGCGCTTCGGGCCGGTACGAACAAGATGAGTTCCCAATCTACCGCAGAGAGCGACTCTATCAGCCGACTGACGTTCGCATCCTCCGTATTATTGAAAAAATGTGGGTCGGCAAGTACATAATATCGTGGGCGCAGCGACTTGAATTCGGGCGTCGTTGCCGCGAAGTTCACCGCAAGCGTATCGTGTGAATTAAGCACCGTCATATCATGGTCGAGATTATCCCGGAGCGATGGGCCGTTACCGAGTATGATAAGAGCATCATGTCTGCAACTCTGCAGACGTGGAAAATCAGTTCTCCGACCCATCAGAATCACACGTACAAGCGTCGCCGTAGATTTTGAAAGATTGTCGATAAAGCGGATGAAAGAGTCAAATGTGGCCAATTACGGTGAAATTTTTCAGTTTATAGTGTGCAAAAATATGAAATTCTGCTTAATTTTGCCAATATAAAGACGCCATGATGGCGGCTGAACGGGAATGTGCCGGTTGTACTTCCTCTATGCCGTTAATCCAGTGTGAATTATAAATTCAATATGGATCAGGAAGAAGTGATGAAGATCGATCTCGACAAGGTGCTTCGTGCGCGTGTGCCCGGGGTGTATCGATTTTTACCACATAGCCTCGTAAAATGGCTGGAGCGTCTGATCTGCCAGGATGAGCTCAACGAACTTCTGCAGGCGAATTACGGCAAAACAGGAGCGGAATTCTGCAAGGGAGTGCTTGACTCGCTCGACGTGACTGTTGAATGGGACGGCACCCGGAGTTTGCCGGACCCCGCCAACCGTCGTGTGATTCTCGTCTCTAACCATCCGCTTGGTGGGCTTGACGGCCTGGCGCTTACATATCTTGTTCAGAAACATTATGGTGGCCAGGTATGGTTTGTTGTAAACGATCTTTTAATGGCTGTCAAACCCCTGGAGAACGTTTTTCTGCCTATCAACAAGTTCGGTAGCCAGTCGCGTGAGGCTATGGAGAGACTCGACGCTACTTTGGCCGGCAACGATCCCATAATTATATTTCCGGCCGGTATATGTTCGCGCTACCGGAAGGTTGATTTCATCGGAGAGTCCCGCAAGATAGTATGCGACCTTCGCTGGCAGAAATCGTTTGTCACCCAGGCCAGAAAGCATCAGCGCGATATAGTGCCGCTATATTTCGACGGAGTTAATTCGAAGAAATTCTACCGCTGTGCGAATCTCCGGAAGCGTCTTGGCATACCGTTCAACCTCGAGCAGGTACTTCTGCCAGGCGAGATGGTCGGAAGTCACGGAAGGAAATATACGGTGTCTGTCGGCCGCACGATACCATACGTCGATCTCTTCAAGAAACGCGACGCACGTGGTATGGCCGACTCCATTCAGAGCGAAGTTTATCATATGAAGTACGACGCTTCGCCACACCCGGTTCACAAATCATAAATTTTAAGTGCTGCATGGCAGAAGAAATCATAGATCCAGTTGACGTAAAATTGCTTGAGGCTGAGCTGACGGCTGAACGTTTCATGCGTAAGACCAACAAAGGGAACAATGAGATATACATTGTGGACGCTCACTGCGCGCCCAACGTCATGAGGGAAATCGGACGCCTTAGGGAAATCGCTTTTCGCACGGCGGGGGGTGGCACTGGAAAAGCCTGCGACATTGATGAATTCGATTTGATGGATCCTCCATGTCGCCAGCTTTTGGTTTGGGATCCGGAGGAAAAGCTGATTACCGGCGGCTACAGGTTTATTCTCGGACGTGATATCCATATAAATTCCGATGGCTCCCCCCGGATTGCCACATCGCATATGTTCAGATTTTCAGAGCGTTTCATGTCAGACTATCTCCCTTACACCATAGAGCTCGGACGGTCGTTTGTCAGACTGGAATATCAGTCGTCGAAAGCTGGAGCAAAGGCCTTGTTCGCCCTCGATAATCTTTGGGATGGTCTTGGCGCACTTACGGTGCTTCATCCTGAAATCCGACATCTTTTCGGTAAGTTCACGATGTATCCCAGCTATGACCGGGAGTGCCGCGACATGCTGCTGTATTTTCTACGTAAGCATTTCCCCGATCCGGACCGACTTGTTCGACCGTTCAAGCCCATTGCAGCGGATTTCCCAGCCGAGAAATATGCCTCAATGTTTCCCGGCAATGATTTCAAGGAGGACTACCGTATACTTAATGCGGCTATCCGGGATCATGGCATCAATATTCCCCCTCTTGTGAATGCCTATATGAGTCTATCGCCTACAATGAAGATTTTCGGAACGGCTATCAACGATGAGTTCGGCGATGTGGAGGAGACCGGTATATTCCTCACCATCGAGGATATCTTCGAAGAGAAAAAGCAACGCCATATAGAGACATTCGATGCGGCAGAGACCCATCTGTTAAATCCATGAGGCGTAATATTTTCTGCAGTGAAGTTTCTAAGGATTATATAACAACGATTTGACTCATCGCTTATGCAAATTCCTCGGACAATAGTATTCGGAATCGCAATCGCGTCGGCTTGCGTCGGTTTTAATATGAAAGCCGTAGACCATGAGGTCAACTGGGAGGCTGGAGTGACCGGTGCGGCAGGCAATAATGATTTCGCACCATATTATATTGCGTCGAATCGCCATGGGGTGATTACACAAAGCAAATCTGCCATTGTGCGTGGACATATTTGGCACGATATGGATACTGCCTCACGTTTCAGCTATGGATATGGTGCGGATTTGATTGCGGGATATGGAAGCAATGTGGATTATCTGCGTTATGACGGAAACGACAATGTGTGGGCGCAAAATCCTCAGCATCCGTCGCGTTTCTGGATTCAGCAACTGTGTGGAGAGGTGAAATACCGCGGCGTGTTTCTTACGGTCGGCCTGAAGGAGCATGGCTCCGCGTTGCTTAACAATGAACTTAGCAGCGGCGATTTTGTTGAGAGCGGCAACGCGCGTCCGATTCCGGAGGTAAGAGCAGGCTTCATAGATTTCCAGGATATTCCGTTTACAAAAGGCTGGGTTCAGATTCAAGGCGAACTTTCCTATGGGAAGTTCACTGACAATGCCTGGATGCGCAATCACTTCAACTATTATGGCGGCCATCTCAATCAGGGTGCGCTTTATACTTATAAACGATGCTATTTCCGCACCAAGCCTTCAAAGCCATTCTCGGTTACAATCGGTATGCAGGTAGGCTCGATGTTCGGCGGAAATACCGATTATTACTCCGCCGGGAAGATATATATGTCGAAAGAACTTTCCAAGAGTTTCAGTCAGTTCTTCAAGATGTTGATTCCCAAAGATGAAGGTAAGGAGTATGTTTCAGGGAGTGCCCTTGGCTGCTGGGATATACATATGCGCTACAGACTCCGCAACGGCATGGAAATCAAGGCATATCTTCAGAAGCCTTGGGAAGACGGCTCGGGAATCGGTTTCCTGAACGGATTTGATGGACTGTGGGGCCTGGAATTCTCCGCAAACCGCAGGGCAATCGTGTCTGGCGCTGTTGTCGAGTATCTTGATTTTACCAATCAGTCGGGGCCGTTTCACTGGGATCCGGATGACTTCAGCAATACGACTATTACCGGCAGAGCCGAGGGTGGCGACAATTATTACAATAACCACGAATACAACGGCTACCAGTACTATGGCATGAGCATCGGCACTCCGTTTCTTCGTTCGCCTATCTACAATCAGAACGGAATCATGGAGTTTACTAATAATCTCGTTCGTGGATTCCATATCGGTATAAAGGGTGAGGTCGGCAAGGACTTTTCCTACCGTGTGCTCGGCGGCTACCGACGCAGCTGGGGCACGCCATTTATGCCTCTTCTTAATCCGGCGTCGGACACGTCGATGATGTTCGAGGGGACATACAACGTAAGTCGCGTTCCTGGGCTCTCGGTTAACGCCCAGATTGCGTTCGACCACGGAGAACTCTACGGCGATAACTTCGGCGCATGCCTGACGGTGAAGTATCGCGGGCTTCTGAAACTTTAACGAAACATAATAATATTTTTTCGCTATTTATGCTTAAGCAGACAATATATATTATCCGCAAACTGGCTGTTGTTCTTGTTTCTGTTATGGTTATGACAGGAATCAGCAGTTGCACCCGTAACAACGGCGACATAGGTCCGTGGTTCGGGACATGGAAACTTACGGAGATTACCGTCGACGGTACCTCCGATGCCGGTTACGAGGGGAATATTTTCTGGAAATTTCAGAACGATGTTTTTGAAATGGTGCGCGTCAACCAGAATGCCGTTGAGAGCTATGCTGACACACACTATGCTACCTGGAACGAAGATAACGGCTACCTGTTCGTGAACTTTAGAAATTCAGACGACAATAATCCGGCGGCCGAAGGAGAAGCTGGCAACGGTATATATGCGCCGTTTCCCGATTCACATTTCATAGTCGGAGGCGTCACACAGCTGAAGATTGAGTCGCAGAGGGGGGGAGATGCCTACCTTACGTTCACATCGCCCGTAGATGGCAAGACCTATGGCTACCGACTTAAAAAACAAGGATAAATAATCGTAAAACAGAATATAAGGTTTATGGCAAGAGATATAAAACACGCACTCGTCACCGGTGCCGACGGCTTTATCGGCTCGCATCTTGTAGACCTTCTTTTGGCGGAAGGGATAAAAGTACGGGCATTAAGCCAGTATAACTCGTTTAACAACTGGGGCTGGCTTGAGGGAAACAATCACCCGAATCTTGAAGTGGTGTGTGGCGACGTCCGCGACGCAGCATTCTGCCGTCATATAGCCCGCGATGTCGATACCATCTTCCATCTTGCGGCTCTTATCGCTATTCCATACAGCTATGTAGCACCTGAAAGCTACGTCGACACAAACGTGACAGGAACACTCAACATATGCCAGGCCGCAAAGGACTGCAATGTGGAGCGCGTTGTAGTCACTTCTACATCCGAAGTCTATGGCACAGCCCTCTATGTGCCTATCGACGAGAAGCATCCGCGGCAGCCTCAGTCGCCGTATTCAGCTACAAAAATCGGTGCCGACGCCATTGCCAAAAGTTTTTACAATGCTTTTGAACTTCCGGTGGTCATAGCCCGTCCTTTTAATACCTATGGGCCGCGCCAGAGCGCAAGAGCTATCATTCCGACCATCATCTCGCAGATTGCCTCCGGAGCCAAAGAGATTAAGGTGGGCGATCTTACTCCTACCCGCGATTTTAATTTCGTTACGGATACCTGCAGGGGATTTCTCGCTTTAGGTCGTGCCGACGGAATCGAAGGGGTGGAAATCAATATCGCTACCGGTACTGAGATTTCGATGAAGGAGACTCTCGAAACTATTGCGGAACTGATGCATTCAGATGTAAAATATGTAGTGGATCCTCAAAGGCTGCGGCCGTCGAAAAGCGAGGTCAGAAGGCTTTGCGGCGACAATACCAAAATACTGGCGTTGACCGATTGGCGTCCGCAGGTGTCGCTCAGGGAAGGTTTACAGAAAACAATCGACTGGATTTGTCAGCCTGAGCACCTGGCCGGATACAAAAGCGATATATACAACCGATGACACTTTATTAACTGCTCTTTAAACGAACTACGACATGAAGCAGGCGGTAAATATTCTGATGCTCGGAGGCGCCAAACGCGTCTCTATGGCAAGGATGATTAAGCGTGCCGGAACGCGACTCGGTATGGCAGTGAATCTGTTCAGTTATGAACTCACATCCGAGGTGCCTATCGCAGAAGTCGCAACAGTGGTTAAAGGCCTGCGATGGAACGATTCGGATATCATGGATCACCTCCATACGGTTGTGGAGGAGAACCGGATAGATATTTTGTTGCCGTTTGTCGACCCGGCGGTTGAGATTGCCATACGCTATGCGTCGGCCGATGCTTCGGTATGGACTCCGGGAGGTACTGATGCTAAAATGAGCGCGTTGATGTTCAATAAAATAGAGGCGGACGCGCTTTTCCATAAACTTGGGTTCCCGTTGCCTTCCAATCCGCAGTATGAACCGGTGGAGGGTGATATAATTGCAAAACCCTGTTTTGGATCTGCCTCAAAAGGGATCAGGATTCTTAGTAAGGTGGAATACGAGCAGTTGGCTGGCAGCAGTGAGGCCGGTACATATCTGTTTCAGAAATATATCGCTCACAGAAAGGAATATACTGTCGATTGTTATGTGGCATCCGATGGGGAAGTGGTTTGCGCCGTTCCACGAGAGCGCATCGCCGTATCGGGAGGCGAAGTCACGGAGACGGAGACAATTCACGATAGTGAGATTGAAAATGCGAGTCATCGGATACTTAAAGCATTGCAGTTGCGTGGGCCTGTTACTTTACAGTTCCTTCGCGATGCGGATACCTCCGGCGATAGCCGGGCATTGCTGATGGAAATCAACCCGCGGCTTGGTGGTGGGGCAGTTTGTTCAGTACATGCTGGTGCGGATATTCCGCTATATATGTTGAGCGATTTTGCCGGTCTGCCATTGAAGCAGGATGTTCCCTGGCGTCCGGGCACGCGTATATGTCGTTATCCTCAGGAGGTCGTGTTTTATAAATGATATTTTAAAATGACCGATAAAGTAATTATCATAGCGGAAGCCGGAGTTAACCATAACGGCGATTACGGCCGGGCTGTCGAAATGATTCGGGCGGCAAAGGAGGCCGGAGCCGACTATGTGAAGTTTCAGACGGCTGTTCCCGAACTGGTAATATCGTCGATTGCACCAAAAGCCGAGTATCAGAAAGAAACCACGGGCAATGCGGAGTCTCAACTCGAGATGTGCCGCAAGATTCATCTTCGGCTCGACGATTATGCCTCGTTGAAGAAGATATGTGATGAAGAAGGAATCGGTTTTATGTCGACACCATTTGATTTGGTTTCAATCGATTGTCTGGCTGAGCTCGATATGGATTACTGGAAAATTCCATCGGGAGAGATTACGAACCTGCCGTATCTAAGGAAAATCGGACGTCGGGGTGAAAAGGTGATTCTCTCGACTGGAATGTGTGAGTTGGAAGAGATTGAAACGGCTCTGCGTGTTCTGGAAGAGGCAGGAACGCCTCGTAACCATGTGATTCTTTTGCACTGCAATACACAGTATCCCACACCGATGGCCGATGTTAACCTCAGAGCCATGGGCGATCTGCTTAAACTGACGCCAGCCGCTGTTGGCTATAGCGACCATACGGTTGGAATAGAGGTCCCGGTAGCGGCTGTGGCGATGGGTGCAAGAGTGATAGAAAAGCATTTTACTCTCGACAAGTCTTTGCCCGGGCCTGACCACAAGGCTTCTCTCGAGCCGGATGAACTGAAAGCTATGGTGGATGCCATACGTAATATTGAGTTGGCTCTTGGAGATTCCAGTAAGCATGTCAGCGATTCGGAGCGACCAAATATCGTTGTGGCACGGAAGAGCATCGTGGCTGCCCGGGAAATTAAAGCCGGAGAGATTTTTACGGAGGATAATATAACGGTAAAGCGCCCCGGAAACGGAATCTCTCCGATGCAGTGGGACAATATAATCGGTCGTCGTGCCATCAGGGATTTCGGAGCCGATTCTTTAATAGAAATTTAAAACCAGTATTAAGTACATATATACATATAAGCGTATGGGAGGATTTTTCGGAGTAGTGAAACGCGAAGGTTGCTGTGTCGACGAGCTGTTTTATGGTGTCGATTATAATTCGCATCTCGGCACACGGCGCGCAGGTATGGCAACCGTCAACGAAGGCCATTTCGCGCGTTCAATCCACAATATCGAAAACACGTATTTTCGAACCAAATTCGAGGGCGACCTCCATGAATTTTCTGGGAAAGCGGGAATCGGAGTAATCAGCGATACGGATGCTCAGCCGATTATCATAAACTGTCATCTCGGCAAATTTGCAATTACTACCGTAGGACGCATCAACAACATCGACGAGCTCCAGAAGGAGCTTCTGAACCGCGGCCATCATTTCTGTGAACACAGCAACGATATTGTGAACCCCACAGAGCTGGTGGCCGCACTGATTTGTGAAGGAAAGAATTTCGTGGATGGAATCTCTAATGTGCACCGTCGCGTGAAAGGCTCATGCTCGATGCTGATTCTTACATCCGACGGAATAATTGCCGCCAGAGATTTTCTGGGACGAACCCCCGTCGCCTTGGCTTCCAATGGAACGGATTATGCTGTAGGTTCGGAGACGTGCGCGTTTGCCAATCTTGGTTATGAACTTCTGAGGCAGCTCGGCCCGGGAGAGATTGTCAGGATTTCAGCCGAAAATGGGGTTGAGGTGCTTCGGAAGGAGGCAGCTGAGATGCAAATCTGTGCTTTCCTCTGGACATATTATGGTTATCCGCCCTGTGAGTATGAAGGGAGGAATGTGGATGAAATGCGCTACGACAATGGTTATTTGCTTGGCAGCGATGATGAGGACGACATTGACTTTGTCAGCCCGATTCCTGACTCCGGAACTGGAATGGCCCTTGGATTCTCGCAGGCAATCGGCCGGCCGTATAAACGTGGTATTGTGAAATATACTCCGACATGGCCCCGCAGTTTCACTCCAAGCACTCAGCAGCGTCGCGAGCTTGTCGCTAAAATGAAGCTTATACCTAACGAGGCTTTGATGCGTGGCAAAAGCGTAGCGTTTTGCGATGATTCAATTGTACGCGGCACGCAGTTGCGCGATAATGTAGCTGATATCCGTCGATGTGGCGCCGCCAAGGTCCATGTGAGAATTTCGTGCCCACCACTTATTTACCCGTGCGAATTTCTGAACTTTACGTCGTCGAAAACTGAAATGGAGCTTATAACGCGCAGGTGTATAGCCGAGCTGGAAGGGGAGGAAGGTACGCGTCATCTCGATGAATATGCTACTCCTACAACTGAACGTCATAAAAGAATGGTTGATCTCATCCGTTTGAAGCTGGGGCTTGACACATTGCGTTTCAATTCGCTCGACAACCTTGTCAAATCAATAGGTCTGCCTAAATGCCGGATCTGCACCCATTGTTTCGACGGCAGTTCGCATACGGTCTGACAATCTGCATCAGGCCCGTGGTAAAAATAATTGCAGGCGTTGGCCGGAACTTTCCGAATCAACGCCTGCATTTTTTTGATATGAGTTTGGGGTAGAAATTACATTATGCCGCGCTCTCGAAGTTTGCACTGCCATGCCCAGGCCGAACGCATGGTATCGGCAATGGGGGTATCAGCTTTCCAGCCGAGCACTTCGTTGGCATATGTCGGGTTGGCCCAGACTTTCTCGATATCGCCGGCACGACGCCCCACAATTTTGTGGGGTACCTTCACTCCGGTAGCTTCTTCGAAGGTGTTGATAAGCTGTAGAACGGAGAGGCCGTTGCCTGTTCCAAGATTGAAAATCTCGATTTTTTCGTCGCTTTTGTCCTCAAGCATACGCTCTACGGCTATAACATGAGCCTTGGCGAGGTCTACAACGTCGATATAGTCGCGGATACACGATCCGTCGGGCGTATTGTAGTCATCGCCAAACACGCTGAGTTCCTTACGGATGCCCATTGCCGTCTGAGTGAGATAGGGAATCAGATTCTGAGGAACGCCATTGGGCAATTCGCCGATTTCAGCCGACGGATGAGCGCCTACGGGGTTGAAATAACGGAGAATAACGCTCTTGATGGGAGCGCCGGCATTGATTACGTCGGTAATGATTTCTTCCGAAATCTGCTTTGTGTTGCCATAGGGAGATGTCGCTTTTTTGATGGGCGATTGCTCGGTTACGGGATTTACGTCGGGTTCGCCGTAAACTGTGCACGACGAGGAGAAAACAATGCCTTGCACACCATGGATGGGCATCTCTTCGAGCAGGTTCAGGAGTGTAGCGAGGTTGTTGCGGTAGTACAGGATAGGCTTCTGCATCGACTCGCCGACGGCTTTGCTTGCAGCGAAGTTGATGATACCTTTTATGCCTGGATAATTGGTGAAAAGTTTGTCGAGAGCCTTGATGTCGGTGCAGTCAGCCTCCACGAAATCGGGACGTATTCCTGTGATACGCTCGATACCGTCGAGGACCTCTTTATTAGAATTGGAAAGGTTATCGATGATAACCACGGGATAGCCGGCTTTCTGAAGCTCGACAACTGTGTGCGAGCCTATGTAGCCAGTGCCGCCGGTAACGAGAATTCTGGGTTTCATATTTGTGTTGTTTGATATTTGATTCCGGATTCTATATCTTTCAACCTGGATCGGCTTAGAAAAGTTTAGTGGGGTAGGTGCCGTTCTGATGGAGTTCGGCGAATTTTGCTACCACACCGGGGCGGTCGGCGGCATATGTGACGCCAAACCAGCGGGAATCGGTATCGAGAACTTTAACAGTTGCTTCTCCGGAATTAATCAGAGCGTCAATACAGAGAGGAATGAAGAATTCCGCTTTCGGGGTGTTGAGATCCTTGTCGAGAAATTTCTTGAATTCGCGCTCGGAGAACTCGAAATAGTCGGGTGTGAAGCCCCAGAGGTTCATCGAGACTGGAGTCTTGGGGTCGAGGGTCTGAACCTGGTCGTTTTCGTCGGTGAATACGATGTTATGGTCCTTGTCGTAGCTGATTGCGGTACGCTCAACGACCGAGGTAAGCAGGCCGTCCTTATTCTCGCATACGCCGCGGGCTACGGAACCGTTTTCGGTCATGGTGTTGCCTACACGGAAGCCTACCATGCAGTAGTCGCCCTTCTTGTCGCGGGGACGCGCCAGTTCTTTGGCAATGACCTCGAAAGCATTGCGACCATAGAAGTCGTCGGCGTTAATTACGGCGAACGGCTCTTTGATTACATCTTTGCCCATGAGAACGGCATGATTGGTTCCCCAGGGTTTGGTACGGTCGGCCGGGCAGGTATATCCTTCGGGAAGTTTGTCTGTGCTCTGGAAAACAACTTCTACCGGTACATGGCCTTCATATTTGGAGAGGACTTTGTCGCGGAAATCCTGCTCGAAGTCTTTGCGGATTACGAATACCACTTTGCCGAATCCGGCCTGAAGGGCATCGTAAATGGAGTAGTCCATGATGGTTTCACCATTGGGGCCCAGCGAGTCGAGCTGTTTCAGACCGCCGTAACGGCTTCCCATGCCAGCGGCGAGGACGAATAATGTAGGTTTCATTGTCAGTTTAATCGGTTGGGATTATAAATAGGTTAGATAAAATTCAGTATCTGCGATATTCACTAAGGATTATCTCATTAGGCCGCAACTTTTTTGAGGTTTCGGAATAAATCTTCAGATATTTGAAACGGGAGGAGATACCTCGATGATGTATCTCCGCCCGCATAAAATTAAAATCTTGATTATTCGGAAACTTTGTGTGCGCCGTCAGAAATGATTACGGGATAAACCACGGGTTCATGGCCGTATTTCTCGTTGAATTTTTTCTTGGCGGTGGCGATGAAATTATCGTAAAGATCGTTTTTCACCAGGTTGATGGTGCAGCCGCCGAAACCGCCGCCCATGATTCGTGAGCCGGTAACGCCGCACTCCTTGGCGATGTCGTTGAGGTAGTCGAGCTCTACGCACGAAACCTCGTAGTCTTTGGAAAGACCTTCGTGGGTCTCATACATCTTTTTGCCGACGGTCTCGCAGTCGCCGCGCTGGAGGGCGTCGCAAACGTCGAGCACACGCTGTTTCTCTTCAATCACGAATTTCGCGCGAGAATAGTCTTCAGCGGTGATGTCGGATTTTACTTTGTCGAGCATCTCCATGGTTGCGTCGCGGAGAGTCTCGATGCCGAGGCGCTGAGCAACGCGTTCGCACGATTGGCGGCGTTTGTTGTAGGGGGAGTCTACAAGGGCGTGCTTAACTTTGGAGTCGAGAAGCACAAGGGTGTAACCGTCGATGTTGAAGGGGAAATATTCAAATTCCATCGAGCGGCAGTCGAGACGCATCAGATGGTCTTTCTTGCCGAAGACGGATGCGAACTGGTCCATGATACCGCAGTTCACGCCGCAATAGTTGTGTTCGGTCGACTGGCCGATGCGGGCGAGTTCGAATTTGTCAATGGTGTTGCCGTTGAAGAGGTCGTTAAGAGCGAAAGCGAAGCAGCTTTCAAGAGCGGCCGACGAGCTAAGGCCGGCGCCGAGGGGAACATTACCGGCAAATACGGCGTCGAAGCCTTTCACGGAGCCGCCGCGTTTGATTATTTCACGGCAAATGCCGAATATATAGCGTGCCCACTGCTGCTTGGGAGCGTCTTCTTCATTGAGGCCGAATTCGGCATATTCGTCGATGTCGATTGAGAAAACACGCACCTTATTTGTTTCGTTGGGGCGGATTTCAGCCATGATGACTTTATCGATTGCGCCAGGGAAAACGTATCCGCCGTTATAATCGGTGTGTTCACCAATCAGGTTGATACGACCGGCCGAGGCATAGAGTGTGCCTTCTGTA
The DNA here is from genome assembly GCA_900545955.1 of uncultured Porphyromonadaceae bacterium. Lineage (GTDB taxonomy): Bacteria > Bacteroidota > Bacteroidia > Bacteroidales > Muribaculaceae > UBA7173. The sequence goes on from URAU01000001.1 coordinate 161,532, forward strand.
CCGAATTTTTCCTTGAACACTTTCTTGATTTTTTGTTCCATTTCCATAGTGGGGTAATTTTAGATTTGAGGATTCTTTTCTACTCACAAATTTAAATAAAAACTGATTAATAACCGAAGAATTCGGTCTCAAAAAACAACCGGAATTCGTCAAAAAACTGACAAATTCCGGTTTTGAACATTATAAGCAGGAAGTAGATGACGATGTGTGCCGTTATTTCACTTCAATAGTCATTGTAGCAGGTTTAACCCCGGGGGCAGTTACCGTGAGTGTAGCCGGTCCGGGAGTGGGTGCCGCCCGCAGAATTGCGGTGGCTGCTCCACTGAATAATTTCATCTTGGGGTTGTCGAAACCGAGCAGACAGGTCGGATCCCCGTTGGCGGTAGCCAGGAATTCGGCAGCGCCGCTCACCTTGAATGAAACCATGCGGGTGTCGGTCGGTACGATATTGCCGTTTTTGTCGGCGACCTGAACTATAACGTAGACGAGGTCATTGCCATCGGCGGATATTTCGGTACGGTTTGGCGTCAGCACTATGTGGTGAGCCTTCCCTGCAGTGGCGACCACAAGTTCCTTAGCCGGATTTCCGGCTTCGTCGAATGCTACGACTTTCAGTTCGCCGGGCTGGTAAACCACATCGTCCCATATGAGGCGGTAGCGATCCATAGCAAGCGAATCATTGCGGGCCTGAATGTCCTGTACGCTCGCACGTTCCCAATAGGGCTTTTCGGCTACTTTCGTATAATCGAGTGGATTGGCCGATGCCTTGGTCTTGCGTCCCATGGATTTGCCGTTGACAAACAACTCTGCCGACGGGTAGGACGTATAGGCTACGACAGGAGTAACCTTTCCTTCGCGGCCTGGCCACGTCCAGTGGGGGAGAAGGTGCAGAGTTGCATCCTTCTTGTTCCACTGCGAGCGGTAGAGGTAATAGCGGTCCTTAGGAATGGATGCGAGGTCAATTATGCCAAACACGCTTGAATGGTTGGGCCATGCGTCGGTATCGTAGGGAGAAGGCTCGCCGAGATAATCGAAGCCGGTCCATACAAACTGTCCGATCATCCAGGGATAGTCGTCGTCCATGGCGAAATCCAGGTCGGGGATATTGCTCCAGTAGCAGAATTCCGTATCGTAGCTCGACGACTGATGATTGTCGTGGACTGCATTGGCATTAAGTTCCATCGGGAAGATATACGTTCCGCGTGAAGATACCGTTGATGCCGTTTCGGTTCCGAGAATCAACCGCTGCGGAAGCACGTTGTAGGCCTTGACGTAGTATTGGGGCTTGTAGTTGAAGCCGGGGATATCGAGTGCGGCGGCAAAGCCGTTGTCGAGCACTGCTCCGATCTGGTCCATGCCGCAGGTTACGGGGCGAGTCGGATCTTCACGATGTGCTATGTTGAGAAGCATCTGGAGTTCCTGCACTCCGTCCGGGCCCCATTGGCTGGGCACCTCATTGCCGATACTCCACATCACAACAGAGGGGGCGTTGCGATAGTGCCGGATCATGTTGACCATGTCTTTCTCGGCCCATTCGCCGAAAATCGAACCATATCCGTTGGGGCTTTTGGGGCGGAAACCCCAGTCGTCGAAAGGCTCGACCATAAGCATCATTCCCATCTCGTCGCAGAGTTCGACAAGTTCAGGCGCCGGCATGTTGTGGGAGGTACGGATGGCGTTGGCTCCCATGTCCTTCAGCAGCTCGATTTGATGGCGGAGGGCAGCGCGGTTGACGGCTGCTCCCAGAGGCCCGAGGTCGTGGTGGTTGCAGACACCTTTGAATTTGGTGTATTTTCCGTTGAGGAAGAATCCCTTTTCGGGGATGTACTCTATAGAGCGGATACCGAATCTGGTTGTATATTCGTCGACAGGTTTGCCGTCGACGCTGAGAGTGGTGCGTGCACTGTATAGATTCGGAGTCTCGGTATCCCACAACATGGGTTTCGCAACAAGGAAGTTCTGGTGGAAAGGCTGTCCGTGACTATGATACAGGGTGTTGTTTGTAGCAACTGTTTTACCTGATGGGTCGATTATGTCGGTCTTTACTTCTACAGCCTGACCTTTGGTAGCGCCTTCTATATCCATTGTAAGGCGTATGGATGCTTCGTCAGCGGTGACATAGGGGGTTGTGAGATAGGTTCCCCACACAGGGATGTGAATTTTGGAAGTGGCGACCAAATGAACATTGCGATAGAGTCCCGCACCGGGATACCAGCGTGACGACTGCGGTTTGTTCTCGAGAGCTACGCGTATTGTGTTGTTGCCGGGGCGAATAACGCCTTGAGGGAGATTGAGGAAGAATGAGTTGTATCCGTATGCCCATCCGCCGACACTGGCGCCGTTGACTTCAACGGATGGATTGCTCATCGCACCGTCGAATACCAGGGTGTAAACCTGACCGGTAGTATCGGCTACCTGAAAGTCGGTGGTATAAACGCCTTTGCCCATATATGGCAGACCACCCGTGCGGCCTGTCTTTTCTGTTTTTTCGGTTTCACCATTCTGTTCCACAGCTACTGTCTGCAGGTCATGGTTGCGGTCGAACGGCTCATGTACGGCCCAGTCGTGAGGAACGTGTACATTTTGCCAGTCCGCCTGTTTGCCAAGACTGTCGATTTTTGCGAAACGCCATCCCGAGGAGAGTGTGGTCTCGGTTCGCGCAGACGCATCCTGCATTCCGGCAATCGCCAGAATAGCTAAGCAGGTCGGCGCGACGAGAAAAAGGTTGTTTTTCATGAATTGAAGATACTATGATGTTGTAGTTATGTGCTCTTTAGTTTTTCTCCGCAGGTCATGGTTGAACGGGAGTAAGCTGCTTCTCAAGGAATGCATCGAAGAGGGGTGTTGGACGGTTATTGTCGAACGCGCCTTTCTTATAGCCTTCCTGTTCGGGTGCTTCAGGTTCCCAGTAAAATATGCCATCAAGCACATTGCCGGAAGAAAACTCTTTCAAAAATTTGGTGAGGGTAGCGGATCCACCGCGATAGTTGGTGTAATGGAATCCGATTTCCGACATAATGATTTTTTTGCCGTACTTCGTGTTCAGGGCCTTGATGTTGGCGATGCAATCGTCGATTGCTTTGTTGTCGAGTGATACTTTCCATGAGGAACCGGAGCCCGTTTCAATTTCTGGATAGAGCGACATTCCAATCATATCGTACCGGCCTCCGTTGGCATTGAGCAGATCAAAGAACCAATTGTAGGTGGCTGCATCCTGACCTTTGTCGAGATGCACAATGACCTGAGCATCCGGATAAACCGCTTTAACAGCGTCGTAGCCGGCATTGAGATAGCGAGGGAACTCGCCGGCGTTGGAGCCTTCCATCTTGCCGCCGAGTTCGTGAAGCATTCCAGGAGTTGTTTCGTTTCCAATCTGAACCCAGCATACGTTTACACCTTCGTTTTTAAGGGCTTGAAGTGTGGAATTTACGTGTGTGGATATGGCATTGGCAGTCTGCTCGGGAGTATAAGACGCCCATTCAATTGGAGCATACTGTTTACCGGGATCAGCCCATGAGTTGGAAAGATGGAAGTCAATCATCACGCGCATGCGTAGGTCTTTGGCTCGGCGAGCTTTTGCAACTACATCGTTAAGACCGCACCACCCGCCGGTGGGATTTACCCATACACGTAGGCGGATTGCGTTGACGCCACAATTATTTCGTAGCAACTTGGTAAGTTCTTTAGGTGTCTTGCTGCCACGGGGATAGAATTGATAGCCTTTTTGCTCGAGTTCGGTTACCCAGCTTATATCGGCTCCGCGGGCGAACCCTTTCGATTCAAAAGTTTTGTCGAATGTTTCATCGGGATCGGTGACAGGAGGAACCACTGGTCGAGTCGAGGGCTCCGGTATCTCCTCTTCATCGTTACCGCAGGAAGAAAAACCGGCACAGAGAGCTATCGAAGCAGTGCAAGCAAAAAATAGATTTTTAAGAAAGGTAAGTTTCATTGGTAGGTTAGTCGTGTTATTTTTGGTCGGGGACGACCATTGATATATGTTGCGGATTTATGTTAAATTGCCGAGCGTATTTTACGTTGTATTAACGTAATGAACTTTGTCGAAATTATCTAATTTAGGTTAAAATGCCTGCTGCGTAAACCTAATATTCTGTAATGGCTGTAGGTTACTGCAAGGCATTATTCAATCCATATCCCGACAATAGAGAAGTTCTGTGGCAATTCAGATGGCCCGGCTGGTACTACAATTTGTATTTTCTCGATCTCCGATAGCATCGGTTCGCGCGTATATCCCGTAGGAGTGTATTCACGCCCCAAAAAAGTAGGATAGGGCGCCGGCACCAGCAGAGTGGGGGTAAGTGTCATCTCAGACGGATTGATTGATACGGTTTCTCCGGCTCTCGGCGATACAGATGTCGAGAATGTTACACCGTCGGAATTGACAATCGACACTTTCACTGAATCTACCGAAGCTTCATCACCGAATCTAACAATCAGACTTTTATTATTGAGATTCGCAGCGAGGGGAGCAAGCGTTGGTTTGACAAATTTAGTCAGGACGAGAGCTATAGAATCGCTACCGGCGCTCAGGTTCACCTGCAGTTCATCGGGCGCTACAGGAAGGCGTTCCTGTATTTTTGTGCGGGCGCGACCCCATGTGTCCGGAATTGTGCTGAGTTCCATGCCGTCAAAGCCTTCCGATGCGTCAAACAGAACAATGGGGTCGGTTTTGTTGAGAATTTTTACAGAATAATAATCTCCACCCTCAGTACTGTCCCAATCGAGCGGATTGCCGGAGAGTGCCCCCGGGAACGTAATATCGGATGATGTGGCCAGATGAGTAGAGTCCACTTCTTCTACATCAGGCATTACTATGCGATAGCGGAATTTATCACGTCCGGCAATGTCGATGGCCGGTATGGTAGCTTCATAGGTGTATGGGGCTGTTTTGTGCAGGGTGTACAGCCGATTGCTCTCTCGCCAGAAAGAGATATCATCGGGATAGACTATAAGGGAGTCGGGCATTGTGGGCGCAATAGCCTCTGCCCGAATCACGAGCGAATCTCCTGCTGCCAGATATTTGACTGGAGTATGATTAACCGCCACGGGCAGTTGTTTGACCGGTGGCATTACATATTCATCAACGCGGATGGCTCCCAGACGGCTGTCGGTGGCGATACGGTCGATTTGCGCTTCATCCTTGCCCACGAAATAGACTCCAGGATTCACTTTTATGGTTCCTTCTTTTGCAAGAGTTATCTGACCGCTTTCCGGACTGATTTTCCGGGCCGCGAAAGATTCTCCAAGATTCGGGAGCTTGAGCGACATCGGATGCGTGGCATTGATGATATGAGCGAATTCACGGCGCAGTGAGGGCTTGCCGAATGGATCGGAAGTATAGAATACGTCGGGAAGCACTTCTAACCGCCATACGTCCGTGCCGGGAATTTTGTCGATGAAATAAGCCCCTCTTCCGCTATATTCTACCAGCGGCGACGAGCCGTATCCGGCAATAGATTGCAGGGAATCGGGCGATACCGGCATCTTGTCGGTGGAATTGGTATGAATATATTCGTCGGTTGAATTAAGTAATGCGAGATTATTGGTGTAACTGAGTGTTATATCGTTGAAAATGGAATCTGCAGGATAATTTACCGGTCTGGCATTCTGCTCATAAGGGGCATTTGCCATCGCATGGGCGGCGATGCGCATGCCGAGAGCTTTTTGGGGCGTGTAGGCAAGATTCAGATAATGCGTCTGATATTCAGTGTTGAAGCGTGCCAGATCAATGGGATCGTAAGCGAATTGCGTGGCCCACTGGAATCCGTTGCGTGCGAATGTGCGTGCAACTGCAGGGAAAAGATAGCTTTCAAGCATATCGGCAGGATCGAATTCGTAGACCACTTTCGCCATTCTGTCGAAACGCTTGCGATCGGAAAACGGGATATTGTAGTCGGCCACGTATGGCAGAAAATTTCCTTTGCGCTCATGCCCCGCTACAAGCCCGATGGGATACCACTGGTATGTGGTGCCCTGGATGTCGGCGTCGTAATATCCGTCGACTACATCACCGTTGTGACTCACATTATATAGAATGGGCTTCTTCCAGCCAGCACGTCGGAGCGCCTTGACCATTGTATTGATATAATCTTTTACCTGCCGGGAGGAAGACATATGGCATGGCTCATTGTTGATTTCCATGGAAATTATGGAAGGGTCGTCGGCGTAAGTCTTGCCGGTATATGGATTCTTATGTTTCGAGAGAGCGGAAATATATTTTTCCTGTGCAGCTATGGCTCTCGCATCTTCGTGAATCCTGCATTTCTCGAAGTCGTACGTAAACGCCCCTGTATCGATGTTTTTTTCCGGATATCCGTTGCCGAAATTGGTCTGGGCGGTCAGAATAATGTCGATTCCCCGCTTCTCGAGTTGCGCTATCAGATAATCAAGCAGGGCAAGATGCTCGTTATTAACAAGATTGCCGACGCTGTCGGCGAGTTCAGCATCCCATAGATGCATGCGGAAAGCGTTCAGGCCCATGCGGCTCATATGATAGACGTCGCGGTCGATGGCTTCCCTGATATCTGTACCGAGCGCCTTGGCGGCACGAAATCCGTGGGCGAATGGCAATGTATAATTTGTACCGTAGTAACGCACTTCAGCGCGGGTTTCGGAATTGATCATTCGGCCATGTCGAACCACTGTCACTTTAGGTGTTGATGCGTGTGAAAACTGCATACCGCCGGCGACGAGTGCGATTAGTGCTGCGGAACGGAGAAAATGGTGTTTCATGGGAATCAAAGTAAGGATAATCAACACAAATGTACAAAAAATATAAGTGAGGGAGGGAGAAATAGTTCTGAAATTGTTATTTTTGTAGAAATTCACGTTTATTGTAACAGAAACAGAATATTTTTATGGATAAAAACAGAATTCGTCGTACTTATTTCTCGGTAGGTGGTTCACTTTTGATGGCTTTCCTGCCAGCCTTGAGTGCGTGTGGAGTTTTTACAGACAATTCCAATAAGTATGTCGTTAATGGATCGGGAGTCGAAGTGACAAAGGGTAAGGCTACGACTTCCGAGTCCTCGGGGCAGGTTCTCACGCCTCCCAAGTCAGATAAAGTTGTTGCTGCAAAGCCATCGAAACCTTCGAAAAGCAAAGCTGTGAAGAACAAGAACAAGGGTAAGAGTGAGCAGTCAACATCCAAGACCGCGAGGCCGACGGATACACGTCGTGATGCAGTCGGTGGGGCAAAATCTCCATCTGTCCAGCCGGTAAAGTCCGAGCATACCGATGGATTGGAATCGAAACAGTCTCTTACAGATTTCAGTATCGAGGGCGAATGGACAATCTACAGCGTGCGCGGCAATATTGTTACCGGCGAGGAGCGTCCCTATGTATGTTTCGATCTGCCCGCAAACCGGATGTACGGGTCCAATGGATGTAATATCATAAATGCGGATATATCGGTCAAAGCTCCGTCGTCTATAAGTATCGAGAATATGGTTTCGACAATGAAAGCGTGCGCTGATGCTCCGTTTGAATATCTTATTAATCTTGCGTTGGCCGATGTGAAATCTTATTCGGCCCGTCAGGAAGGTCCTGATACATATCTGGACCTGAAAGCTCAGAACGGTTCTACGTTGATAACCCTTCGTAGGCACAATATGGAGTTCCTTAACGGACCTTGGGCGATTACATCCCTGAACTCAACCGCAATGCCTGCCCAGGGCTCGGAAGATGCTGCCACGATTGTGGTAGATATCCCACAGTTGCGGATACATGGCAATACAGGGTGCAACATTTTTAACGGCAACCTTTTTATTGATCCGGATAAAGAGCGCTCCATGCAGTTTACCGATATAATCACAACCCGAATGGCGTGTGCACCCGATTCGCGTGAGACTGAGCTGCTTCTGGCACTCGAAGCTGTGGAATCAGCCCGTCAGACAGGTGCCGATACTGTCGGTCTTTACGATGTGGAGGGTAACGAGATTATCACTCTCAAGCGTATGGTGATGAAAGAAGATTAAATCTTTCCCACACCGTTTGCGAAAAAAGCGCTGCTCCATAGCGGGGCAGCGCTTTTTTCGAAGGATTCGCATTTGAATGGATTGCAGCGCCATTCACGGGCGAACTCATTCAAATATATGTTTGAGCTTGGAAAACAAACGATGAGAGGTCTGTTCGGAAGGTTTGATGTTCGGCATATCGCGGAGGTTCTCGAAAGCCTTGCGTTCTTCGTCGGTCAGTTGCTCGGGGATGTAGACCATGATGTTGATCAGCTCGTCGCCTACCGCTCCTCGGTTGTCGGGAGAGGGGAGACCCTTGCCGCGCAAGCGAAGCACTTTACCGGGCTGCGTGCCGGCGGGAATATTCAGTCGGGCACGTCCTGTGATGGTAGGCACCTCTACGGCACCTCCGAGAGTGGCAGTCGGAACATCCAGCATCATATTATAGATTACGTCTGAACCGTCGCGAATCAGTTCAGGGTGTTTGATTTCCTGAATTACGACCTGCAGGTCGCCGGCTATTCCGCCTCGACGCGGGGCGTTGCCTTTACCTTTTACGGTAAGAGTCATGCCCTCCTGCACGCCGGCAGGGATGTGAAACGATACTGTTTCGTCTTTTCTCTGAGTGCCTTCGCCGTTGCAATAGCCGCAGTTCTGCTGTATGACTTTCCCCTCTCCTTCGCATTGAGGGCAGACGCCTACAGCTTCCTGAGGGCCGAAGAATCCCTGAACGACCTGACTTATCGTTCCGGCTCCATGGCAGGTGGGACAAGTGGTGAAAGCTGTGCCGTCCTTTGCGCCGGTGCCGTGGCAATGCTGGCATGCTACGTTGGTGGGAATCCGGAGGGTCTTGTCAACCCCCGACGCGATTTCCGCAAGCGTAAGTTTGACCGTGATACGGAGGTCGGAACCTCGGCGCTGGGGGCGTTGTGAGCGACGGCTGGATCGTCCTCCGGTCGCTCCGCCGAAGCCGCCACCCATATTGAAGTGGCCACCGAAGATGTCGCCGAACTGAGCGAAGATGTCTTCCATCGACATGCCTCCCGAACTGTAGAAGCCGCCTCCGCCACCTCCGAATCCCTGGGGACCCATCGAATGGCCGAACTGGTCGTACTTCTGACGCTTTTCCTCATTGGAAAGCACTTCGTAGGCCTCAGCCGCTTCCTTGAATTTCTCCTCGGCGTTTTTATCGTCGGGATTCTTGTCGGGATGGTATTTGATTGCCAGTTTGCGGTAGGCCTTTTTTATTTCATCGGGGGTGGCAGTTTTGGAAACGCCAAGCACCTCGTAGTAATCTCTTTTTTCTGCCATTGCTGTAAGTTTTCAAAAGATGACACACGTATCACTGAGCTACGACGACTTTGGCGTGGCGGAGTACGCGGTCGTTGAGCATATATCCTTTTTCCACTGTGTCGCTGACTGTACCCTTTTTGTCGTCCGACGGAGCGGGAATCATCGCCACAGCTTCGTGAAGGTCGGCGTCGAATGCGGCGCCGGTTGATTCCATCGCCTTCACTCCGTTATCAGCAAGATATTTTACCAGTTTGTTGTATATCAATTGCATTCCTTCTTTTACTGCTTCGGCGTCGGTCGAATCCCTGATGGCATCAAGTCCGCGCTCAAAATCGTCGACGATTGGAAGTATGCCCTTGAGTGCTTTCTCGGCGGCAGACTTTACAAGGTCGGTGCGTTCACGGAGGGTACGTTTGCGGAAGTTGTCGAATTCCGCCATAAGAAAGAGGTATTCTTTCTTTTCTTTTTCTATTTCCTGCTCTTTCTGATTAAGCAGTTCTTTTACTTTTTCAAGTTCGGCAGCCTCCACGTTTTCCTCTTCGGGCATCCCGTCTGTTTCCGGAGTTTCGATGTCGTTGACTTCAATATCGGGATTCTCTATGCGTGCATCGGTAGTGTTTTCGGCCGACTTGTTGCGTTTGTTCTTATCCATATGGCGTATTATTATATTTCAAGAGTTGTTGACGGTTTTACCCAGTTGTATTTACAACAAAAACATTGCCAAAAATGGCCGAATTTGATTTTGTGTCGTATTTGGCATGCCTGTTCGTAAAAATTCAATAATATAACAAATGCACACGTCGTTGGGTTTAGACGTGTGCCATGAGGGTCTTGTGGCTTGAAATGCATAGTACGCGCCGCTTACAAACCAGGTGTAAAAGCCTGGAGCTCGACTCCGGCTCTTGCAAGTTCTGCCTGCAGTGAAATCAGAGAAAGACGTGCATCAAGGAAATACGTGCTTTCGCGTAGATAGTCAAGTAAAGTAATCTGTCCACCTTTGTAGGCTTTCAGAAGAAGTCGTTGATTGTTTGTGTTTTCAACGGGAGGAGCGAGCAGGGAAATCCGGGTCTGTAGCCCGTGCAGCGTGTTCAGAGTGCTGCGTATGCGTCCGGCAGTTTCTGTCAGGACGGCTTTTTGCTGGAATGAACTTGCCAGTTTGGCGGCATTGGCAGCTGCAACTTCCTTGCCGGAGCGCCATATCGGCAGTTCGATTCCCACACTGAGTCCGTTGAAATGGTTGCCGTCTTCGAAAGCGTGCCGGTATCCGAGTGAGAAACCCGGGAAACGGCCTTTTCGGGTGGCCTCAGCTTCTGCCTCGGCAACTCTTAGAGCTGCCATTGCTGATAACACTGCCGGCGCCGTTTCTGCTGCGGTGAGATATGATTCGTCAGGCAACAGTTCATAATGAGGAAAATCAATCCCGAACGATAGTGGGGGCATCGTGCGGGGATTATAACCCATGGCCTCAAGGTCCGCTTTACGAGCGGCGAGTGCGGCGAGTGCTTCGGCATAGTCTGCGCTGACTCCCGCAGCCTCGACAGCTGTACGGTTAACATCGAGGATTGTTGTCTCGCCGTGGCGATAGGCTTTTTCTGTAGCATCGCGGAGAGACGCTAGCAGGGAATCGGCCTCCGCCAGCACAGTGGCTTTTCGTGAAGCTTCGACATAGTCGATGAGAGCTTTCGACACTTGCGCGGTAATTTCAGTCCGGAGTTCATCCATTCGCCGCAAGTTTGCCTCCGACACAGCCTGTCCGACTTTCGACCGGGCATTGTATATGCCGGGCCACTCGAAACGTTGGCTTACGCCCGCGCTCCAACGGTTGTCGCCATGCTCTCCGGCATTCCAGAGTCTTTCAAATTCAATCTCGGGATTATCCAGAGTGTTGTCCGCTTTTGTGGTAAGCAGTTGAGCCCGAAGCGTTTCCTGCTGAGCCTGAATTATCGGTGACGAACCGACCATTGCGTTCGTTATTTCTGTGAACGTATCGGCTGATAATGCTGTCGGGATGAGCAGCATTCCGAGTATGATGGTTTTTATGGTTGAGTTCATTTCGGCTTTTTGCGGGTGGAGATGAATTTATATAGCACTGGGACTACAAATATATTGAGTGTGGTGGAACTTACGAGGCCACCGAGTATTACCAAGGCAAGCGGACTCTGAATTTCATTGCCCGGCACACCGCTCCGGAGAGCCAGAGGAATAAGCGCGAGCGCAGAAGTGAGCGCTGTCATTACGATTGGAATCAGTCGGTCGGTCGAGCCAGAGCGTACGCGTTGCTCAAGCGTTTCCCCTTCAATCTGGAGCTGATTGTATCGCGACATAAGCAACATGCCGTTTCTGGTAGCGATGCCAAGCAGCGAGATAAAACCGATTATGGCAGGTATGTTAAGGTCATTCCCTGTGAGTTTCAGAATCCATACTCCTCCTATCATTGCCAGCGGCATATTGATTAATATCACCATGCTTTGGCTTAGATTACGGAAATCAGCATATAGAAGCATGAAAATCACCAGGAGGGCAATTATGGTAGCCAGCGCCAGTGTGCGCGATGCACGCGCCTCATTTTCAAACTGACCGCCATATGTCACGTGGTAGCCTTCAGGTAGCTGTATCTCACTGTCAATACGCTGCCGGATCTGGTCGACTATTCCACTGAGATTCCCGCTGCCGTCGACGTTGGCGGAGATAACGATACGACGTCCGACGTTTTCGCGGTTGATTGTATTGGGGCCTGTTGTCGACTCAATATCAGCTACATAGCTTAGCGGGATTTTCCCGACATTCGAATCAATCATAATATCGGCCAGTCCTGCGATGGAGTTCCGGGAATCCTCGTTGAATTTCAGAGTTATATTATAAGGGAGATTTCCGTCGTATACTTCACCGACTACCATACCTGCCAGCGCTACGTCGACTGTACGGGCAAATTGGCCGGGAGTTATACCATAGCGGGCGAGTAGCTCGCGACGTGGTGTAATCTTCAGTTGCGGTCGTTCCATCTGTTGTTCGAGGTTCACGTCGGTCACTCCGGGAATCTCCTTGAGAATCGTGCTGATCTCTCGACCATAGATAAAGAGTTTGTTAAGATCTGTGCCGAACACTTTGATGGCAATCTGGGCTTCGGATCCGGAAAGCATAGCGTCGATACGGTGGGAGATGGGCTGTCCGATTTCAATGTTTACACCGGGGATTTCTGAAAGTCTGCGACGCACGTCGCGAACCATCTCGTTGCGGCTTCGTCCGGAAAGGGTATAGGGCGCTTCTATTTCCGACACGTTGACGCCAAGGGAGTGTTCGTCGAGTTCAGCGCGTCCGGTTTTTCGGGCTACCGTACGAACTTCCGGTGTCGCGAGGATTATTTCTTCGGCCATTCGGCCTACGCGGTCGCTTTCCTCCAGCGAGAAGCCTGGAAGGGTGGAAACATTGATTGTCATGGACCCTTCATTGAAAGGCGGAAGAAAGCCTCGTCCGAGAGTGAAGACTAATATAACGGCAGAAATAAATAATGCCGCGGTGATGGCAATGACCACTTTTCCGTGCAGAAGACACCATTCAAGCGACCGACTGTAGGCGTTTCGCAATTTTTCCGCAAGCCATGGCTGACGGTTTAACATTCCGGTGGCTTTGTCGGAACTTAGCATATAAGAGCACAGCACCGGAGTCAGCGTAAGAGCGACGACCGTCGATGCGGCGAGCGCCACAATAAATGCCACACCAAGAGGAATAAGCATACGCCCTTCAATTCCGGATAGGAAGAACAGCGGGATAAAACTTGCGACGATTATCAGCGACGAGTTGAATATGGGGGTACGGACCTCTTTCGAGGCCTCGTAAATTACGTGAAGTGCAGGCTGTCGGTCGGATTCAGGCCGGTGTCGGTTTTCGCGCAGGCGTTTATATACGTTCTCTACGTCGACAATAGCATCGTCTACAAGCGAACCGATGGCAATCGCGATGCCTCCGAGGGTCATGGTGTTGATTGTTACGTTCATACCGCGCAAAATCAACACGGTAATGATAATTGACATCGGGAGCGATACAAGCGAAACAATCGTGGTCCGAAGGTTCATCAGGAAGAAGAAAAGTACGATTATCACCATCAGTGCTCCCTCAAGGAGCGACGACTGCAGATTGCTGACTGAATTGGATATGAAATCGCTCTGGCGGAATATGTCGTCGGAGATTTGCACATATGGAGGTAGGGTGGCAGCAATCGAATGCAACTCTTCTTCAATGCGGTCTGTCAGTTGGATTGTAGCTGCGAGCGGCTGTTTGGTCACTGTCAGCAGTACCGCCGGTCGGGCCTTGACCGAAGCGGAGCCGAGCCGAGGCGAACTGGCTCCCATTGCAACTTCTGCTATATCGTTTAGCGTCACCACAGCCCCGGCGTTCGATTTGACCACAGTCTTTGCGAGGTCGTCGCAATTGCGAGTGTTAACCACTCCTTTTATGATGTATTCGTTGCCGAATTCATAGTGTGTCCCACCGACAGCATTTTCATTGATAGCATCGGTTGCTGTGAGCACATCATCGAGGGTCACGTCGAATTTTTTCATAAGTGCGGGGTTCAGGAGAATCTGATATTCACTGACGTCGCCGCCTATTACCGATACCTGTGATACGCCTGAAATAGAAAGAAGTCGTGGGCGTATGTCGCGGTCGGCGATTGAACGTAATTCTCCCATATGGTTGCCGGCGGGAGCAATCGAATCATTGATGGTGAGACCGATGATCATGATTTCTCCAAGAATTGAAGATTGCGGTCCGAGGGTGGGCGCTTTTACTCCCGCTGGAAATGATTGGGCCAAAGTGGCAATGCGTTCAGATACAATCTGACGTGCGCGGTATATATCCGTCTCCCAGTTGAACTCCGCCCATACAACCGAAAAACCCATTGCTGAAGAGGAACGGACGCGACGGATGCCTGTGGCTCCGTTTACGGCTGTCTCGACCGGAAATGTGACGAGTCTTTCAACCTCTTCAGGAGCCAGCCCAGGGGCTTCTGTCATGATAACGACTGTCGGAGCGTTTAAATCAGGAAAGATGTCGATCTCGGAACGAATCAGGGCGATAGTTCCGCCTACGAGAATCAATCCCGACAGAATGAGGACAACCAGACGGTTATAAAGTGAGAAATGAATTATTTTATTGAGCATATGGTGAGGTCGTACTTCGGGAAATACATTGAAATAATTTCTTCAAAAGTCGGAGCAATAAGGCTTCTTAATGGGTATGGCCTTCCGGCCGGACTCCGGAGGCCTCTGCCAGACGGAGAAATGTGACGCCTTCCGTCACAACGTCGTCGCCGGCATGCAGGCCACCGGCTACCTCAACCCTGTCAGCGGATCTACGGCCTAAGGATACGGGACGTTTCTCATAGCCGTCGGCATCCAGACGGACGTATACAAATGTCTGTCCCTGCTGTTCACTTATTGCAGAAAGCGGTAGGGATAAGGTTTCGGTTCTTTGGGGGGAATGGAGATATACTTCGCAATACGTACCGGGAGTCAGAGTTTTGTTGGATATGGAAAAATAGAGGGGGATATATCCGTTCTGAGCAATTACGGTCGATGCGTTTACCCTATGGCCGTTTAACTTGCTGACAGATAGCAGTTCGGATGTGCCGTTTATGCGGAAGTCGGCATCGGTAAACGAAGCGATATCAGATGAATAGCGAACAGGTACGTTCACACGAAGTACGACCTGATTCGACGATGCGATTGTCGCAATCGCATCGCCGGGATTTACGGCCTGACCCTGGCTGGCCGTCAGCGACGTAATCACGCCTGTTACCGGCGAAGTGACAACGCTCCCACGGCTGGACGACGTCGCCCCCAAGGCTGCTTTTGCGATCTCATATGCCTGTAGGGCCGCGTTGTAGTCGCGGGTTGATACAATACCTTCAGCATGCAGCGGTTCGAGCCGCTGAAGTTCGCGCTTTGCGGCCTCAACTTGTACGCGTGCATTTTCCGTAACGTCGCCACCGGCCATGCCCGCACCTGATATTGAGGCGATTGCCTGCCCTGCTACGACCTGGCTGCCGAGCGTTATTGATGGTGAGAACGTAAGGATGCCACCAGATCGGGCCGATGCGATGCCTTGGCCGACAGGGGAGTAGTCGATTGCGCCATCGACAGGAATCGCTTCCTGAAATTCTCCGGCTTTCAGCCTGGAAACTTTTATCCCGAGTTTTTGTGCCTGTTCCGGTTCTATTATAATATGGGAAGGGGAGTGGTTATGTTCACCCTCGTCGATTATATCAGCAGAATCATGAGCATGATTATGGTTGTGGGCAAGTTCATTGGACTCATGATGACATCCACAAAGCAATCCGGTGAAAACGATTGCCGCTATAACATTGAAATTGATTCCGGGTAAGTATTTCATCGTATGGGCGGGAAAATTATATTTTCACAAATTTACGCCTTTTGCACATGCTTTTCATTATATTTGCATTCCTAATTTTTGCACAATTCGGCGGCTCGCTTGCATATTTCAGTCGCTTGATCGTGATAAAATATTTTTGAACAGTTACTTATGATAGAAAGTGTTATTATATTTTTTGCGGCATTGCTTATTGTGGCTGCCATGATGTATTTTGCCCGACAGATTAAAGTTTCAGGCGAGAGGGGAGAGGCCAGTGCCCTCAAGACTCTTATTGCATCAAAGGATGAACTGATTTCGCAGCGCGATGGTATTATTACCGATCTTCGTCAGCAGTTGCAGAGAAAGAACAATGAGGTTGCTGAGGAGATGCGCAAACGTACCGAGGCCGACATTGCGCTTAAGGAAATCCGCTCGACTCTCGACGATGCCAACCAAAAGAATGCAACTTTGCAGGCCGAAATGGCACGAATGGAGGAGCGCGTCGCATCGGCTGAAAAAGAGTTTCAACAGCGTAGGGCTATCATAGAGGAAATGCAGAAATCCTCCACCGAGCATTTTAAAAATCTCGCCGGCGAGATTTTTAAGGAACAGACCGAATCAATCCATAACGCTACCAGGCGGAATATCAGTCAGCTTCTTGAGCCTCTTAAAGAAAATATCGATAGTTTCCGAAAGAGGGTAAACGACGCATACGAGACGGAATCAAGGGAACGTTTTTCTTTGCAAAAGGAAATCAAAAACCTGATTGAACTGAATCAGAACATCAGCCTTGAAGCCCGTCATCTTACTAAGGCCCTTCGCGGGGATTCAAAGATTCAGGGTGACTGGGGGGAGATGATTCTTGAGCGTCTACTCGAAATGTCCGGACTGCAGGAGGGTATTCATTTCAAATGTCAGGCGACCACAAATGAGGATGGCTCCAAAATTGCTTCCGAGGATGGACGCCAGCTCCGGCCGGATGTTGTAATCAATTATCCTGATGGACGTTGCGTAGTCATCGATTCTAAAGTTTCGCTCACGGCATATATAGATTACGTCAATGCCGATTCAGCTGATACTGTGGCTGTTGACGCCGCTGCCAAGAGGCATTTGCTCTCGGTGAAAAAACATATAGCAGAATTGGCCGATAAACGTTATCAGGACCTCGTGGGTGATAAGCGCCTGGATTTCGTTATGATGTTCATCCCCAATGAGGGCGCTTATATGGCGATGATGAAACTGCAGCCGGATATTTGGCAGGAGGCATATGAAAAGCGCGTATTGCTTACGTCGCCCACACATCTCATAGCAGCTCTGCGCATGCTCGAGCAGCTTTGGAAACAGGATTCGGTAAACAAAAATGTTCAGGAAATAGCGAGGCTGAGTGGTACGATGCTCGACAAATTCACGAACGTCACGTTGGATCTTGAAAACATTAATAAGCATCTTAAGGCTGCCGGCGATGCTTATTTGCAGGCAAAAAGCCGTTTGGCTGAAGGAAAGGGAAATATAGTTGTTACTGCGCAGAAAATTGTCCGGCTGGGGGCTAAAACCAGTAAAGGCGCGGAAATTAACCGAATGGAGTCCAGCGAGTCTGATGTCGCCGATTTGGAATCTGAAGCGAATGGGATGCTGTCAGAATCTTAAATAGTCGCTATATTCAAGAGCATGCAAAGGAACGGCATCGTAATAACAAGTAGATAACAAGTAGAATTATGATTGAATTCCATAAATGGAAATCAAGATTCAAATTCATGTAGGATTCTTGGGGGAAATTCCATGATTTCGGGCAATTTCACATAAAATTTAAGTTGACCCAGACGTATGAGAGGAATGGGGTCGTTTAAATGTAGGATTCGATTATCTTGCTGACCTTACTCTATTGGATTGTCTCATTTGCTATATAATGGGGGTTATGTAAAATAGAGCGTGAAGGCCTTCCCCTCCGATGAGTATTCTTCACATTGAAAATATTTGGTATATCTTTTTCATACTTGTAGTTCCTGCGTTTTGTCGCAGACGTTATAATTGCTAACTTTGCTGAAGTTAATCTCAAATGTCCGAATTATGCCAGTTCCCGACGAACGAACCTCAATTGGTTCCTCAGATAAACATACTCACAAATCGCTTACTGATTTTGTGATTCAGAAGAATATCAGGCTATCTGATACATATGCCTTGCTGGTTTTACGCGAGTGCGGAGGCCAAACCGTAGATTGGAATCATGTCTTTCCGGGGCAATTTGTCGAAATTCAAATTGTTGCTGACTCGATGGCGTTAAGACGTCCGATTTCCCTACATGATATTGATTCTGCCAATCACACAATTACTTTGCTCGTGCGGGTGGCCGGTCGGCAGACGGCAATATTGTGTGATATGCCTTCCGGAACCGTTCTTAATGTGATGCTTCCTTTGGGTAATGGTTTCAATCTGGCGGCTGCCGGAGAGTCCCCTTTGCTTGTGGGCGGAGGTGTGGGAGTTGCCCCTCTCCTACTCCTTGGTAAATGCTTGAAATCTAATGGTATACAGCCTACGTTCCTTCTCGCGGCAAAGTCTGCTACTGAGCTCCTGCGGATTGAAGAATTCAGGAATGTCGGTAATGTCCTGATTTCTACTGACGATGGCTCGGCCGGTGTGGCAGGACTTATTACTGAAAATCCCGCATTACATTCTGATGTCTGGTCGCATATTTATTGCTGTGGACCGATGCCTATGATGAAAGCTGTAGCGGCGATAGCGTTGGCTGGGAGAATTTCTTGCGAGGTTTCTCTGGAGAATTCGATGGCGTGCGGTCTCGGTGCTTGCCTTTGTTGTGTTGAAAACACGGTAGATGCCGGGAATGTCTGTGTATGTACTGATGGACCGGTCTTCGACATAAATCGTCTCAACTGGTTTAGTTGAGAACAGGCTCGATTATTCCGGTAAGATTGATTGGGCCATTAATAAACACCGTTTCGGGCGTTTCCCTGACAAATGGTGTTAGTTCCACAATATCCCCTAACCTTTTATATATTTGTAAGTGAAGATCTATATCGCCGATGCGCACTATGCCAAATAGTGCGCATCGGCCTTTTATATCCGGAAGTTTATTCTTGTTGAGAATGCGACATATCATATTCTCAATCGCTTACTTAGTGCGTTTCGTAGGAATGGCTTTGGCAGGCGCGGCCGACGAACGTTTTATCGGTTGTGCCGAGCGTTGACGTTCGCGGGCTTCTCTTCGCTGAGTTGCCGTGGGTTTATGTTGCGAGGCATCCTGGCGGTGTTCGCTCGCTTTGTTGGCCGACGAACTTTCCGGAGCCTCAATTCCTTCGGCCAACGGCCGATGCCGTTCAGTAGTTGGGCGACGATGTATAGTCTGGACATTTTCTATCGCGTCTGTCGCCATTGCTGTCGAATCCTTTTCCGCTTCGTTTTCAATGACATCTCCTGTATGGAATATTTCCGGACGTGCACTGAATCCCGGGATTAAATCCTTGCGCTGTCGCGTGAGAGATATACTGTCTATTTCAAAGCGGATGTTTTTCTCCGGTTTGAAAACGAGATAACCGTATACACGAAGTGGTGTCTCTGTTGAATCTACCTGAATCTGCAGGCGGTTGGGAAACCGCATTGAGTTCGAACGATCTACGTAATGCGTCAGTCCGCCGGCATAATCAATCAGGACTCTGGCTGTTACGTCGCTTTGGCCATTGATAGGTTTATAGTGGAGGGTATAGATGTCGCCGGCCTTCCATGTGCTGTCGGGTGAAACCGAGAATGTAACGATACGGGAAGGCATCGTTTCCGAAACGAGAATACGTTCCGGACCGCGCCATACGGCTACGGAATCGCCTGCAATCGCAATCTGGGCCGAATTGGCACTTACAATGTCGCTCTGCCTCTGATGCAGAATCTCTATCGTCCGGTCGTATACCTTGATGTATTCCTCGATATTGTTGCCATACCACACGTAGGATGTATCGACCTGCTCAGCCGTAACTCCGTGTGCCTCGTATACGCTTTGCTTCAGTAGCTTACGGGTTGAATCAGAGGGAAAATCGGAATAATTGAAGTCAATTACGGCCTCGGCCATATGTATATCGGCCATAAGCTGCGCCATCTCTTCCCTATCAAGGACATAGTCGGGCGTCTTCTTGCATCCTGATGTCAGAAGCAGAAATGTAGCGGCAAATGCAAGATAAAAGTTTGCACCGACGCCCCGACCGTTGATTTTGCGTGAATGGAAGAGACTACTGCGTTTCATTTCACTTGGTCGTTTGTATCGTTATCAGCCATTTCCTGTGCCTTCCTTCGCCATGGGACGAGTGATATCTGATTGGAATAAAACAGAATAAGGGCCACCATCCCTACGCTTATGGCAGCATCGGCGAGATTGAATACCGGTCGGAAAAACATGAAGTGACGTCCGCCGATTATCGGCATCCATGCGGGCCAATCCCATTCGCAAAGCGGAAAATAAAACATATCCACTACAAGACCGTGAAGGAAAGTACTGTAGCCGCCGTTGGCTGGGAAAACCTGCGCAACCTCTGGCGGAAGAGGATTATTGAAAATCAGGCCATAGAACATGCAGTCTACTATATTGCCTGCGGCGCCGGCCACCACAAGTGCCAGGCAGACAAGATAACCTGTGCGACATTCTTTCCGGCCGTAAATTCGGCAAATATAGAATATCAGGAAACCGACGGTTGCAATGCGGAGCAGGGTCAGGAGTAGTTTGCTGCCGATTTCCCAGCCGAAAGCCATTCCGTTGTTCTGGATGAACACAAGTTGAAACCAGGAGAAAATCTCAAGACTCTCTCCCAGATAAAAGTTGGTTTTGACCCAGAATTTCAGCACCTGATCGGCTAAGAGTATGGTCAGGATTATGCCTGCCACGAGCAGTCCGCGCCTTCGGGGGCATGACATGTGCGTCATTTATTTCTTTTTGGAATCAACGTTCAGAGTGGCATGAGGCACTACGCGCAGACGCTCCTTCGGAATAAGTTCGCCTGTGATTCTGTCAATGCCATAGGTTTTGTTCTCGATGCGCACGAGCGCGGCTTGTAGATGTTTGATGAACTGGGCCTGTCGTTGCGCCAGGCGCACGGCCTCTTCCTTTGAAAGGGTTGAAGCGCCCTCTTCAAGCACCTTGAACGTCGGCGATGTGTCAGCCGTTCCGTTGCCGTCGGTATTCATCACTTCGGCGCGCAATTTTTCATATTCATTGCGTGCTTTGTCGAGCTTCTGGTTTATGAGAACCTTGAATTCTTCAAGTTCCTCGTCGGTGTAGCGAGTTTTCTCTGTCATGGTAAAATTGTGAGCTGTGTGAATTTGGATATATACCAAACACTACAGAATGCTATATCGTTCAGAGCGGGGAGAGCAATTTGTGTTGCTCTCCCCTCCCCTGTTACGCAAGTGTCACTTTTACAGTCACCTCCGTGCCGTCGATGTCAAGTCGCTCGTCGTCGAGAGGATTTTCTACGGGAGCAACCACCACTGCCTGTGCAAGCACCTGCCGGCCGATGTAGTCGGCATATTCGGCCACGGTGTCGTCGGTCAGGGAGCTTGGTGCGATGGCAACGTTGATTCGTGCGGTTATCTCGTAGTCACGGCTCTTACGGATGTTCTGTATGCGGTTTACGAGTTCGCGTGCGATACCCTCTCTGCGGAGATTTTCGGTCACCGTGATGTCGAGTGCCACCGTAACGGTTCCCTCGGTGGCAACGAGCCATCCGGGAATATCCTCGCTGCGGATTTCAACGTCTGCCACATCAATGGTAACGGGTGTTCCTTCCACATTGATTGCAAGCGAACCTTCCTTCTCCAGTGCGATGATTTCAGCCTGGCTGAGGGCTGCTATTGCAGCTGCCACAGCTTTCATCATCTTGCCGTGTTTCGGGCCCAGTTTCTTGAAGTCGGCTTTGATGCATTTCACAAGTACGCCTTCATCGCTTCCTACAAACTTGATTTCCTTAACGTTGACTTCCGAAAGAATGAGCTGCGACATATCGGCTATCTGCTGCTTGGCCTTTTCGTTGGAAACGGGTATCATGAGCGTCTGCAGCGGCTGGCGAACTTTGATGTTCACCTTGCGACGCAATGAAAGCACAAGCGACGTGATGGTCTGGGCAAGGTTCATCTTCTGCTCGAGGTCCTTGTCGATAAGACTCTCGTCGGCAATTGGATACGATGCGATATGTACTGAGGTTCCCTTCTTCCCTTCGGCTTCGAGAGCCGGAGCGGTAAGATCCTTATATTGTTTGTCGGCAAAGAATGGAGCAAAGGGTGCGATGAGTCTGGCAACGGTCACCAGGCAGGTGTGGAGTGTCTGGAATGCCGAGAGTTTGTCGGAGGTCATCTCTCCTCCCCAGAAGCGTTTTCTGTTGAGGCGGACGTACCAGTTGCTCAGATTGTCGTTGACAAATGTGTTGATGGCGCGGGCCGCTTTGGTCGGCTCATAGTCAGCCAAAGCTTCGTCGACGTCTTTAGTGAGCGTGTTGAGCAGCGAGAGTATCCAGCGGTCGATTTCCGGTCGTTCGTTTACCGGAATCTGCTTCTCTGCACCGGTGAAAGAATCGACGTTGGCATATAATGCAAAGAATGAATATGTGTTGTAGAGCGTTGCAAATAGTTTGCGCGCCACTTCTCGAACACCTTCTTTATCGAATTTCAGATTGTCCCAGGGCGACGAGTTGGCAATCATATACCAGCGCACGGGGTCTGAACCGAATTCCTCGATGGTTTCAAATGGATTGACGGCATTCCCGAGTCGTTTCGACATCTTGTTGCCGTCCTTGTCGAGCACAAGACCATTGGAGATTACGGCTTTGTAAGCCACAGAATCGAAAACCATCCCGGCTATGGCATGGAGAGTGAAGAACCATCCGCGAGTCTGGTCTACGCCCTCGGCAATAAAATCGGCGGGATAGAGTTCACCGCTGTCGAGGCCCTCTTTATTCTCAAACGGATAATGAATCTGCGCATATGGCATTGCGCCGGAATCGAACCATACGTCGATAAGGTCTGTTTCGCGGTGCATTTCACGACCGGATTCGGATACGAGAACGATGTCATCTACATACGGACGGTGAAGGTCAATCTTTTCATAATTGGCCTTGTTGTAGTTCCCCGGTTCGAATCCTTTTGCTTTCAGCGGGTTGGTCTCCATAACTCCGGCGGCTACCGATTTCTCGATTTCGTCGTAGAGTTGCTGAACAGAGCTTATGCAGATTTCCTCGCGACCGTCGTCGGTACGCCAGATGGGGAGCGGTGTACCCCAGTAGCGGCTGCGCGAGAGATTCCAGTCCTGAAGGTTCTCCAGCCATTTGCCGAATCGGCCGGCACCGGTGGCAGCAGGTTTCCACTTGATGCTCTTGTTGAGCTCCATGAGCCTTTCGCGGGCTGCCGTTGTGCGGATAAACCAGCTGTCAAGCGGATAGTAGAGCACAGGCTTGTCCGTACGCCAGCAGTGGGGATAACTGTGCACGTGTTTCTCGATTTTGAACACTTTCCCCTGCTGTTTCAGCCATAACGACAGTTCTACGTCGAGCGTCTCGTCGCCTTCTGCTTTGGAGGCGTCGTAGGCGTTTTTCACATACTTGCCGGCCCAGGGAGTGTAGGCTTCTTCATCCACGTTGTTGGCTACGTAGTTCGGGTCGATGTCTTCAATGCGGAAGAAGCGTCCCTGCATATCGACCATCGGCCGGATGTTTCCGTCGCGGTCGATAAGCGTCAGCGGCGGGATGTTGTTCTGGCGCGATACGCGGAGGTCGTCCGCGCCGAATGTGCCGGCGATATGCACGATGCCGGTACCGTCTTCGGTCGTCACGTAATCGCCGGGGATAACGCGGAATGCCCCTTCTCCTGGATTCATCCAGGGGATGAGCTGTTCGTAATGAAGTCCTACGAAGTCCTTACCTTTCAGCGTGGCGACAACTTCAAAAGGTATCAGTTTGTCGCCTTTGTTATACGAGTCTAGCGGCAGTTCTTCGGCTTTGGCGTTGAAGAAATGCCCCATCAGCGCTACAGCAACCACTACGGTCTCTTTTTCACCGCTGTAGGGGTTGTAGGTACGAACGATGTTGTAGTCGATGTCAGGTCCTACTGCGAGGGCCGTGTTCGAGGGTAGTGTCCAGGGTGTTGTGGTCCACGCCAGGAAATAAGCGTTGCCGAAGCCCTTCATTATGTCGAGCGGGTCGGTGCAAAGGAACTGGGCCACGCAGGTGGTGTCCTTTACGTCGCGGTAGCATCCCGGCTGGTTGAGCTCGTGTGTGCTCAGACCGGTGCCGGCTGCGGGCGAATAAGGCTGAATCGTGTATCCTTTGTAGAGATAACCTTTCTTATACAGTTCACCCAGAAGCCACCATACCGATTCGATATAGCGGTTGTCGTATGTGATGTAAGGATTCCCCAGGTCAACCCAGTAGCCCATCGAGTTGGTGAGGGTGGACCACTCCTTGGTATATTTCATCACCTCGCGACGGCATGCGGCGTTGTATTCGTCGACGGAGATTTTCTTGCCGATATCCTCCTTGGTGATTCCGAGCGATTTCTCGACTCCGAGTTCCACCGGCAGCCCATGGGTATCCCAGCCGGCCTTGCGCTTCACGTGGAATCCTTTCATTGTCTTGTATCGGCAGAATATGTCCTTGATGGTGCGGGCCATCACATGATGAATGCCCGGCATGCCGTTGGCCGAAGGCGGTCCTTCATAGAACACAAATGAGGGACAACCTTCACGGGTTGTCATGCTCTGCTCGAAAAGATTCTCGGCGTTCCATTGCGCGAGCATCTCCTTATTGATTTCAGAGAGATTGAATTTGTTATATTCGGCGAATTTCATCGTTCGGATAGTGATTGGATTCATTATTTTGATGGATGCAAATATACGCAATTTGCCGTTAGGGAGCAAACCTGAGAATCAACGTCCCGCTTTAGCTCCTTTAACGCCTTTCGCCCCCTTGGTGCCTCCACCCATGGCGAAAATATTCTGCGAGAACGAGAACGTTTTGCGGCCGCGTTCGGTATGGCGTTTAACGGCAAGTGCTACAAGTCTGTCGATCAGCGCGGAGAAATTAATGCCGGAGCCTTCCCAAAGGTAGAACGACAGCGAGCCTGGGATGGTGTTGATTTCGTTCACATAGATCTTGCGTGTGGGGCGGTCGATCATCATGTCGACGCGGCTTACCCCGTGGCACGAAAGTGCTCGGAAGGTCTCCCCTGCAAGTCGCTGAATCTCTTTGGTTTCGTTCTCGGGAAGGTCGGCCGGAAATTTCTTTGCCGAAGCCTGCATCCCTTTAGTGCCTTTGTCGCCTCCGAGATATTTTGCGTCGTAGGAAAGAATCTCTGATGATTTTATTGGCTCTTCAAGCACGGAAGTCTGGAATTCGTTGCAGTCGCCGAGCACCGAGCAGTTGATTTCCTGCATATCGGCCAACATATGTTCCACGAGGATGCGCGAAGCGTAGCGGGCAGCGTCTTCAACGGCCCGGTGCAGTTCCTCGCGGTTGTGGGCGCAGCCGATGCCGATCGACGAGCCGAGGTTGGCGGGTTTCACGATTACCGGGTAACCGAGTTCCGACTCGATTTTATCTGTCAGAGTAGTTTTTTCGGAGAACCATTGGCGGTCGGTGAACCATACATAGTCAACCACGGGAATGCCGTCGGCACGGAGTATCATCTTCATCGTGATTTTGTCCATGCCGTTGGCCGAGGCGAGGGTGTCGCAGCCTGCGTATGGAATGCCGATTGAGTCGAGAATCCCTTCGAATGTGCCGTCCTCGCCGTTGGCTCCGTGGAGTACCGGAAGCACCACGTCGATTTTCGCTGCGACATTCTTTTTCCCGAACAATCCTTTCGGCTGCGAGTAATAAAGGTTGTAATCCCCGTAAATCGGACGCATGTATACAGCCTCTGATTCTTTGAGCAGCTGGGGAAGATTGCGGTAACGCTGCAGGTCGAGCAGGCAGTCGCCGGTATACCAGACTCCTTCCTTTGAGATGTAGATAGGCACGACATTGTATTTGTCGCGGTCAATGGCATTGATTGCCTGATTGGCTGATATTACTGAAATTTCGTGTTCGGTGGATCTTCCGCCGAAAAACACGGCTATTGTAGTTTTCATCTATTATCGGATATGTAGGTTGTTTTCTTTACTGATTATTTGAATGTGTCGGGAAGGTCGTTTTCATACAGGATTGTGTCGCCGTCTTTGGCGATTTTGCTCAGGAGGGTCTGCGCTTCGGCAAATGTGTCGACGGCGTGTATGTTTTCCGGTTTTATGGGACCTTCGGCGGTGCCGTTGAGTATGGCGTCGCGGTTGTAGTGACCTACGATGATGGCCACGTCGGCACAGCGTGCTATCGTGCGGCCGAATTCCTCGTTGGCCGTCGCCTCGATTTCGCCGAGTTCTATCATCCCCGGAGTGACTACGATACGTTTTCCCTGCTTCATCATTGCGAGCACTTCAAGAGCCATTTTCGAACCTACCGGGTTGGAATTGAATGCGTCGTCGATTATGGTGATTCCCGCAGGCGTACGCTTCATATTCAGACGATGTTCCACCTGTTCAATCTGCTCAACGGCAAAACGGATTTTATCTGTTGGAACTCCCAGTCGCAAAGCGACTATTACAGCGGCAAGTAGATTGGAAACGTTGCACTCCCCTACCAGCTTTGTATGCAGTTTCAGCGGTTCGCCGAGGTTTTCCCCTTTAATTGTAAAGTCGGTGCCTGAGGGTGAATAAACGATGTCTGTTGCAACGAAATCGGCACCGTCAGGCGCAGCGACCGCATAGCGAACGCAGGTTGTATTGTCAACGGGGCGGTTGGCAACGTAAGGGAAATCGTTGTTCACCACTACCATCCCTTCTGCCGGAATGGCGTCAGCAAGTTCGAATTTGGTGGCCTGTACGCGCTCAATAGTCTTGAAGGATTCCAGATGCTGCTCGCCCACGGCTGTGATGATGCCCATTCCGGGATGAACCAGATCGCAAATCTCCTTGATGTCGCCGGGCTGTTTGGCACCCATCTCCACAATGAATACCTCATCGTACGGACGAAGGTGTTCGCGTATCGTGCGGATAACGCCCATTGTGGTATTGAAACTTCCGGGTGTCATTGTCGTGGCGAAATGTTCCTGGAGGATTCTCTGAAGGTAGTGCTTGGTGGAAGTCTTGCCATAGGAACCTGTTATGCCCACAATCTTCAGATTGGGCATTGAGGCGAGTATGGAAGCCGCTTCGTTATAATATTTGCGGTTGATGTTTTTTTCTACCGGTTTCAGCAGGTCGTTGGCAGCTACAAGAAACAGCGGAGATACTACACCGATGGCAAGTACCGTGGCAGCCAGAGCCTTTAAGCCTGCAAAGATACCGAGAATTGCCGCAACCACGCAGGCCAGGCCGACCATCACTCCGTAGATACGCTTTGCGCGGGCGGTCCATACCAGCGGCTTCTTATATTTCTTTCTCAGCAGCGAGATGGATTCCCAGACCGTGATGATGATACCTACCGTCGCAGCTGCAAAAGGCGGGATGGATGGAATCAGCAGAAGCATAAGCGCGATGCACCCCATTATCCTCCCTGTTCGGGTGCTTTCGCCTGATTGCGAGAACCAGCGGGAATAGCGCTCGTTGCGGTAGGAGTTCTGTTGGAGCATCATCAGGTCGCGGCTGAATGTTACCAGACAGCAGAGGGCGGCTGCGACTGTAAGTATGATTAGGAATACGAAATTGATGGTCGACATTGGTGTTGTCAGGATTGGATTCTTGAATTAAGAAAACTCGACACTACGGCCGCAAATTGGCCGGGATTGTCAAGGAAACTGTAGTGGCCGCACCCGGGGAAGCTTACAAGTCCGGCATCGGGTATCAGACGTTCCATCTTTTTTGCGTCGGCAAGTGGTGTGGCCGTATCGGCTTCCCCCCATACGAGCAGTGTGGGCGCTTTGATTGCCGGAAGGCAGGAGGTCAGATCGAGATTCACGACACGGCTCATGATGGCACGCATCTTCGGCGAGGCTCCGGCGTAGTCGGATGAGCCGCTTTTTCCCCTCCAGCGGTCTATTACCCGCTGTGCTTTCTCTTTGCCGAGAAAAAAATTGGCAAGATACTTCATTGCCTTAAAGGTGTAAACCTTGCGGTAGTAGCGGAATGTGCGCCGTGGCTTTATGCCAGCGGCGTCCACCAGAATAAGTGAATCGATGTCGTCGGGGCGGCGCGATGCCAGTTGGATCGCCACCCGTCCGCCGAAACTGTGTCCTGTGAGTACGGGCTTCCGTAGGTCAAGCTTATCAATCAGGCTCTCCACAAGGTCGGTGTAGTTGTCGACTGTCCAGACTTCCTCCGGCTCAGGCGACTGTCCGAAGCCGGGCATGTCGAGATTCAGCACACGATGGGTGCGCGAGGCCACTTTGGCAATCGACCGCACGGTCGTGTGGTCGCATCCCCATCCATGCATCAGCACGAGCGGGCGGCCGCTGCCGGTCTCCTCGTAATGGAGTTTTATGCCGTTGATTTCAATATCTTTTTCCACTTGGTCGGGTACTCGATTTTCAAACTGCAAATTTACTCCTTTTTCGCCGTTAACCCAAATATGTTGTCCCTAATTGCGATGCCTGATTTCTAATTTAACCACTTCTGCCGGCTTTCTTCCCTACTTTTATCCTGAAGCTAATTGTTTCTTTCGTCCTCTTTCCCCTACCTCCATTCATCTCCCTACATCTTACCCGAAAATACGATTTTCTCTTTATTCCCGTCGGAATCTGTGCGTGCGCTGGAGTTTATCCTGATTTATTTCCTTGTCACTTAGTTTATTGCGTAGGTGTCATGCCCTCAAATGTTAAATTCCTCCGAGATATTAACCTTATTTAGTTCTGATGTGCATCGGGTTGGCACTACCCCGGTCGTATCTTTGCATTGTGAGCACCAAAAACCCCGATCATTATTCCTCCCCGATATGAGTCGAAGACCGCGCAATCCCTATCTCCATCCGCCCGACATCCAGAGGGCCGTCTACCGCACGGCCCGGCTCCCCCAGGTGCGGAAGCTCCGGTTATACTCCCTCGCAGACATCCGGCGCCTCATCCATCAGTTTGAGCACCGCTGCCTCCATCCCCACCTTGATGCCCTGATCCGTCGTCTGGTGGGCTCAATTCAGCTCCCCATAGATCCTGAATTCACACCGTTCATCCTTACCGTACACAGAGGTGTCGACCATGAGCGATGTATATAGCGGCAAGTCATGCCCCGCAGCCCAAAGCTAAACCGCATGGCAAGCGTACATTTACATTCTTCCATTCTCCTGATTGACCGACCGGGGCTGTTGCCAGGTTCCTATCGGTCAATGGCGCACCCCATCCCGTGAGGCATAAGCTATGGCAAAGCTTTTGTTCCCGGTGCCCGAGCTTTGGCTCGGCGCGATATGGGTATGCGAGGTAGGCCTCATTGCGCCGGTTAGATCAACCGCCTTCGCCCTGCCGCAATCATATATGGATCGAATGTGATTGTGGCGGGGCGTCGTGTTTTATACGCTTTGTACTAAGAAATGAAGTCCCCGTGTGGCACCTCCATTGGATTTCTCCTTCCTTTTTCCCTAAGGTTCATTCTACATTTAAGCGGCGAAATGGTTATCTTTGCATTGTAATTCAAATGCCCGAAGTCTAAACGATAGCTTCGGTATTCATATGCAGATATGTCTGTTTCGTTTATATGGCTACCCTTCTACAGATAGAAAACCTGACTAAGAGCTATGGCGACAGGATGCTCTTTGCCGATGCCACTTTTGGAATCGACGAGGGCGATAAGGTCGGTATTATTGCCCGCAACGGCATGGGAAAGACCACAATGCTGCGTTGCATCGCCGGGCTGGAGCCTTTCGACAGCGGGAGCGTTACCCCTACTTCGGCCCTTCGAATGGCGTATCTTGAGCAATCGCCCGATATGCCCTCGGAGATGAACGCTATCCAGTGGTGTCTGGACATCGATTCCCCGGTCACTAATGCTGTGCGCGAGTATGAGGCTGCAATGGCGTCTGCCGACCACGAAAGGGTCGCTGCCGCCTCGGAGCACATGGACAATCTTGCTGCATGGGATTATCACGACCGTCTGCGTCAGACGCTCGGCCGGCTCGGCATTTCCGAGTTTGAGAAGCCTCTCGGACAGCTGAGCGGTGGTCAGCGGAAACGTGTGGCTCTGGCCCGCGTGGTTATGTGCGACCCTCAGCTGCTCCTGCTTGATGAGCCCACCAACCATCTTGATATTGAGAGTATTGAATGGCTTGAGCAATTCCTTCAGCGTTCGAAAATCGCGCTTTTGCTCGTGACACACGACCGTGAATTCCTTGATCGTGTCTGCTCGCGAATCATCGAAATCGACCGCTCGACCACTTATATATACGAGGGTAATTACGCCAATTATGAGCGCAGGCGTGCCGAGCGCATCGATGCTATGACGGCGGAACTGGCCAAGGTGCGGAACACCTTGCGCAAGGAGCAGGAATGGATGAACCGTCAGCCGCAGGCGCGGGCCGGTAAGGCCCGTTTCCGTATCGACAATTTCTATAATCTTAAGGAAAAGGCTGCCGTCGACCTTCGCCAGCGCGACGTCGCCCTGAACGTTAAAGCCGGATATATTGGCTCCAAAATATTTGAAGCGACCCATATCTGCAAGCGTTTTGGCGACCATACTATACTTGATGATTTCAGTTATGTGTTCTCGCGTTATGAAAAGGTCGGTATCATAGGCCATAATGGTGTAGGCAAGTCCACCTTCATCAAGATGCTTCTTGGCGAAATAGAATCGGATTCAGGCAAGTGGGACATTGGTACCACAGTCAGATTCGGATATTACCGTCAGGATGGCATCAGTTTCAATGAGGGTAAGCGCGTGGTCGATGTGATTACGGAGGTCGCCGACGACATCGTGCTCAACGGCGGCGAAATCCGCGTGAATCCCTCGCAATTCCTTCAGTATTTTCTTTTTTCTCCGGCCGACCAGCAGAAACTTGTCGGGAAACTAAGCGGAGGGGAGCGCGCACGTCTCTATCTTGCTTCGGTCCTGTTGTTTCAGCCTAATTTCCTGGTGCTTGACGAACCCACCAACGATCTCGACATAGCAACCCTCGGTATTCTTGAGCAATATCTGGCCGATTTTGGCGGTTGCCTGATTGTCGTGAGCCACGATCGTCGTTTCCTGGATAATGTCGTCGACCATCTTTTTGTATTGCCGGGCGATGGCTCTGTAAAGGATTTCCCGGGCACATACACTGAATTCAGGACATGGCAAGCCCGTCAGGAGGTCGAGCGCACGGCTGCGGAAGCTGTCGCGCAGGAAAGAAAGGCAGCATGCGCAGAAGCTAAGCCCCGACGCTCTTCCCGCCCAGAACGTCTTACGTTTAAGGAAAAGAAGGAATTCGAGGCGCTTGAGGAGGAATTAAAGTCGCTCAACGACGAACTTTCCGCGCTTGAATCCCTGTTTCAAAGCGGAAGCCCGATAGAGGATATTGCGGAGAAATCCGCTCGCTATGAGCAACTGAAAAGTATTATCGACGAAAAAGAGATGCGATGGCTTGAGCTCTCGGAAAAAGCGTGAAGATGGCCTACGGTTTCTATATTACAGACAAGGCCTGTGGGAATGATGTCCTACAGGCCTTGGTCATATATATGGTATATGAGGATTATTCACGTTCTTTGATTACACCGCTCACGGTTTTCGACGTTTCTGTTCCATCTCCGGGAATTTGAGTTTCATCGGTTACGATATAGACCTCATACTGAATATATCCCCAGCAGATTGGGTAGTCAACTACATAGATTGGCATCTGTGCCTGGAGGAGGTGTATGCCCGGCTGCAAATCAGAGGTGTCAAGTTCGAGTTCGTAAGGCGCTGTCGGGTTTGTCCCCACCAGATAATGGTCCCAGTAATAATTTACTGCTCCCATCGCGGCGTCTTTGTCGGTGTGGTTGATTAATGTCAATCCGTCGATGCGCAGGGTCGACCCCTGCGTGACGTAAATTACGTCGCCTTCAAAGACCCCTCCGGATATAGTGCACTGCACCCCTACGTTCGGCATGTCGTCGTCATCGTCGTCGCAGGCTGTCGCTAAAATCGTAAGCGGCAACAGCATCAGCATGATACTGAAAAACTTTTTCATAATTCGTTATCCCTTTTAATAGTTTGAAAAATAAATAATTGTAGAGCAAAATATTATAAAACGGGAATGAAGCCGGAAGCGGTGCGGGACGCATCTGAGCCTCATTCCCGCAATGTTTTTTAGTTACGGAATACCAGCTCGTCGTTAGCTACATCGATTATGATGGGACGCGAGCGGTCTACGGTCTGTGCCAGTATGTCCTTCGACAGGCGGTTAAGCACGAGACGATGAATCACACGCTTCACGGGTCGTGCGCCGAATTCCGGATCATATCCTTCGTCGGCAAGCAGGCTCAGTGCGGCAGGAGTTACTTCAAGTGTAATTCCATTGGCTTCAAGCATGCGTTTCACGCTCTTTACCTGCAACCCGACGATTTCCTCGATTTCCTGACGGTTGAGCGGCGTGAACATTATGGTTTCGTCGATTCGGTTGAGGAATTCAGGTCGTATTGTCTGCTTGAGCATATCGAGTACTTCCTGTTTGGTCTTTTCAATCACTTCATCCTTGTTTTCAGGCGTCATCTTCGAGAAGTTCTCGCGGATAACGCTCGATCCCATGTTGGAGGTCATGATAATTATGGTGTTCTTGAAGTTCACCATGCGGCCCTTGTTGTCTGTCAGTCGGCCGTCGTCAAGTACCTGCAGAAGGATGTTGAACACGTCGGGATGTGCTTTCTCGATTTCGTCGAACAGCACAACTGAATATGGTTTGCGGCGCACGGCTTCTGTAAGCTGACCTCCTTCGTCGTAACCGACGTATCCCGGAGGCGCTCCTACCAATCGGCTCACAGCATGCTTCTCCTGATATTCGCTCATGTCGATACGGGTCATCATGTTCTCGTCGTCGAAAAGGTATTCGGCGAGTGCCTTGGCGAGTTCGGTTTTGCCCACACCGGTTGTTCCGAGGAATATGAAGGAGCCGATGGGTCGGCGGGGGTCGTTAAGACCTGCGCGCGAACGGCGCACGGCGTCGGCTATCGCGCGAATGGCCTCTTCCTGGCCGATTACACGCTCATGGAGTTCTTCTTCAAGGTGGAGCAGTTTTTCTTTCTCGCTCTGCACCATCTTGTTGACGGGTATGCCTGTCCAGCGTGATACTACATCGGCGATGTCTTCTGCGTCGACTTCCTCCTTGATGAGTGCTTTCTCCCCTTGCATTGCCTTGAGTTGCTCCTGAATCTGAGCGTTCTCGGCCTCTTTTTGCTGTACTTTTGAATACCGGATTTCTGCGACCTTGGCATAATCCCCTTCGCGCTCGGCGCGGTCGGCCTCGAAGTTCAGTTGCTCGATGTCGATCTTGTTCTGCTGTATGCGGTTGATAAGGTCTTTCTCGGCTTTCCATTTTGCCGTGAATTCTTTCTCTTCCTCGCGCATGCGGGCAAGGTCCTTTTCGATTTCCTGCACTTTCGCTTTATCGCCTTCGCGCTTTATGGCCTCGCGCTCGATTTCCTTCTGGGCAATCATGCGGCTTATCTCATCAAGTGCCTGCGGCACTGAGTCGATTTCCAGACGTAGTTTTGAGGCAGCTTCGTCGACAAGGTCGATGGCCTTGTCGGGGAGGAAGCGGTCGGTTATATATCGTTCGGAAAGCTGTACGGCTGCGATAATCGCCTCGTCGCGGATGCGCACCTTATGGTGGTTTTCATAGCGTTCTTTCAGCCCGCGGAGTATGGCGATGGCGCTCATTTCGTCTGGCTCGTTGACCATCACCTTCTGGAAGCGACGTTCAAGAGCTTTGTCTTTTTCGAAATATTTCTGATACTCGTCGAGTGTGGTAGCACCGATGCTGCGGAGCTCGCCTCGCGCAAGGGCAGGTTTCAGGATGTTGGCGGCATCCATCGCCCCCTCCCCTTTTCCGGCACCCACAAGAGTGTGGATCTCGTCGATGAAGAGGATTATTTCGCCGTCGCTTTGGGTAACTTCGTTCACGATGGCTTTCAGGCGTTCCTCGAATTCACCTTTATATTTCGCGCCGGCCACGAGGGCGCCCATATCGAGCGAGAATATCTGCTTCGACCGCAGATTTTCGGGAACGTCGCCGCGCACGATGCGCTGGGCCAGTCCCTCGGCGATGGCGGTTTTGCCGGTGCCTGGCTCGCCTATCAGCATCGGGTTGTTCTTGGTTCGGCGGCTCAGAATCTGAAGCACGCGGCGTATTTCGTCGTCGCGGCCGATTACCGGGTCGAGTTTTCCGGCTCGTGCGCGTTCGTTGAGGTTAATGGCATATTTGCTTAGGGCGTTGTAGGTGTCCTCTGCGCTCTGGTCAGTCGCTTTCTTTCCCTTGCGGAGTTCATCTACGGCAGCCTGAAGTTCTTTCTCGCTCAGCCCGGCATCTTTTAAAATTGTCGATGCCGACGAGTTGACTTGAAAAAGTGCCATCAGAATGGCCTCAAGGGTCACGTATTCGTCGCCCTGCTTCTTGGCGATGTCGAGCGAACGCTGGAGCACGTCGTTGCTGGTGCGGCTCAGATATGGCTCGCCTCCACTCACTTTCGGAAGCATTCCGATTTCGCGGTCGATCTGCTGGCCGATGAGCGCGGGATTGGCGCCTATTTTCTGAAAGATGAATTTCACAAGCGACTCGCCTTCCGTTATTACGGCCTTCAGCAGGTGTACAGGTTCAATCTGCTGTTGGCCTGCAGAGCGGGTGTATTCCAGCGCTTTCTGGATAGCCTCTTGCGATTTGATGGTGAAACTGTTGAAATTCATACTGTTGATGTTTTCAAGTATTCATGGAATCCGGAATAGTTGCTTTACTTCATCCGGCATCCCTCTTTTTAATTTATTCTATACTTATTAACAAACCTCCAGCCCAATAGTTTTTATTCAGTTTCGTTTTCTTTGAGATAGTCGGCGGCTGCTGTGGCGCATCTCATGCCGTCGATTGCTGCCGATACGATTCCGCCCGCATATCCCGCTCCTTCGCCGCATGGAAACAGACCGGAGATTCCGATATGTTGCAGAGAATCGTCCATGCGCGGAATTCTTACCGGTGAGGATGTTCGAGTTTCCGCGCCGATAAGCACCGCATCGTTGGTCAGGAATCCGCGCGACTTCCGACCGAATTCGGCGAACCCTTTCTGAAGGCGTCGGGCTATGAATGGGGGCAGCAGCTTGTCGATGCGAGCCGGATGTATGCCCGGCGCGTAGGATGTAGCCGGAAGCGATTGTGAGTTTTTTGAGTTCACGAAGTCGTGCATCCGTTGGGCAGGTGCGTTCTGACTCCCTTTGGCCTCATCGAAAAAGCTTTTTTCTATGGCTTCCTGAAATGCCATTACGCGCAACGGCCCATATTCGGCATATTCCTCCAAGTCTTCCGGCAATACTTCGACTACCATCCCGGAGTTGGCCCACTTGGTACCGCGTGAAGCGGGCGACATACCATTTACCACGAGCTGTTCCGGCCCTGTTGCCGCGGGTATGATGAACCCGCCGGGACACATGCAGAAACTATAGACTGCACGTCCGTCGACTCTCGTCAGCATGGAATATTCTGCGGCGGGGAGATATTTCCCGCGTCCTCCCGGATTATGGTATTGTATTCGGTCAATCAGGTTCTGAGGATGTTCGAGGCGTACACCAACAGCAATTCCTTTGGGCTCGATAGCGATTCCGTCGGCAAGGAGGCGGCGGTATACATCGCGGGCTGAATGCCCCGTGGCCAGTATTACGGGCCCTTCATAGGAGGTTCCATCGGCCGTTTCCACCCCGGTTACACGTTTTGCACCGACTTCATCCGTGGCAATCCGAAGGTGGTCTACGCGTGTGGAAAAATGTACTTCGCCTCCGGCGCGGATTATGCTTTCGCGGATTGCACGGATTACCTGCGGCAGACGGTCGGTGCCGATATGGGGATGCGCGTCGACGAGAATGTCAGGAGATGCGCCGTGAGCTACAAAAAGCCGGAGGACTTCTTCCACCGAGCCTCGTTTTTTACTCCTGGTATATAGCTTTCCATCGGAATATGCGCCGGCACCCCCCTCGCCGAAGCAATAATTCGATTCGGGGTCCACGATGTTCTCACGGGCGATGCGCGCCATATCCTTGCTGCGCTCCTCTACGCTTTTGCCCCGTTCGAGAACAATCGGCCGTAGTCCGAGTCCGATTGCCTTCAATGCGGCAAACAGCCCGGCAGGCCCGGCTCCGACTATCACTATCGGCTTTGCCTCTGCAACACTTCCCGCCGAGGGGAGCGCAGGAACTTCCGCCTCTGGAGCCGGAGGCGCTTCATCAATAAAAACGTCAACCGAGAGGTTTACCATTACATTACGCTGTCGCGCGTCGATCGACCGTCGGCGAATGCGTACTTCGGTAATGCGGTTTACATCTATGCCGAGGCGTGTCGAGACGGCAGCTGTCAGCCGCAGTGGTACGTAGGCGACTTCCGGCGTGAGTCTTAATTCGAGTGTCTGTTGCATATATCTGGTTGGGTAAGCTATCTTGTCAGGGTAGAGTATCGTCGTCCGAGCCGCCGCATCATTATCATCATGGTGATAAACGCCACGATGAATGCCAGCATATCGCTTGCGGCCATTGAGGCCCATACGCCCGGAATTCCGAAGTGTCTCGGCAGAATGAACAGAAACGGTAACAGAAACAGTAGCTGGCGTGTAAGCGACAGGAATATGGAAAGTTGCGGCTTGCCGATTGACTGAAAGAAATTCTGAATCACAATCTGTGCGCCGACCACCGGGTAGCAGATAAAGTATATCCGGAAACCTTCGCGGGCTATTTTAATAAGCGATTCATCTACTGTGAACAAGTGGCTTAAATAGTCTGGAATGCCCTCCGTCAGTGCGCACCCGATTGTTGTAATGGCGACACCAATCCATATGCCTTTATATAAGGTCTGCTTGACGCGTTCCCATTGCCCGGCTCCGAAATTGAAACCAAGAATAGGCTGCATGCCCTGTGTCACTCCGAACACTACCATCACAAAAAACATCGTCGTCCTGTTCATGATTCCGAAGGCTCCGATGGCGAGGTTGCCGTCGGCGCCTCCATAGTCGAGAAGCGCCTTGTTGAGGAACATCACCACAATGCAGGCGCAGACGTTCATCAGAAACGGCGACAGACCGATTGCGTATATTTTTTTGAGAATAGTGACGTTCAGCCAGCTGCAATGCGGGTTGAAGTGTACATAGCTCTTTTTGGAGAGGAAATGGCTCAACACCCATATGAACGCCACGAATTGTCCGCAGTTGGTGGCCCACGCCGCTCCGGCGATTCCCCAGTGGAAGGTATAGATGAATATCGGCGCGAGCACTACGTTGACCACTACCGACAGCAGGGCGGAAATCATGGCTTTGCGTGGATAGCCTGTGGCGCGCATCAGGTTGTTCAATCCGATAAACACATAGGATACGGGAGTGGCATAGAGGATTACCTCCATGAATTCCTTTGCATAGATAATTGTTTCGGGCGTCGCACCGAAAAAGCGAAGTATCGGGTCAAGAAAATATAAGGTCACTCCGCCGAACACAATCGAATGGATCAGGCAGAACGTCATCACGTTGTTGACGACATCCGTAGCTCTTCCCACATTCTTTTGCCCGAGAAAAATGGAGGAGATTGTAGCGCCGCCGGCGGCAATAAGCGTGCAGAAAGCCATCACAAGATTCATCAGCGGCAGTGTAATGGCAAGTCCGGCGATTGCCATGGGGCCCACTCCCCTTCCGATGAATATACTGTCGACGATGTTGTAGACGCTGACGGCGACACTCGCGATGATGGCAGGAATGGAATACTGCACAAGGAGCTTGCCAATCGGCAGCGTGCCGAGTGTTGTGGGATCCGACTGCCGCGGAGCGTTGACCGAGGCGGTTTGCGTGGAATTATATGATTTCGACATATCTGCTGTGTTGAAACGTCTGCCAAACGGTTTGCCGTCATTTATTATAATGCAAATTTAGCCACTTTTGGCGATTCGTTAGTGTTAAAAGTTGTATCTTTGCAATTCATTTGGCCGTCCCGGCGTTATACTTAGCATTTGCAACATCGGATTCATCCGGTTTAAATCCGGTTACTGATCTACTTTCAATTATATGAAGAAAGCCGCTCTTTTCGACCTCGACGGAGTCCTTATTGACTCCGAGACATTATATACCCAGTTCTGGCAGCGTGTGGGCGAGATTCACCATCTCCCCTCGCCAACTTTTGCTTATGATATAAAAGGTACGACCCTCAAGGATATTCTGGAGACTCATTTCTCTGACCCTGAAGTCAGAAAGGATGTTGACCGGTTGCTTCATGAGTTTGAAAATGAGGTTGTCTACCCTGTTTTTCCGGGGGCTCTGGAATTTGTAGACGCACTGCGTGCTCGTGGCCTCAAGACTGTTATTGTAACCAGCAGCGACGAGAAGAAGATGCACTTTCTCTCACGTCAGCATCCTGACTTTCTTCCTCATTTCGATGCTGTTGTTTCCGCCGAGGATGTCAGCAATTCCAAGCCCGACCCCGAGCCATATCTTGTCGGAGCCCGTAAGGTCGGCGTACGTCCGGCCGACTGTCTTGTTTTCGAGGATTCTTTCCAGGGGCTTCAGTCCGGACGCTCGGCAGGGTGCAAAGTCGTTGGTCTGGCAACTACCAATCCGGCTGATGCAATCCGTCCATACTGCGACGTCGTCGCTCCCTCTCTTGCAAGTCTTACCGGCTCAATTGAATCGTTGCTCGCATAGCGCATTCCGTTGACTAAACATCTTGCTGCGGAGTCGCGTTGTAAGTACATGCAGGATGTTTTGATATATGTAGGCATCGGGATAAATATTGTAGGCGATATATTTTTAATGGCCTACGCAATGAAATATTCCTATGCGTTTTTGAAGGCAAAGAATAGTCCTATACAAACCGAGGCTCTCAAGGCCCAATGGGTCCGGATAAAAACTATCGGTCTCGGTTTAATTTTTCTTGGCATTCTTATCGCAATCATCGGGTGTATCATATGAAATTTTTGAGGAAAAATCGTGTGAGGACATTATTTTTGACGCCGGTTGATTGTGGGGATAAAAAAACTACGTAACTTTGCACGATAAGCGGCTCGACGGACTAAGATTCCGGATGCCTTTATTTATCTGTCAGATAATTTTATGCAGGACAAAGCAAAGCAGCGGGCTCTCGACAGCAGATATCTCCGCATGGCGGCCATCTGGGCTGAGAATTCCTATTGTCAGCGTAGAAAGGTTGGTGCTATCATCGTCAAACACGACATGATAATCTCCGATGGGTTCAATGGAACTCCCTCGGGATTTGAAAATGTGTGTGAGGATGAATCCGGCTTTACCAAGCCTTATGTGCTTCATGCCGAGGCCAACGCAATAACTAAAGTGGCCCGCAGCAATAATTCGAGCGACGGCGCCACGCTGTATATAACGGCCTCCCCGTGTATGGAATGCTCTAAACTTATTATTCAGGCCGGTATTCGAAGAGTGGTATATCACGAGCTATACCGTATCACCGACGGAATCGATTTGCTCGAGCGGGCCGGTGTGGAATGTGTGCATATGCCGGATTTGAACGATACAATTGTAAAATGAACAATCTTAAGCGTGCTTCGGTCTGGATTCCGCTGATTGTGGCTATTGCTTTTATCGTCGGTTTCCTGGCCGGTGATATTGTGAACCGTCAGAGCGGTCCTACCCCGACACAAAAAAAATTTCAGACCATTCTGAATCTTATCCGTAAGGACTATGTCGACGAGGTAGATCTCGACAGCGTACTGGAAAAGACACTTCCGTCAATGCTGGCAAATCTCGATCCACACTCGGCGTATATCCCTGCTTCCGAACTGCAGGCCGTCAACGACGACCTC
This sequence comes from uncultured Porphyromonadaceae bacterium, assembly GCA_900545955.1. Taxonomy (GTDB): domain Bacteria; phylum Bacteroidota; class Bacteroidia; order Bacteroidales; family Muribaculaceae; genus UBA7173. The sequence goes on from URAU01000001.1 coordinate 201,112, forward strand.
GACGGCTCGTTTTGCGGAGTCGGCATCCAGTTCATGATCAACAACGATACTATTTCGGTTATCGAAGTTACGTCAGGTGGCCCGTCGGAAAAGGTCGGACTTCTCCCCGGCGACCGCATCGTGAAAGTCGACGGTGAGGACGTGGCCGGAGTCGGTATAACAAATGAGGATGTCATAAAGAAGTTGCGTGGACCGCGGGATACCCGTGTACAGCTCACTGTAAAACGGAGCAATTCAAAGAAACTGCTTTCTTTCGACGTCACCAGAGGCGACATTCCGGTTAATACGGTCGATGCCTCTTATATCGTCAGTCCGGGAATCGGATATATTAAGGTGAACAAGTTCGGGCGTACAACCTACGATGAGTTCTGGAAGGCACTTACCGACCTGCGCTCACAGGAGGCTCAGGATTTCGTGATCGATTTGCGTGGCAATACCGGTGGCTTCATGGAGATAGCGTTCCTTATGGTGAACGAGTTTCTTGAGAAAGGTCAGCCGATTGTCACCACCCGTGGACGTGATCTCTACTCAAGCCAGGAAGTACATGCGGATGGGAACGGCAATTTCAAGGATGCTCAGCTTGTTGTACTACTCGATGAGTTCTCCGCTTCTTCGTCGGAGATTTTCGCAGGTGCGCTTCAGGACAACGACCGCGCTCTGATTGTCGGACGCCGTTCGTTCGGCAAGGGGCTCATACAGCGCCAGTCGGTGCTTCCCGACAGTTCCGCCGTACGTCTTACCATTGGCCGTTATTATACGCCCTCGGGGCGCTGCATTCAGAAGGATTACTCCAATAGTGCCCTCTACGGCCATGATATTATCGACCGCTACAACCGCGGAGAGATGTTCAGTCTTGATTCCATCAAGTTTGATGAATCGCTGCAGTTCACAACTCTCAACGGACGGAAAGTATATGGAGGTGGGGGCATTATGCCGGATATTTTCGTGCCGAACGACACTTCGGGCATAACGTCTTATTATATTAATGTAGCAAATGCCGGACTTCTTCAGAAGTTCGCCTTCGACTATGTAGACTCCAACCGCGAGGCTCTGAAGAGTAAAGCTTCTGCAGAAGAGCTTATTAAGAGCTTGCCTTCCGACGATGTTCTGCTTCGTCAGTTCGTGAATTTCGCGGCTCGAAATAGTGTTCAGGCCCGGTGGTATTACATCAACATTTCCCACGATTTGATTGTTAATCAACTGAAAGCTCTGATTGCGCGCGATGCTCTCGGCTACAATGCCTATTTCGAGATAGTCAACCGCATGGACAGCAATGTGCTCCGCGCCGTGTCTGAACTGCTTAACGGGACGGCCGCCTTCCCTATCAAGCCGGAACCGGCTGTACCGCAGGGGCGGCCGGGAGCTTCCGCAAAAAGTAAAGCTAAAGTTGATTCCAAATCATGACCGATAAAAACGACATCCGCTCCCGGATCAAAACCCGCAAGTCGCTTCTCTCCGAACAGGAAAAGGAAGCTGCCGCCTCCCGAGTGTTCAGTCTGCTTGAGCAGTCGGCGGCATTCATGCTTGCCGAAAATGTGCTGATGTACCATTCTCTCCCCGACGAGTTGTCGACTCATCGGTTCCTTGAGAAATGGGCCGGGAAGAAGCATTTCTTCCTTCCGAGAGTAAATGGAGTGAATCTCGAAATTCTTCCTTACGACCGCTCGCGCCTCGCTATGGGAGCTTTCCATATAGAAGAACCTACAGGCGACGAGACTGCCGATATCGACGATATCGAACTGGTTGTCGTTCCTGCTGTGGCCTACGACCGGCGTGGCAACCGCATCGGTCGTGGAAAGGGTTATTACGACCGGCTGCTGGCCAACAGCCGGGCCACCAAGATTGGTGTCGCCTACGATTTCCAGTTGTGTGATTTCGATTTCCCGACTGAACCCCACGATGTCGGGGTTGACATCGTCATCACAGAATCGCACCGCATTGTGGTGCATCACGTGCGCTGACCTCACCGCCGGCGCGTTTAGTCTTTTAAAACCCAATTTCATTATCGCTGTGATTGCTGTTCAGAACCTCACGGTGGAATTCAGCGCCGTGCCTCTCTTCAACAATATAAATTATGTGATTAATCCGCGCGACAGGATTGCCCTTGTGGGCAAGAATGGCGCCGGAAAATCGACAATGCTAAAAATCATTGCCGGACTGCAACGTCCTACGTCGGGGCAGGTCGCCGTCCCTGCCGAGACAACCATCGGCTATCTTCCACAGCAGATGAAGCTTGCCGACGAAACTACGTTGCTTGAAGAGGTGCGTAAGGCTTTCTCACATATCGACACGATGCAGCGCCATCTCGACGAGATAAACCGTCAGCTGGCAGAACGTACAGACTACGAGTCTGAGGAATATGCCCGGCTTATTGAGCAGTCTACGACCATTACCGACCGTCTGACAATCGAGCATTCCGAAAATCACGAGGCTGAGATGGAGCGCACGCTTATCGGTCTCGGCTTTGTACGCGATGACTTTGACCGCGCCACAGCCGAATTCTCCGGTGGATGGCGCATGCGTATCGAACTTGCGAAACTTCTTCTCCAGCACCCCGATGTACTCCTTCTCGACGAACCGACCAACCATCTTGACATTGAGTCCATCCAGTGGCTCGAACAGTTCCTGCGATTGAAAGCCAAAGCGGTGGTACTGGTCAGTCACGACCGTGCGTTCATCGACAATGTCACTACGCGCACCATCGAGATTTCCTGCGGCCGTATTTACGATTATGCCGTAAATTACTCCAAGTTTGTCGAGCTTCGCAAGGAGCGTATCGAGCAGCAGACGCGTGCATACCTGAATCAGCAGAAAGAGATTGCCGATACCGAGGCTTTTATCGAGCGATTCCGTTATAAGGCCACTAAGGCGGTGCAGGTTCAGAGCCGTATGAAAGCTCTTGCGAAAATCGAGCGTATCGAGATCGACGAGGTCGACAATTCTCGTCTTTCACTCCGCTTCCCTCCGGCTCCGCGTTCGGGCGACTATCCCGTGATTGCCGATAATGTGGGCAAAGCTTATGGCGATCATCAGGTATTCGACCATGCTACGTTCACAATCTCTCGCGGCGAAAAAGTCGCTTTTGTCGGCAAGAACGGCGAAGGCAAGTCGACGCTCGTAAAGTGTATCATGGGCGAAATCCCTTTCACCGGAAGTCTGAAAATCGGCCATAACGTTCAGATCGGATATTTTGCCCAGAATCAGGCTCAGCTTCTTGACGAGTCGATAAGCGTGTTCGATACCATCGACCGGGTTGCGACCGGGGATATACGCACTAAGATTCGCGATATACTCGGTGCCTTCATGTTCGGAGGCGAAGCCTCGGATAAAAAGGTGAAGGTACTTTCCGGTGGAGAAAAGACTCGTCTGGCAATGATTCGTCTGCTTCTTCAGCCGGTGAATCTTCTGATTCTCGACGAGCCAACCAACCATCTCGATATGCGCAGCAAGGATGTTCTCAAACAGGCCATCAAAGATTTCGACGGCACCGTGATTGTCGTGAGCCATGACCGAGAGTTTCTCGATGGTCTTGTGGAGAAGGTCTATGAATTTGGGGGTGGCCGGGTGAAGGAATGCCTCGGCGGCATCTATGATTTTCTGGAGAAGAAAAAACTGACGTCGCTTCAGGAACTTGAGTTGAGTAAATCGCCCGGTGGTGGCGTTCAGGCAGAGCCGGAGCGTAAGGTTGAAGCTGCACCCGCTGCGAGACCGGAGTCTCAGGCCTACGGTCCTGCTCCGCGTAGGCTGAGCTATGCCGAGCAGAAAGAGCGTGAGAAAATGCTCCGCAAAGCGCGGAAGAAGGTTGAGGATGCAGAAGCCGCTGTGGGAAATCTTGAGAAGGAGATTGCCGATATTGAGGCTCGGATTGCTTCGGGCGATTTGGGCGACAACGATATATACTCGCTTCATCAGCAGCGCACACGCGAAATGGAGAACGCACTCAGCCTTTGGGAACTCGCTTCGCAGGAACTCGATGAACTGACCGCTCGGTTTGCCCGGTAGGCGCTCTACCGCCGGCTGGGCACGTTGCTCTGATTTATTTTCAGTGGCGCTCAACCTTTCTTTTATTATAAATGTTAATAGAGTAAACATCGGCAGAATGTATCTTATGACGTCTGCCATCCTGTCTTGAAACATTCTAACTCTAACAACTATTTATAATATGAAAAAGGCTCTATTACTGATGGCTCTCATGGTAGGATGCATGAGCGCTTTCGCACAGAAAATCGACAAAAACGAGCTTAAAGAGCTTCAGGCTTTCCTGGCTCAGCCCGCTGAAAAACACGCTACCAATGCTGCCGCTCTGAAAATCACCGATGTCAAGGCTCCCGCTACTTGGGAAGGCGTTACTGTTGAAAACGGCCACATCACCGCTATCGAGTGGGCCGACAAGCATCTGGCCGGTACACTGAATCTGGCCGGCTTCTCCCAGCTCACGAAGCTGAATGTTTCCCGCAATGCCCTCACAGCCCTTAATCTGGACGGCTGTGCCAATCTTGCCCGCGTTGACGCCCAGCGCAACAGAATCGCTGAAGTCAATCTCAACGGTTGCTCCGGTCTCCAGACCCTTAATATCTATAAGAATCGTCTGCCGGAAATCAATATGGCCCAGACTCCACTGATCGAGACCGTTAATATTTCCAACAATTATCTCGTGGGTCTTGATGTCGCCAATTCGTCAACTTTAAAGACTCTTAACTGCCAGGGCAATCATCTGGAAATGCTTAAGGTTGAAAACTGCACGAATCTTAAAAATCTCTACTGCGGCTACAACAAGCTTACCGGTCTTACCCTTGTTGGTGTCGAGAACCTTCAGAACCTGAATATCGACGACAACGAAATTTCCTCGCTGATTGTAAGCAATCTCCCCGCACTGAGCACATTCATCTGCTCCGACAACAACATGCAGTCGCTTGCAATGCGTCAGTGCCCCGTGCTCCTCGACCTAGTTTGCTCTTATAACAATCTCACCACGCTGAGTGTGACCGATTGCCCGCAGCTGATCTTCGTCGACTGCTCCTACAATGACCTTACCCAGCTTACCCTCTCCAACCAGACTTTCCTGCAGCGTCTGCTTTGCAACAACAACCAGCTCACCATGCTCGACGTTCAGTTCGACCAGGCTCTTACCTACATCAACTGCCGTTACAACATGATCACCGACCTCCGCACCGTTGGTTGCAACTCGCTCAGCATGATTGCCTGCCAGTGGAACTACTAAGTGGTGATTCCCGGTCCTGAGTTACGAAGTCAGGATTCATTAGAATCCATTCCTAACTCTCTACAAACAAAACCTGGCCGTTTAACCGGTCGATAGATGCTACAACAGAGCTGAAACATTATATATCTTCCCGTTGCCGGAAGTGTCTTTACCGACACTTCCGGCAACTTTTTATTCCTCAAGATGTGCCGAATCAATTATTGAATCAATTATTATTGCGGAAATGCTTCGGACTCGCACCAATCTGTTGCTTGAAGTATTTTCCGAAAGCAGATTGAGTCGGGAAGTTCAACCGGTAGGCTATCTCCTGTACCGACAGGTCGGTATACCGGAGCATCATTTTTGCTTCCAGAATCACAAACTCATTAATCCACTCCAATGGCCCCTTCCCGCTATAAGCTTTGATCATGCCCGACAGATATTTGGGGGTGAGACACATTTTATCGGCATAAAACTGAATCGCACGTTCCTGGCCATGATAGGTATCAAGCAGCGACATGAATTTTTCAAACAATTGTTCTTTGCGCGATGTCTCGTAGCGGCCGTCTGGCTGAACGGGTTTGTTATAACGGTTCAAAAGTGATATGATTGTGTACGACAGAGCCTGAGCCAGTCCCCGGATTACATCGGCATTACCTTCTTCCATATTTTTTTTGAACAGTCGGTAATATGGTTTTAATGACGTAAGTTCATCGCGTGGAACAGCGACAGGCCCGTTGCCACGTATGTTCATGTAACTTTGTGCCCTCATCCGGAAGTCAAGCTGCACTTCGCGCAGGTATTCTTCCGATAGAATGATTGCATATCCGCGCACATTTTCGGTTCGGTGTATCTGAATTATGTCGCCGGAAAAATTCACCAGCAGGTGATTTTCCGCTACGGTGTAGTTTTTGAGATTTATGCTGCATTCTATTATGCCCTGCGTGCATACCAGCACTGTTGTCGCCCTCAATCTTGCGGGGTGCGAGAACAGACGCATATCGCTCAGGTTGTCGACGAGGAGAATGTGATTGCAATAGCTCACAATATCCGGAATATCCTGTTTGAGGACTCGTTCGATTGAAATATCGGTAGGTTCAGTTGCCATTGTTGAAGAATTTACAATACAAATATAACAATAAATCGTGGAATCTTATGCCATTATTCGATATTAAACGATGTTTGCTCCAATACAAACGATGAATGCGACTTTCCTGAGTATCCTATTGTCACGAACTTTGCATCGCAAACAGGACAATGAAATATGCATTACAGAAAAAATCTTCTTTTGCCTTTAATAATGTCGGTGGTCATATCGGCAGATGCCGCATCGACATCGCTTTCGCTCGATAGTTGCCGGACACTCGCGCTTGCAAACAACAAGGAATTGCGTGCGGCGGAGATGGAGCGTCGGGCCGCCCATTACGGTAGAAAATCTGCTTTTACGGCGTATTTGCCAAAAGTCAGCGCCTCCGGAATCTACATGCATACAGACCGGGAACTATCCCTTCTTAGCGACGAGCAGAAGTCCGGTTTGTCCCATATCGGGTCGGCCCTCTCGGTTCCGGCGCTTAACTCGGTTGGCCAGAGGCTTGTCGATGCTCTCCGTACGGATACGCGAAACATGTATGGAGCGGCGGTTATGCTCACACAGCCTATATATATGGGTGGAAAAATCAGGGCTTATAATAAAATAGCCGGATATGTAGAGCAAATCGCCGACCACAAATTAGATTTGTGTCTTCAGGATCTGATTGTTGATGTCGATGAAACTTATTGGAATATTGTAGCATTGACTTCAAAAAAGCATCTTGCTGAAAGTTATCTGAATCTTGTACGGACACTTGATTCCGACGTAGAAAAGCTCAAGGCGGAAGGATTCGCCACGGAAGCCGACTGTCTGAGTGTGAAAGTCAAGGTTAATGAGGCGAAAGTAGCCATTATTCAGGTTGACAACGGCCTTGAGCTTCTGCGTATGCGTTTGTGTCAACTCTGCGGGCTGCCGCTTGACGATGATGTTGTTCCGGCTGATGCAGCGACCTATTCAGCGGGCAGTTACATGCCTGCCGCTCCGGACGACACTAATTTATGGCTTCAACGGCCGGAATTGTCGGCCGTCGGGAATTCGGTTCGAATCTCCGAGGAAAAAATTAAGATTGCGCGTTCGGAGTTCCTGCCGTCTGTAGCCCTGACCGGCGGCTATGCCGCAAGCAACCCGTCGGTCTTCAATAGTTTTGAAAAGAAATTCAAAGGAACCTGGAATATAGGTGTCGCTCTCAATATCCCGATTCTTACATGGGGCGACAGAGCATTTAAGGTCAAATCGGCCAAGGCCGAGGCTATTTCCGCAAGTTTCCGCTATGATGAACTCAAGGAGAAGATTGAGCTTCAGGTGAATCAGAGCAAGCTAAAACTTAAAGAAGCACAGGAAAAATATCTGACCACTCTAAGCAGCCAGCGTGAGGCCGACGAGAATCTCCGCTATGCCACGCTGGGATTGAAGGAAGGCGTTATTCCGGTAAGAAATGTTATCGAGGCGCAGACAGCGTGGCTCTCGGCGAAGACTGGAAATATCAATGCTGAAATTGAACTCCGTCTTGCCGACATTTATTTCAAGCGTGCATTAGGTGTAATCAAGTAATCATTATTTACAGCAATGAAAAAGAAATCGAAGAATATCAATGTCATCATTGTATGCACGGCTATTATCGTAGCCGTGATAGCCACAGTCATAATCATAGGCCTGTCAATCCCTGAACCGGAGGAAATCATCCAGGGAGAGGCGGAGACCTCCGATTACCGAGTTTCAAGCAAGGTGCCCGCAAGGATACTTGAAATTAGGGTTGAGGAAGGCGATATGGTCAGCAAGGGAGATACTCTTGTGGTACTTGAGGCCCCCGACATGAACGCACGGCTCGCGCAGGCCGAAGCGGCGCGCAATGCGGCAAGAGCACTGGAACAAAAAGCTGAGGCCGGAGTGCGCAGCGAGCAGATTCAGTCGGCGTATGAAGTATGGCAGAAGGCTGTGGCCGGACGTGAGGTTGCCGAGAAAACCTATAATCGAGTTGAGCGGCTGTGTAAACAGGGCGTAATGGCCGAACAAAAGCGCGATGAGGCTTTTGCCAACTATAAAGCTATGGTGGCTTCGGAAAATGCCGCAAAGTCTCAATATGAAATGGCAGTCAATGGAACCCGACAGGAGGACCTGAGTGCCGCACGCGCTCAGGTATCGAGGGCAGAAAGCGCCGTAAGCGAAGTTTCATCTTATATTGATGAAACAGTTCTGCTCGCATCTGCCGATGGTGTCGTGACGGAGATTTTTCCGGAGCCGGGCGAACTTGTCGGTAGCGGGGCCCCGATAATGAATGTTTCTAAAACCGGTGAAATATGGTTTACGTTCAATGTTCGCGAAGATTTCCTGCCTGGACTTACTGTAGGCACCGAGGCAGAGGTATATCTTCCGGCATTCGACCGCAATGTAAAGGTGAAAATTTCGCGCATCAAGGATGTCGGGAGTTTCGCCACATGGAAGGCAACCAAGGCACTTGACAAATTCGATCTCAAGACATTTGAGGTGAAGGCCTGTCCTCTGGAATCATCCGGTTTCGATGGTTTACGCAGCGGTATGTCGGCAATTTTAGTCAGATAGTTTACATGGATTTTCTAAATCGTATCAGAGACATTTCTATTCGTGAAATCCGAGGATTCTCACACCGTCCGCTGTTCCTGTTCTGTATGGTGGTGGCGCCATTGGTATGTGCGGTGTTTTTTGTCACGCTCATGGACCGCGGGCTGCCGTCTGATCTTCCCGCAGGTATTGTAGACATGGACAATACCAATATTTCACGGACCATCGTGCGCACTGTCGATGCGATGGAGAATGCGAATTTCACTAAATCATATAGCTCTTTTTCTGAAGCGAAGGAAGCTATGCAGCGAGGTGAGATATATGCTTTCTTCTATATACCTGCGGGGACAACCGCGGAGGCGCTTGCCAATCGTCAGCCGACGATTTCCTTCTACACCAACGAGTCCTATTTTGTGCCGGGCTCTTTGCTAATGAAGGATTTCAGGACTGCCTCCGAACTTGCCGGTCTGGCCTTGACCCGCGAGACGCTATATGCCCGTGGCGCCACCGAGAAAAAAGCCATGGGCATAATCCAGCCTATCACGATAGAGACGCATCCGTTGAACAATCCTACGCTTGACTATTCCGTGTATCTGAATAATATTATTGTTCCGGGGATTCTGATTCTCCTGATAATGTTATCCACCTCCTATACAGTCGGGGTGGAGTGGAAATCGGGCCGCCAGCGTGAGCTATATTCCGTTGCAGGCAATTCGTCGACTGTGGCGCTCGTAGGGAAACTGCTTCCGCAGACTCTATGGTTTACTCTGGTATTCATTTTCTATGATGTATACTTCTATAAAATCATGGGGTATCCGTGTAATGTGCCGATATGGCATATGATGCTGCTCGGATTTGCCACAGTGGTTGCCTCGCAGGCATTCGGTGTTTTTTTCTTCGGAGTATTTCTCGGCCAGATGCGAACAGCTATGTGTCTGTGCTCTTTATGGGGAATACTGTCTTTCTCCGTTGCGGGATTTACATATCCGGTCACCGCAATGTCAGGCTTCCTGCAGAAACTTTCCTGGTTATTCCCGTTGCGTCATTATTACCTCATTTATGTCAATCAGGCTTTGAACGGGTATTCGATTCTCTACGTCTGGCCTTCGGTGGCCGCTCTGCTGTGCTTTCTTTTGCTCCCGATTGCCGTTCTTCCGCGTTATAGAACAGCTTTCCTGAAATACAAATACAAAGAATGACAAGATGAAGTCGATATTAAACATATTCCAGATCTGGTATCGGGAAATCGGCAACATATTTCGCGACAAGGGCATCATGATATTCATTCTGTTTGTTCCCCTGGCCTATCCGCTGCTATACTCTTACGTATATACCAATGAGGTGGTAAGAGAGGTGCCTGTGGCCGTTGTCGACGAAAGTCACAGTGAACTCAGCCGTGAGCTTCTGCGAAAAATGGACGCTTCACCCGATATGAAAATCGTGGCCTACTGCGACAATCTTTCAGCAGCGCAGGAGATGATACGCCGTCAGGAAGTGTATGGCATCGTTCGCATTCCTTCGGATTTTACACGTGAGCTTTGGAAAGGGAACCAGGCCCCTATCGGCCTCTACTGCGATATGTCGAGTATGCTTTATTACAAGGCGCTCCTCCTTACGGCCACCAATGTTTCGCTTGAGGTCAACAAGGACATCAAAGTGAATCATTATCTACCTTCTATCACCGACCGCCAGGCCGAAATTACCCGGATGCCGATTGATTATGATTATGTTCCGCTATATAATCCGCAGAGCGGCTTTGCGGCATTCCTGATACCCCCCGTGCTGATGCTGATTATTCAGCAGACACTTCTTCTGGGAATCGGCATGTCGACAGGTAATTCACGGGAACATCACATGGGCAGTGTGATCCCGTTTCATCCATGGTATAAGAATCCCGTTCATATTGTAATCGGGAAGGCACTCCCCTATTTTATGCTTTATATTATACTTGGAGTGTATATGTTTGCTGTTGTCACACGACTTTTCACGCTTCCTCAACTCGGACATTATACCACTTTCATTGTTTTCCTTGTGCCTTTTGTACTGGCATGTATATTTCTTGCCATGGTACTGTCGTCGTTCATCTACAGGCGTGAGGACTCAATTCTGCTGCTTGTCTTCCTGTCAGTGCCGATGCTGTTTCTTTCCGGATTGTCGTGGCCTGCGTCGGATATGCCGGCATTCTGGAAATACTTCTCTTATCTTTTTCCGTCGACATTCGGGATGAACGGCTATGTGCGTATCACATCGTCCGGCGCTCGGCTGAGCGACATCTCGAGTGAATACATCGCGCTCTGGATTCAGGCAGGCGTATATTTCCTGCTGGCCTGCTGGTTCTACCGTCGTCAGATAAAAGCTCTTTTGACCCGCAAACGTGAAGAAAGTCGGTGCGATAATTAAAACCGTTATTCTAAGGGATAGTATAAGTAACTGTTCAAAATTATTTTATACTTTCCTGATCTAATTATTTTCAATATTTCCGCGGTAAAATTTCCACATCTTTTCCTCTCTTCATCAGTCGTGTAGACATCTACACTCCTTCTTCATCGAGAAAAATCTCCTGAAAATTTTCCTCCCGGAAATATTAAAATAATTTCGACCAGTTACTTATAATCATTTATTTTGCCTGAAGGCGGTATGTCAAGAATCCATTTCTGGCATACCGCCCTCATTTTTACCCTATAAATATTTTATTTTCAAAATTTGCATACAAAAATCTTTTATGTTAATTTTGCACTGAAATGTTAAAACGTGACTATGAGGCTCCGATTCCCTTTTAAAACAGATGGAAGGATGCGGAGACACAATAAACCTGTTGGCGAACTTATTTGTTAATATTTTAAAAGAATCTTTAAATCAATGAATTGGTCGAGGTATTTCCATCCTCACGGCGGATGCTACCGGCTGATTCGAGTTAGTTAAATATGAAGAAATCCACTATCTGGCTGTTGGCCATCCTTATGGCGCTTACGCTTGTAGGACTCCTATATATCCAGATTATATATATGAAAAGCATGATTCGGATGCGCGACGACCAGTTTACCGAGGGTGTGCGCCGTTCGTTGTATGCTGTATCGTCGTTGCTTGAGCAGGACGAAACAAAATATTTCCTTGAAGAGGATGTAGCTCAGGTGGAGTCGTCGTCGATTTATGCGCAATATGGTGGTGCTCCGCATCTCGGAGGTGTGAAGTACTCTTTTACAACCCACAGCGGACTGGCCGGGGAGGTGACTCTCAAAAGCGATGCCGAGAAAATCTACAAGATTCAGAACGGCAATGGTATCGCCAACAGTTTCAATTCCATGCGCGAGGAGCTGAAGGGTCAGTATCTTTATCAGAAAGGTGTTATCGACGATGTTATCATCAATATAATGAACAAGGCGGGTGACCGCCCCATAGAGGAACGCGCCGATTCGGTTGCTGTCAGGAAGTACCTGCAGCGCGAGCTTGAAAACAATGGCCTTGAGATTCCGTTTGAATTTGCGGTCGTAAGCCGTAACGGCAAGGTGTTCTATCAGTCTGGAGGCTTTTCCAATGTCAATCCGGCGATGCTTGAAAACAGTATGTTCGTGCAGTCGCTGTTTCGCAATGATCCGGCTGTAAAGAAGAATTATCTGAAGGTCTATTTCCCTTCAAAGACGAAATACATTCTCAGTTCGGTGAAGTTTATGATTCCATCGTTTATCTTCACCTTTGTGGTCCTGATAGTATTCCTCTATACAATCATTGTGGCCTTCCGGCAGAAGAAAATCACGGAGATGAAAAATGATTTCATCAACAACATGACGCATGAATTCAAGACTCCCATCTCCACCATTTCTCTCGCCGCTCAGATGCTCAACGACCAGTCGGTCCGTAAGTCGCCCGAGACGCTTCAGCATATTTCGAATGTAATCAACGACGAGACTAAGCGTCTGCGCTTCCAGGTGGAGAAAGTGCTTCAGATGTCGATGTTCGATAAGAAAAAGGGTACGCTCCGCATGCAGGATGTAGACGCGAATCTTGTAATTTCCAATGTCGTAAATACGTTCCGTCTGAAAGTCGAGAAATATGGCGGCCGGATAGACTCGAATTTCGATGCGGTCGACGCTATTGTAAATGTCGATGAGATGCATTTTACAAATGTAATTTTCAATCTGCTTGACAATGCTTTCAAATATCGGAATGAGAATCGCCCCCTTCAATTGTCAGTCAGCACCCGCGATATATCCAACCAGCGACTCGAGATCGTGATTGCCGACAACGGAATCGGTATCCGGAAGGAGGACCTGAAGAAAATATTCGAGAAGTTCTACAGAGTTTCGACCGGCAACCGGCATGATGTGAAGGGTTTCGGCCTCGGTCTGGCCTACGTGCATAAGATGGTTACGCTTATGGGAGGCGAAATCAAGGCTGAAAGCGAGCTCGGGCGTGGCACACGTTTCGTAATCACCCTTCCGCTACTCGAAACATCGTCGGACGACGAAACTCCCGAAAGGACTCAGGACAGTGAGTAAGCCGTCTGATTTATAAATATGTATAAATTCAGGCCTTTTCACTGAACAATTTAGCTAAAATTAAATTAATATTAATATAATCAAAAACAAACACTATGGACGATCGTATGCGAATCCTCCTTTGCGAGGATGATGAAAATTTAGGCATGCTCCTCCGCGAGTATCTTCAGGCTAAAGGGTTCAATGCCGACCTCTATGCCGACGGCGACGCCGGATACAAGGCTTTCCTGAAAGGGAAATACGATATCTGCGTTCTTGATGTCATGATGCCCAAGAAAGACGGCTTCCAGCTCGCTCAGGAAATCCGCTCGGTCAACAGCGAGGTGCCCATCATTTTCCTTACTGCCAAAACCATCAAGGAGGATATTCTGGAAGGTTTCAAAATCGGTGCCGACGATTATATCACCAAACCTTTCTCGATGGAGGAACTCGTGTTCCGCATCGAGGCCATTCTGCGCCGTGTGAAGGGCAAGAAGGGGAAAGACGTTACAATGTATAAAATCGGGCGTTTCACTTTCGATACTCAGAAGCAGGTACTTATGATTGACGATAAGGTGACGAAGCTCACTACCAAGGAATCAGAACTCCTGAGTCTGCTTTGCGCCCACGTAAATGAAATCCTTGAGCGCAATTATGCTCTCAAGACCATCTGGATTGACGACAATTATTTCAATGCCCGCTCGATGGATGTATATATCACCAAACTGCGCAAGCATCTGAAGGATGATCCTCAGATTGAAATCATCAACATCCACGGCAAAGGATACAAACTGATTGCTCCGGAAACAGAAAATAAGTAAGACCTGTTAAAGAGACTTTTTTCTGTCTGGAAGACCGATACCATTTCAAAGGCATCCGACAACTGAAATGCCGGATGCCTTTGATTTTACCATATTATTCGCTAATTTTGTATCGAATGGAGACGGCCGTTTATACATCCGCCTCCTCTATGTGTTTTACAGCGCCTTACTTATATTTTCATCCTTTAAATTCTACCATGCGTAAAATTGTTTTAGCATCTTTGGCTTTGGTAGCCGGAGTATCGGCTATCCACGCCACCGACCGGATTACACATAATCCCGACGCGACCAATGAAGGGTCGATACTACATGTCTGGAGTTGGAATTTCCCCACCATCGCCGACAATATGAAGCGAATTGCAGAGGCCGGCTACACAATGCTTCAGACGTCGCCTGTGCAGCAGCATTTTAATCCCGAGGGGAAAATTACCAAAATTTTCGATGACAAAGGTAAAGACGGCTCGTGGTATTACTATTATCAGCCTACCGACTGGAAAATCGGGAACGCTATCGTCGGCACTCGCGAGGAAATGAAACAGATGCTCGATTCCGCAGCGAAATATAATGTGAAAGTCATTGTAGACGTTCTTCCCAACCATACGGCGTTCGATGTAGATGCTGTATCCGACGATTTCTACAAGGCGGTTGGAGGTCGCGCCAGGATGTTCCATTCCAACGGCCTTACGCCAATCAAAGATTACAACAATCGCGAACAATGTACGCTCTGGGCTATGGGCTCGCTTCCGGATGTAAACACAGAGAATCCGGATTTCCAGAAATACTATCTTGAATTTGTCAATGATCTTCTCGGCCTTGGTGTGCGCGGGTTCCGCTACGATACTGCAAAACACATCGGGGTTCATTCCGATCCGGTGGATACGGCATCCGGTGTGAAAGAAAACGATTTTTGGGATGTCGTAACCGGCCGTAAGGCTGTCAAAGGGCTATCCCTCGCACTTCCGTTCGATTCGCTTTTTGTATATGGCGAGGTGCTTCAGGACAAAAATGTACCGGAACTCGAGTATGCAGACTATATGGGCCAGACGGCTTCGGCCTATGGGCATGTGCTTCGCGATGCGCTCGCCAAAGGCTCTTTCAACGGACTCGAGATAGCCGACTGGCGTCATCAGGCTGCTCCGGAATTCCTCACAACGTGGGTTGAAAGCCATGACACATATTGTAATGCCCACGAAAGCGCCGGCCTTTCCGACGATCAGATTCGTACGGGTTGGGTATTCCTGACTGCCCGTCAGAACGGTACTCCCCTATTTTTCAGTCGCCCGATGGGATCCACGCGTTCCAACTACTGGGGCGACAATGTGATTGGCGCGCGTGGCAACGATGAGTTTTTCCATCCCGAGGTTGTTGCTGTCAATAAATTCCGTCAGGCCATGCAGGGACAAAAGGAGGACCTGCAGTTTAATCCGGAAGGCACCGTTGCAGTAGTCAATCGCGGAAAGAAAGGCGCCGCCGTTGTAAATATTTCCGGAGTTGCCTCGCACATCGATGTACCGACATCGCTCCCCGACGGTACGTATCTCGATGAGGTTTATAAAAAGGAATTCAAGGTGAAGAAACACCGGCTTACCGGTATCGCCGCTCCCCACCGCAGTTATCTGCTCCGAAGCCGGAAGTAATATTTATTTTTCAACCCAGATTAACGCAACCGGCCTTTTGGATTTGGCCGGTTGCGATTATTTTAATAATTTTGAACTATGGAACGCACGCCGAACTCTATTACCCCCGATTCAGCAGAAAAGGTGCCGTTTTTCAAACGGATTATTGGTTCTGTGGTCCGATGCTACAATTATGCGACGGGTGGCGTGTGGTCCGACACGCGAAACACATTCGGAGTAAATCTTGTAAAGACAATCAATCTTTCGGTTAGATCGTTCTTGAATGGCGAGTTACAGTTGCGCGCCGGCTCGCTTACGTATCAGACCCTTCTTGCCATTGTGCCGGCATTGGCGCTCGTTTTTGCCATCGGTCGGGGGTTCGGTTTCCAGAATCTGCTGCAGACGCAGCTTTTTGAACATTTTCCTGCTCAGCGACAGGCACTCAGCACTGCATTCACATTCGTCGACTCCTATCTGGCGCAGTCGTCGGAGGGTATTTTTGTCGGAGTCGGCATTCTCTTTTTGCTCTGGACCCTCATTTCGCTCATTACAAATGTGGAGGATGTGTTCAATCTGATATGGGGAATAAAGCAGGGACGCAGCCTATGGCGCAAGATTACGGACTACACGGCAATTGTTCTAATTCTGCCGATTCTGATGATATGTGCCAGCGGTATAATGGTTTTCATGTCTTCGACGCTGACATCGCTCCTTCCGGCCGGCTTTTTCAGTCCGTTGCTTAAGGTTCTTTTCGACCTTCTTTCGCTGGTAATGACATGGCTGTTTTTTGCAGGCAGCTATATGCTTATCCCTAATACCCGTGTGCGCTTCGGCAACGCTTTCCTTGCTGGTATGATGGCCGGAACGGCATTCTCCATTCTTCAATGGCTTTTCGTAAGCGGTCAGATATACGTGACACGCTACAATGCCATCTATGGGTCGTTTGCTTTTCTGCCGTTGCTGCTTATCTGGCTGCAACTTGTCTGGACCATTACTCTGGCTGGAGCCGTTGTCTGTTTTTCCTCGCAGAACATTTTTGAATTCAGTTTCAACAACGAAATTGCCAAAATATCCAATAACTACAAGTGGCGGCTTACCATTGCCGTCATGACAATCGCCGTAGACCGGTATCTCAGGCAGGTTTCTCCGCTTACGCCACATCAGATTGCCGTTAACTATGAGTTGCCGATCACATTGGTTAACGACGCCGCCCACAAACTTGAAATCTGCGGGCTGCTTTACAAAATCGCTCCTTCCAAGAGCGACGAGGAATGTGCTATAGCTCCCGCCATCGATCCATCAATTATTTCTGTGGGTATGATAGCCGATCGCCTCGGGTCGGCCGGTTCAGAGGACTTCATACCTCATTTCAAGGATAGTTTCCAGCCTATCAACGACGCGCTGACCGAACTTCGTCGGAAATTCGTTGCGATGGCCGATAAAATATATCTTAAAGATTATCCTGTGGAGCAGGCTGTCGCTGCAGCGGCAGCGGATTCTACGACGTCGTCAGTCAGCACGACACCATCCATCAAATAACCATAATTATTTTTATATTTTATGAAGATTCAAATCTCTACCGATAAGGCTCCCGGTGCAATCGGCCCTTACAGCCAGGCGATAGATGCCGGCGCATTCGTTTTCATTTCAGGTCAGATTCCTGTGGATCCCGCTACCGGAAATATCCCCGAGGGTATAACAGCCCAGACGACGCAGTCGCTCGCAAATGTCCGCGCGATTCTTGCAGAGGCCGGTCTGACAGTTGCCAATGTAGTCAAGACCACTGTCTTCCTGGCCGACATGGCAGATTTCGGACCGATGAACGAGGTGTATGCTTCTGTATTTACCGCTCCATTCCCGGCCCGCTCGGCTGTCGCTGTTAAAACTCTTCCCAAAAATGTCCTTGTTGAGATTGAGGTGATTGCAACACGCTGATATTTCCGTAATTTCAGGTGAATATATTCAGCGGGTCGTCGGAAGTCCGATGGCCCGCTGCTTTTTATTCCGATGCCTGGACAATCAGAATGTGACATGGAGCGAGACACGTAGGCCCGACCGGCTGACTCCGGGTGTATCGCGGTAATTCAGACGCCATACATAATCCACTCTCAGGCATTTCAACAGATTGTCGATTCCGGCGCTCATCTCCATATATGGCCTGCTGTGCATAGGCGTTGCGAGAACGTAGTCAGGCCAGAGCAATAGTGGATTGTCGATGCTTTTTCCGCTTGATATATCGGAAAGCTCCACCATCGGGTTGTTTTTGTCGGAGAGCCGGCTCCACCATCCTCTGAAGGCAATTACTTCGCGTAGTTTCAGCTTTTTCAGAAGCGGGATGTAGTTGAAGAGTGCTCCGTTTGCCCAGTATGTCAGATCCCATTGTAGACCTGTGTCTCCGAGAAATTCCATTGGGTCGGTCAGGGCAAAACTCTCGGGCTGGATGGTATAGGAGAGGTTGGCGTTAGGCGACAGTAGATTTGTGTATGCGGTTCTGCCCCATTCGCGGGCACCTTTTACTATCACGTCGGCAAATCCGAAGGCCGAGAACCAGAACCTTTTCTGGATGCTTATTTCAGTGCGGTTTATGCCGAACAGGTTGCCAAGTCTGTTGTCGGGCCCATAGGTATGCGTCAGAACGAAAACCCAGGGGTCGAGATTGATAGGTATGCGGGCGCTTTTTGTCTGGTAGAATTTCTCGCCGGGAGCGTATCGCAGCGTAATGGAGGCGCGATTTTGTGTATAGTGGCTTAGTGTTTGTCCGTCGGTTGTCATCAGCGGAACCCATGGACCCGGTTCCATGCGCCTGGACGAAGCTGTGACTGTAGTAGAAAAATTGTTGGCCAATTCAAGCTGATAGGTCGCCGTGGTATGTCGCAGGTAGGTGATCAGATGGTTCGATCCGCGTTTCAGCGCCAGAAACATGTTGTCCGGATTGGTAAACATGTAGTTCTGCCCCAACTGGTCGATATCATACTGGTGCTCAAGCCGGATGGAGTGGATTGGGAATTCTCGCGAGTGATAACGCTTACGGTTGAAGGAGTATTCTACTTCTCCGCGATATTTCCACCTCTGGTCGCGGGTGCCGTAGGCAACGTATCCTCTTGCAAAGAAGTGCCTTGAAAGATTGGCGGTAGTGATACCACCCGCACGCAAGCGAAGCCCCTCCACAGAGTTGCCGCTCAAAGTTGTGTTGAGCGGACCGAAGTCGAATTTCGAAGGATTGCCCGTAGGTACGTAGCCTACGACCATAAGTTTCAGGAATCGTTCGCCGTAGCGATAAAGGGGTACCTGGCGCAAGCGTGCCATCATCTGAACGATGCGTTTATTGCCCGTCGGAGTGTCCCCTTTTTGGTCCGTTACGCGGGTCCAGTATACGCTGTCGCGTTCGTAGGCGTGCTCGTCGTCGAACGTATCGCCCAGACGGTCGAAATATGAGGTCATCTCGGCGCCGGGATGGAACGTATGCCCGGAGTAGCTGGTTGTCCGTCGGGCGTACAGCGGTTGTGTGCCTTTGATTACGCTTATCACCGCGTTAAAATCATCGAGTTTTTTCAGCCTTGTTCCGTCGGGGGCCTTGTCATATTCCTGAATGATTCGGATATGGTCGATGAAGTTTAGGTTGATAGTGGGTGATACTCCCATATCGACTCTTCTGACAAACATGCTTGTGTCACCCTTTTCCACATAAATTCGGCCGAGAAATCCGAAGGTGGCGGGATTGCGTGGGGCGAAACTCAACACTATGCAACGCATGTCGCCGAGACTCACGGTGTCCGTAAGGTAGAATTTATAGAAATCCGGAGCGATTGCCGACAGCGGACTCACAAAGCGGTTCTGCAGCAGATTGACGTTGTCGTCATAGAGATCAATTTCTCTGAAAACATCTTCTACCATTGTCTGTACGTTCTGCAGATCGGCGATTTCATCGACACCGTTCTGCCTGATCCCTCTTACAATCAGCTTCTCCGAATGCGGCGACCGCCGGTAGACCACATCGGAATACTTCTCTTTTATAGAAAGCGGCAGGCGAGGTATACCCGAGGCATCGGTTGTGTCTACGTATTCTTTCAGAAATGCGAACTTGCCGGCTTTTTTCCCGATAGTGGTGTCGCCGACAGAAAAGTCATGAAGTCCGAATTCCATCCGGTCGTATTTCGAGTACGAGTAAAGCGGCTTGCGGCGCGGGTCGTTTGCATCGCGAGCTTCGCGGATGCGTCGAGCGAAATCCACAGCGGGATTGTTGCGCTTGCTGTAGCGTTGTTTTCCGCGGTGAACTACAACCTCGCTGAGCGTACGTCCGCGCAGGGTGTCGGCATCGTAGCCGTCGCGAGGTGTGGCAGCCTGTAGCGGGAGCCGACACAATACTATCGCAACAAGCGAGCACAAAATCTTGATATGTACCGTGAATATTCGCAAGTGTTATCTATTTTGTTGTTACCTTTGCTGAAAATATTATCAGCAAAATTTATGGCAAAGGAAATCGAAAAAAAGTTTCTTGTGACTTCCGACGGCTATCGCGATCGGGCGGTTGCCGCTCATGTGGTGCAGCAGGGTTATCTGAGCCGCAATCCGGACAGCACTGTAAGGGTGCGTGTTATCGATGACAAGGCATTCATAACGGTCAAGAGCCGTAATGCGGGATGTGTCCGCTCTGAATGGGAGTATGAGATTCCGCTTGAAGATGCCAGAGAGATGCTTTCGCTTTGCGGCGGTAGTATAATTCATAAGACGCGATGGATTGTGCCTTATGACGACCGCCTCTGGGAAGTGGACGAATTCCATGGCTCGCGCGAGGGACTGGTTGTAGCCGAAATTGAGCTTCGGGATGCCGGCTACCGGTTTGATTTGCCGGACTTTGTCGGCGAGGAAGTTACAGGCAATCCCCGCTATTACAATTCCAACCTCTGAGATTTCCGGCCTTATATCGAATCCGTTGAAGTTTCGCGTCGTTTGAGTTTTACAACGTTCTCCACATGGTGCGTATGAGGAAACATGTCGACGGGCTGCACGGCTTCGACGGAGTATTGGCAGTCGAGCAACGCCAGATCGCGCGCCTGGGTAGCCGGATTGCAACTCACATATACTATGGTGCGGGGAGCGGCGTTGAGAATCACGTTGACCACATCCTCGTGCATGCCTGCCCTGGGAGGGTCGACAATCATCACTTCCGGACGCCCGTGTTCAGCGATAAATTCATCCGTAAGGACGTCCTTCATATCGCCGGCAAAGAATTCGGTGTTGTGTATCCCGTTGGCTTCTGAATTGATACGGGCGTCGCGGATGGCATCCTCCACATATTCTATCCCTATTACTTTCGCAGCATCGCGTGCCACGAAATTGGCTATGGTACCGGTACCAGTGTAGAGGTCGTAGACCAGTTCGTTTCCAGTCAGACCTGCGAAGTCGCGGGCCACATTGTAGAGTTCGTAAGCCTGACGAGAGTTGGTCTGATAAAACGATTTCGGCCCGATACGGAAACGCAGACCTTCCATTTCTTCTTCAACCCACGGCTGTCCGGAATGGCAGTGCACCTCAAGATCGCCGATTGTATCATTGACTTTAGTGTTGACTACGTAGAGCAGTGATGTGATTTCCGGGAAGGCCTGGCGGAGGTCGTCGAGCGTCGCCTGGATTTTTTCGGGATTATCTTCGCCGAACACAACGACTACCATCAGTTCGCCGGTGGTCAGCGTGCGGATCATCAACGTACGGAGAAAACCCTGCTGAGCTCTCAGGTCATAGAATGGCAGCCCGTTGGCGATGCCGTAGTTCTTAAGGTGCAGCCGGATTCGGTCTGCAATATGGTCCTGCAGGTGGCATTCCTCGATGTCAAGCACTTTGTCGAATGCACCCGGGATATGGAAGCCTGCTCCCGAACGGTCGCCCACGTCTTCTCCGCTTCGTAGCTGTTCCCAGGTAATCCACCGCTTGTTGGAGAATGTATATTCCATTTTGTTGCGGTATTCCCAGATACGTTCTGAACCGATAATGGGCGATATTTCGGGAAGCGCTACTTTGGCTATGCGCGTCAGAGCGTCGACTACCTGCTGCTGTTTGGCTTTGAGCTGATACTCATACGGAAGATGCTGCCATCGGCAGCCGCCGCACGTGCCGAAATGCTTGCACTGTGGTTCCGTGCGGAGTTCGGATGGCTTCGTGAGTCGTTCGATATGTCCTTCGGCATACGAGCGTTTCTTGCGGTCAATTTTTATGTCGGCCACGTCGCCCGGAGCTCCGTAGGGTATGAACAAAACCATATCGTTGACCCTTGCGATAGCATTACCCTCGGCGGCCACACCGGTTATTTCTATATTCTCAAGTAATGGCAATTCTTTCTTTTTGCGTGACATTGTATTCCTGATATACTTTGAAAGGGGGTGCCGGGAAGCCTACCAATTGTACTGGTAAAGCTCAGCAGCCGACACCGGTTTTACGTGTGCAAATTTAAGGATTATAGGACAAAATTGCCTTATTATTTGCTTCAAATGGGAATTTTAGCGAAGTCTTGTCTCGCCCTGAAAAAAGTTGACTCCAAACGAGTCAAAATATGATAAAATTTCAGAGTCTGCCGAGACAAAAACGACAAGCGATACGCGATGAAGTCCTACGGCTTTATGCGGAAACAGATCTCAGCTATGGTGAGATAGCGGAAGAAAATGGCGTTCAGGTTCGTACCGTGGAATATATTGTACGTAACTTTGCATCTGAACTTCCAGGGGTTCCGACTATGAGAAACAAGAAGAGTGAAGCCAGCCAGGAAGATTATGACAAGCTCCGGGCAGAGGTTACGCGCCTGCGTAAGGAACTCCGTCAGGAGAAGATGCGCTCCGAGGCATTGGACACGATGATAGATGTAGCCGAAGAGATGTTCAACATTCCGGTAAGAAAAAAAGCTGGTACCAAACAGTGAAACGCCTGTACGCACGGCACTCCGGTAGCTATACGGTGTCGGAGCTGTGCGGACTGTTTGGTAAAAGCAAGCAGGCATATTACAAGCACGATGCTGACACGTATATGCGTCGCGTGACCATGGAGGAACTGGCTGTCCGCTATATAGAAGAAGTCCGGAAAAAAGACCCCGGCATCGGAGGATTAAAAATATGGATTATGTATATGAAGGAGTTCGGAAGTGAATCAGCGATAGGCCGTGACCGTTTCTGCGAGATATTCGACCGATACGGCTATAAACTGCGCCGACGCAGACGGA
>URAU01000002.1 GCA_900545955.1 uncultured Porphyromonadaceae bacterium
CCTGATATTTGAAGATAAATTTATTCAAAAATAATTAACCGTACAAATGTACGACTTCCCTATTCTCCCATTCCGCCCATGGAAAACCTCGACAAAACGAAAAACTACGTGATAACCGTCGGACGCCAGTTCGGCAGCGGAGGCCGCGAACTCGGCCGGATGCTCGCCGACCGTTTCGGCATCGCCTACTACGACAAGCAGCTGCTCGTGGAGGCCGCGCGCAAGGCCGGCATGTCGCCCGAAATCTTCGAGACCACCGACGAGCGCATGCCGCGCATGGCGGCCAGCTCCGTAGGCTTCTCGATGGGATTCGGACAGCTGCCGTGGTACAACGGCACGGCCCTGATCACCGACTCCGTCTATACATCGCTCGCCGACGTGATGGAGCATCTGGCCGCCACAGAGCCCTGTGTGATTGTGGGCCGATCGGCCGACTTCGTGCTCCGCGACAGCCCTACGCCCGTGGTAAGTCTTTTCGTACACGCTCCGATGGACGTGCGTGTGGCCCGCATCATCGCCCGCAACGACAAGACCTCCGAGCGCGATGCACGCACCCTGGCCGAGAAGACCGACAAGCTCCGCTCGAGCTACTACAACTTTTACACCGACAAGCGCTGGGGCGACTCCACGAGCTACGATCTGACGTTCAACTCCGCCGTACTCCCGATGGAGGATATGTGCGACATCATCGCCGAATACATACGCCGCCGCTTCAAAATCGAACCGATAAGAACAAAATAACGCAATCGCGCCGCCTCTGCATCAGCAAGGGCGGCGCAATTGTCATAAAATCTATGGCCCTATTAGGGCTTATGCGGCCTATTTTTATTTCTCGGCTTCTGAGGCCTCCTCGGCCTCGGGAGCGGCCGGCTTCACAGGCTCGGTTGCGGGCGCCTCGGCGATAGCCTTCGGCGTTTCCGCAGCTTTCGGCGCCTCCTCTTTTGCAGGCTCTGCGGCCTCGCCCTCTTTCAAGCGCTTGGGCAGCCTGCGGGCCATCACGCTTACGCATATGCCGTTTACACCGAAAAGGATTGCTGAAATGCCCACGATAAGCAGCATCCACCGCTCGGCGCTAAGCTCATGAAGCGCCGGAACGCAGAGCAATACCACTCCGGCGGCTATCAGAAGCACCGGCACCACATGGAGCCATCCCGGATAGTCGACCGGACGGTTTCGGTGCGACACCTGAAACTCCTGAAAGAGTCCACCGGCCACAAGGAGCGCCCCGAAAGGATAAAACAGCAGCGAGCGGAACACGTCGGGCATGAAAATAATGCACAGGCCCAGCACCAGGCCGCCCACCCCGCAGATTATCTGTACCACACGCATCAGAGCCGACATGCGCTGAGCCTTACCGGATACGAACATCCCGAGAATCGACACCGCCGCCGGCACCACAAACGCCAGCCCGCAGAGGAGCACTATCCACCGTGTAAAATGGTCGTGGCCTGAAAACCAGCAGAATACCACACCAAGCAGCAGAATAACGATTGAAACGAAGCAATTGCCTTTGTTAGTCATATAGTTGAAAACTTTTTTGATTTACCGGAAATACTGGTCCCTAAGGTCCTTAAGGACTTTAAGGACTTTAAGGACTTTAGGGCCTCCCTAAGTTAGAATGTACAAATTTACTAAATTGTTGAGTCCAACCGCCACTTTCTACCGCTTATTATTTAACTTTGCATCGGCTTGGCGGGTTATATCTTCCCAAGCTCCTTTCACACACCAAAAATCCAGAAAATGATCTACGGAATAATAGTGGCCATGACCTCAGAGCTGGAAATGCTCATGAACGAGATGACCGAGGTCGAAGAGACCGCCGAACACGGCATGAAATTCTATACCGGCCGCATCGGCGGTTCGACGGTAACGGCCATGCAGTGCGGCATCGGCAAAGTAAACGCCGCCATAGGCGCCCAGACTCTTATCGACACATTCCGCCCCGATGCGGTGATCAACACCGGCATCGCCGGTGGCACAGGCCGCGGCGCAGGCATTCTCGACGTGGTAATCGCCGACCGCGTGGGCTACTACGACATATGGTGCGGCCCAGGTAATCCCGTGGGTCAGGTGCAGGGAATGCCCGACCTCTTCCCCTGCGCCACCGACCTCTGCGACGCCGGAACAGAGGGAGACCCCCACGTGGTCACAGGCCTCATCGCTTCGGGCGACCGCTTTATTTCCACTCCCGACGATCTCGCGCAAGTGCTCGCCGTTCGCCCCGAAGCACTCGCCGTCGATATGGAGAGCGGAGCCATAGCTCAGGTATGCTACCTGCGCGACATCCCGTTTCTCGCCATCCGCGTGGTAAGCGACACCCCTGGCGTCGACAACCATTTCGAGCAATACACCGACTTCTGGTCGCTCGCCCCGAAATCCACATTTTCCGTTCTTCGCCGTCTGATCGGCTGAAACCGCACCCTATGGAAAAGATAGCAAGCTTCCGTATCGACCATACGCGCCTGTTGCGCGGCATATATGTGAGCCGCCGCGACACTACCCCATCGGGCGACGTCGTCACCACTTTCGACGTGCGCCTCACCGAACCCAACCGGCAGCCCGCTCTCGAGCCCCGCGCTCTCCACGCCATGGAGCATCTGGCCGCCACTTTCCTGCGCAACCACCCCGTGTGGGGCCCCAAAATCGTCTACTGGGGCCCGATGGGCTGCTGCACAGGCAACTACCTTATCGTGCAGGGCGACATCGAATCCGCCGACATACTCCCCCTCGTGCGCGAGGCCATGGAATTCATCGCCAACTTCGAGGGCGACATCCCAGGCGCCACACCGCGCGACTGCGGCAACTACTCCTTCATGGACCTTGACGGCGCACGCACGGCCGCACGCACCTATCTCGACGAAGTCCTCGCCTGCCCCACCGCGGCCAACCTCGCCTATCCCGCCGATTTATAAAAATTTATAAAAACCGGTAAGCGATTATTTTGTAGGATTTTGTAATTTTGCGTGATAATCCGAAAACCACAGCCCCGAAATGGGATTGAACCTAACAATCGACCAAGGCAACAGCTCGGTGAAAGTAGCCATCTGGGATGGCACGCAACTCGTTGAGGAAGAAAACCTCAAGGAGCTCACACGCCAGCAGCTGGCCCGGATCGTCGACCGTTTCCGCCCCGGGCGCGCCCTCTGCTGCTCCGTGACGGGCAACGGACGCCGCTACGTGCAGTGGCTAAACGCCGCAGGCGTCGACGCCGCCGAAGTGAGTCTCGCCATGCCGCTGCCACTGCAGTTCGACTACGCCACCCCCTCGACGCTCGGCGCCGACCGAATCGCCGCAGCCGCAGGCGCCTGGAGCCTGATGCCCGGCCGCAATATGCTCGTGGTCGACATGGGAACCGCCGTGACCTACGATTTCGTCAGCGCCGAAGGCCGCTTCAAAGGCGGCAACATCGCCCCGGGAATCGGCATGCGCCTGCGCTCGCTCCACAACTACACCGCACGCCTCCCCGAGGTGAACGGCTACGGCGAAATCCTCCTGCTCGGAGTCGACACCGCCTCGGCCATGCGCGCCGGTGCCGTACGCGGCGTGGTCGCCGAAATCTGCTACTACCGCTCCCAACTCCCGGAAGGCACCGAAGTGGTGCTCACCGGCGGATGGGCAAAGCATGTGGCGTCGTTCCTTCCCTTCGAGGCGACCATCGACAAATGCCTGGTCACCAAGGGACTGCTGAGCATTCTTCTGAATTATTGAAAAATGAAAATATCCAGACTAATCGCGGCCGCTGTCGGCCTGCTCGCCGCCGCCTCAGGCGCAATCGCCCAGAACAACACCATTAGCCCCTATTCGCGCTTCGGCTACGGTCTGCTCTCCGACCAGGCCAACACCGTGCAGAAATCGATGGGCGGCGTGGGCATCGCCATGCGCTCCGGCCGCCAGATCAACTTCATGAACCCGGCCAGCTACGCCGGCATGGACTCGCTCACCTTCCTGTTCGACATGGGCCTCGACATCAAGACCCTCCGCACTACCGAGGGCAACGAAAGCGGAAAGAACTTCACCGGAGGCCTCAACTACATCACCATGCAGGTGCCCCTCACCAAATGGCTCGGAGCCTCGGCCGGCCTCATCCCCTTCTCGCAGGTAGGCTACAGCTTCGGCGACGAAATCGTCAACGGCACCGACTCGCGCACAGGCTCAGGAGCTCTCAACCAGCTGTATTTCGGTCTGGGCGCACGCCCCGTGAAAGGCCTCTCGGTCGGCGTCAACGTGAGCTACCTCTTCGGCACACTCATCAACGACACCTACGTCTACAGCGGCTCCACAACCTCGCTCTTCGAGCGCGTGATCGAGGTGCGCGACTACAACCTCCGCTTCGGCGCCCAATACGGCCGCTCCATTGCGCCGGGCCACTACCTCACCGTAGGCGCCGTCTACTCCCCTAAGAAATCCTTCCGCGGCAAGACCTACGGAGTGAAATACGACGTCAACGCCGACGAGGCGCCCGACACCATCGCCGACATCAGCCTGCGCGGCAACGCCCAGATGGCCGAGACCTGGGGCGTGGGCCTCAACTACCAGTGGGGCGGACGCCTCATGGCCGAAGTCGACTTCACCTACCAGCCCTGGAAAAAGGTGAAGTTCGCCGCAATCGACGGCTTCGACAATCCCGACAAATTCAACGACCGCTGGAAACTCGGCCTCGGCCTGCAGTGGGTTACGCGGCAGCGCGGAAGCTGGCTCCAGCGCGTAAACTACCGTCTTGGCGGCTACTACAGCAACGACTACATCAAGGTGGGCGACAACGGCGTGCGCGAATACGGACTGTCGCTTGGCTTCGGACTGCCCGCGCCATCGTCGAAAACCATGGTGAACCTCAGTTTTGAATACCGACACCGCCAGGCCCACCCGGCCCCGCTGGTGAAGGAAAACTACTTCGTGCTGACCCTCGGAGTGAACTTTAACGAACTCTGGTTCTTCCGCAACAAGCTGCGCTAAGCCCCGGCGCCACAATCCCACGTTTCCAACCGTCAAGATGGCTTCCGGACACAAAATGCACATGCGGCTTCTGCCGCTGCTCGCCATGATGGCGGCTGCCGCCGCAGCCGTCACCTCGGCTTGTTCCGACGATAAGCGCGAGACAATCTCCATCTCGGCCGACCCGGAGACATTCCCGACGATGCGCACCGTCAACGTCTCCACCCTCATCAGCGACTCCGGCTACACGCGCTACCACATCACCACGCCGCTCTGGCTGATGTATGAAGAAGCCGCCGAGCCCCACTGGAACTTTCCCGGAGGCCTCTTCATCGTGCAGTTCAACGACTCCATGCAGGAAAGCGGAATCTTCACCGCCGACACCGCCACATACTTCAGCCTCAAGAAGATTTGGCGCTTCGACCGCAACGTGCGCATGAAAAATGTCGACGGCGACCGCTTCCGCACCCAGCAGCTTTTCTGGGACCAGAACACGAGAAAAGTCTACTCCGATTCGTTCATACATATAGAGCGCGCCGACCGCACCATCGAGGGCTACGGCTTCATCTCCAACGAGAGCATGACCGACTACACCATCCGCCGTCCCTCGGGCATTTTCCCCACCAATGCCTTCATGGGCGGCGAGGGGCGCGACAACAACAACGACAACAACACACCCCAGCAGCAGTGATCGACACATCCTGGCTCATAATCACAATCATCTCCCTGGCATTCTCTGCCCTCTTCTCGGGCATCGAGATAGCCTTCGTCACCTCCGACCGCGTGCGCGTGGAGCTCGACATCCAGAAGGGAGGCTTCATCGGCCGAGTCTTCAACATATTCTACTCCCGGTCGGAATTCTTCATCTCCACCATCCTGGTGGGCAACAACATCATGCTCGTGGTCTACGGCATGGGCGCCGCCAAGATGATCGAGCCGTGGCTCGAAGGAATCTACCCCAACCAGGCCTTCGTGCTTATCTGCCAGACGCTCATCTCCACCGGTATCATTCTGCTCACCGGCGAGTTCC
This sequence comes from uncultured Porphyromonadaceae bacterium, assembly GCA_900545955.1. Lineage (GTDB taxonomy): Bacteria > Bacteroidota > Bacteroidia > Bacteroidales > Muribaculaceae > UBA7173. The sequence goes on from URAU01000002.1 coordinate 5,963, forward strand.
TCCCCAAATCCATATTCCGCATCAACCCCAACCGCTCGATGCGCGTGGTGGCACCGCTCACGGCCTCGTTCTATTTCATCCTCTATCCTATCTCGCTCTTCACCACCTGGCTCTCCAAGGCCCTGATGAAGATTTTCGGCATACGCAGCGAAAACGTCAAGCTCGGCGCCATATCCATCGGCGACCTCAACGAATACCTCGAGCAGACCATCGACGAGACCGCAGCCGAGCAGACGGAAGTCGAAAACGAGGTGAAGATTTTCCACAACGCTCTCGACTTCTCCGAGACCCATCTGCGCGACTGCATGATTCCGCGCAACGAAATCGTGGCCGTCGACATCGACGAAACCTCCCGCCAGCAGCTCAGCGGACTTTTCACCAGCTCCGGCCGTTCAAAAATCATAGTATACCGCGAGGATATCGACAACGTGCTCGGCTATATCCACGTCAGCGAGCTGTTCCAGCCCGAATGCGACTGGCGCGAACATCTCAAACCCGTGGTCTACGCCCCGGAGACCCTCATGGCCAACAAGATGATGCGCCGCCTCCTGGCCGAAAAGCGCTCCATAGCCATCATCGTCGACGAGTTCGGAGGAACCGCCGGTATGGTCACCCTCGAGGACCTCGTGGAGGAGATTTTCGGCGACATCCAGGACGAACACGACACCACACGCCTTGTAGAGCGCACCATAGCTCCCGACACCTACGAATTTTCCGGCCGCATAGAAATCGAATATCTCAACGACAAATACCACCTCGACATACCCGAGGACGACGAATACCAGACCCTTGCGGGCTACATTCTCTGCAAGACCGGCCAGATTCCTGCCGTCGGAGCCGTGGTGGAACTCGACAGTTTCCGCCTCGAGGTTGTCGAGAAATCGGCCAACCGCCTGGAGCTCATCCGCCTCACGGTAATCGACCGCCAGCCCAAAAATTGAATGAAAGAATTAGTAATCAGCAAAGAAACCACCGAACGCGCAGTGCTCGTGGGCCTCATTACCCAGCAGCAGAGCGAACAGAAGGTGAAGGAATATCTCGACGAACTTGAATTTCTCGCCGACACGGCCGGCGCGCAGGTTGTGGCACGCTTCACCCAGAAGGTGGAGAACCCCAATCCGCGCACGTTTGTCGGTCAGGGCAAACTGGCCGAAATCAAGGAGTTCGTGGAGAAAAACGAAATAGGAATGGCTATTTTCGACGACGACCTCTCGTCGAAGCAGGTGGCCAATATCGAAAAGGAGCTGCAGATCAAGATTCTCGACCGCTCCAGCCTGATTCTCGACATTTTCGCCAAGCGCGCGCAGACCGCCACGGCCAAAACGCAGGTCGAACTTGCACAGTATCAGTATCTTCTCCCGCGCCTCACGCGTATGTGGACCCACCTCGAGCGCCAGCGCGGAGGTATCGGCATGCGCGGCCCGGGCGAGACCCAGATCGAGACCGACCGACGCATTATCCTGCGCCGTATCTCCCTGCTCAAGGAGGAGCTACGCGACATCGACCGCCAGAAGACGCTCCAGCGCAAGAACCGCGGCAAGCTTACCCGCGTGGCCCTCGTAGGCTACACCAACGTGGGCAAGTCTACGCTCATGAACCTCCTGAGCAAGAGCGACGTATTCGCCGAAAACAAGCTTTTCGCAACGCTCGACACCACCGTGCGCAAGGTGACCATCGAAAACCTCACCTTCCTGCTCACCGACACCGTCGGCTTCATCCGCAAGCTCCCCACCCACCTGGTCGAGTCGTTCAAGTCGACCCTCGACGAGGTGCGCGACGCCGACCTGCTGGTCCATGTGGTCGACATCAGCCATCCGCAGTTCGAGGAGCAGATTGAGGTTGTCAACAAGACCCTCGCCGAGGTCTGCGGCTCGGCCGACAAACCGATGATTGTGGTCTTCAACAAGATAGACGCCTATACCCACGTTCCCAAGGATGCCGACGACCTCACGCCGCGCACCCGCGAGAACATTCCGCTCGAAGAACTGAAAACCACCTGGATGAACCGCCTCGAGCAGGGCAACTGCGTGTTTGTCTCGGCAAAAAAAGGCATCAATATCGACGAACTCAAGGACGCCATCTACGCCAAAGCGCGCGAAATCCACACCCAGCGCTTCCCCTACAACGATTTCCTCTACCAGAAATACGACGACCTCGCCCTCCCCGCTGATACATCCGATACCTCCGATACATCAGAAACACCCCAATAACCCTCCCCTCTCCTAAACCCTAAACCCAAACCTTCAACCCTCCCCTCCCTCCCGCTCATTATCGCCAATGGAATCAGAATCAACCAAATACGCCGCCAATGGCGACGCCATGCAGTGGCGTCGCCTGATCAGCGACCGCCGCTTCGGCATGGAGGACTACCACCGCACCGACGGCGGCAGCGGCACGCGCTCTGATTTCCAGCGCGATTTCGACCGGCTGGTGTTCTCCTCACCCTTCCGCCGGCTGCAGAACAAGACGCAGGTATTCCCCCTTCCGGGCAGCATCTTCGTCCACAACCGCCTTACCCACAGCATGGAAGTCTCGTCGGTGGGCCGGTCGATGGCCAACGTGATAGCCGGCGCCCTGCGCCCGCGCTATGCCGGCACACCCGACGCCGTGGCTCTCGACTCCATCGGCGAAATTGTCGGTGCGGCCTGTCTGGCCCACGACCTCGGCAACCCTCCATTCGGCCATTCGGGCGAGACGGCCATCTCCACCTTCTTCTCCGAAGGTGCCGGTGCCGACCTCCAGGCCGAGCTTACCCCCGAGCAATGGGCCGACCTGATCCATTTCGAAGGGAACGCCAACGCCCTGAGGCTGCTGACCCACCAGTTCAACGGCCGACGCAAGGGAGGTTTCGCCATGACCTACAGCATGCTGGCCTCCATCGTGAAATACCCCTTCAGTTCCACTATGGCCGGCTCGCGCAATAAATTCGGATTCTTCACCACCGAGCGCGAGGCGTTCGGCCGCATCGCCGCGCATCTCGGGCTACTGCAGTCGGAACAGACGCCCCTCGGCGTGCGCTACGCCCGCCATCCGCTGGTCTACATCGTCGAGGCTGCCGACGACATCTGCTACGAGGTGATGGACATCGAGGACGCCCACAAGCTCAAGATTCTCCCCACGGCCGAGGTGAAGCAGCTGCTGCTTGATTTCTTCGACCAGGAGCGTCAGCGCCGCTGCCTGGAGGTGATGGCGATGATTTCCGACCCCAACGAGCAGATAGGCTACCTCCGTTCGGGCGTAATCGGGCTGCTCGTGGAGAGCTGCGCGGATGCCTTCGTGGAGCATGAACAGGAGATTCTTCGCGGACGCTTCCAGGGGCAGCTGCTCAAGCACGTGCCCGAGCGCGTGCGCCGCGCCTACGAAGCCTGCAACGCCCTGTCGTGGGAGCGGATCTACCGCGCCCACGACGTGGTCAACATCGAGCTGGCAGGTAACCGCATCATCACCTTCCTGATGGAGAAGCTTATCCACGCCGTGCGCAATCCGCAGCTCAACTATTCGCGCCTGCTGCTCTCGCAGGTGCCCCAGCAATACGACGTTCACGCCGACGACCTTTTCACCAAAATCCAGGCCGTGCTCGACCACATCTCGGGCATGACCGACGTCTACGCCCTCGACCTCTACCGCCGCCTCAACGGCCTGAGCCTCCCGGCCGTCTAACAAATCTGCCCTATGAACCGCCTTCTCTCATTTCTGTTTCTGCTGGTCTGCCTTCCCGCTGCGGCCCTCACAACCAAGGATATAGACAACGTACACGTTGCCGACCGCACGCGCTTCGTAAGCGATATGGCCGGCGCCATGAGCGCCTCTGCGCGCTCCCGGGCCGACTCCCTGCTCCAGTCGATATGGCGCCAGACCTCGGCCGAGCCGATTGTGGTAATCGTCCCCTCGCTCGACGGCGAGGATATCGACGACTTCGCCACGCAGCTCTTCTCCGACTGGCAGATAGGCAAGAACGACCGCGACAACGGCGTGCTGATGCTCATCTCCATCGGCGACCGAAAGGCGGTGATCCGCACCGGCTACGGCACCGAGGGGATATTGCCCGACGTGGTCTGCGGCCGCATCATCCGCAATGAGATGGCCCCGCGCTTCCGCGAGGGCGACTACGACGGCGGTATTCTCGCCGCCCTGCAGACCATGCAGGCGGCAATGACCTCCGACGAGGCCCGCGCCGAACTGATGTCCGACAAAGCCAACGATGCCGCGGCCGACGATTTCGACGCCGACAAGGCGTTCGACATCTACTGGAAGATATGTGTGGCGCTCGGCTTTCTTGGACTCCTTGCCGTAATTATCGCCTATTTCGGTGTGCGCAAGCTCCCGACTTCACGGGCCTACGCCACATTCGAGAATACTCGTCTGGGGCTGCTCGTGGCCTCTTTCCTCTCGCTCGGCTGCCTCTTCCCCGCCTATTTCCTTATGCTTGCATTCCAGCGCCACATACGCCTCCATAAGCGGCTCTGCCCCCATTGCAACACTCGTATGCTGCGCGTCGACGAGGACAACGACAACGCCTATCTTACGGCCAGCCAGGACGCCGAGGAACGTCTCGACTCCGTAGACTACGACGTATGGCTCTGCCCCGACTGCGGCGAGACCGACATCATCCCCTACGTGAACCCCAAGAAAAACTATACGGAGTGCCCCTCCTGCCATGCGCGGGCATGCACCCTCGTAAATCGCCGCACGATTGTGGCTCCCACCACCCGCCGCGAGGGGCGTGGCATCGAGGAATACGTATGCCTCAACTGCCGCAGGCGCTACGAGAAGCCCTATACCATCGCCAAAGAGGTAGAAGCCCCGATAATCATCGGCGGAGGAGGCTTCGGCAGCGGAGGAGGAGGCGGATTCAGCGGCGGCTCCTTCGGCGGCGGCATGACCGGTGGCGGCGGCGCCTCCGGCGGCTGGTAATCCCCCTCCTTTAAAAATACCGAAAATATACAATTGGCTCCTATCTCTTTGAACTCATTTAAACGTTTCCTTCGAAAAGGATTTACAATTGTAAAAAACGTTAAAAAGCACCTTTTTATGCTCTATTTATAAAATAATTTATACATTCGCATCACATACTCAAATTTCCAATCTACACACAACCACACAACAGGCACGCATTTTCATCCAACATTCAATACACCTTTTTACAATCTTACCTTAAACATACATTAGCATGAAAAAAGTTATAAGGACATGTTTACTGTTCGCAGCCATCTTATTAATGGCTACCGCATGCTCAGACTCACTTGAGGACATAGTCGAGCAGAAGCCCACAGCCCCTTCCAACCCAATGCAAAGTATTATCCGAACCCCGGACGAAGCTTTGGACATTGCGACCAAAGCCGTTGGAATGTTCGCCCCTTCCACCGAATCTCGAGCAGCCAATACTTCAAAAAAAATTGATTACAACCAGGGGGCTATTGTATGCGGCAGAAGTAAGCATTCCCGCTCAACTAAAGACACCCTGATGTACGCTGTAAACTATTGCGACAACCAAGGTTTCGTTCTTGTATCAGCAGTCCGCTCCACCCCGGAAGTAATTGCATACGTACCCAATGGCAACTATGACGACAATGCTGAAATAGATAACCCGGGGTTCAACTTTTTCATGGAGAAAGCCAATGAATACCTGTCAAATGAAAAGAATACATTGAGCGGAGATGACGGCACTATTACCATAAAGCCAATTCTCCCTGTTTGGGCTCCAATTTATAAAGAATTCTCTGACACAACAATAACAGTCGATATACAAAATCGTGTTAAAGTTCTGTGGAGTCAAGACGGGGTAGAAGGCGCGGAATGCCCTAATGGGACCTCAGGATGCGCCATTACCGCTGCAGCCATGGCCATGACTTATTTTAAATACCCTGATAGGATTACACTGACATATAAAGAAAATGACCCCGAACTAATTCTTGACTGGGAACGAATCTGCAAGCATAATATGATGCCGACGAAAGGTTATATTCCTTCCGAAGGAACATGCGATAAAACAATTCACACCTCAATCGCCCAATTATGTAGAGAATTAGGGAGAAGAGCAAACACTATATACACCTATAACGATAATGGAGTGGGCACTTCACCTACATCGACTTCAAATTTAGTACAAGCTCTTCGAAAGATTGGATATAACTTATTCTCTGAAGAATATTCATCACAAAGCGTGATTAATGCTTTACAAAATCAAAATTGCGTGTTACTGATGTATGGGTTAGATGAAGCAAGAAATATCGCCCACCTGTGGGTTTGCGATGCAGCAAAAGTCAAAAAGATTCATCGTATAAGCTACGAATCGACAGACGGTGGAATGACTTGGCATAAATATTTTGAAAAAACAGAATACTATAAATATAATTTTTATAACTGGGGGTGGGGTAGTCTTTACGGATACTATCTGAGCGATTGTTTTGACCCTTCTCGCCCTATATTATCGTCAATCAAGTCCAGAGCGAATTATAGTTCAAACGTATATTTTATAATTATGACAAAAAAATGAAGAATATACTAAATTTAATTTTTGGGGTTGCACTTGCGCTGAGTTTCGCGGGTTGCGACGACGAAAAAGACCCTATTCCACGCCCAGCCTCATTGCCATGCGACTTGATTATCGGGATTTTCGATAATGAGGGCAACAACCTGTTGTCGGAAAGCGCCGACGGAAGCTGGCTGTATGCCCCTATCTCTATCTCAATAAACGATTATCCTAAAAAAATAGACTGGGATTGCTTTCGGCCTCAGCAAACGTGGCCATGGGTTAACATCGACCCTGCGACAGGCGAAGAAACGTCTGGCTGGTGGGATGGTGCAGGAATTATACGCACAGATTGGAGCAACCCAATTACTCCCTCGAAGGAAATGATTGACAGTTATGCCATTATCTCAATTGGATTTTTTCCGGACGACAAGAACGATATTTATGTAAACTTTCTTGAGCTTAATCAGGTAGTTCACATAGAATTCGGCAGCTATTTAGCCGACAGGAAATCGCCTGACGGCAAGAAATACTCTTGCTACGTCAACGGCATAGGCAATCCCGTCGACAACGTAAACCATATAATTCCGGTTCGGATTGTGCTTCCCCATAGATCCGCCCCATCTCCGACCGAATAACCGCACCCTTTCAGGCTCCCAACTTGTAGGGATGCACCCTGGCGCATCCGAATATCAGCGAATTAGCTCTTGAAAATGGGCGAAAGTGTTGCAAAACCACTAAAATGTAGGGACGCACGGTCTGTGCGTCCTAATATTTTTTTAATTTTCAGCAGATTACACGGACGCACGAGCCGTGCGTCCCTACAATATGATCGAAGTTTGTTCGTTATACACCCCCTAATTGTTTAAACTAAAAGCCAAGTTCGACTGCTGTTTAGTGGGATTGGCGCTGGGAGATGGTGACGCCGGAGGGGGTGGCTTCTACTATGGTCGGACAACCGAAGAGAAGGGGGGCGTTGGCTTCGACGTGGCCCACGGGGAGGTCGTAGACTATGGGGATGTCGGGCATGTCGATGCTGCCGAAGAAGCGGTGCATCATGGTGTACATGTCGGGGTGGTCGGCGCTCGGACGGTAGTCGGTGAACTGGCCGACGAGCACGGCGCTCACGCGGCGGAACACGCCGCGAAGATGCAGCTGCCAGAGTATCCTCTCCACTTTATATATAGGCTCAGCGATATCCTCGATAAAGAGCATCGGCCGCGCTACGGCGCCGCTCTCCACGGCCTCGGCGGTGTAGACGCTATCAAACGGGTCGTAGGGGGTGCCGATCAGTCCACCGAGCACAGCCAGATTTCCTCCGGTCACCACCCCTTCGGCGCATCCACATTGGTTAAATGGATGAGCGTCGGCCATTATCTTCAGGTTTCCTCCGCGCAGCACTCCCATTTCGGTATCGTAATACGGAAACTCGCTGCCTCGCCCTATGTATTTGGCCATCGCTCCGTGGAGCGACGCGTAACCCTTGCGCGTCCATAGGCAGTGGAGCGCCGTAATATCGCTGAAGCCCACAAGCCATTTGTTGAAGCATTCCTCCGGGAGCCGGTCGATCTGTTCAAGCAGATGGACAGCTCCGTAGCCGCCACGAGAGCAGACTATGGCTCCGACAGAGCGGTCGGCAAGCGCGTTTTCAAGGTCGGAGAGGCGTTCGGAGGCCAACCCGCTGAAGGAACCGTTGGCACCCTTGGCGTGAGGCATAACGACGCACTCAAACCCCTCGCTTTCAAGAGCCGCAGCGGCGCCGTCGATGAGGGCGGGGTCGATTTTCGATGCGGGCGACACGATGGCCACGCGGCTCCCGCGCTCTAAAGCCGAAGGGCACGCCAAGGCGCGCCCTCTCGATATTATTTCGTTGGTTTTCATCTGTTTTCAGTTTACCTGCACGGGGATTCCGATAGCCTCGCTGATGCGCCGGCCTATGGCCTGAAGCTCATCGAGCGGCACCTTGCGCAGCGTATTCGCCGGTGTGGGCCTGTCGAGCGAATAGAGCATAATTTCGCGCGGGCGGATACGCCGGTAAGCTGCAATAAGCGCCTCCACCTCGGTGTCGGTAGTGTTGTCAAACTCCTGGCCCTCCCACTGGCCGCGCAGCATCATCGTCTGGATGATTCCGGTATCGGAGAAACGTTTCAGCCCCTCAACCACGCGGTCGACGGTGAAATCCGGCGCATTGGGGCGGTCGATTACGCGCATCGTGGCCTCCACGGCCGAATCAAGCTTCAGGATATTGTTGTCGACGCGCTCCAGGGCGGCGGCCACCTCGGTGGTAAAGATGCGCGTGGAGTTGGTCAGCACGCTCACCTTGGCCTCCGGATAGTCGCGGTCGCGCAAGGAGAGCGTGTCGTCGATTATCCCGGCGAAATCGGGGTGGAGCGTCGGCTCGCCGTTGCCCGAGAAGGTTATCACGTCGAGTCGCTGTCCGGCCTCCTTCATCTGCCGCAGGCGTGCGTCGAGCTGCCGGGCCACTTCGGCGCGCGCAGGCAGCCCCGCTTTACCGGGCCCCTGGGCATTGAACCCGGCCTCGCAGTAGAGGCAGTCGAAGGTACACGTCTTCCCGTCGACGGGGCTGAGGTTCACCCCGAGCGACGTGCCGAGCCGGCGCGAATGGATCGGTCCGAACACTGTCTCATGAAACATTACGGTCTGCATGGCGTAGCTTTTACCCTTATGCCGGGCATATGGGAATCAGACGGTAAGGATTTCCTTCTCCTTTGTGGCGAAAATCTCGTCGATTTTCTTGAGATACTTGTCGTGGATTTTCTGGGCCGTGGTCTCGGCGTCTTTCTCCACATCCTCGGGCATACCCTGCTTCACAGCCTTCTTCAGGCCGTCGATGGCGTCGCGGCGGGCGTTGCGCACGCTCACCTTGGCCTGCTCGGCCTCGCCCTTACATTGCTTTACGAGCTGCTTGCGGCGCTCCTCGGTGAGCGGCGGAATGCCGAGGCGGATCACCTCGCCGTTGTTTTCGGGTGTGATGCCAAGTTCGGAATTGATGATAGCCTTTTCAATCTCCTTGAACATGGCTTTCTCCCAGGGAGTTATGGCGATGGTGCGCGCGTCGGGGGTCGACACGTTGGCCACATTCGAGATGGGCACCTGCGAGCCATAGTATTCCACACGGATTCCTTCCAGAATCTTCGGGTTGGCCTTGCCGGCACGGATACGCTGCAGGGTTTCGTCGAGATACATCACTGCCATCTCCATCTTCTCCTCTGCGGGGTCGAGATAAGTCTTGGGGTCGGTCATATCGTTATATTTTTTATTTGTTTCTAATTATTTCATTGCTACGAAAGATTTTCTTTACGTCCTTCCGGATAGCTGAGGGAGCTATCAGAAATCAGTACACCAGCGTGCCGATGTTCTCTCCAGCCAGCACTTTGGCGAGGTTGCCGGGGGTGTCCATATCGAAAACCACGATGGGGAGGCCGTTCTCCTTGCATAGCGCCGTGGCGGTGAGGTCCATCACCTTCAGGCCGCGGGTATACACCTCGTCGTAGCTGATTTCCTGGAATTTGGTGGCCGTGGGGTCTTTCTCGGGGTCGGCGGTGTAGATGCCGTCTACGCGGGTTCCCTTGAGCATCACGTCGGCCTCGACCTCAACTCCGCGCAGGGCTGCGCCGGTGTCGGTGGTGAAGAATGGGTTGCCCGTACCGCCCGAAAGGATAGCGATTTTACCCTCGCGCATGGCTTCGATGGCCTTCCATTTGCTGTAGTACTCGCCGATAGGATACATATTGAGCGCCGTAAACACCTGCGCCGGCTGTCCGATCGACGTAAGAGCCGAGCTGAGCGCCAGCGAGTTGATTACCGTGGCGAGCATACCCATCTGGTCGCCCTTCACGCGGTCGAACCCTTTGGCCGCCCCCTGCATTCCGCGGAATATGTTGCCGCCGCCTATCACGATGGCGATTTCCACGCCGCTGCCGGCGGCTGCTTTAATCTGCTCGGCATACTGCCCCAGACGCACCGGGTCGATGCCGTAATGTTGTTCACCCATCAGCGATTCTCCGCTGAGCTTCAAAAGTATACGTTTGTAGTTCCTGCGCATGGCTTTCGGTTGCTTGGAAGTGATTCAAGAAAGTGGTTCAATAACTTCTCATTCAATTTTACAAAGATACATAAAAAAACCGTGAGATTTTTAGCTAACTTTGCAGAAAGTTTCCAAACGCTACAGTTTCCGCCCGATGGAGCAGATCAAACACGAGTGCGGCATCGCACTCATCCGGCTTCTCAAGCCTCTGAACTATTATAAAGAGAAATACGGCTCGGCCAGCTACGGCCTCAATAAGCTCTATCTCCTCATGGAGAAGCAGCACAACCGCGGCCAGGAAGCCGCCGGAGTGGGAGTAGTCAAGCTCCGGGCCCTTCCCGGCAGCGAATACCTCTATCGCGAGCGTGCGCTCGGGCCGAGTGCCATCGGCGACATTTTCAGCAAGATGCGCCACGCCATCGCCGATTTCGACCCCACGGCCCACACAGCGCGCGAAGTCGAGGAGGAAGCACCCTTCCTCGGCGAAATCTACATGGGCCATCTGCGCTACAGCACTACCGGCCGCTCGGGCATGAGCTACGTCCACCCTTTCCTGCGCCGCAACAACTGGCGCTCGCGCAATCTGATGCTCTGCGGCAACTTCAACATGACCAATGTCGACAGCCTTTTCGAGGCGATAGTGTCGCGCGGACAGCATCCGCGCATCTACAGCGACACCATCATGCTCCTCGAGCAACTCGGCTACGCGCTCGACAGCGAGCACTCACGGCTCTATCATGAGCTGCGCTCCACGCTGGAGGAACCCGAGCTGACCCGCGCCATCGAGTCGCAGCTCGACATCGAGCGCGTGCTGCGCTCCGAGGCCCCTGGTTGGGACGGCGGTTTCGTAATGTGCGGTTGCACCGGATCCGGCGACATGTTCGCCCTGCGCGACCGCCACGGCATCCGTCCGGCCTTCTATTTCGCCGACGACGAGGTGATTGCCGTAGCCTCCGAGCGCCCCGTGCTCTCCACCGCCTTCAACATCCCCACCGACCATATCCGCGAGCTCGCCCCCGGCTCCGCCCTGATATCCGACAGCCGCGGCCGCCACCGCGTATGCCCCATCCTGGAGCCGGGCCGCAATGCCCGCTGCTCGTTCGAGCGCGTATATTTCTCGCGCGGCAGCGACGCCGACATCTACCGCGAGCGCAAGCGCCTGGGGCGTAACCTCGTGCCGCAGCTGCTCCAGGCTATCGGAGGCGACACCGACTCCGCCGTTTTCTCCTTCATCCCCAACACCGCCGAGGTAGCCTTCATGGGCCTGCAGCAGGCTCTGGAGGAGCATCTGGAAGACGAGAAGATGTGCGCCATCAACCGCGCGCAGAAAGCCGGCGATCTGAATCCCGTATCGCTTGCGCGCATCATGCGGCGCCATATCCGCGTGGAGAAAGTCGTCATCAAGGATATAAAGCTGCGCACATTCATAGCCGAAGGCTCCGAGCGCAACGACCTTGCCGCCCACGTCTACGACATCACCTACGGAACCATCCGCCCCGGCATCGACACCGTAGCCGTAATCGACGACTCGATAGTGCGCGGCACCACCCTCCGCCAGTCGATTCTCGCCATGCTCGGGCGCCTCGATCCGCGCCACATCGTAGTGCTCAGTTCATCGCCCCAGGTGCGCTACCCCGACTGCTACGGCATCGACATGAGCCGTATGGCCGAGTTCATCGCCTTCCGCGCCGCCGTAGCCCTTCTGCGCGAATCGGGCCGCGAAAGCATTCTCGACGACACCTACGCCCGCTGCAAAGCCATGGCGAAAGCCCCCGACACCGAACTTGAAAACTGTGTGAAGGCCGTCTACGCCCCCTTCACCGACCGCCAGATTTCGGAGAAAATCGCCGAAATGCTCCGTCCGGAAGGCTTCAAGCCGAAAGTCACCATCATCTATCAGACACTCGAAGGACTCCACGAGGCCATCCCAGGCCATCCCGGCGACTGGTATTTTTCGGGCAACTACCCTACCCCCGGCGCCATCCGCCTGGTCAACCAGGCATTCGTCAACTACTACGAAGGCCACGCCGACCGCCGCTGAATCCCCACTCAACCACCCATACCTAAATTTCATTAGAGCAGCGGATGGCCGGCTACCGTCCGCTACCCAATTGTGAGTATTTTTATGCGTTGGGGCGCGCTATGTTGGTAATTAATATTAATTTTGCGGCATCAATTCAAAACCAATAGCGACAATTAAACACCCGACAGCGCTTATCCAAAAATTGCGAAAAGGATTATCCGGCTGTCATTCAAAAAACATCATGCTCATGAAGAAAACTTTACTTCTAAGTGCTCTCCTCTTCTCCGCGGCCGCAGCAAATGCCGCCGACGTAACGGCCACATATCAGGCAAGCATCTGGCTGAAATCCGCCAACATGTGTAACTTCGACGCCCTCGCTCCGGCAACCGACACAGACTTCTACGTAGGCGGCACTTTCGACAACGGAACGGCCTCCAAAACCGCCGAGGCGCTCTATTGGTCTGACACAGAAATCGTGGCCAAGGACAGCTACACCGGCTCGATAGTGAAGAATGTGCTCCTGGCACGCGCCGACGCCCAGTGCGCGCCGGTATGGACCATCGCCCCCGACTTCGCCCAGTGTGAGAGTAACGGCGTATTCCTGACGCGCCTGCAGAGCGGCTCTGCCGTTTATGCCTTTAACCTGCGCGCATCCAATGCCGCCTCGGGCAAGGCTTTCTCCTTCACCGACAAGCTCGGCAAGAAGGTTGAGATCAGCGTAGCCCCGCAGGCTACGGCCACCAATACCAGCTGCGGCCTGATTCTCTGCCTCTCGCCCAACGGCGTCTACCAGTGGCACGTTGTAATCGAGGCCGACAACTTCACCGCCGAAGACACCTCGGTGGCAGCTCCCGTAACGTTCACAGCGACATCGATTGTCGCCGACAGACACGACAACGTTTTCCTTGGCGGCAACTACGGTGGCGGATACCTTGATTTCGGCAACGGCGTGAAGGCTCCTGCTGCCGCCAACACCACCATCACCAACGGCAAAGCCGCCGGCGCCACTTCGTTTGTAGTGAAAATCAACCACGAGGGTAAAGCCACTTCAGTACTCACCGCTCTCGCCGGTGCAGGCGCCGGAGCAAAGGAAACACAGCAGGTGCTCGCCACCGATGGCTCACAGCTCGCTCTGGCCGAATATGTCGACGCAGCTGCCGGCAAATCAATCCGCTACTTCCGGCTTGACGGCACCCTCGATCTTGTAGCCGACCCAACGGAATATTCCATCGCCACAACGGGAACCGTGCAGCTTTCATCTGCGGCATTCCATTCCGGCGAACTGCTGATCAACGGCAACTCCAACCAAGCTCTTACCCAGGATGATGAGAAAATCTTCACCCCGGCCGCAGCAGCCAAACTCGAGGGACTCACCATCCGCGCAAGCTATACCCCGGGTGCACCCTCCACCTGCTATGCCACCGGTGTCAACATCGGCCAGACCAACTACAGCTGGGTCAGCGACGGCAAACTCCTTACCTACGGCTACTGCATGACCGGCAGCAAGGTGAACCTCAACGTATTCGACTACGCCACCGCCAAGCGCCTGCAGACCATCGACCTCGCCGTGGCAGGCACCACCAAATCCGCCTTCTTCAACGAAAACAACAATACCCTGTACGGCACAAGCTATGCCCGCTCAGCATCCTTCCCCGGCACTGATGTGAAATACACTGCAACTGCCTTCAACGGCATTCTCGGCGCATGGAATGTTGCCGGTCTCAGCGGCGCAATCAACTCCGTGGCCGACGACACCATCGTCGCCGACGCCCCCGTTGAATATTTCAACCTGCAGGGAATGCGTGTAGTCAACCCCTCGAAGGGCTCGCTCGTAATCCGCCGCCAGGGCACTAAAGTCGCCAAGGTGATTTTCTGATCGCCGCGGTCAGCATAAGGATAAACCACTTTTGATTTTTGAGTAACTTTTAGTTTTTACGTAAGCAAAGACGAAACAGGCCCCCGCGTGAGCAGGGGCCTTTTCATATGCTTTAGTGGCATGCATTACTTGCTGAATCTCAGCACCGTGAAGGAATATGGCGGGAGGATAATCTGCGCAGGGACGGCGTCGAGGGCCGTCACCTCGGGGAGGGCGTCGGTCTGCGCGGGGGTGCCCTTCAGCGTGGTGCGCGAGATGGCCGAGGGGGTGAATCCAAGCGTGGAGGCCAGGTCAGTATCGAGCTGAACCTCAACGGGGAGCAGGTTGGCGAGTTTCACCACGGTATCGCCGCCGGGAGTGCGGACGATGGAAACGCCCACGCGGCGCGTTGCGTCGGCACCGGGATCACCACCCTCATAGCTGAGGGCGGAATTTACATAGGTCGTGCCGGAGTTGGCACCGTAGAGCTGCTGCACATGATAGTCGACGGTAGGACGGACTTCCGTGTTGCTGAAATATATCAGGTCGGGGCGCCATTGCGTGTGGCCGTCTTTTGCAAGCAGGGGTGCGTAGGAGGCCATCTCCACCACGTCGGCGTTGCGCTCCACGGCGGTGAGATAGAGAGCTTCGGCCAGGGCGGTCTCCACGTTGCTGGGACGGCCGTCGAGATGGGCGGCCCATTCGCCGAGATAAACGTGGGGCTTGCTGCGGTCGTACGAATCGTAATAGTCCTGGTTGTGAATCATCCATCCGGGCTGCACGTAGTAGTGTTCGTCGACCATGGGAACGCCCTTCTCGGTGGCGAGCTGCCAGCCGAGCTCATAGTCGGTGCCTTCGTAGAAGGGGCCGACGGTGCCGATTACCTTCACCTCGGGGTGAGCGGCGGCCACGGCATCGTAGATTTTGTTGAAGCGCTCGGTAAACACCGGAGTAATCATATCCTCGTTGCCGATGCCTATGTATTTGAGGTTGAACGGCTCGGGATGGCCGGCCTCGGCGCGGAGCCGACCCCATCGGGTGGTGCGGGCGTCGCCGTTGGCATATTCTATCAGATCGAGCACATCCTGAACGTAGGCGTCCATCTCCTCCATCGGGATGCCGCACTGCTGGCCGTAGGAGGCTGTGAAGGTGTGGCTGTGGTGCGACGCGTCGCCAGAGTTCTGGCAGGGGACGCCTGCGGCCACTACCGGCAGCGGCTCGGCGCCGATGTCCTCGCAGAAGAGGAAATATTCATGGTAGCCCAGGCCTCGGGTCTGATGGTAGCCCCAGAGGTTACTCAGCGGCTTGCGCGCCTCAAGCGGACCGATGGAGCCCTTCCAGTCGTAGATGTTGTCGACACCGTCGCCGTGGGCCACACAGCCGCCTGGAAAGCGTACGAAGCGCGGATGGAGGTCGGCGAGCGTCTGCGCCAGGTCGGTGCGCAGGCCGTTGCGGCGCCCCTTGAAGGTGTTGCGCGGGAAGAGCGAAATCATGTCGAGATGCAGTTCGTCGGGAGCCGAGGGGATAAGCACAAGCCGGCCGCAGGAGGTTGATTCCGAAGGGGTAAGTGTTACCTTGTACTCCTTCCACCCCTTCCCACGGGGCGAAAGCGTGGCCGAAGCGAGGATGTTGCCGAGCGTGTCGCGCAACTCGGCGCGGAGTTTTACGGCCTTGGCCCCGGCGCCGAGGCGCGAACGCAGCGAAAGGTCATATTTCTCACCCTTGCGGAGGGCGATGCCGTCGAAGCCGCTGTTGCTGAGTGTCTGCCCCTTGAGCACGGCGTAGTGCGGATTGTTGGGGTGGATGGGATCGGTGGTGGCGATTACCGGACGTCCGGCGGCATCGTCGGTATGCCAGGAGGTAGTGGCCGACCACTTGCTGCGGTCCTTGGAGTTGTATTCAAAGTCGCGGTTCTGGATAAGTTCGGCATATAAGCCGCCGTCGGCTGCGTAGTTGATATCCTCGAAGAAAATGCCCATCAGATTGGGGCTGATGGCCTTGGTGGAGTCGGGATAGACCGTGAGCGCCCCCTTCAGAGGCTTCAGTGAGGCGAAGCGCACGGCATCGCCGGCCATAGTCTGCGCATGGAGGGCGTCGCGGTAGGCGCGATGGTCGCCGTAGCGGCGCAGCGCCTCAACGAGCGAGTACGGCACCTTCTGCACCATCCCATCGCGTTCCTTAGATCCCACGCGAGCCTTGAGCGGCGTGGCCTTCGAGGCTACGGAAGCCGGAGCGGCGTCGGTGTAGGTCTGCGCGCCCCAGCGGATAAGGTCGGGCGACTCCACGCGTGCCCATCCCTTACCCTCGGGAGAGAGCTCCCAGGTAGCTACCCAGGTGCCGTCGGCCTTTTGCGCCAGCGAAGGGTGGAACATCTTCTTCATCCGTCCCCAGGGGCCGAAATCGCTGTTGACCACGGAATTGCCGTTGTTGAGCTTCTGCCACGACGTCCCGTCGGCGCTCCAGGCGAGCCTCAGGCCACCCTCACCATTGGCGTTGGCATACGAAAAGATATAGACGGAGTCGGGCTGATTGGCATCGGCCGCAGGCGCACCCACCGAAAGAGCCGCCACAGCTATCCCCATCCCGAGAATCATTTTCTTCATGGTTAGATTCAAATTCAAATAAACAGGTTATAAAAGATAGGTCTGTAAATATTTCCCCACAAATTTAGGGATTTCGCCCCACACCCGCAAACCGCCTGCCAATCCCCAAAACCACTACGCCCCGCTACGGAAGCATGGATCCTGAACATGCTTCCATAACGGGGCGTAGTGGTTTAGATCCAAACAAAATTCACAACTTTTGGGTTGTATTATATAGAGATTATATTTATCTTTGCAGAAAAGAATCGATATGACTTTTGATCTGATTACAGATAACGGCCATCTTTGGGCAGTCAGATATGACAACTGTCTCGATAATGTCCTTGACACCATTCTGGACCAATGGAATGATGTTGCTTGGCTTCGTTCTTTCTTCAAGAAAAATATAGCAGATTTAACATCCTACTTCAAGATTACAGATTTGAATCAGGCTATATATGATACAATTGAGGACAGCGAGAAGCTACAATGTCTTATAATGGATATCTCACCCGATGCAAACCTTGATGAGATTTTCCGACCCCTGGAGAACGAACGTTCGCAGGAAATGATGCTTGGGAAGGAGAAAGCACGGCTGCACCAAACACCGAGACACGCCTCTTGGCTCAGAATATATGCCATCCGGTTAGAGCCGGGCATATACATCATTACAGGCGGTGCGATAAAATTGACACACACAATGCAAGAGCGCGAACACACTTTGGTGGAATTAGCGCGAATGGAGAAGGTTAGAAACCATCTAATTGAAAAAGGAATTTCCGATATGGATTCCTTTAATGATTATCTAAGAGAAATACACTGAGAAAGGAGGATAAGATGAAGACAAGGAAGGAAATGGTGGCGAAACTGGAGGAGCATCGGAGCGCAACGCCATCGAAATGGCGCGAAAAGGCGGAATGGCGTCTTGCAAATAAGTCCTGGCTGAGGGTTTCGCAGAAAATCGCCATGATGATGCTTGACAAAATGGAAGAACTGGGACTGACACAGAAGGCTGTGGCCGAAAGGATGGGCTGCTCCCAGCAATACGTCTCACGGGTACTGAAGGGGACAGAAAATCTTTCAATCGAAACTATCTCAAAGATTGAGAACGCCCTGGATCTGGAGATTCTGGAACCGATTTGCATTCCCCGCTGACAGGTAGGGCAAGCAACTGAGGGAAATATGGCGGGAAAGGTGGATTTTTAAAAACGGGGGGAATTTTGTAATTTTGCGGATTAAATGCCGAAAAAGGCGCATCCCTGCGCCTTCGGCGCTCTGACTTGATTTATAATTTGCAGACTGATATGACGAAGAACTTCAAACGTACGCTCGTTACGACCGCCCTCCCCTATGCAAACGGCCCTGTACACATCGGCCATCTGGCCGGCGTATATGTGCCCGCCGACATCTATACCCGCTTTCTGCGCCTGCGCGGCGAGGATGTGGTGATGATCGGAGGCTCCGACGAGCATGGTGTGCCCATCACGATCAAGGCCAAAAAAGAGGGTGTTACCCCCCAGGATATCGTTGACCGCTACCACAAAATCATCAAGGATTCGTTTGAGGGTCTCGGCATCAGTTTCGACATCTATTCGCGCACTACTTCTTCCATCCACGAGGCCACGGCGTCGGAGTTCTTCCGCCGTCTGTACGACAACGGCCAATTCGTGGAGAAGACGTCGATGCAGCTTTTCGACGAGAAGGCCAACCAGTTTCTGGCCGACCGCTACGTGACGGGCGAATGCCCCCACTGCCACAATCTGAACGCCTACGGCGACCAGTGTGAGGCGTGCGGGTCGTCGCTCAACGCCACCGACCTGATCAATCCCAAGAGCGCCATCACGGGCAACACACCGGTGCTGAAGGAGACGAAGCACTGGTATCTGCCGCTCGACCGCTGGGAGGGTGCGCTGAGCCGCTGGATTCTCGAGGGGCACAAGGAATGGAAAACGAACGTCTACGGCCAGTGCAAGTCGTGGATCGACCTGGGTCTGCAGCCCCGCGCCGTAAGCCGCGATCTCGACTGGGGCGTGCCCGTTCCGGTGGAAGGGGCCGACGGCAAGGTGCTCTACGTATGGTTCGACGCCCCGATCGGCTATATCTCCAACACCAAGGAACTGCTGCCCGACTCATGGGAGAAATACTGGAAGGACCCCGAGACCCGCATCATAAACTTCATCGGCAAGGACAACATTGTGTTCCATTGCATCATCTTCCCGGCGATGCTCATGGCCTACGGCGACGGCTACCAGCTGCCCGACAACGTGCCTGCGATGGAATTCCTCAACCTCGAGGGCGACAAAATCTCTACCTCGCGCAACTGGGCCATCTGGCTCCACGAGTACCTGCAGGATTTCCCCGGCAAGCAGGACGTATTGCGCTACGTGCTGACGGCCAACGCCCCCGAGACGAAAGACAACGATTTCACCTGGCGCGACTTCCAGAACCGCAACAATTCGGAGCTTGTGGCCATATTCGGCAACTTCGTGAACCGCGCCGTGGTGCTCACCCACAAATATTTCGACGGCACCGTGCCGGCCGCCGGCACCCTCGAGGAGGCCGACAAGGCCGCACTGGCTGAAATCGCCGATACCTGCGGCCGCCTGACCGAAAACCTCGAGAACTTCCACTTCCGCGAAGCTCTGAAGGAGGCGATGAACATTGCCCGCACAGGCAACCGCTACCTGCAGGAGACCGAGCCATGGAAGGTGGCCAAGACCGACATGGCCCGCACGGCCACCATTCTCAACACGGCCCTGCAGATCTGCGCCAACCTGGCTGTCGCCTTCGAGCCGTTCCTCCCCTTCTCGGCCGGAAAACTGAGCCGGATGCTCGGTCTGACCGACCTGAAATGGGCCGACCTGGGCCGCGCCGACCTCATCGCCGCCGGGAGCACCATCGGGCAGCCCGAACTGCTCTTCGAGAAAATCGAGGACGACACCATCCAGGCGCAACTCGACCGCCTGGCCCGCATAAAGGAGGAGAACAAGCTCAACAGCTGGAAGCCTGCGCCGCAGCTCCCCGACGTGGCTTTCGACGATTTCCTCAAGACCGACATCCGCGTAGGCACCGTGAAGGAATGCAAACGCGTGCCCAAGGCCGACAAACTCCTTCAGTTCCTCATCGACGACGGCATGGGCGACCGCACCATAGTGAGCGGAATCGCCAAATACTACAATCCTGAGGATCTGGTAGGCAAGCAGGTATGCTTCGTGGCCAATTTCGCTCCGCGCAAGCTCAAGGGAGTCGAAAGCCAGGGAATGATTCTCTCGGCCGAGAACCCCGACGGCTCGCTGACAGTAATCGGCCCGACAGGTGCCGTTCAGCCCGGAGCGCAGGTAAAATAGCGGAGTGGATATAGGGCTTATCAGACCCTATATAATAAGCCCTATGGGGCCTATAGGCCCTATATAATTCACGGATTCAAGTTTCTGATTTTTTGTAGTATTGAAAATGAGCGAAAAACGTCCGCGCATCCTTATAATCTATACCGGCGGTACGATAGGAATGATTGAGGACCCGGCCACGGGTACCCTCAAGCCATTCGATTTCAACCACCTTATAGACAACGTGCCAAAAATCCGCATGCTCGACTACGACATCGAGCACATACAGTTCGAGCATCCCATCGACTCATCCGACATCAATCCGGCTCACTGGGAGCAGATTGCGAGGCATATCGGGCAGAACTACGAGAAGTTCGACGGATTCGTGGTACTCCACGGCACAGACACCATGGCCTTTACGGCCTCGGCGCTCAGCTTCATGCTCGAAAATCTCAGCAAGCCCGTGATAATCACCGGCTCGCAGCTCCCCATCGGCGAGGTGCGCACCGACGGCGAGGAAAACCTCATCACGGCTCTGCAGATTGCCGCCGAGCGCGACCCGGTCAACGGCGAGCCGATGGTGCAGGAGGTTGCCATACTTTTCGAGAATTATCTGTGGCGCGGCAACCGGTCGACCAAGATGAGCGCCGACAATTTCAATGCCTTCAAGAGCAACAATTACCCCTCTCTGGCAAAAATCGGCCTGTCGATCCACTACAATCACGACGCACTCTGGCGCGTGCGCGAGAAGCGTCCGCTTATTCTCCACACGGGGATGAAGTCCACCGTAATAGTAGTGTATGTGCATCCCGGCATCACTGAGGCATCGCTGCGCCAGCAGCTGGCCACGCCGGGCACACAGGGTGTGATTCTCCTGACCTACGGCGCCGGCAACGCTCCTACGGAGGAATGGTTCCAGCAGGCTGTGAAAGATGCGGTGGAAAGCGGCAAAGTGGTAATCAACGTGACGCAATGCCCCAACGGAAGCGTGCATCAGAAGCGCTACTATACAGGCAATATCCTGGAGCGCGCAGGGGTGATTTCAGGCCACGACCTCACCACCGAGGCCGCCCTTACAAAGCTTATGTTTCTTTTCGGCACAGGGATTTCTGCCGGCCAGGTGGCCCGCAGCATGAAGCATCCGCTCTGCGGCGAGATGACAATCTGACCCGATTGCTGCGGCACCGACAAGCCTTAATCGAGGTCCCGGCGCTTTGGATTGGCGGGGAACCATCCCTTGGCCACCCGCTCGCGCTGCTCGAAAATCTCCTTGATGGTCCAGAACGACGAGAAAGCAAGCACACCAAGAAGCGTCTGCCATATAATGGCCTCGACAAACAGCGACGCCACCACCGCCGCAAGGCCCAGAACAAGGAACCACCACCAGCAGCGGGTGCCGAACCAATAATAGAATTTCACTACCACAGGGTGGAAAATGCCGATTATCAGGAATGTGGCCATGCCAAGGAGCAGGCCGGTAAAATGCAGTCCGGAGAAATCCATAGGATATTACTTTAATCTACAATAAGGAGGGAATTTACAATAAGGAGTGAATTTACAACAAGGAGGTGCGCTATCTGCGCGCCTCCTGATTTTTATATTTGCGGTAGGCCGACGCCAGACGCGTATGGTAGCCGCGCGCCTTGGCCTTGGGCCCGTTGTAGCGCAGGGCAAATTTAAGCCACTGATGCTGCCGGATAGGTTCGACCAGGCCGTTACTCTCGATAAAGCGGGCGAACAGCTCAAGTTGGTCGCGCTCGGAGCGGCTCATGAGAGCGACGAATTCCTCGATATTGTCGCACCCGCATTTACGCCAGTTGAACCCTCCGATCTGAAACATCCCCCAGAAACAGCTCTCCACGCCCAGAGGCTTGCAGATTTTCGCGGCGGCCTCCAGACGCGCATACTGCGCACCCTGATAGGAGCCATATTTGGCCCGGTCGGGTTTGCGGAAAATTACCGGGGAGCTCTTGCGGGCCTTTTCGAGCGACACTCCGCGCCTGCGTGCAAACTGCTGGAACATCGAGAGGTCGAAGTTGATAAGCGGTTTGCCGGGCTTCCAGAAACCCTTGTGGGAGGGTCCCGCCTCGATATCGACTACAGCCTTGATGGCTGCGGTCTCCACGCCGAGTTCCTCGGCTATGGTGCGGTAGTCGTCGTCGGTGAGACGGAGATAGCGGCTGTCGGTGGCCGGATTGTGGAAATGGAACAATGCGGTATCCGCCCATGCCACAGGGTCGACATCGGGCACTTCCTCAACAATCGTGCGGAAAGGTAGCTCGACCTCCTCGAGATCGGTGGTGTCGACGGCGGCTGCCAGCAGGGAGATTGCCGACTGGGCCGGGAGAGCGGCCTGCCGGGATTCCATGGAATCGGCCGGAGCGGCCGAAGGAGCGGGATGCGCGGATGCGCGGCGCGTGTCGGCATAAGAAGTGAAAATGCTCCCGGCCAGCAGAAGTGAGGCCGGGAACATTATGGATAGCGCAGCGCTGATTTTGTGGGAATTACCCATAAGCATCAGTGGTTAGGTTTAAGGTGGAGAAAGAGAGGTGAAGGCTGGCGACCGCTTATTTGTGGAGGTCGGCCACCTTCTCGATAGTGCGGCGGAGCTGACCCCAGAAGCGCTCTACGGCGGGAATGTGCATGCGCTCGGAGGGAGAATGCACGTCGCGCAGTGTCGGGCCGAACGATACCATGTCGAGGCCGGGATAGTTCTGCTGGAAGAGCGAGCACTCCAGGCCGGCGTGGATTGCCTTGATGGCGGGACGCTTACCGTAAAGCTCCTCGTAGGCATCGGAAGCCAGACGCATCACGGTGGAATCGAGGTTGGGCGTCCATGCAGGGTAGCCTTCGCCATGCTCTACGGTAGCGCCGGCGAGAGTGAATACGGCCTCGACCTGGTCGGCGATGTCGAATTTACGCGAATCGACGCTGGAGCGCTGGGAGGTGGTGACGAGGATGCGGCCGCCGTCGGCCATCTTGACGGATGCGAGGTTGGTGGAAGTCTCTACGAGGCCTTCGATGTCGCGGCTCATGGAAACCACTCCGTGGGGGGCGCAGTAGAGCGCAAGGATGAGATTGCGCGAGGTGGCGCTGTCGACGGTGAAATCGGGCTTGTCGACGCTGTCGAGCGAAAGTTTGAGGGTCGTCTCCAGCCCCTTGTATTCCTTCTCTATGTCGGCCACATACTGATTGAAGGCGATGCGGACATCCTCCTTCTTCGAAGTGTGGACACCGAATACCACGTGGGCCGCACGCGGAATGGCGTTGCGGAGGTTGCCGCCGTCGATTTCGCAAATCTCGACTTCGCCTTTCTTCATGAGGTTGAAGAGGAAGCGGGCCACGAGCTTGTTGGCATTGGCGCGTCCGAGATGGATGTCGCCTCCGGAGTGGCCTCCGAGGCCGTCGCGCACGTCGAACTTGAAGTAATGGAAGTCGGCCGGGGCGAAGGAGCGGCTGTAGTGGAAAGTGGCCACGGTGTCGATGCCGCCGGCGCAACCTACGAACACCTCGGCGTCGTCTTCGGAGTCGAGGTTGATGAGCATGGTGCCGGTGAGCTCGCCTTTCTCAAGATTGTTGGCGCCGGTCATGCCGGTCTCCTCGTCCATGGTGATGAGCACTTCGAGCGGACCGTGAACCAGGTCGGGATCGGTAAGAGCGGCCAGAGCGGCAGCCACGCCGATGCCGTTGTCGGCGCCGAGGGTAGTTCCGTCGGCGCGCACCCACTCGCCGTCGACGATGGTATGGATCGGTGTGGTGGTGAAGTCGAAACTCTTGTCGTTGCTCTCGCATACCATATCCATGTGGCCCTGGAGGATGAGCGTGGGAGCGTTCTCATGGCCGGGAGTGGCGGGTTTACGGAGAATCACGTTGCCGATGCGGTCGGCATGGGCATCGATGCCGTGAGTTTTGGCATAGTCGAGAATGAACTGACGTATTTTCTCCTCCTTCTTGGAGGGGCGGGGGATTTTGGTGATTTCATCGAAAATCCCGAAGACAGCCTTGGGCTGAAGGTCTTTTACTTGCATGTTCGGGTGGTGTTATAATGTTTTTTTGATGTGGCTGATGTAACTGATGTTGCAGATGTGGCTGATGTAATAAGCCAGAGAGCGTTTAAAATAAGTTTGAGAATGGAAAAATCTGTTAAAAGATATGCTTTCTCACCCCCTAAGTTACAAAATAAAATTTACTTATGGCGAAAAATCAAGCTATGTTTCCTATATTTGCGCAGTCAACGCGGCGGAGAGCCTGCCTTTTCCTCCGCAAAAGGAAGAAAACAGACCATACACGTATCCCACCTTCTGAGCCCCGTGCATATGAAGCTCATAGCAATATCAATCGGATTGATAGCCCTGGCCGTATTGCTGCTCGGCGTGAAGGCGCTCTTCGTAAGAGGCGGGAAGTTTCCGGAGGGTCATTCCCATGACCTGAAGGAGATAGCAAGGAAAAAGAAATAAAAAACAACACCATAAAAAACGCATGAAAAAAACAGCCTACGCTGCAGCCGCACTTGCAGCCGTAATGATTTCCGCATGCTCAGGCAATGAAAAGAAAGCCGATGCAGAAAAGACGGAAAAGAAAACGGTGAAGGTGGAATCCGAATCGTTTGAACCCACCACCAATATCCGCTACT
Organism: uncultured Porphyromonadaceae bacterium; assembly: GCA_900545955.1. Lineage (GTDB taxonomy): Bacteria > Bacteroidota > Bacteroidia > Bacteroidales > Muribaculaceae > UBA7173. The sequence continues at coordinate 30,902 of URAU01000002.1, forward strand.
ACAATATGGACTCGGTGATGGCCAACTACGAGCTTGTGAAGACCTTCAACGAAGCCAATCTGCGCACCATGACCGAGCTTCAGAACGCCCAGCGCTCGCGCGAAGGCGAACTCAACCGCCTTGCCGCCTCGATTCAGCAGAAGATGCAGAACAACGGCTACCTCTCGGAGGCATCGTACAACGCCGACGTGGCCGAACTCAACAAAAAGCAGCAGGCCGCCCAGAACTACCTCGGTTCGCTCCAGCAGCGCGCTCAGGAAGACGCCCTGCGCCAGCAGGAAGAGTTTATTGACTCGCTCAACAATTTCCTTGCCGAATACAACAAGACCCGCCACTACGACGCCATCCTTCTCTACGCTCCGGGCGAGCTCTTCAACCCTGCGCTCGACATCACCAACGACATAATCGAGGGCCTGAACGCAAAATATAAGAAAGCAAATCCCGCCAAGGCCGAGGAAAAGGCCGACGACGCCACGAAAAAGTAAGCCGCTCCGAGGTGCCCCAAAGGGTCTGTTGTCATCATGGCCTCATTCCTTTCAGCCACCAGACGCTATAAGGTAGGGCGGCCGCCAGAGGCCGAATGAGGCTTTTAAAGGCCACAGAAAGCCCCTTGAAACGCGGCTTCGGAAAGAAAATCCACGGATTTTTGAAAAAATTTCAGAAAATATTTTGCGGAATCGAAAAAGGTTACTAACTTTGCATCCGCAAACGGGAAGAAAGCCAAACCCCAACCGAGCCGAGCGAGGCCGGCGGCTTACAAAAACCTCCCGCCAAGCATCAAAATTCTTCTGGTGCGGTAGTTCAGTCGGTTAGAATACCGGCCTGTCACGCCGGGGGTCGCGAGTTCGAGTCTCGTCCGCACCGCAGGAGAGAGAGGAGAATGAGTAATTAATAAGCTTCGGCTTATGGTTACTCATTCTTTTTTATATCCATATCGGAGCCGAGCGGGATAAAGCGGAGGAACTCCCAGGCACGGCGGGAGGGAATGAGCCGGGCTGAAGCCCGGAGCGCAAACAAATCAGAGCCAGCCGTAAAAGAAGGCGCTTAAAAGAGAGGGGGGGTAAACAGAGGGATTGTTGCTGAGAGAATAAAAGAGGGGGATGAACCGAGAGATTGGAAGTAGGGCTTTGGTCGAGAGATTGGATGAGAGAAGCCGGATGAGAGATTGGAAGAGAGGAGCTGGCTGAGAGATTGGAATCGGGAATCTGACTGAAGAGGGCGGAAAAGCGGGAAGAGTAAAAAAGTAGAGAATTAGGAGGGGTAAGAAAACATAAGAAGCAAAAAAAGGATTGGATGGAAACATCTGGAAGAGAGATTTGTTAATGCTTTTGGTTAAACATGGTTAAACTCGCGGTAAATATGACAAAAATCATATTTCGTGATTTGAAAAGTGAGTAATTTTGCAATCGTTTAGATTGGGGGATGTTATGCGCGTGCGGATGCAGGTTGCCCGATGGATTTTTTCGGACAACGGCGGATGCACCAGCGTGCATCCCTACAAGATGACGATAATCCCAGAGGGGAATGGAGTCGGAAATCCCTCCAAAGTAGACTGACTGGCCAACTGAGAAATAAATATCAAGTTGACTGACTAACTGAGAAAATAAACTACAATAGGTAAAATAAATTAAACAAGCAGAAAATGATGAATTGCAAATTGCATTCGCTGGCCGCTTTCGCAGTGGTTTCCGCGACTTTCCTCACTTTCACATCGTGCGGCAAAAAAGACGCCCAGCAGATGGCCGGGGCCGGTGCGGCTCCCCAAATCGGCGTAATGACCGTAGAGCAGGGCGCTTCCGACCTCAACAGCGCCTATTCGGCCACCATCAAGGGTAAGACAGACATCGAGGTACGCCCGCTGGTATCGGGTTTCATCACAAAAGTACATGTTGACGAGGGTCAGCGCGTGAGCAAGGGTCAGACACTCTTCACGCTCGATCAGGTGCAGTATCAGGCTGCAGTGGAGCAGGCCCAGGCGGCCGTAGCCTCTGCAAAGACCGCTCTTGAGAGCGCCAAGCTGACGGCTGCCAACAAGCAGCGCCTTTTCGACAAAAATATAATCAGCGAATATGAGAACCAGCTGGCCAAGAACCAGCTCGCGCAGGCCGAGGCCTCGCTGAGCCAGGCTCAGGCAGCTCTCGTAACCGCCCGCAAGAATCTGAGCTACACAGTGGTTACCGCTCCCTCCGACGGCTTCGTAGGTTCGATTCCCAACCGCGAGGGTTCGCTCGCATCGCCCTCGATGGTAACGCCTCTCACCACCGTGAGCGACAACAGCGACGTATACGCCTACTTCTCGCTTAACGAAAAGGACATTCTGGAAATGACCGACGGCGGCAAGATTGCACTCAACACTGCCATCGCCCAGATGCCCGCAGTGCAGCTCCAGCTTTCTGACGGCACGATTTATCCCGAAGCAGGCAAAGTAGCCACCGTAAGCGGTGTAATCGACAACTCGACCGGCGCGGCCAATGTGCGCGCCCGCTTCAAGAACATCAACGGAATGCTCCGCAGCGGCTCCACGGGCATGATTCTGATTCCCAATCATAAGGAAAACGTAATCCTCGTGCCTCAGAAGGCTACGTTCGAGGTTCAGGACCGCCGGTTCGTATACGTGGTCAACGATTCGAACAAAACCGTCAGCACGGCCATCACCGTGGCTCCCGAGAACGACGGCAAGCAGTTTATCGTTACCGGCGGCCTCGAGCCGGGTCAGCGCGTGGTTGTAGAGGGCGTAGGCACCAAGGTGCGCGACAACATGGAGATTGCTCCCGTCGACGCAGCCCAGGCAGCCGCCGCAGCGGCCGCACAGGGCCAGCAGCCCCAGCAGGGAAAATAATCCCCTCCCCTATCAACCGCAACACTCCAACAAAACAACATCATTCTGAATACCAACAATGAAACTGGATACCTTTATTAACCGTCCGGTGCTATCGACGGTTATCTCCATCTTCATAGTGCTGTTGGGTCTGATCGGACTGTCGTCGCTTCCTATCACGAAGTTCCCTGATATAGCGCCTCCTACAATCCGTGTATCGACCACCTACAACGGCGCCAACGCCCAGGCCGTGCTGAATTCGGTGATTGCCCCCCTCGAGGAGTCGATCAACGGCGCCGAAGGCATGACCTACATCGAATCGACCTCGACCAACGCCGGTTCGGCCGACATTTCCGTACACTTCGAGCAGGGTTTCGACCCCGATATGGCTGCCGTCGACGTGCAGAACCGCGTGTCGAAGGCACTCAACCTGCTGCCCGCCGAGGTTACGCAGGTGGGCGTGCAGACCCAGAAACGCCAGAGTTCGATGCTCGTGGGTATCGCCCTCTATAGCGATGTTCCCGAGTACGACGGAGAATTCCTTGACAACTACATGAAAATCAACGTCATCCCTGTGCTCCAGCGTGTGAGCGGTGTGGGCGACGTGATGAGCTTCGGCGGCGACTACTCCATGCGCATATGGATTAAGCCGGAGATCATGGCTCAGTATGGTCTGACCCCTTCGGACATTGCCACCGCATTGCGCGACCAGAATATCGAAGCCGCCCCCGGCTCGTTTGGTGCGCAGGGCAACCAGAGCTTCCAGTATACGCTGAAATACCGCGGACGCTACGAGACTCCGGAGGAATTCGAGAACATCGTGGTACGCACCACCGCCAACGGCGACGTGCTCCGACTGAAGGATGTAGCCGACGTAGAACTCGGCAAAGTGACCTACGACTTCGAGAACACCCTCAACGGGAAGCCTGCAACGATGGCCATCATATTCCAGACGGCCGGATCGAACGCCACACAGATTATCAAGGACTGTCTGGCGCAGGTCGACGAACTTGAGAAAGACCTTCCCACGGGGCTGCACTTCGCAGTGCCGATGAACAACAACGACTTCCTTTTCGCCTCAATCCATAAGGTTATATCGACGCTTATCGAGGCGTTCATTCTGGTGTTCTTCGTGGTATACGTGTTCCTCAGCGATATCCGGAGCACGCTTATTCCTGCAATCGCCATTCCCGTGGCCCTGGTAGGTACATTCTTCTTCATGAACATCATCGGCTTCTCGGTGAACCTCATCACATTGTCGGCTCTTGTGCTTGCGATTGCAATCGTGGTCGACGACGCCATTGTGGTGGTGGAGGCGGTCCACGCCAAGCTCGACGCGGGCTATAAGAGCTCGCGCAAGGCTGCCATCGACGCCATGAGCGAAATCGGCACGGCCATCATCTCGATTACGCTCGTAATGATGCTGGTGTTCATCCCCGTATCGTTCATGCCGGGTACGGCCGGTATCTTCTACCGCCAGTTCGGCCTGACAATGGCGATAGCCATCGGCCTGTCGGCTCTTAACGCCCTGACGCTGTCGCCGGCGCTGTGTGCCGTGTTCCTGAAGCCGCATCCCGCGGCTGACGGCCACGACCCCTCGCTCAAGGAGCGCATGGCCGACGCCTACAGCGCCGCCGGAAAAGCCTACGCCAGCAAGATGCAGACCCTCTGGATTCCTCTGGGCACGCTCTGCCTGCTGGTAGCTACCATCACCTTCATGGTGAAGGGATGGTTCGATTTCCCCACCGTGGCGCAGGGCATCATCGCCATCGTATGCGCCATCGCCACAGTCGCAGGCCTGTTCACCCAGGCGTTCAAGCGCGGCTTCGAGCGTGTGTTCGGCTTCATCCTCAAGCACTACAACAAGTGGACGGGGTTCTTCATCCGCCACAAGATCTCATGCGCCGGCATCGTGGCCGCCAGCATCGGTATCCTCGTATGGCTCATGAGCACCACCCCGTCGACTCTCGTACCCAACGAGGATACAGGCGTGCTCTTCTGCATGGTCGACATGCCCCCGGGCACCTCGCAGGAACGCACCATCGATGTGATGAACCAAGTCGACAAACTGCTGCAGAGCATTCCCGCGGTGGAATACTCGCAGAAAATCGCCGGTTACTCGTTTATCGCCGGCCAGGGTGCCTCCTACGGTACATTCATTGTGAAGCTCAAGGACTGGAGCCTGCGCGATAAGAAGACAGAGAGCGCCGACGCCGTACTGGGCCAGATTTACGCCATGACCGGGCAGTTCATCAAGGACGGCCGCGTGATGGCCTTCGCGCCACCCATGATCGACGGCTACTCCGTAACCAACGGCTTCGAACTGAAGATGCAGGACAAGACCGGCGGCGACATCAACCAGTTCTTCGCCGTAGTGCAGGGCTTCCTGGCTCAGCTCAACGCCCAGCCGGAAATCCAGATGGCCTACACCACCTTCAACCCCACATTCCCGCAGTATAAGATCGACATCGATGCAGCCAAGGCCCAGAAGGCCGGACTCTCGACCTCGGGTATCCTCTCGACACTCCAGGGTTACTACGGCTCGATGTATGTTTCGAACTTCAACCGTTTCGGTAAGATTTACCGCGTGATGATGCAGGCTCCGCCGGAATCGCGCATCTCGCCCGAGACCCTCAAGAACATCAAGATCCGCTCGGCCAACGGCTCGATGGCCTCGCTGGAGAACTTCGTGACTCTCGAGAAGGTCTACGGACCCGACCTGCTGAACCGATTCAACCTGTTCACCTCCATCTCCGTGACCGGTTCGCCCGCCCAGGGCTACTCGTCGGGCCAGGCCCTCGAAGCCATCGCCCGCGTTGCCCAGCAGACGCTGCCCCAGGGCTACGGCTACGAATATTCCGGCATGACGCGCGAGGAAGGCGAAAGCGGCTCGGGCAACACCACGGCCATAATCTTCGGCCTCTGCCTGCTGTTCGTCTACCTGCTTCTCTCAGCCCAGTATGAGAGCTACATCATCCCCTGGGCCGTTATCCTCTCGATTCCGTTCGGCCTCATGGGCTCGTTCGTGTTCGCCAAGATATTCGACGTGAACAACAACATCTACCTGCAGATCGCGCTGATCATGCTTATCGGTCTTCTGGCCAAGAACGCCATCCTTATCGTGGAATTCGCGCTCGAACGCCGCCGCACGGGCATGTCGGTTGTCAACGCCGCCATTGCCGGCGCCGAGGCCCGTCTGCGTCCTATCCTTATGACGTCGCTTGCACTGATTATCGGCCTCCTGCCCATGATGTTCGCATCGGGTGTAGGCGCCAACGGCAACCGCGCCCTTGGTGTAGGCTCCATCGGCGGCATGCTCATAGGCATGATTCTGCAGATTCTCATCGTACCCGCCCTGTTTGTGGCCTTCCAGCTCATCCAGGAGAAGATTACCCCGCTGAAATGGGAGGATACCGACAATGCCGGCATCGAGAGCGAAATCGAGCAGTATTCGCGCTAACATTCAGATTTAACCGATTCATTACCGACTAAAAATCAAGATGAAAGCATCCAACATAATGCGCATCGGCGCAGCCTCGCTGCTGGGAGCGGCCATGATGTCGTCGTGTCATATCTACAACAAGTTCGACATGCCGACCGACACCGACCTGACCCGCAGCTATGTCGAGGCCCGCGACGCCGAAGTAGACTCGGCCGCCCTGGGCAACCTGGGCTGGGAGAAGGTTTTCACCGACCCCCTGCTTCAGGACTACATAAACCGCGCCCTGGCCAACAACACCAACCTTGAAAATGCCCGTCTGAACGTCGACGTGGCCCGCGCCAACCTTCTGGGCGCCAAGCTGAGCTATCTCCCCTCCGTGGCTTTCACGCCCAACGGAGCCGGAGCCAGCTACGCCCACAGCCCGATGAGCTGGACCTACACGCTCCCCATCAGCATCAGCTGGGAAATCGACGTGTTCGGCAAGATTCTCAACAACAAGCGCTCGGCTCAGGCCGCACTCGAACTCCAGCAGGACTACCATCAGGCCGTGCGCTCGCAGATAATCACGGGTGTGGCATCGTGCTACTACTCCATCGCCACCCTCAAGGCACAGCTCGAGCTCTCGCGCGAGACGGCCGACATCTGGGCCAAGAGCGTGCAGATCATGAAGGACTACAAGGAGGCCGGACGTGTAACGCAGGCCGCAGTAGTCCAGAGCGAGGCCCAGTACTGGAGCATCCTCGCCCAGATCACCGACCTCGAGACATCGCTTACGCAGGCCAACAACTCGCTCTCGCTGCTCCTCAATGAAGGTCCCGCCACCTGGGAGGTGCCCGCAGCCGCCCGGCTCGAGACGCCGCAGATACTTCGCGAGGGAATCGAGATGCGCGAGCTTGCACGCCGCCCCGACGTGCGCGCCGCCGAGCAGCAGCTCGCCACGGCCTACTATGCCACCAACATAGCCCGCGCAGCCTTCTACCCCGGCATCACCATAAGCAGCAACGGAGGTTTCACCAATCTGCTGGGTTCGTTTATAAAAAATCCGGGCGACTGGTTCATCCAGCTGGCCGGACAGCTGACGGCGCCGCTGTTTGCACGCGGTCAGAACATCGCCCGCCTCAAGGGGGCGAAGCTGCAGCAGGAGCAGGCCATGAACTCGTTTGAGTACACTCTGCTCTCGGCGGCCTCCGAGGTAAACAACTACGTGACTGCCCTCGACAAGACTGCCGAGAAGTCGGCTTTCCTGGCCAAGCAGGTCGCCGACCTCGTGGAGGCCGTGGAAGCCACCAACCTGCTTCTGGCCTACGACGGCAAGACCACCTATCTCGAAGTGCTGAACGCCCAGAGTTCGCTTCTGAGCGCGCAGATGAGCCAACTCTCTACCGAGCTCGCCCGCGAGCAGGCGCTCATCAATCTCTATCAGTCGCTCGGCGGCGGCCGATAGCGTGCTTTAGCGGGCGTGTCATAACGGCCCGTCTGCGGCGTCGCCGAAGGGACTCGGACTCGGTCATTGACCTTAGTCAACTCCCTCGTCCTCACCCTCCGGCTCCTACCATCCGAACCGTTCTGACAGCACCCGCAGCCATCCGGTTACGTCAACGACGTACTGACAAGCCCGCAGCCATCCGGTTACGACCGCTGCTGAAGAGCAGCGGAAATTCCGGCGGAGCGGTAAGACTAATCTGAAATTTAATTGTTACATTTGCGGGTGCGCTTTCCTGAGGTCCGCACGGCCCGACGGAGCGACACCCGCAATTACCATCCATCCTCAATACATACACCCACTACCATGATCAGCCCGTTAGCTTATGTCGACGCTTCGGCCAAAATCGGGGCCAACGTCACCATCCACCCGTTCGCCTATATCGACAAGGATGTCGTAATCGGCGACGGCTGCGAAATAAAGCCCTACGCATCGGTGCTCGCCGGCACCCGCATGGGCAAGAACAACCGCGTATATCAGGGCGCCATAATCGGAGCCGAACCTCAGGACTTCCGCTGGAAAGGGGAGCCTACGGAATGTATTATCGGCGACGACAACGTGATCCGTGAAAACGTGATCATCAACCGAGGCATTCACCCCGAGGGTGGGACGCGCATCGGCGACGGCAATTTCCTGATGGCGAAATGCCATATCGGACATGATTCGGTAATCAAAGGGAAATGCGTGCTGGGCAACGGCGTGACCATGGCCGGCGACTGCACCGTCGACGAGTGCACCATCCTGTCGTCGAACGCCGTAGTCCACGAAAACTCGCACATAGGTAAGTGGGTGCTGGTGAAGGGCGGATGCCGCATCTCCGGCAACGTGCCTCCCTACATCATCGTAGCCCACAATCCGGTTGCCTACTACGGCGTAAACGCCTACATAATGCGTAAAAACGGCTACACCGAAGACCAAATCAGCGAAATAGCCAAAGCCTACCGCAACGTATATCAGAGCGGCATCTCGGTATACAACGCGCTGCAGCGCATCGAGGCAGACGTGGCACCTTCGGAGACCAGAAGCTCCATCGTAGACTTTATCCGCGGCCACAATCTGCGTATCGTGGCCCTTCCGATTGATATGCTCGACTGACGGCGTCAGCGCCCCGTTCTCTTACCCGACTTTTACCCATCCTACCCGACCCAAGCTATCTTACACTCATTCCCATCATGGCAGAAATAAAGTGCATAGGCATCCTGACCTCCGGAGGCGACGCCCCCGGAATGAATGCCGCCATCCGCGCCGTGACCCGCTCGGCGATATTCAGCGGGTTCAAAGTGAAGGGTATCTACCGCGGCTATCGCGGTCTGATTACCGACGAGATCATCGACTTCACCACCTCCAACGTGTCGAACATCATACAGCGCGGCGGCACGATCCTCAAGACGGCACGCTGTAAGGAGTTCCAGACTCCGGAAGGACGCCAGCTGGCCTACGATACCCTCAAGCGCCACGGCATCGACGCCCTGGTGGTAATCGGCGGCGACGGCTCGCTGACGGGTGCCCGCATCTTCGCCAACGAGTTCAACTTCCCCATAATCGGTCTGCCCGGCACTATCGACAACGACCTCTACGGCACCGACTCGACCATAGGCTACGACACGGCGCTCAATACCATCATGGAATGCGTCGACAAAATCCGCGACACGGCCACGAGCCATGAGCGTCTATTCTTCATCGAGGTGATGGGCCGCGACGCCGGCTTCCTGGCGCTCAACGGCGCGATTGCCTCGGGCGCCGAGGCGGCGATCATCCCCGAAATCTCCACCGAGGTCGACCAGTTGGCCGAGCTGATTCAGAACGGCTTCCGCAAGAGCAAGAACTCATCGATCGTGCTCGTGGCCGAAAGCCCCGTCACCGGTGGAGCTATGGGCATCGCCAAGCGCGTGGAGGAGGAGTATCCGCAATACGACGTGCGTGTGTCGATTCTGGGCCACCTGCAGCGTGGCGGCTCGCCCACGGCCTACGACCGCATCCTGGCCTCGCGCATGGGAGCTGCCGCCATCGACGCCCTGCTCGACGACCAGCGCAACGTGATGATCGGCATCAAAAACGACGAAATCGTCTACGTGCCCTTCGTGAAGGCCATCAAAAACGACAAGCCCATCAACCGCGACCTGCTCAACACCCTCCGCCGCCTCTCCATCTGAGCCCCGCAACATTTTACCCTGACATACCAGCACCCCGAAGCCCCCTTTCTCCGGCGCCTCGGGGTGCAAATTTTTTCGGCTCAGGAGGTGCGTTTCAATGTAGTGTAAATCTAAATTCTGGCAGAAGTTAGGAGGTGCGAATTATTTCGCACCTTACGCATTCGGCTTCGGAGAAGACGCAAAAGAAAGAAATGCAATGGCTGGAGGGGGCATGGGCTGACGCGTGAGGTGCGAAAAAATGCGCACCTCCTATGGCTTCGCCGCGCATGTCCGATAAACGTCCTGCTGCATTAACACCCTATCGGATGAGTCCAGGCACATACAATGTATAATCCGACGTCGGAAGGGATTGAGGATTTTTCTCAATATATCTCATATACTTCTCCAAGTCGCGAGGAGACCTGACTATTCTGTCAAAATAGTTTATTTGCCATAATTGACCGTTTCGTCCCAGTGCTTGATTAATAGAAATCGCAGTCTCTCTTTTCAAAGTCTGGACAATTCGATTAAGTGGTTCATACGGAGAGATAAGCAAATGAAGATGGTTAGGCATTATTACATAAGAAAGGAGGTCGTAAGAACGCTTCTCATACCTTTGAAATGTTTCGGAAACTATAGCTCTGATATTGGGATTATTTAACACACACTCGCCGTATCCATGATGAATCCACGATTCAATCTGATTTATGGTCATATTCGCATACTCACTTGATGTTGAGGCAGACCATGGTTTAGGATTTCTGCGGGAGAAATCAACATATATTTTACGCAGTTCGTTGAGCTTCGATTGTGGCAACGAATCCGCCAGACGCCATGTAATAAACTGCACACTACATCCCTGCTGCCAATGCGGAAGTGTAGAATAACTAATTTCAACGGGCCTCTTACTGTCTAAATATTGCACGGAATATGTTTTTCAGATTATTTTGCTAATGTAGGATTTATTTCTCAAATTATGAACGGAATACATTGATTTTACTACATCGTTTTAGCATATGAGAAATGATTCGCTCCACCTACGGTTTCGCCGCAGATATATCCAGCGTTATCCATTACAGAAATGCGATGGCTTAGGAGGTGCGAATCATTTCGCACCTTACGCATTCGGCTCCGGAGGAGACGCAAAAGAAAGAATTGCAATGCGCTGGAGGGGACACGGGCTGACGCGTGAGGTGCGAAAGAATTCGCACCTCCTATGGCTTCGCCGTACATATAATAGAATCAAGGTAGTAGTGAATCTTCGGATTTGTCTGGCTTAGGAGGTGCGAATCATTTCGCACCTTAGGCATTCGGCTCCGGAGGAGACGCAAAAGAAAGAAATGCAATGCGCCGGAGGGGGCATGGGCTGACGCGTGAGGTGCGAAAGAATTCGCACCTCCTATGGCTTCGCCGCGTATGCTATATGGTCGATGAGTTTTTGTTACGGCGAATTTTCCAGACGTCGCTGTAAGAAATTTCAACCGAGAGGGGGCATTGTGGCGGATGTGGCGAAAACAGCCTGTAATTAACAGTTATTAGTTTTAATTAGGAATAATTTGGGGGGGTAATTATTGAAGTTTGTAACTTTGCGAGGCCTAAAAATAAGGGTTTTCTACCATCGTTTTTACTGTTTTTGGGTACATAGGTTTCCTCGGATTAAAGAATAAAAATAAAAGGGTAAAAGGCAGAAGTTATCGGAACGACTGTCTGCTTAACATTTTCGGCCCTATATCCGGGATTAAACTGGCTAACGACATATTATCATTTACTGGTTAAATACATTAAAATTCACACGCTTATGAGATTAAAACTACTCATCAACCGCTGCCTGCTGACGTGTGTGGCAGCCCTGGCCACCGTTGCCGTCTCTGCCTACGATTTCGCAGCAGATGGAATTTATTACAACATTACATCTGAAAAAGATAAAACCGTCTGCGTCACCTATTTCAATGTAGATACATCTAATGAAGATTATAATATCTATAATAATGCCGAGGGTGCCTGCTCGGGTGATATAATAGTTCCGGCAGAAGTAACAAATAATGGAACGACCTATAAAGTCACAGTTGTGGGCGAACACGCTTTTCAGAATTGTACCGGCCTTAAATCAATAGTATTATCTGAGGGAATTATAACATTGGGGTATGCTGCATTTGATGGAGCAAACTCTCTAACGTCCGTCATCCTTCCCAATAGTCTTTCGACAATGGGAAAGAATGCATTCGTCGAATGTAAAAAACTAACCGCAATCAATTTACCCGAGGGCATTAATGAAATCCCCGAAAATACATTCCTAAGCTGCACATCTTTGGAATATCTGAAATTACCAGATAGCATAACAAAGATCGGAACCAGCGCCTTCCATGGCTGCTCGAAATTAAAATCAATTGTAATCCCTGATGGTCTAACAGAGATTGGAGCCTTTGCCTTTGCACAGTGCAGATCTTTGGAATCCATACATATTCCAGACGGAGTATCAACAATCCAGGCAGCTACATTTCAGGGATGTAGCTCGCTAATAGAAATCAAAATCCCGGATAACGTAAAGGCCATTGAGGTAAATGCATTTATTAACTGCTCTAATCTCACAAAGGTAGAAATCGGCAATGGAATTGAAAGCATCGCCTACACAGCATTTCAAAGATGTCCCAATTTAAAGTCTTTTACAGTGCTAGCCGTTAATCCACCGACTGCTTACGACCATACATTCGACACAGCACACTACTCAACAGTGGGTCTTCGGGTGCCTTACGAAAGCATCGAGAAATATAGGACGGCGCCGGTATGGGAGAATTTCTTCCAGGACCGCTGGCCTCTGACGGGGATTGAAGGTGTGGAGGCCGAGGGCGACAACGAGGTTGTCGACTGCTATGACCTTTACGGACGCACGGTAACGGAGGATTACCGCGGTGTGGTAATCGTGCGCTATGCCGACGGCACTACCTCAAAAGAGGTTCGCCGCTAAAAAGAACAGCATTTTAGGCAATTATTAGATAGAGGATGGTGCTGAGAAAGCAGCCATCCGACGCTTCGGGCGGAGCCGGATTGTGAAATCCGACTCCGCCTGCTGCATTAAGCGACCCACAAGGCTTCCGGGGAAGACAATAAAAATATAAGGCCTTAGAGGCCTTAGAGACCTTAGGGACTCTAAGGGCTTTAAGGGACCTGGGGGACCTGGGGGCCTTGGAGACCTTAGGGCCTTGGCAGCCTTAGGGGCTTTAAAGACCTTAGAGACTTTAGGAACCTTGGAGGCTTTAGGAACCTTGGAGACCTTGGGTCCTTGGGAAGTTTAGAGGGTTGAGGTAAAGGGATTCAGGGGAGGTGGAGGAGGTCGCGGTAGATGTCGAGGGCGGCGGTCATGTCGGCATCGGAGACGGGAGTGTCGACGCGGACGTCGCCATAGTCGGCCAGGAGTGCACAGGAGATTTCGGCGGTGGTGCGGTTTTTCTTGTCGTGGTGCATGTAGCCGAGAAGCTCGGGATAGTCGTCGCAGCTGAACTCGAACGCGCCGTAGGTGCGGTATACATAGTCGGCGTAGCGGTGAAGGTCGTCGGAGGGGAAGCCGAACTTGAGATGCGAGAGCACGAGGGCCACTACCATACCGAAGGCCACGGCATAGCCGTGGGGCACGGGCGAGGTGCGACGCAGGGCGAGCGCTTCGAAGGCATGGGCGGCTGTATGGCCGAAGTTGAGCGAACGGCGGATGCCGCGGTCGTCAAGGTCGCGGGCGACCACCCCGCGCTTCACCTCAACGCTCTCGCGCAGGAGCGACAGGAGCGAATCGGGCTCGTAGTCGGTAACGTCGTAGCGCAGGAGACGGGCGGTCATCTCGCGCGAGGTTATGAAGCCGTGCTTGATCATCTCGGCATAGCCAGAGAGGAGCTCCTGCGACGTGAGAGTGCGGAAGAAGGTTGTCGAGATTATCACCACATCGGCCTGACGGATAACGCCTATCTCGTTTTTCAGGCCGTTGAAGTTTATGCCGGTCTTGCCTCCTACGGAAGCGTCGACGGCGCCGAGAAGCGTTGTGGGGATATTAATGAACGATATGCCGCGCTTGAAGGTGGCGGCAGCGAAGGCTCCGAGATCGGTTACGGTGCCACCGCCGACGTTGATTAGCACCGAGCGGCGCGTGGCCCCAGAGTCGCCGAGCTGCTTCCATACGGAGGCAAGCGTATCGAGATTCTTGAATGGCTCGCCGGCATGTGTGGTTATTACGGTGGCGGACGCCACGGCGCGCGACTGCTCGCGCAGACGCGGGAGCACGAAGGATGCGGTGTTGACGTCGACCAATACGAACACGGAGGCGGGGGCGAGACGGTCGACAATAGAGTCGAGCTTCTCGGCGACTTTATTTGTGAATATGATTTCGCAATTCATCTCTGGAATTATATATATGGGGGCTATGGGGCTTTTAGGGCCTATAAGCTCAGATTTTACCGTTTGCGCAGGCGCCCAGGAGGGCAGGGAGAGCCCGGGCGAAGGCCGGCATGGATGGGAAAACGATGTCGGCACCGGCTTGCCACATCTCGCGCTCGGGAATGGGACCGGTGGTGACGGCCACGGCAAACGCACGGGCATCGGAGGCCGAGCGCACGCCCAGAGGGGCATTTTCCACGGCGATGCACTGCCACGGCTCGGCCTTGGCGAGTGCCATCCCCTTGAGGTAGGGCTCGGGGTGGGGCTTGCAATGGGCGACGTCGGCCGAAGTGATGCGGAGACTTTCGGAGAAGCCCCCGGGGAAATCGGCGGCGAGGCGCTCGAGGTTGGAGTGCTGGCCCGAGCCGGTTACGAGCACGCGGGCGATGCCCCGCTCCATAAGCGTACGCACCATCTGCTGCGCGCCATCCATTACCTCCGGACGCGGAAACTCATTGAAATAACCCGACTTCCGGGCATAAAGTTCATGCTTTTCGGTGTCGGTGGCCTCGCGGCCGAAAGTGCGCAGAAAGAGGCGGTTGATGGTCTCGGCGCCGGTCATCCCCTCGTAGAGGTAGAACTCCTCGCGGGAGCATGGGATACCGAGTTCGGTAGCCATACGGTGCCACGAGGCGGTGTGGAGGCCCATCGAGTCGAGCAGGGTGCCGTCCATATCGATAAGCGCGGCGCGCGGCGAGAGCCCGGCGAAACCGGTGCGCTCACGGTAGCGTGCGAGTGCGGCGTCAATCTGAGAATCTATATTATTATCCATAAGTAACTGTTCAAAATTT
This sequence comes from uncultured Porphyromonadaceae bacterium, assembly GCA_900545955.1. Classification (GTDB taxonomy): domain Bacteria; phylum Bacteroidota; class Bacteroidia; order Bacteroidales; family Muribaculaceae; genus UBA7173. The sequence continues at coordinate 45,987 of URAU01000002.1, forward strand.
TTTCCGGAGCGCGAAGAAGCTTTCAGCCGGCATTGTAGTGGCCGTTTTTGATGCGATAAAGCGTCTCCTTGGTCAGCCCGAGGAAGGAGGCAATCTGGGTTGTGGAGGCGCACTCCGTAAGGCGCGGGAAGCGGCTGAGCGCCCATGCATAGCGCTCGGAGGCGCTAAGTGTCTGCATCACGTCGACGCGCTCCTCAAGAAAATCGGTATAGTGCAGCAGGGCCGTATTGAGGAAGAGCAGGCCCTCGTTGGGATCGACGGCGCCGCTCTCCTCAAGCTGATCGCGCACGGGCTGGTGAGGGATGAAAATCAGCGTGGAGGGCTCGAGAAACTGCACGGCGAGGGTATCGCCATAGCGGCGCGAGATATTGCGGGGCACCAGGGCGAACTGATCGGAGAAAGCGAATGATATGGTGTGTTCGCGCCCCCGGTGCGTATAGAACAGACGCGCGGCTCCGCTGACGATGTAGAAGGCGTTGGCCGATAGAGTCTGCGACCCCTGGATTATGTAGCCTTTTGGGAAACGCTCCTGCCGCATCATGGCGCGGAGGCGGCGCTCCACTTCGGGCGCGAGCTTGGCGAACTGACGTATATGGTCGATAGGATGCATCTCAGCGAAGAATTACTACGGAATCGGGAGTTACGGCAACCGTATACGGTACGCCCGACACCTTCGGACGGCGCGAGCCACGGAAATAGTAGGTTCCCTGACGGTCCCACGCGGGGAGGTCGACGCAGCGGGTTTCTCCCGCGGGAAGGTCGACTGCCACCGAGCAGCGTCGACGGTGAATCTGGCGCCCCTGAAGGTCGAAATATTCGATATGAAACACTGCCCGGCTGACGTCGGCCGACATATGGTTGGTGATGAAAAGCGTCTCGCGCGAGGCGCGCAGAGGCTTGTCGTAGCCTGAGAACACGAGATCTCCCCGGCCGCAGGCGAGGGTATCGGCTCCCTCCGGAGCCGCAGCGGAAGCAGCAGGGAGCGCATGCAGACGCGGCGAGAGCGAGTTGCGGCGCTGTGCTGTTGCCGAAATGACTACAGAGAGCAATGCTGCAAAGAATATTATGACGTTGCGAAGCCTGGACATATCAGAGGTATCTTACGGCCACAGGATGGTCGGGGTCGGAGGGCCACAGGCGCACGTAGCCGGAAAGTTCGCGGGGAGTGTTGTCGGTTTGGCGCAGGGGGCGTCGGAACATGAACGGGAGCAACCCTGTGAGCACCACGCGCAGCCCCTTGCGGCGCCGGGTAAGCATCAGGCGACCGTCGGCATGGCGGATGTCGAAGGTTTTAGGCCGGGAAAGGCGACCAGAGTCGAGGCGGGTGAACATACGCGCCTCGTAGTAGTCCTGGCGTGCGGTCGGGCTCATCCATCCCACCACAGTGCCGCAGCCCACACCTACCATCGGCGTATCCACGGCCACAATCAGCAGGGCGTTGCCGGCCGTTCCGGCCGCTCCGGGAGCAGCCGACCCCATCACGGCCACCACGGCACCGTCGGCAGGGTCCGTCCACAAACCTTCGAGCTCATGGACCGGACGCGCCCCGAGGGCACGCCGCAGCGAGTCGGCCGAAAATCCGGCGATACGCCATCCCTCGCCGGCCTCGGAGCGCGGAGCCTTCAGCGGCGCCTGGGCGAAACCGGCAGCAACCGCGAGCGCCAGGCAGAGAATTATGGCATGGAGTCGGTACATCGGCGGGATAGCGGAAACCACACAGACTCAGACGCGCGAGAACTTATAGGCGAAGCCGATGGAAAGAATTTCCTTGAGCTGCCATTTGTGCCAGCGGGTTTCGGCGATGCGCTCGGCGTCGCTCTGATAGCGCAGGTGAGCGAAAATGCGCGTGGTCAGGAACTTGTTGATATTGAAGTTAATGGTGTTCTCCCAGTCGCCCTGCACGTATTCGTAGTTCGTGAAGATGAACATCCGGGAGAAATACTCGATGTTGTAGGTGATTTTCCACCGGCAGGTGAGCTCGGCGCTCGAACCATACTGGCTGACGGAGCGCTTCCCTTCCTCGATGCCGAAAGCCGCAGGGTTGAGGCGGCTGTTGGTGCACATCTTCAGATTATAGGAGAGCGGCGAAAGGGCTGCGGTGAAGGTCAGGGTCTTTTTGGGATTCTCGTAGCTGTAGGTCATACCGAGGCCGAGGTTGAGTTCGCCCGGCGAGAGGAAAGCGGCTGTAAGGTCCTCGGTGTTTACGCGGTAGTTGTTGAGCAGCTGGGTCTTGAACTGCACGTTGACCGAGTAGTACCATCTGCGGGCGGCTTTGAGGCCGAATTTGGAGTTGATCTGCAGGAGATCTTCGGATATGTTGTAGGCGTGTACGGTATCGTCGGGGGCATTGTTCACGCCGAGCTTATACTGCACCGAGGTGTCGAAAATGAGGTTCGGGTGGAATTTCTGGTTGAGGCTCACGTTGTAGAGCACATTGAGAATGGCATTGAGGTTGGAATTGCCGCCCTGATACCAGTTTTTCGAGACGTAGGCCTGCGAGAACTGGAGCGATGCGTCGAAATTGTGGAGCCAGTTGATGCGGTCGAGTTTCACGGGCTCCACCACCTGCTTCATTGCCGTCTCGTCGCGGGTAAACTCGCGCACGTTGATTTTGGCCAGCTCGGGATCGACCTCCATGACAAATTCGCGCGGGGGCCGGGGCATGGAGGCGAGATTATAGCGGATTATCTGGGGATAGGCCATCATGAATCCCTGCTCGAAGCGGGCGCGGCGGGCGTCGCGCGCGGTGGTGCGCTCAGACCAGTTCATCGTGGCCGGATCGGGGGCGGCGAATCCGAGCGAATCGGGCACGGCGCCACTGAGCTTCACGGAATATGTATTGAAAATCAGCGGCATGGCAGCATAATACGGGAGAATCAGACCCTCGACATCAATGGTCGAGTCGATCTGAAGCTCCTGCGGGCCGAAATTCTCAGGCTCGAGGAAGCGCCCTTCGGCGTCGGTCATCTCCCAGAGAGGGTTGTCGTGGCCGGCGCGCTTCATGGCGGCGCGTCGGGCGCGCTTGGCGCGCTCGGCGGCAAGCGAGAGGCGGCGCTGCTCACGCTCGGAGAGCGGACGTGCAGCCGAGTCGGCCTGCACGGTCTCGCCGTCGATTATCATTTCGTCGAAAAGTGATTGTGCCATAGAGGCAAAGGGGGCGGCAAGGGAGGCCGCCACGAGTGCAAATGTGACAAATATCCTATTCATACCGCAAATGTAACCATTTTTTTTCAGAATTTTGTAAATTTGCACTTTGGAAGCGAACGCATCGCTCCACACCGCATAAAAATCAGTTACACCGATGAATATATCTTACAATTGGTTAAAGGATTATCTTCCGATTGACCTCAGTCCGGAGAAGACCACAGAGGCCCTTACCTCGATAGGCCTGGAGACCGACGGCCTTGAGGAAGTGGAATCGATAAAGGGTGGCCTGAAAGGAGTTGTGATCGGCAAGGTGCTCACCTGCGTGGAGCATCCCAACAGCGACCACCTGCACATCACCACCGTGGACCTCGGCACCGGCGAGCCCACCCAGATCGTATGCGGCGCCCCCAACGTGGCCGCAGGGCAGACCGTAGTAGTGGCCACCGTGGGCACCACGCTCTACGACGGCGACAACGAATTTCAGATCAAGCGCTCGAAAATCCGCGGCGTGGAGTCGGTGGGCATGATATGCGCCGAGGATGAAATCGGCGTGGGCAGCTCCCACGACGGCATCATCGTGATTCCCGCAGACAAGGCTCCGGCACCCGGCACCCCCGCAGCCGAATACTACAACCTTACGAGCGACTACGTAATGGAGGTTGACCTGACCCCCAACCGCATCGACGCCGCCTCGCACTTCGGCGTGGCGCGCGACCTGGCCGCATATCTCGACTGCCATCTTGACCACAAGGAGGTGCGCCGCCCCGCCGTGGATGCCTTCTGCCCCGACCGCGCCGACGGCGCCATAGAAGTGGAGGTTGTCGACCTGCAGGGTGCTCCGCGCTACTCGGGTCTTACAATCCGCGGCGTGAAGGTGGCCCCGTCGCCTCAGTGGCTGCGCGACCGCCTGGAAACCATCGGCGTGCGCTCAATCAACAATATCGTAGACATTACCAACTACATACTCCACGGCATCGGCCAGCCCATGCACGCCTTCGACCTAAAGGCCATTGAGGGTGGACGCATAGTGGTGCGCACATGCCCGGAGGGAACGCCCTTCACCACACTCGACGGGATGGAACGCAAGCTCAGCGAGGCCGACCTGATGATCTGCGACGCCGCGAAACCGATGTGCATCGCCGGAGTGTTCGGCGGCCTGAATTCGGGCGTGACCGAGCAGACCACCGACATATTCCTTGAAAGCGCATACTTCAACCCCACGCGCATACGCCGCTCGGCGCGCCGCCACGGTCTGAGCACCGACGCCTCGTTCCGCTACGAGCGCGGCCTCGACCCCAACGCCACACTCTACGCCCTGAAGCTCGCCGCCCTGATGGTGAAAGAGCTTGCCGGAGGCGAAATCTGCGGCGAACCCGTCGACATCTACCCCGAGCCGGTCGCACCCTTCAAGGTAGACCTCAGTCTCGACTACCTGCGGCGCCTCGTAGGCAAGGAGATTCCCGAAGAAACCGTGGCCGCGATACTGCGCTCGCTCGAAATCGAGACCACCGGCCGCGACGGCGATACGCTCCACCTGCTCGTGCCGACATATCGCGTGGACGTGCAGCGCCCCTGCGACGTGGTCGAGGACATACTCCGCATCTACGGCTACAACAACGTGGAAATCAACGACACCGTTCACTCTGCGCTGCAGCTCACCACGATAGCCAACGAATCCGACGACCTCACGCGCCTGATCTCCGACCAGCTCACCGGCGCCGGATTCCACGAGATACTCAACAACTCGCTCACCGCCGAGGCCTACTACGCCGACCTCAAGGCATATCCCGCCGACCACTGCGTGAAGCTGCTCAACCCGCTGAGCAACGACCTCAATGTGATGCGGCAGACACTGCTCTTCGGCGGCCTCGAATCGATTGCCCACAACGTGAACCGCCGCGCCGACTCGCTCGCCTTCTACGAATTCGGCAACGTCTACTCGATGCGCCCCGACGTTGAGTCGACCGCCGAGGCTCCGCTGGCGCCCTACAGCGAGGGTGCTCGTCTGGCCCTCTGGCTCACCGGTAATGCCAACCGCGGCAACTGGAGCGTGGCCGCCCGCGAGGCCACATTCTTCGACCTCAAGGGGCACGTGGCCAACATCTTCGCCCGCCTCGGCATCTCGGAGCGCGAAATCACAATCGCCAAGGGCGAGGGTTGCGACATCTTCTCCGCGTATCTTACAATTGCCACGCGCTCGGGCAAACAGCTCGGCGAGATGGGTCTTGTATCCAAAGCCGTACTCGCCAAGGCCGACGTGCGTCAGCCCGTGGTCTACGCGCAGCTCGACTGGGATGCACTTGTGCGCCTGGCGCTCAAGAAAAAGGTGGAATTCACCCCGCTGCCCAAGACGCTCCCCGTGAAGCGCGACCTGGCCCTGCTGCTCGACAAGGGCGTCACGATGGCCCAGGTAGAGGCCACCGTGCGCGAGAGCGAGCGCAAGCTGCTCCGCTCGGTTGAGCTCTTCGACGTATACGAGGGGAAGAACCTCCCCGAGGGGAAAAAGTCGTACGCCATCTCGATGACCCTTCAGGACGACGAACGCACCCTCCAGGACAAGCAGATCGACGCCACCATGGCCAAAATCATCAAGAACCTGCAGACGCGCCTGGGCGCCGAACTCCGCTGACGGCCGACGGGACATTCCGTCACATCCGTCAAACATACATCAGCTACATAAGTCACATCCGACACATCAGTAACAATACTCACAAATAAAAATACATAACCCCTATGGGACGCGCATTTGAATATCGCAAAGCAAGAAAGCTGAAACGCTGGGGCAACATGAGCCGCACGTTCACCCGCATCGGTAAGGAAATCACCATAGCCGTGAAGGCCGGCGGCCCCGACCCTTCGACCAACCCGCGCCTCCGTGCCCTGATGCAGAACGCCAAGGCTGAAAACATGCCGAAGGACACCGTGGAACGCGCCATCAAGAAGGCTACCGACAAGGACGCCAAGGACTATAAGGAAATCACCTACGAGGGATACGGCCCTCACGGTATCGCCATCTTCGTAGAAGCCGCCACCGACAACAATACACGCACCGTGGCCAACGTGCGCTCCTACTTCACCAAACACGGCGGCTCGCTCGGCACCCAGGGCTCGCTCACCTTCCTGTTCGACCACAAGGTGATGCTCAAAATCGCGCCCAAGGCCGACATGAGCCTCGAGGACCTCGAGCTCGAGCTGATCGACTACGGCGTTGACGAACTCGAAGCCGACGAGGATGCAATCGTGCTCTACGGCCCCTTCGAGGAGTACTCCAACATCCAGCAGTATCTCGAAGGCAACGGGTTTGAAATCCTCTCGACTGAATTCGTGCGCATCCCCAACGACGTGAAGGAGGTGACCGACGAGCAGCGCGAATCGATTGATAAACTTCTCGAGAAACTTGAAGAAGACGAGGACGTGCAGAACGTATTCCACAACATGGCCGACTGAGCCACAACCAGCTAATTATGTTTTCCGGAATTGTTGAAGAAGCGGCCACGGTTGTGGCCGCCGTACGCCAGGACGGCAACGTGCACCTTACGCTGCGCGCCTCGTTTGTCGACGAGCTGAAAATCGACCAGTCGGTAGCCCACAACGGCGTGTGTCTCACAGTGGTATCCATCGCCGACGGCACCTATACCGTTACCGCCATCGAGGAGACCCTGCGCCGCAGCAACCTCGGGCTGCTGAAGGAGGGCGACCTGGTCAACGTGGAGCGCTGCATGCTGATGAACGGCCGTCTGGACGGCCACATCGTGCAGGGCCACGTGGACTGCACCGCCCGCTGCACCGACATCGAGGAGGTGGAGGGGAGCCGCTATTTCAAGTTTGAATACGAGGTGTCGCCCGAAATGGCGCGCCAGGGGTATCTCACCGTAGAAAAAGGCTCGGTATGCGTCAACGGCGTGAGCCTGACGGTGTGCGACTCCACGCCCAGCTCTTTCCGTGTCGCCATCATTCCCTACACATTCGAGCACACCAACTTCGGCAAGATTGAGGTAGGCTCTACGGTCAACCTTGAGTTCGACATAATAGGCAAATATATAGCCCGCATCGCGGCTATCTGACCCTTATATACCTTAACCATGCGGCTGCCCGGCCGGCAAACGCGCCGCCGAGGCAGCCGCATGGCTTTCCACTCTCCCACCCCGCTTACTTACATCCGTTTACCACTTACCTTTTTCATCCTTCCCATGACATTTTTCCGAATCTCTTTCCCGGCGCTCGCGCTGACTGCCGCCATGACCGTCAGCGGTGCCTCCACACGCCCGAGCATCGCCGCCACAACGCCCGAAGGACGTGAAATTACGGTTACCGCCGTCACCGACAACATTCTGCGCATTGACAACCGGGCCAAGGCCGAAGCTCCGGCCCCGGCCTCGCGCACCCTTCTCACCCCGGCCGCAACTCCCCGAGCCACCGTTTCCGACACTCCCTCCGGCCGGACTCTCGCCACCTCCACAGGACTTACCGCTACGCTCGACAAGGCAACCGGCGAACTGATAATCAACGGCTCGCGCGGACGGGGCCTCTACGACGACGGCCGGCGCGGCTCCGATTCCCGTGGACGGCGCACAATGAACCTCATTCCGCTCGACGCCTCGCGCGCATTCTTCGGCGCGGGCGAGCGCGGCCACTCGCTCAACCTCGCCGGCGACACCTTAGTGATGTACAACCGCCAGAACTACGGCTACACCCAGGGCGACCCGCGCATCTCGCAGATGAACATCACCATGCCTCTGATCATCTCGCCCAAGGGCTATGCTGTTGTGGTCGACGACTACGCCGAAGCCGAGATGGTGGCCGGGAATCCGGTGGAGTATGCCACCACAGCACCCTACCCTGTAAGCTACTATTTCGTAAGCTCTCCCGCAGGCTTCGAGGGGATTGGCGGCGAACTCACCGAAATAACCGGACGCCAGGACCTCGCACCTTTCTGGAGTCTGGGCTACATCACCTCGAAATACGGCTACAAGACCCAGGAGGAGACCGACTCGGTGGTCAACACTCTGAAATCCAAGGGGTATCCTCTCGACGGCATAGTGCTCGACCTCTACTGGTACGGCAAAGAGCAGGATATGGGCCGACTGGCCTGGGACAAAGAGCAGTGGCCCGACGCCACAGGGATGCTCCGCGGCCTAAAAAAGAACGGGGTGAACCTCGTTGCAATCTCTCAGCCCTACGTGCTCCGCAACAGCCGCGGCATCGACAACTACCGCCATCTCGACGCGCGCCATATGTTCGGCCTCGACAGCCTCGGCAAAACCAAGGAGGTTAAAATATGGGTTGGCGAAGGGGGGATGCTCGACGTATCGAACCCCGAGACGCGCGCCTGGCTGCGCGACCGCTACAAGCAGCTCACCGACAGCGGTATAACCGGATGGTGGGGCGATCTGGGCGAACCGGAGGTACACCCCGACGGTATGATTCACGCCAACGGACTGAGCAACCGCCTCTACCACAACCTCTACGGCAACGACTGGAGCCGTATCGTCTACGATCTCTTCGCCGAGGAATATCCCGACACGCGCCTTATGACGATGATGCGCGGCGGCACGGTTGGCCTCCAGCGCTACAGCGTATACCCATGGAGCACCGACGTAAGCCGTTCGTGGGGCGGCCTGCAGCCGCAGGTCAAAATCATGCTCAACTCTTCGCTGAGCGGTCTGGGCTACATGAGCCACGACGTGGGCGGCTTCGCCATTGACGAGGCGCACCCCTACGACCCGGAGCTATACGTGCGCTGGCTACAGCTCGGCACCTTCTCACCCATACTGCGCACCCACGCCCAGAAATTCGCCGAGCCATACCTCTATCCCGATCAGGAGGCTATCATCCTGCCGCTGATACGCGAGCGCTACCGCTGGCTCCCCTATAACTATACCCTCGCCTACGAGAACGCCGCCAAAGGAACGCCGCTCGTGCGTCCAATCGGGATGTATTCGTCTCAGCCCGAACGCTATGCCGACGTGGAGGATGAATACCTTTGGGGGCGCGACGTGCTGATTGCTCCTGTGATGGAAGCCGGCGCCACCTCGCGCAGTGTGCGCCTGCCCGAAGGGGTCTGGATTAACGCCAACAGCCCCGCCGACGGCGCCATAGAAGGGGACACCACGCTGACCGTGAGCGCGCCGCTCGCAGTGCTTCCGATGTTCGTGCGCGCCGGAGCGCTCATTCCCAAGGCCGACTACCCGATGGAGAACACCCTCGGCTACGACCCCTCGCACATCAGCGTGGACTACTACCCGTCCGAGGGAGTTGAACAGTCGGCATTTACGATGTTCGACGACGACCGCACCTCTACCCACACCATCGACCGCGGCCAGTATCAGCTCATCGACTTCGCCGCCGACCGCACTACCGATGCCATCCGGCTCGGCGCCTCGGTAAGCGGCAGCTACGACGGCGCTCCCGAGCGACGCACCATAAGCTATACCATCCACAACGTGGCCAACCCGCGCTCCGTCAGCGCCACCCAGGCCGCACTGGGCAAGGAAGGCAAAATACTGAAACTCAAGGCAACGCGCCGCTACGATGCCGCCACCCGCACCCTGCGCCTGACCGTCGCCAACTGGCAGAGCGCCACCCCGCTCACCATCGACCTCCGCTACTAAACTTTTTACGACTTTCATAAGGCGGGACGTCCCCAAAAGGGCGCCCCGCTTTTTTTACCCAATCTTAAATTTCCACACCTGGCGTTAAGGACCTTAAGAGCCCTAAAGCCTTTAAGGCCCCTAAGGACCTTAAGGACTTTAAAGCCCCTAACGACCTCGGCAGGCAGTTTCCATCCGGATGGGGGCGGCTATCACAAGCCGACAAAAAGTGTTAAAATTACACACGATTAACAAGCTTTAACGATTGGGGGGGTAAAAGTGCTAATTTCTGTATAAATTTGCCGACAGTCAATGCCCTGTGCTGGGCGTTGCCAGAAGTATAATGTAAAAAAGTAGATAAAGTTAGCAAGACGAGGGGCGCTCCCTATAAAGCTGTGACTTAATATTTTATATTGTCTGGATAAAACATGGCACCGGCCTGTGGGAACAGTCCGGACCGCTATGGCCCCCTCGCCGACTTGCTTACTTTCGCTACCCGAAATCCGATGCGCGCTCCCGCGCGACCACGGAATCAACCTTATGACTTCCAATCAAATGATAACTAACAAATTATAATATCTTTTACCGAAAAATCTAACAATTGCCTAAAATGAAAAGACTTTACTTTCCATTGATTGCAATGGCCATGGCAACGCCGACGCTTTGCCACGCCTACAACACCTGGGGCGGTGCCGACTACACCGACGACTATCTGGGTGTAACCTGGGACAAGACCTGGACCCGCGCCGGCGGACTGCAGAATGCTACCACTGACAAAGCCGCCAGCTGGATGGCCGACCTTCCCGACAACATGTTTGTGGCCCACGTCTCCATCCCCGGCGCCCACGACTTCGCCACCGGCGAAGACAACTGGGTTTCGAGCGTAGCCAACGGTCCGGCATCGTCGACCACTCAGGCCGTGACTATGCGCGAGCAGATGGACCGCGGTATCCGCGGCATCGACCTGCGACCCGGCCTCTACAGCAATACGCTCTACTGCAACCATGGTCTGGCCCAGACAGAAAAAACCCTTTCGGCAGCCGTTGCCGACATGGTATACTTCCTCCAACAGCATCCCTCGGAATTCTTCATCGTACACTTCTTCCGCGGCAATATCTACCGTTCCGGCGAGGCACCGAGCATGAGCGGTCTGATCGGAGCTTCCGACAGCTCGAGCGACCAGGCTAACTACAACGCCTTGATGAAGCAGCTATTTGAAACCCAATACGGCCAATACGTCGTAGAGTTCAACCCGAACCTTACGGTAGAACAGGCACGCGGCAAAATGGTGCTTTTCCTGCGCGACCGCATTGATTTCGTGCATCTCGACAAGCAGGCACGCATCACCAACTGGGACACCAACTTCGTCGACGAGAAGAACCCGGCCATAATCACCAACGAGCTCAATGCCGAACTTTCGACCAAACTGCACGTTCAGGACATTTCGGAAGGCGACGACGCCGTACGCGACACAAAACTGGACCACTGCAAGAATCTGATCAACTTCTCGCAGGCGCAGAAAACGCCCAACGAGGTAATGGAAGCAAAAGGCTACTTTAAATCAGAATGGGTGATGAATTTCACCTCAATCGATAATTCAGGCAGTTCGTCGACTTCCGACAACACCAACGGCTACAAGGGAGGCGCAAGCGTGATGAATCCGGAGATTCGCAAATACATTGACGCAAATCTCGGCCGTGGCCCTCTCGGCGTATTCTTCTCCGATTACGTACTTCGCACATCAACCAAGAAGCATAACTCCAGCGACCGCTACGATACAATCGAGGGCGACAAACTCGTCTATTCGATTATCGCCAACAACTTCACCGGCGGTGAAGAAGCCCCCGTAGTGCGTTATGCCATCGACGAGACCAAAGACTGGAATCCCGTGACTGACAACCCCTATAAAGGTCAGAAATTCTTCCTACGCAACGTCGGTGCCAGCGACGCATCCTCAATGTATCAGTACTTCGGCGGAGGTGCCAACTGGGGCGCTCACGCAGTGGCCAACTACGCAGGTCACGCAGTGGAATTTGAAGCTGCCGGCGGAACCGATGTCTATACCTTCAGCACTACATTCGGGAAACTGGAAGCAAAAGAGAAAGGGGGCGATACACCCTATGGACAGTATTATCTCGACGGAGCGGGAACCGCATTGCAGATGACATCGGGTTCTTACGAAGGCCGTACCGTATACTACTTCACCGACACTGACACAGGGAAAGCCCTGAAAGCCTTCAGCTACAATGGCTCAAGCGATTACTTCGACCGTCCGGAATATTGGGTTGACCCTGCTGACTACGACCAGAATGACACTTTCCAGATGTGGGAGCTCATAAGCTATGAAGAGCGTCTGGCCGAACTTGCCCAGAAGGGCAATCCCGACCGCGGAATGGATGCCACTTTCCTCGTTCCCGCCTATAGCTTCGGCAACGGCGATTCCGATAACAGCAAGTGGACAACATCCGGTGTAGGCAAGAATGCAAACACAGGGCAGACAGCAGTATGGCAGGGAGGTATGTACCGCGTTTACAACGATCAAAAACCCAGTGGCATCTCCGGATGGGGATGGGGTGACGGCAGCACGACTAAGTTTACTGTAAACGGCTCGGTCACCGGTCTTCCTAAAGGAAAATACAAACTTTATTTCCAGGCATTGGCCTCCAACCAGGATGTAAGCTATTCAATCAACGACGGAACCACCAATCGTACAGGCTCAATTACTGGCTACACGCCCACCGGGATGACAACAGGTGCAAACGACGTAGAGAAAGCCGGCATTTATTTCCGTTCAAGCGCTGACAACGGCAAACAGGAATTTGACCTGACTGTGACAGACGCCGGGACAATTACACTGCAGTTCCAGCGTAATGATTCCAAAACCTCTCAGACATCTTTCTATCTCGACAACATCCGTCTGACATACTACGGCGACAACGCTCAGCCGGAGACTATCAAGCTGAATTTCCCCAATGAATGGAACACCGCAATTCTTCCTTTCCAAGCAGAGGTTCCGACTGACCTTCACGCCTACGTTGCAACCGGATTCCACGATTATACAGCTGCTTCCGAAAAACGCGGCTCATACGATGTTCACATCATTGAATACGATGGGACTCCCTCCACTCAATTCCAGGCCAACGTTCCATATCTTGTAAACAACCCCAACGCCCCCAAGCCCCCGCATCAGAGTGAGGCCGAAGAAGTAGATAAACTTTACTCGGCACCCACTCCCCGCCGCGCGGCCACCCCGGCAGAGGAAACCGCAGCCGCCAAGGTTTACGAGTTTACCGGATATCCCACAAACTACAAGAACCTCTACAATGACCCCAACGGCGTGCTGACAGGTACCATCGAAGGTGCTTCGGCCGCTCCCGGCCACTACCACCTCGAGCAGACCGACTACGCGCAGCTGTTCCGTCTCAACGACAGCGACGCTACAATGACCGTTGCCGCCAACCGTGCCTACTTCAACAAAAATACCGGTGCGACACGCTCCGGGGTATATTTCGAGGAACAGAACGTGCTGACCGGGGTTGAGGATGTGGCTGCCGAGGAGCAGGGCATCACCGACGAGACGCCCGTAGATGTCTACACCACCGGTGGTGTGATGCTGCGCCATGGCGTAGCCAAGGGCGAGGCTCTCGACGAGCTGCCCCGCGGCATCTATATTCTTGCCGCAGGCGCTACGACCCTCAAGGTAGCGAAATAATCCATTAATCCAACCTTTGTAAAAGGCGATGCACCCCTTCATCCGGGTGCATCGCTTTTTTTGCGCCTAAATCGCCCTACCTCTGTAAGAGTCCTTAAAGTCCTTAGAGTCCTTAAAGTCCTTAAAGACTTTAGAGACCTTATAACCCACCCACAAAGAAGGGTTTCCGAAATATAACCAGGAGAGGATTCACGAAAATCACAAATTTTATGATTTATGGAAGCGGGTATCGGAATTTTTCGTACCTTTGGGGCGACTAAGTTCACCGGGTGACCAAATCCCCATACGGGAGGAGGTTGAAAAGGGAACGGGGTGAGAATCCCCGACAGTCCCGCTGCTGTGTGCTTTGCCGCTGACCGCGCCTGGCGCGGTGCCGCTCCGGAGGGAGCATGGCGCCGATGCCGCGCACAAATAGGTCAGCGGACCCCGGTCCGGCTCAACCGCGAGGAGAGCCACTGGTGCCCCGTCTGAAAGAGGCGCCGGGAAGGCATTGCCGGACCGACGAAGGGAAGAAGCGAGTCAGAAGACCTGCCCGAAGATGAACCGCGAGGGCGTATGCGCCAGCCGCCGCGCCCCCGCAAGCCACGAAAAGAATGTCTTCGAGGATTGAGACAATGGCAAGCCGACATTTTCACCCATATCCAGCCCTGCGGCCGGATGGCGCCAGTGAGCGCGCCGCCAGCAGGGGATGAAGCCGAAGGATTTCTATCTTCCGGCCGCTTCGGTATATGGTTTCGGCAATCAAAATGTAGGGATGCACCCCGGTGCATCCGTCGTTTCAGAACGCCGCGTTCCATTAATTTAATCTGCGAGGATGTTGCAAAATACCACTTTCCGCCCATATTGTAGGGACGCACGGCTCGTGCGTCCGCGTAAGCGACAGGAAATCAAACATCATATCAGGACGCACAGACCGTGCGTCCCTACATTCCGGGGATTTTGCAACACCTCCTACAATCCGAGAACCCTCTTCTTTAACCATCATTGTCGGACCGAAATTTCTTTAACCCTAAATATTTATCAATGAAAAAATTAATTACCTCATTGCTGATGCTGGCCGCGGCGGCCGCGTGGACGTCCGCCTGGGCCGACCCGGCAGAGGTGACTCATCCCAAGAAGGACAAGGACAGCAATCCGAACGCCTTCTACACCGTCGGGGATGAGGGCACCATCTACCACAGCATGGACTACCCCAAGAACGCCCCCTACAACTATTGCGGATGGGTGACGTTCGTTCCGGCCAACGAAGGTGATCCGCTCAACATCGAGTTCACCGAATTCACCGTGACATCGACCGACCAGACGGGACCGTTTGTCTACATCTACGACGACGACACCATTCTGAAAAGCAATTTCACAAGTTATTCCGACCCTACACCCGAAGGCTATATCGCCGCCATAACGGCTGAAAACGCCTCGGCGATGGTGACGTCCACTACCGGCAAACTGGCGGTGCTCTACGCTCCCAAGGCCAACAAATCGGGCTACAGTTCCGTTACGGGCACCTACACCGCCAAAGTAACCTCAGCTCCCCCTACCGACATGGTATTCCAGGAGGCAACCCTCGAATCGGCCGCAGGGCTGATTGCCCGCGGAATGACCGATGTGCCCCTTGCCACGATAACCGTAAAGACCAAAGGCTCGCTCAACCCGCTTACGCTCGACGCCCTGACGCTCGACCTGAGCGCTCTGACAGCCAGCGGTCTGGTGAGCAATCTGCGTATCTACGATACGGCAATCGACGAAGCCAACCTGCTGGCCACGCTTGCCGACGGAGCCACGACGCTAACCGCCTCGGGGGTTACACTCAAGGGGACAAACAAATTCATTCTGGCCGCCGACGCATCGGCCTCGGGCTACGGCACGATTCCCGCGCCCACCCTCTCGGCGCTCACAATCGGCGGCACAAGCTACGATGCCGACGCCTCCGCGCTCACCGCGCTTGAGCTCTCCAACGCCATCCTGATGCCCGACGGCGGCAAGCACGCCACCTTCACCATCGACGCCGACACGAAATTCTACGACGCCGGCGGCCCCGAGGGGAATATCCCCCTCAACGCCGAAGGCACGCTGACGCTCGTTCCTGCCACGGCAGGCACAATCATAAAATTCGATCCGGCCTCGTGGAAGCTTTTCGACACATCGAGCACGGGCTACAACGACATTTTCCGCGCCTACAGCGGCCGCGAGGTAGCTGACGATGCGCTCATTGCCGACCTCTGCGCCAAAGGGCGCATCCTCTATTCAACCGCGGCCGACGGCTCCATGACCATCTACTTCAAGTCGGTTCAGGGCAATACTTCCATGGCTAAAGCCGGATGGGAGGCCACGCTCAGCGCCATAACTCCCACCGACATGACAGTCGGTTCCATCACCGCCCTGACGTCGCAGCCGGCCAAACCCGGTGCAGGAAGCACCGTAGAGAAACTCCTGCTATTCGACGTGCACGCCGAAAACACCCTGAATCCGCTTGACCTTACCGCTCTCAGCTTCGCCCTCCCCGAAGGTGCGAAAGCCGCCACGGGCATCACCGTAAGCTATCTGGGCAGCGAAGCCGACAGCAAGACATCCACACCCTACGGCACAGCTGAAATCGGCGCCGACGGCACAGCTACCGTAAGCGGCAGCCTCACACTCAGCGAAGGCTCCAACATCTTCGCCGTAGCCGTCACAGTGGCCGGTACGGCCAACAACGGCGACATTGCAGGCATCCGTCTGACTGGCATCACGGCCTCCGGCAAGACCACACCCGCCGAGGGCGTGGAAGCAACCGTGGAGGTTGAGAACGTATGCCGCCTTACCGAGGGGGAACACAGCCACACCATCTACGGCCCCTGGCAGTTCACCCACACCACCGCAAGCGAATACAGCTCGAAATATGCCGCATCGACCTCCGACCACACGGTGACGTTCACCCCCGCCGAGGCCGGAACGGTGGCCCAGCTCACATTCAAGGACTTCGACGTATATTACTCAACTTCGAGCTACGGCACGAAGGCTAAATTCGAGGTCTACAGCGGTACGGGCACCGACCGCACCCTGCTCTGGAGCCTTGCGGACCACCCCGACAAGAAAGCCGACGGTCCGGGCATGAAACTTCGCTCCACGGCAGCCGACGGCTCGTTAACAGTTGTGTTCAACCCCAACGCCTCGTCGAGCTACTATACCGCCAACGGCTGGCATGCGACCGTAGAACCCTTCACCGACCATGCCGCCACCGTCAGCGCCATTGAAGTCTCCCAGGCATCGACCGACATCGTAGGTCCGGGCACCGCTGATGCCGAACTGATAAAATTCAGCGTGGAGACCGAAGGAACCATCTCGCCGCTTACGCTCTCGGGCATCAACCTGACCGTAAAGGGGAAGGAAGCCATCGACAAGGTGAAGGTCTACACCACCACCGACGGCACCATGGCCAACGCCACCCTCTGGGGAAGCGCTGAAATGCCTGCCGAAGGCAACGCGCTGACAGTCGCCCCCGCCGACGAGAGCGCCCTGCAGCCGCTTCCCGAAGCAAAGACACGCTTCATCATCGCGGCCGACGTGAAATCCGTAGTTGATTCCGACATCGCAGTCGATGCCGCCGTATCCTCTCTGAAATTCACCGACGGCTCGACCTACACCGTTGAAAACGGCGATCCCGAAGGAGAACGCCTCACCAAAAACATCTACATTCTGGGCGAGGGCGCAACGCAGATCGTAATGGTAGGCTCGCCGATTGCTTTCTACGACAATGGTGGCCCCGACGGGAAATCGAGCCCCGTGGAATGCACCGTAACGTTCATCCCCACCGACCCCGAGGCCAAACTCGTGCTCGACACGCAGGAGTTCAGCATCGGCGGCGGCAAAATCCACGTGTTCAGCGGCCGTGAGGTCAACGAGGAGAACCGCCTCGGTAAGACCACCGGCTATTTCACCACAACCGGGCCCGCCGAACTGACAAGTAAAGCGGCCGACGGCTCGCTCACACTGCAGATCAAGCTGATCGGCACCACCCTCGACGGCTTCGCGATGACGGTTACCCCCGTCCCGGGCGTAGCTATGCACGTTGCCGACGTGGCGCTGACCGATGCATCGGAAGTAGCTGCCACACGCGGTACTACCGACACTCCTGTAGGCCATACCGTATTCTCAGTAGAGGGCAACAAGGATGTGCTCTCGATAAGCGGAGTGAAGGCCAGCGTGGCCGGCTCCACTTCTATAGCCGACATAACCTCCGTAGGTGTAGCCTACACAGCCCGGCTCGACCGCTTCAACAGCACTTCGATGGTCGGCAAAGCTGCTCCTGCCGCCGACGGCACCGTGGAAATCACCTTCGACCAGCCCGTTGAAATCGACGAGGCCGGCGACTACCACTTCTGGCTCACCGGCGACTTCACCGCGACAGCAGAACCCGGCAACATCGTGGAAATCGCCCTCACCGACGTAGCGACCTCGGCAACCGAACCTGTAGAGATTGCCGAAGGCACCAAAGCCAGCCGTTCGCTCAAGGCCGGCATGGCCGGTTCCTACCGCATCGGCGCCTCCGACCAGGCCGACTTCGCTACCTTCGCCCTCGCCACCGAGGCGCTGGAGGGCGGTATCCAGGGATCGGTAATATTCCTGGTGGAAAGCGGCACCTACGCCGAGAACATCGTGATTGAGAACGTGGCAGGCACCTCGCAGGAAAATCCTCTGATCTTTATCTCTCAGAGCGGCAACGCCGAGGATGTGGTTATAGCCGGCAAGAGCTATGCCTCGGAGAAGGACGACATGGTGCGCGTGGTCAACACCCCCTGGGTGGCCTTCCGCAACATTACATTCGCGCCTACAGCCAAGGGCTACGGCAACGCCATCCATTTCCACAACTCCTCGCGCCACTGCACGGTGGAAAACTGCGTGATCACATCCGAAACGCTCGACAGCTCCACCGCCCAGTCGGGCACCAACCTGATCCGCTCCTCGGCCATGTCGGTCGACGAGACCGCCGACAAGAACTCCGATAGCGTGGCCAACACCGAATGCGACTACCTGACCATCCGCAACAACACTCTCAGCGGCGGTTATATCTCGCTCTATCTCTATGCCGCCGGATATGTCGGGATGCCCAAAGCCACGGGGATGCTCGTAGAGGGGAACACCATCTCCGAATACTGCTCGAAAGGCATATACCTGGCCGACCAGGCCGACTTCACCGTGAAGGGCAATACCGTCACGAAGACAGGCCTCAACAAGAGCAGCATCTACGCCATGGACGTTTACCGCGCCGAAGGCGAATTCTCGATTGAAGGCAACAAGCTGAGCACCACCTTCGTCAACGGCGTGGGCGCGAGCGTGAGCACCTCCGTAATCTACATGCGCGGCACATCGGGCCACGGCGGCCGCGACGCAGCCCACAAGGCCCGCATCGTGAACAACTCCATCGCCCTGCTCGGAGGCGCCCACTACACCAACTACGGCCTCTATCTGGCCAACGGCGGCAGCACTGCCAACGCCTACGGCAACATGATAATCGCCCACAACAGCATCCTGGTGAAATCGGCAAGCCCGACCGCCCGCGGCGGCTATGCCCTCTACATCAACCGCTCGAGCGAAGGGTGCGGACTCGAGGTGCGTAACAACCTGCTCCAGGCCGTAAGCGCCTCGTCGCCCCTCAACATCTGGAACGACACCGAACTGACGAATGTAGCCTTCTCGGGCAACGCATTCTACGGCGGAAGCGGCAACGTAGACAACCAGTCGACTCCCCACACTATGGAGACCTACCGCGCGGCCTCGGGCGACGAGACCTCGGTATGGAAACAGGTTGAATTCCTCAGCGACAACGACCTTCGCCTCTCCGAGGCCGACGGCCTTGCCATGAACCGCGTTGCTGGCGTCGATACCGACCTCGAAGGTACAGAACGCGGCGCCACCACCACTGCCGGCGCCTACGAATTCAAGCAGGTTGTCTCGGAGACTCCGGTTATCGCCGAGGGCTATCCCAAGATGGTCAAGACGGCCGACACATCGGCCACAGTGGCTACCCGCTGGAGCGTCGGCGCTCAGGTTTACGCCATGGCCGTGAAAGCCGATGCCGAAGCTCCCACAGCCGAACAGCTCAAGGCCCAGCGCCCCACTGCCTGCGAAGCCGACATGGAGATTTCCACGACATTCAATTATCTCGACCAGCTCACGGCTTACCGCGCCTACTTCCTGGCCGTTGAACCCCTCGGCAGCGAGAGCGAAATCGCTACCGTCGACTTCACAACCCTTGCAACCATCGAGGAACTTACGGCAGAGATAATGTGGCAGGAAGAGCCCTTCCAGGCCGGCGAGCAGATTGAGCTTTATGCCGTAGTAGAAGGCGGCAAGGAACCCTACACCTACACCTGGACCGACCAGACCGGCACCGTAGATTCCGACGCCGACATATATACCGAGGCCGCCACGCGCAGCCGCAGCTATACCCTCAAGGTGACTTCGGCCGACGGCCAGACAGCCTACGCCAAGGCCAATGTGCCCGTCGTGACCGAGACCCTCGCAATAGCCACATTCGAAGACCTTCCCCTCGAAGCCGAGAGCAGCTGGATGATGGACGAACACGCCACGGAAGACTCCTACACCGATGCCTTCTTCAGCGGCTCGATGCAGTTCGGCAACTTCCCGATGGTTAGCTGGGGCGCATGGAGCGGCTACGGCTTCGCCAACGAGACGTCGACGACCTTCACCGACTATCAGACAAGCCAGATGCGCAACTGCGTGGGCGGCGGAGCCGAAGGAACCACCAACTACGGTGTAGGCTACCTTTACGCAGGCACCGACGGAAGCATCGCCATCAATGTGCCCGAAACAGGCGTTGCCGTTCCCGGCATGTATGTCACAAACTCCGCATGGACCAACGACTATATTCTCCACGGCTCGCAGGGCTTCGGCTCGGCATTCGCCGACGGCGACTATCTCGAGCTGGTAGTTGAGGGCGTGCTCGGCACCACCTCGACCGGCAGCGTCCGCGTCGCCCTGGCCGACTACCGCGCAGCAGCCGCCACGGCGGCCGAGGGAACGGAGACTGAGCCCTCGAAATTCCTCACCGCATGGAAATGGCTTGATCTCAGCGGTCTTGGCAACATCGACAAACTGAAGCTCTCGATTGCCGGTTCGGCCAACCAGATCAATAACGTGCCGACGTATGTGTGCGTCGACCAGATTGGCGCCGCCGATCCCTCCGGCGTAGGAAGCGCCAAGTCCGACGCCTTCGACGGCGGCATACGCATCCTGCTCCCTACCCCGCGCACGCTTACCGTGACCGGTGTCGACGGAGCCTATACTCTGCGTCTCTACTCGGTCGACGGCATCTGCCGCGACACTCATAAGCTTGAAGGAGCCTCGACGGTGAGCATCGACCGCCTCGCCCCGGGCACCTATGTGGCCGAAGTGACTACCGCCGACGGCGGCCGCCACACGGTCCGCATCCTCAAAAAGTAAACAGAAGGCCCCTCGGGGGGCCATCTGCGTTTGGGTTTTTTACAGTGAAATCGGCCGCGCTTGGGAGCGCGGCCGATTTTCACTTTCAAGATTCTTCTTTTTTAATTTCTACTCTTCCTCTTTGCCCTCTCCTTGCGGAGGAACTTCCAATTCCTCGACAGCTTTCTTAATCGCCTCAATATCGATGGTGGAGTAATCACCTTTATCATAAATCGAAAGGAGATAGACTCTTCCCTCGCATTCGGCGACAACAACCGTATAGGTTATCACTCTCGCGCCGCCGGATTTTCCACGTCCTTTCGATGTGATTGCCATTCGGATTTTCCTGATTCCGGGAGTAAGCTCGTCTCCCTGAAAAGGATTCTCTTCGAGCGAGTCGATAAGCACGGCCAAATCGCTCCTGAGTGAGCGTTGGCGTTTGCCGATTGCCTTGGCTTCTTTCTCGAAACGAGGCACCGTAAGGACTTCAAAGCTCATTGAGGAAGGATTTTGCTGATTTGGCCGGGAGTTGGCCGGTCTCGATGAGCTTCACCTCGCGAAGAGCCTCGACGATATGAGGAGTGAGGTTATCCTCTTCCGTTACGGGAGTAATTTTGAAATTCCCATAACGAGAGGTCAGGATAACCGACTGACCGCGCTTGGCGGCTGAAAGGAATCGACCCTGATTGGCCCGGAATTCCCGAGTGCTGACTATCTGCATAATACGTTTCTTTTTGGATTCTAATGCAAATATAACATCTGGCGACCGAAATGGCATCCAAATTAACATATTTTATTATATAGACTGCCATTAAAACTGCATTCCTACCCCAAGGGCAACAAGCGGAGGCCATGGGGCGTTTTAAAATAAGGGCGGTCGATGGGCCGCATGATTTTACTAAATTTACCGAGACGATGAAAAGGATTGTATTGATGGGAGCCACGTCGGGCATAGGGCTGGCGCTGGCCGAACGGCTGGCAGCCGACGGCCACCGCATAGGCGTGGCCGGCAGGAAAACCGAAGTGATGCGCGAACTGCAGAAGCGCTATCCCGAGCAGATTGTCTACTCGCGTATCGACGTGACCGACGCCGAGGCGCCACGTAAACTCCACGACCTTATCGAAAGGCTCGGTGGGATGGACGTCTATTTCCACATTGCCGGAATCGGCTTCAGCAACGAAGCGCTCGAAACCGACAGGGAGCTGCTGACGATGCAGACCAACGTGGTAGGATTCACACGGATGGTCGACACGGCTTTCCGATACTTCCGCGACCACGGCGGCCGCGGCCATATCGGCGCAATCACATCGGTAGCCGGAACCAAAGGGATAGCCCAGATAGCGGCCTACAGCGCCTCCAAACGCTTTCAGCAGACATATCTTACGGCGCTCGAACAGCTCGCACGCCGGCAGCGGCTGCAGATACGCTTCACCGACATAAGGCCGGGATGGATCCGCACGCCGCTGCTCGACGCCGACCAGGAGTATCCGATGTCGATGACATTGGGCTACGCCGTGCCGCGCATACACCGAGCCATGGTCAGCGGGCGCCGCGTGGCTACCGTCGACTGGCGCTGGCGGCTGCTCACGGCGGTGTGGCGGCTGATTCCCGACGCGCTGTGGGTGCGCATGCGCATCCCTATCTCCACCATAGCCTCCGAAGCACAGACGCGCCGCAACGAGACTGCCGCAGAAGCCCCTCTGGAGCACCTGGAGGGCCCCGCACCGACTGCATCGCAGAAGGGCTCCGACGCGAAACCCGCAGTAGCTACGGCCGACTCTACAGCAAAGCCAAAAGTTTAAGACATTTGAAAACTTTTGCTTAACTTTGCGGCAAATTAGCAACCGCTGCGATGAAAGAACAATTTGAAATGGTAGCCAAAACCTTCCAGGGACTGGAGGAGGTGCTGGCCGAGGAGTTGCGCGCACTCGGCGCGCTGAATGTCGAACCCGGGCGCCGCATGGTGCAGTTCGAGGGCGATCTTGAAATGCTCTACAAGGCCAACCTGTGCTGCCGCACGGCGTTGCGTATTCTCAAACCCTTCTACAACTTTACAGCCCGCAACACCGACGAGCTCTACGACCGCGCCAAGGAGTTCGACTGGGGGTCGCTGATGTCGGTGGGAAGCACTTTCTCGATCGACACGGTTGCCTACAGCGACGACTTCACCCACTCGCGCTTCGTGACCTACCGCGTGAAAGACGCCATCGTCGACTGGTTCAAGGACCGCTACGGCGAGGACAAACGTCCGGGGGTGCGCCTGCAGGGTGCCGACGTGATGATCAACGTGCACATCGCCGGCGGCAACGTGACGCTCTCGCTCGATTCGTCGGGCGAGTCGCTCCATAAGCGCGGCTACCGCGTGGCGCAGACCGAGGCGCCCATCAACGAGGTGCTCGCAGCCGGAATAATCCTGCGCAGCGGCTGGCGCGGCGACTGCCCGCTGGTCGACCCGATGTGCGGGTCGGGCACATTCCTGATCGAGGCCGCACTGATTGCCGCCAACATCAATCCGGGCGTTTACCGCAAACACTTCGCCTTCGAGAACTGGAAAGATTTCGACTCCGCGCTGTTCGACCGCCTCTACAACGACGACTCGGCCGAGCGCGAGTTCAAATATAAAATCTACGGCGCCGACATCTCGCCCAAGGCCGTGGAGATAGCCGACCGCAACATCCGCAGCGCAGGTGTGGGGCGCATGATCGACCTGCAGACCAAACCGCTCTCGGCATGGACCGAAGTCCCCGAGGGGGGTGTTCTCATCACCAATCCACCCTACGGCGAGCGCATCGGCTCCGACAACATGGAGGGCCTTTACGCCCTTATCGGCCAGAAACTGAAAAACGTATTCAAAGGCTACCACGCCTGGATTATCGCCGCTAAAAACGAATACATCTCGAAAATCGGACTCTCCCCCTCGGAGAAGATACCCATCCTCAACGGCTCGATCGAGTGCGAGCTCCGCGAATACATTATCTTCGAAGGCGATTACAAGAGTTTCCGCCGCGACGGAGGACGCTTGCGCGACGTTGATGAAAAGAAAGCCGAGCGCCGCAGCGAGCGCCGCGAAAAGAAATTCGGACGCCTCAACGGCGAACGCCACGGCAACGGAAAATTCCACTCCGACCGCAAGGCTTTCCGCGACGAAAACCGCCAGGGGGGCCGCGACGGCCGTTCGCGCGAACGCGACTTCGCCGACAAGCGCCGCGAACGCCGCAGCGACAAGGCCGGCGAACCGCGCAACAAGCTCGAAGAGCGCTACAGCCCGCGCGGAGCTTTCCGCCCGGGACGCCCCGGCCAGGGACGTACATTCACATCCGACCGACCGCTCGATGCCGACCGCCGCAAGCCCGACAGCGAGAATCCGCTGGCACTGCGCCGCAACGAGGATGCACTGAAGATGCTCTCCAACAAACAGCCCTCGCTGCCGCCATTCCGCAGCCGCCGCAAGAATTCCGACAACGACTGATTTCACCAACCATACTCACCTTTCCGACAGATGAACATCCTACTGCTTGGCTCAGGCGGCCGCGAATCGGCCCTGGCCTGGAAATTAAGCTGCAGCCCTCTCACCCGCAAGCTATTCATCGCCCCCGGCAACGGCGGCACAGGCAATTTCGGCGTCAACGTGGCCATTTCGCCGCTCGATTTCATCGCCATCGAGGAATTCGTGAAAACCAATGCCATCGACCTCCTTGTGGTCGGCAACGAAGATCCCCTCGTGGCCGGTATAACCGACTATTTCCGCCACCGCCTCCCCTCGCTGCTTGTGGTCGGTCCTGAAAAGGCCGGGGCCATGCTCGAAGGGAGCAAGGATTTCGCCAAGCAGTTCATGGCCGAATTCGGAATCCCTACGGCCCGCTACCGCTCGTTCACCCGCGAGACGCTCCACGACGGCTACACCTTCCTCGAATCGCTCAAGGCGCCATATGTACTTAAGGCCGACGGCCTTGCCGCCGGAAAAGGAGTGCTGATACTCGACTCGCTCGACGAGGCAAAGTCCGAGCTGAAGGCAATGCTCAACGGCATGTTCGGAGCATCAAGCGCTACGGTCGTAATCGAGGAATTCCTCAAGGGGATTGAATGCTCCGTGTTCGTGCTCACCGACGGCCACGGAGGCTACCGCATCCTCCCCGTGGCGAAAGACTACAAGCGCGTGGGCGAGGGCGACACCGGCCTCAATACCGGCGGCATGGGTGCAGTAAGCCCCGTACCGTTTGCCGACGAGGCTTTCATGGCCAAGGTTGAGGAACGCATCGTGCGTCCCACCGTCGACGGCCTTCTGAGCCGTGGCATCGACTACCGCGGATTCATCTTCCTCGGCCTCATCAACGTGGAGGGCGAGCCGATGGTGATTGAATACAACGTGCGCATGGGCGACCCTGAGACCGAGGTCGTCATGCTGCGCATCGCCTCCGACCTCGTGCCGCTGCTCAAGGCAGCCGCCGAAGGCGCGCTGGGCGACATTCCGCTCGACACCGATTCGCGCGCGGCAGCCACGGTGATGCTCGTATCGGGCGGTTATCCGGGCAGCTACGAGAAGGGGAAGGTTATCTCCGGACTCGATGCCGCCACCTCCTCGATACTCTTCCATGCCGGCACCGCCCAGACGGCCACCGGCGACGTGATAACCTCCGGCGGACGCGTAATCGCCGTGAGCAGCTACGGTGACACCATCGCCGCCGCTCTCGCCACGAGCTACGCCACGGCCGAAGGGATACTCTTCGACGGCAAGTACAACCGCCGCGACATCGGGCGCGACCTGATGAACCTCTGATTTTCGCCCTCTCTGCCTCCTGATGAAAGCACGCGACATAACAGCATTCCTCCACGGCAAGTCGGCCACAATCGTGGCTGCTGTTTTCGCCTTCGTGAGCTGCGTTGTGGCGTGGCAGCGCGGTGCCGTCATCCCTATCGAAGGTGACCTTGGCGTAGGCTTCCCGTCGGCCAACATGTGGATTGCCTCCGCCCGAACATCGGCAATAGTCAATATGGCACTCACCGCCGTGGTGGCGCTCGCAATGCTGTATATCAACCGGGTATTCAACGTGTTGCGCTCGCTCACTTCGCTGGTGGCGACGATGTTTCTGGTGCTTCAGGCGGCTGTTCCGTCGGCGCTGGGACAGTTCTACGGCGGCACGATTCTCGCGCTGCTCGTAATGATCTGCTGCGGGCTGCTGTTCAGCGTGTTCGGGGAGCGCCTGGGCCAGCGCCACGTGTTTCTGGTATTCTTCCTCTTTGCCGGAGCGGCCTTCACCCAAGTGGGCTACCTTTTTTTCCTCCCCGCGCTCCTGCTGGGAGTGATGCAGATGCGCATCTTCTCGCTGAAATCCTTTCTGGCGGCCCTGCTGGGCACCATAACGCCTCCCTGGATACTTTTCGGGTTCGGGCTGGTGACGCCCGACCAACTTCAGTGGCCCGGAATGGCATTTGAACTATGGCACCTTTTCGAGAGCAACGACATGGTGCCCACGTTCGTCACCATCGGCGTGACGCTTCTCACGGGCATCGGTTTCACCGTGGCCAACCTGATGAAGATTCTCAGCTACAACTCGCGCGTACGCGCTTACAACGGCTTTCTGACGATGATGCTCATCTACACAAGCGTGCTGGTAGTGCTGAATTTCGGCAACTTCATGTTCTACGTTCCGCTGCTCAACTGCCTGGTGGCATATCAGATAGGGCATTTCTTCACCTACCGCCGCAACAACCGCAGCTATGTGGCTATTTTGGCCGTAGCAGCTGTCTACGTAGCCCTTTATATCTGGGCGGTTGCAGTCTGACTTCTTATTTCCCGATGACAAAACGAATCGTAATCGAATCGCATATCCCGTTTGTAGGCAATCAGCTCGACGGGATAGCCGAGGTTGTACGCCTCGCTCCGGAAGAGACAACCCGCGAAGCCGTGGCCGACGCCGACGCGCTGATAGTACGCACGCGCACACGCTGCGACGCCTCGCTGCTCGAAGGCTCGCGCGTGGGCCTGGTGGCCACCGCCACCATCGGCACCGACCATATCGACAAGGAATACTGCCAATCCCGCAGTATCGAGGTGGTGTCGGCACCCGGGTGCAACGCCCCCGCCGTAGCGCAATACGTCTGGGCGTCTGTCCTGACCCTCCGGCCTCAGATTGAAGGGCTCACAATCGGCATCGTAGGCATGGGCCATGTGGGGACCATCGTGGCCGACTGGGCGCGCCGCCTCGGCGTGCGTGTGCTCCCATGCGACCCTCCGCGCGAGCGCGAGGAATCCCGCAGCGACTTCTGGAAGGAGCTGCCGGCGGTTCCCGAACCCTTCACTGACCTCGCCACGATAGCGCGCGAGGCCGACATAATCACATTCCATACACCCCACACCAAAGAAGGGCTCGACCCCACACATCATCTGGCCGACGAGAAGTTTTTCAACGCTCTGGAGCGCCGGCCCATCGTAATTAACGCCGCGCGCGGTCCCATCGTGGCCACAGAAGCCATTTTAAAGGCCATAGAAGCGAAGAAAATCAGCGAAGCGGTAATTGACTGCTGGGAGGGGGAACCGCGCATCAGCGAGCCTCTCCTGGCCTCGGCCGCCATAGCCACCCCCCACATTGCCGGATACTCTATCGAAGGCAAACAGCGCGCCACCGCTGCCGCCCTCCGCGCCGCCCTCCGATACTTCGGCGCCCCGGCCGAGCGCATCGCCTCCATCACCGCCCCTCCCGCCTACCATTCCGACATCCGGATTACTCCCGAGGCAATTCTTGCCTCCTACAACCCCCTGGCGGACACAGCCACCCTCCGCGCCGACTTCACCCCTGCCCGCTTCGAACAGCTCCGCAACACCTACCCCCTCCGCCACGAACTCCTCTAATCCCCACTTGGCGCGTAGCGTCGGAGCGGATAGCGGGCGAGGCCGTCGAGTATAGTGCGCGGCTTTGTGTAAAGGAGGGGATATTCCTGCTCGGGAAGGAGCATCCAGGAGTCGAAATAGTCGATGCCGAAAACCCTGAAGAGATGGCTCTTGTCGGCGATTGCGCCGATGCTGCGGCGCTCGGTGAATGCTATTCCGCGCTCGCGAAACTGCTGGCGCATCGTCGGGGTCAGATTCACGGTCTCAATGGGCTTGCCGAGCGCCTTCTGCGTTGTGAAAACGTAGTTAATATAATGGGTGTAGGCAAGACGCGAGGCGAGCGTCAAGGCGCCGGAAACAGCTCCGTTGGCGCATACAAGAAGAAATACGGCTGTTCGCAGAATCCGGTTCAGACGCGTCCGGCTCTTTTGTCCAAGTAGCGAGATTATTACCGGGATTATAAGAGCGAGCCAGAGAAAAGGGATGTATCTCGCCCACCAGGACTGCTCAAAGAGCAGGCTCATGGCAAAAACGAGGCCGTAGACCATCCACCACCGCTTCGACGGCCGGTTTATAATCATAAGGATTAGGCCGATAACGAGGCATGGGAACATCAACACCCCGAAGCCGTTAACGCGCATGTCGCCCACATAGGAGGCCTTCAGTCCTTCTGCCGTCACGTCGCCGCGAAGAAGTGCCCAGGACATATCCGGTAGGGAGAGCAACGATTTCGCAAAATATTCAAAGCGATTCCCTCCGGTAAACATCGCCGGAGTATTAGCGGTCATTATGTCAACGCCGTCGCCGCCGATGAGCGGGTAAAAGGGCGATAGATAGCCGGTTGTATTGGTGACGTACGGATTGAATCCTATCACTGCCACCCCCACCGCCAGCCCTGCGACAGCGACTACCATGCAACGCCGGAACAGTGCAAACCTTTTAAAGCACAAAAGCCACACAGCAAAGACGATACACTCCACACCGAGATAAAAGAAGTGGGTGAACTTGGTGTTGATGCCCAGACCGATGGCAAAAAACAGCACAAGCCACGCGAAAATATCGGTTTCATCACGATACAGGCGCAGAAAGGCGCAGATAAGCAGAATCGTCTCGAACCATATGCAGAAGTCATTGTAGAACGACAGCATTTGTCTGATTGCCACGGGATTCAAGGCAGCTATAACCACGAGTATTATCCTCCACTTGGCCGATATTTTCGGCCATATCATCCTGACAGTGCTCCACATCAGCGCCAGAGCCGCGGCGGCGAGGCTGAAATTCACGCACTTCGCAGTCTGGAGATTACCCGTGAAGGCAAGAACGGTAGCGCCCGTCAGCTCCAGAAGCTTGGCATAATGCGCAGCCCACACCGAGCCGTTCGGGGGTGTTTCATTGATTGGATTCCAGCCGTCGGTCAGCATCACCGAGATATCGTAGTGATAGCCCATGCTGTCGAAAGTAGTATCGTAAACCGCCTGACAGACCGCAATCGCCGCCGCCATAAAAAGTACCCCTATTGCCGAGGCAGCGATGCCTCTGCGCCGGTCGGCCGAGAGCAGCGTATTACCGATAAGCGCCAACACAAGCGAGACGGGGAAAATCCACGGCCCAAGCCGCCCTCCGCCCAGAAGCACGCTCCCCGCAATCACCGCATCGAACCATAGAGCCATAAGCAAAAACATGCCGAAAAGCCCCGCCCGACTTTCAGCATATTTCGTTATCGGCAGTTTGCTCTTACACTGATATTCAGTCTTTTGCTTTTCCATTATGTCTACAATAAATTCGGTATTACTGCGTCCTCGCAGCAGATGGCATCGGCCAGGGAGTTCATGGCCAGGCAGTTCCGACGGGTGAGACTCTCGCCAGCCCCCACATTCTGCCCGGCCGAAAGAATTAGCATCCGGCCTGACTCGCAGAGGTCGAAATCGTGGCCGACCGGCTTGTAGCGGTCGTCCATCCGGTCGGGGACAATCAGAATAAACCGACCATCGATGGCATCGGCCCGGTCGCGCACCGCCTTCTCGGCCGCCGAAATGAACGGCGAAACGAGCACACCGCCGTTTGAGGCGGTGTAAAGCCATTGTTCGAGATTGTTGCGGCGCGTCTCCTCGGAATCAGCGCGGTGCACCACAACCTGCTCCCGAAACGGGTTTTCGAGCAGCTGAAAATTCCCGTAGGCCTGATAGACCTCCTTCCCTACCCTCAGCGAATTCGTGCGCTTGAAATACTCCGGAAACGCCCTCCGCACCGCCAGCCTCCTCGGATTCTCCCGTATATACCGGTAGAGCGTATCGAGAGACCTCCCCGCATGAAGGATACAATCGTAAAAATCCTCATCGAAAATAGGGCTATCGAAGCCGGTCAATTCGCGATAATCCTTATGAATCTGAATCTTGAATTTTCCGATATACTGGCCCAAATGGAGATCGGTCGGAGCGGTAACAAACAGAAGAAGATGCAGATGGTCAGGCATTATGCTGTACTGAAGTATTTTCAGATTCGCATTTAGCGCTGATATATTTCTTATATTCTTCTCAATAATCGCGCCAAGCGGGCTGCGCGCTATCCCGGCTGTCGGAAAGTCGCCGCATAAACTTCCGAAAGCCGGTATGCCAGCGGCTTTTGAAATCGTTATATGATAGATACAACGAGAGCGGTAATCATGATTAAACTTGCGCGGCATAGGCGGCTTTTGCTTGGATTAAAGAATACCCAGCGGCAAGCCGCTGGCACGAAAACAAAAGATTATGCAAAAAACAAAAGATTATGAAAATGGGGGTAGCTTTTGTTCCTGGTGCCGGCGGCTTGCCGGCGGAGGAAAAGGGGCGAAAAAGAGAGAAAAAAAGACGCGAAAGAAAAGAGAGGAATCGGCGGGAGAGATGGATGGCAAAAGCCGCCGCAGGGGTTATTTCAGGCCCCAGGATGAGCGGTCGAGGTTGCGGTAGGAGACGGCCTCGTGCATGTGGATTGCAGAGATGGGGAAATCGGGGTCGGCGGCTATGTTGGCAGGGTCGAGGTCGGCGATGGTGCGGGCAACCTTGAGAATGCGGTCGTAGGCGCGGGCGCTCATGTCGAAGCGCGTCATGGTGGTTTCCAGCACGCGCATGGCCTCGTCGGCGGGGCGTGCCCAGCGGGCTATGAGGCGAGGCGTCATCTGGGCGTTGCAGTGCACGCCCGGGGTGTCGGCAAACCGCCGGCTCTGGATTTCGCGCGCACGCACCACGCGCGCACGGATATCGGCCGATTTCTCGCCTGACGCCATCGACTGCAGCTCCATGAACGGCACGGGAAGTATTTCCACCTGGAGGTCGATGCGGTCGAGCAGCGGACCGGAAATACGGCTGAGATAGCGTTGTACCTGCACCTGCGAGCACTGGCATTCCTTGGTTGGATGGTTGTAGTAGCCGCACGGACACGGGTTCATCGACGCCACAAGCATGAACCCGGCGGGGTAGTCGACAGCGTATTTGGCGCGAGATATGTTGATGTGACGGTCTTCGAGCGGCTGCCGGAGTACTTCGAGCACCGACCGGCTGAACTCCGGAAATTCGTCGAGAAAGAGCACTCCATTGTGGGCGAGCGAAATCTCGCCCGGAACGGGATTGGTACCTCCACCTACAAGTGCCACGGGCGAAATAGTATGATGGGGAGCCCGGAACGGACGGGTGGTCATAAGCATGGAGCCACCCTTGAGTTTGCCCGCCACGGAATGGATTTTGGTTGTCTCCAGCGCTTCGCCGAGCGTGAGAGGGGGCAAAATGGAGGGAAGCCGTTTGGCCATCATCGACTTGCCGGCTCCGGGAGGACCCACGAGCAGAATATTATGTCCGCCTGCACAGGCTACCTCGAAAGCCCTCTTTACGTTTTCCTGCCCTTTGACATCGGAAAAATCGAAATCGAACGAAGCATAGGCCCGGCTGAACTCCTCGCGGGTGTTCACCACCGTGGGCGCGGGATGCGTGTTGCCGGCGAGAAAATCGATTACCTCGGCGAGGCTTTCCATCCCATACACCTCCAGATTATTGACTACGGCGGCTTCGAGAGCGTTGGCCTTGGGCAGAATGATTCCTTTCAGTTTCCTGGCCCGCGCCATGATGGCCATGGGGAGCACCCCTTTTACGGGGAGCAGGGTGCCGTCGAGGCTCATTTCTCCCATTATCAGATAGTCGCCGAAGCAGTTGGCCCCGATCTGGCCGTCGGCGGCAAGTACGCCCAGCGCGATCGGGAGGTCGTAGGCCGGTCCTTCCTTCTTCACGTCGCCCGGTGCCAGGTTGACAACCACCTTTTTGCGCGGAAATTCGTAGCCGGCCTGCTGAATGGCTGATACGACGCGCTCGCCGCTCTCCTTCACGGCCGTATCGGGCAATCCGACCATCACGAACTGTATACCCGTGTCGGTAAGTACTTCTACGGTTACGGGGATGGCATCAATGCCCTGGATGGCGGCGGCTGAAATCTTTACGAGCATGGCGGCGGAAAAGGAATATGGGTATTCTGAATTTTATATGATAAAGAAAGCCCCGAGGGGATCAGCAATCAGCGGCGCGGCTTTTTGCCTGTAAGGGCAATCGAGCCTGCGGATTTTGCCGACGGGCCACGGTATAGCACCCTCATGGTGGAATCAGTCACCACAAACCAGGGCATACCGGCTACGGCAATATCGTCGAGTCCCATTATGGCAAACGGAGCGGGTGTCCATCCGCGCTTCACGCCCGGGAAACGTCCGATCGAATCGGTTTTGGCAATCTCGCGCAACGACGCGAGCCACGCGGCTGTATCCGGATCGGCCGAAATATCCACGATATTCACTTTGGGCGTCGAGGAGGCTGAAACGCTACGGAGCAACCCCACAACCGAATCGGAGGCACGGGAACCGGCGTCGGTGAACAGCAGCAGACTGCGGGCCGACGTGCGCGGGTCTACAGTAAGCATCTGCCCCTTGCGGTCGGCAATTGTAAAGGATTCGATTCTGACGGAATCGACGGGCACGGCCAGCCGCCGAGCGAGATCGGATATGCCGCGCAGCGATGCACATCGCGACACCTTGTCGCTGACACTCTCCACGAGTTCCAACGCCTGCGCTTCGTGGCCCGGGATGTAAAAATAATTTGCCAGAAGTGTACCCGACGCATAGCGGTCGGGATTATCGCGCACATATGCCGCCACGGCTGCGTTGAGAGAGTCGTGATTGCCCGACCGGACAGCATCTGCGTTGGCCTTCAGAAATTTAGCCACACCTTCGGCATCGTTATTCCCTTTAAGTTCCACCGACGTAGGGTCGGCGAGACTGAAGGTTCCCTCGATATTGTCGCCGGGGGCGGCATTGAAGGCGGCAAGCATACGGCCGTTGCCGGTATAAAGGCGTACCATTACCGGCGCTCCAGCGCGGGCATCGACGGCAAACTTGCCGTCGACAGCCGTGGCAGTGACGTTCTGCACGGCGCCGTTGTCGAAATATATCAGACGCAGATTGCCCGTGCCGAAATCCGTGATTTTACCATTGATACGAAACGCTCCGTCGTTGCCACACGAGGTGAACGTCAGGAGTGCCGCTACAGCCGTCAGCCACGCCGCAATTTTTATGAGAATCCTGTCCATTTCGCTGATTTCAGAAAAAGTTTCCCCATCCGGCGAACTTTCAGGGCGCCGACAAGGTATATATGAGAGGATGGCTGCCGCATCAGGACGACGTCCTGCCAGCCTTCCCCTACAAAGGTAGGCGTTTTCTGCCAATTTTGCCGAACATGGGATGATAAATTGAACTATCCCCGATGGCAAAAATCATCGGCAAATATCTTATCTTTGCAATCGTTAACAGTGATGCTTCTTAAATCGCTTCACAACACGTCTTCTATATGGGAGCCGAGAGGAAAGGACTGAATATTAGCCGACTGCTTGTATGGCTGCTGGTAGCAGCAGCCGTGTGCTGTGTCATACCTGCAAAAGCCCAGATTGTGACACTGCCCGACGAGGAAATGAACGTCGATTCGCTTCGACGCGCATTTGCCGACACCCACTATTATTTCGGCCTCTACAAAGACAACTATTTCATCTTCGGGCCCCCGGTGGGTAAGAAACCCACCGCCGAGAACACCAACGTGAAATTCCAGATTTCCGTAGCCCAGAAACTTACCAAAAGCACGCTTCCCTGGGGCACATATCTCTATCTGTACTACACACAGAAGGTATTCTGGAACATTCTGGAAAACTCCATGCCGATGACCGATCTCAACTTCAATCCCGGTATCGGTCTGGCAAAGCCATGGTTCATCAAAAACCGCTTCGTAGGGCGCCTGAGCCTCCAGCTCGAGCATGAAAGCAACGGCCGCGACGGCGACGAATCGCGCTCGTGGAATAAAGTGTCGTTCGGCGGCAGCGTGATGGTTGATCCCAACTTCGTGGTGTTCGGCAAATACTGGATTCCCATCGTCGACGGCGTAAACAACAAGGACATCCTCCACTACTGCGGCATCTACCAGTTCGGCTTCCAGGTGCAGAGCGTAAACCGCAAGGTCTCAGCATCGCTCACTCTGGTAAAGCGCAAAGGCAACATATTCAACTACAACGTAATACTCGAAGGCGCATACCGCTTCTCGCGCCAAAGCAACCAGTATCTGTTCGCACAGTTTTATTCCGGCTACGGCGAAGGGCTCCTCGCCTATAAAGAGTATCACCAGCAGTTTCGCATCGGTATCGTCATCAAGCCAACTTTGTTCTCCGAATATTGACCCGACGTTGAAGACGTGTCATAACGGCCCATCTGCGGCGTCGCCGAAGGATGCGGGTTCTACCATCTGGACCGTTCCGCCAACACCTTCCCATCCGGACAAATACAAAGCGGTGTGTCAAAATGCTGAATTCTGACACACCGTTTCTGCTTTTTATCGGATGATTTTATTTCTTTTCGGCAGCCGGACGCTCGATGCCGTCGGCGTTGCAGCGTTCTGTCATACGCTTGATGCGCTCGGCCGTCTCGGGATGTGAAGAGAACATCTTGCTGATATAGCTTGCCTTCTGGCCTGAGCCGCCCTCCATGCTCTGGAGTTTCTCAAATGCCTGGACCATCCCCCAGGGGTTCTTGCCGTTCTTCTTAAGGAACTCATAGCCATAGTCGTCGGCTTCCTTTTCCTGTTTCTGCGAATATTTGGCGTTCAGAAGGCTCTGGCCGAGAGTTCCAAGCTGCGAATCGGTCAGGGCTGCGGCCTTTCCGTTCGACGACGCAATCGCATCCTTAAGCGCGCCCGTCAGGAGTTCCTGCTTGAAGGCTTTCTTGGAGTGGTGGAGACCAACGTGTCCGATTTCATGGCCGATTACACCGAGCAGTTCATCGTCGGTCATTATATCCATCAACGAGGAGAAAACGCGCACCGAACCGTCGGCACATGCGAAAGCGTTGACATCGATTACGTCGTAGACCTTGAAGTTCAGCGGCGTGCCGTCCACTTCCTTGAGGTCTCCGGTGAGTTTACGCAGACGGATGGTGTAGGCATTATTTTCGTCGGGCACGGGATTGTGCTCGTCCATCCAGTCGACGGATTCCTTGACGTATTCAGCCATCTGCTTGTCGGTGAGCGTAAAGGCCTTTGCGGCCTGCTTTCCGGCGCTGATGGCCTTCTTGAGGTTGAACTGGGCATTTACTGCCGGAGATGCCACGGCCAGACAGAGTGCCATAGCGGCGATTTTGAAAAGATTGGTTTTCATATTCGGGATGCAAATAAGATTTTACGGAAATGCGAAATCGCGTGCAAAATTAGTAAATTTGCCCCTCATAAAGCAAATATCCCCGACCTCAAATCCTCACTCGAGATTATGGCAAAAGGTAGTAACAAAGGCCTTATCCAGCATATCGCCCTGGGACTGACAGCCATAGCCCTTGGCTTTACGGCTGTAATCATCTACGCCAACACTCTGGTGGAATGGTGGATACCGCTGTCAATAACGGCAGTTGCGGCGGCAGCACTTTGGATGCCACTGAAAGGCGCGTGGCACAAATGGCTACAGACTGAATCTGGGTGGACTCCACCGGTAACTCATTTTGCTGCTTTTATCCTCGGAGGGTGCGCCCTGCTGCTCGCCCTGAATTATTTCGGAGCCGACGATTCCACCATCCACCGCGAGGAGGCCACCGTAGTGAGCAAAACGAGCCATAAACGCCATCACAGCCGCCGCGTAGGTCGCCGCCGCTACACTACAGGCGAACCTTACTATGTCTACGACCTCAACCTGCGGTTTTCCGACGGCCGCACAAAATCTATCCGCGTAGAAGCCGCGCAATACAACCGCACACGCACCGGCGCCACACTCACGCTTCCGATGGAGCGAGGGCTGCTGGGCTGGCCGGTGATAACGCGGTCGTTGGAAGCAAAAGATACAGAGAATTAGCACTCCGCGCTGTCGTCGGGCAGGGCGGAGGCGTTGCGGTGAAGCCCGGCGAGCTTCGCCCGCTTTACGGCTGAATGGCGGAAAATGGCGGAAAACATCGGCTGGTCCATCTGCATTATGTCGGCACGGCTCAGGCATCGCAGCGCGGGGCGCATACGGAATTCCTCGAGCGCAGTTTCCGGCACACCGACATTGTGGGGGCATACCTGCTGGCAGACATCGCATCCATAGACGCAATCGCCCATCAGAGGGCCAAGCGGACGGCCGCCTACCTCGGCAGGGAGCTCTCCACGATGCTCAATGGTAAGATACGAAAGGCAGCGGCGCGCGTCGAAACCCGAGGAAGCACGCAGAGCGCCTCCGGGACAGGCTGCCACACAGCGGCCGCATCCGTCGCACTGCCGTTCCATCGGCTCGTCGGGCGCGATTTCCACATCAGTGAGTATTTCAGCCAAAAACACATAGCTTCCCCACCCCGGCACGATAAGCAACCGGTTGCGCCCCGTGAAGCCCACTCCGGCCTGCCGCGCCCAATATCGTTCGAAAAGCGGCGCCGTATCCACACATATGCGGTGCCCGTAACCCTCTGCGTCCAAAAGCTCCGCAACGGGCTGCAGACGGCTTCTGAGGACTTCGTGGTAGTCGTCGCCACGGGCATAGCGCGCCAGTTTCAGCCCGGCGC
The DNA here is from genome assembly GCA_900545955.1 of uncultured Porphyromonadaceae bacterium. Taxonomy (GTDB): domain Bacteria; phylum Bacteroidota; class Bacteroidia; order Bacteroidales; family Muribaculaceae; genus UBA7173. The sequence goes on from URAU01000002.1 coordinate 82,752, forward strand.
ACTCGTCGGAATCATAATAGGGGAAAGCGCAGACCATGATGGTGCGTGCGCCGGGAAGCAGGAGCGCGGGATCGCGACGCACGTCGGGATAGCGCTCAAGATAGGCCATGGAGCCGTGACACCCCTCGCCTATCCATGATTCGTAGCTCCGGCACACTGCGGTGTCGACGGGCTCGCAGCGTGCGAAACCTGCCGCACAGGCGCCTGCGCTCATTGCAGCGGCGCGAAGGGTAGCCTTGAGGTTGGAGGGGATCATTTCGAAGCAGTTGCGTCGTCGGGCTGCCCCGTAGGAATCCTGGCGAAGGTATAGCCGCGCGCGAGCAACCATTCTATGGCCTGCGGAAGGACGGCTTTCATATTGCGCTCAGCCTTTAGCGAATCATGAAACACGATGATCGAACCGTTACGGGCATAGCGGCGCACGTTGGCAAACACCTGCTCGGGCGTGAGCTTCTTGGAGTAGTCGCGAGTCACCAGGTCGTACATCACGATATTGTAGCGGTCCTTGATGGCACGCGCCTGCTTCCAGCGCAGCAATCCGTGGGGAGGCCGGAAAAGATCGCTCCCTATCAGGTCGTTGGCCTCGGAAATGTCGTGCATATATCGGTAGGCCGTAACCTTCATGCCCTGCAGATGGTGCATCGTGTGGTTGCCCACACTATGGCCGCGGCGACGCACCTCCTCGAGCAGCTGCGGATTGCGGGCCACATTGTCGCCTACCATGAAAAAGGTCGCCTTGATGCCATAGCGGTCGAGGGTGTCGAGCACCCACGGCGTCACCTCGGGGATGGGGCCGTCGTCGAAGGTGAGGAACACGACCTTCTTGTCGTGGCGCTTGAGGCGCCAGATAGCCTCGGGAAAAAGGAGGCGGTAGAATAGCGGCGGTTGCTCGATCAGCATATCTGGGGCAGCGGATTGCGCGTTATTTCGACGGAAGGAAATTTTCGAGATCAGCAAGCGATATGCCGTTGGCTATCAGCTTCTCGCTAAGAGCGTCTGTATCGCCGTCGAACTCGGTGTAGGTCTGAAGCAACTGATACAGATAGGTGGGCACATAGCGGTCGGTAAGGCTCAGGCCGCTGAATCCGCTTCCCGGAAGCGTGCGGCGCAGCTCCATGAAGTAGGGCAGATACTTGCCGTAGCGCATAATCTCGTCCTCAAGAATCTTCAGACCTTTTGCGCGCGCATTCTTGTCGCCGGTCTCGCGCGCCACGCGCAGATAGACGTCGGCCACGGAATATCCCGTCTGGATGCTGTAGGGCACGATGCGTGTGGGCAGCTTCTCGTCCATGAGGTCAAGCACCTTCACAGCCTTGGCATAGCGGTCGGCAGCATAGACCATATCAGGTTCGGGGGTAACGCCGGAAATCGAATCCGTAAGCGGACGTGCGGCATTGTATCCCTCCACGAAAAGTGCGTAGGCCAGGTCGCTGATTGCCGTGCGGTGTGTGCTCACCATGCGGCGCACCGTCTCGTCAAGATAGATGTCGCCGCTGTCGCCGAGTGTGTCGAGGCCGCCCCAGCGGAATTTGTTGGTCACGACGTCGTACATCTTGTCGGTGGCCGTCCAGGTAGCCCGCTCGCCGTCGGGATTGTAAAGCGGCGAAACCTGATAGGCCAGACCCGTGTTGCGCAGGTAGGGCGAAAGCGAGAGATAATATTCGTCGGGCACGGTCATGGCGAAGTAGGCCGGGCGGTTCCATCCGTTTTTGGCCGAAGTGGCGATCATGTCGAGCGAGAGGGCCTGGCTCAGCGTAGCGCCTCCGGCGGGATTCGCGGGATCCTTGTAGAGACTTACGAGGATGGCGTCGTCGGCCGCGGGAGCCTCCGCCTCGCTTATCACGCCGGCTTTCACGGCGGCATCGATGTTGGAGGGGATATACATGTTGGGATAACGCCACAGGCGCGAACCCTTCCATTGGGCATCCTTGTTGTGGTAGAGGTCGTCGAGAGCGGCGAGGGCGTCGACGCGCTCAGACTTCATGCTTTCGGGGTCGAAATAGTTGTAGGTGAGGCGGTCGAAGGCATAATCGGCCGGCGAAGCGCCGAAATCGATGGCGCGGGCGCCATCGGTGGCCACACGCATCTGGTTGGCATACCAGTCGGTGGTGAGGTAAGAGAGGTTGACCACTCGCACGTCGGTGCGGTAGCCCTCTACCTCCTGGGCATACCAGAGCGGGAAGGTGTCGTTATCGCCGTTGGTGAAGATTATGGCGTTGGGATCGAGGCTGGAGAGATAGTTCATGCCGAAATCGCGGGTGGTGTAGCGGCCGGAACGATCGTGGTCGTCCCACGTCTGGCTTACAACCTGCAGGGGCACGAAAATTCCCACGGCAAGCGTGCCGACGGCTACCCAGAGCGCCTTACGCTGGTCGCGGTGGGTTATGGTGCCATCCTCGTCGGCCTCATGGTTCTTTAGCAGATAGTTTATGAACGTCCAGAGTCCGGCTACACCCATGCCTACCCAGATGGCGAACGCATAGAATGAGCCGGCGAAAGCGTAGTCGCGCTCGCGTGGCTGCAGCGGCGGCTGGTTGAGGTAGAGCACGATGGCGATGCCAGTCATGAAAAAGAAGAAGAAAATCACCCAGAATTGCTCGATGCCGCGCTTGGAATGGAAAGCCTGCCATGTAAGGCCGATGATGCCCATTAAGAGCGGGAGCATGAAGAACACGTTGTGGCCTTTGTTTCCCTTGCCGTATTCGTCGGGCAGGAGGCTCTGGTCGCCCAGGCGAGGATTGTCGATGAAGGGGATTCCCGAAATCCAGTTGCCACGGTTGGCCTCGCCGTTGCCGGCGATATCGTTCTGACGGCCGGCGAAATTCCACATGAAATAGCGCCAGTACATGTAGTTGAGCTGGTAGGTGAAGAAGTAGCGCATATTCTGCGCGAACGAGGGCTGCTGCAGCTGGGCAGTCTGCAGGGTATTGCCCTCGGTATCCACCAGCACCGGAGCATCTACCGTGGGGATGTCGGCCTCCTGAATGCCGGTCCACTCCATATAGCCCGTAGGATGCGAGCCTGCAGAGCTATACATGCGCGGGAAGAGCATACGGGGAGTCATCACGTAGTTCTTGTCGCTGAGGTATTCGGCATAGCGGTCGGTACTGTCGGAGGCTGTCTTCACTGCCTTGGCATAGATGGTGGTGGCAGGATTTTTCTTATAACCGTAGTTGCCGGCCTTGTCGACCTCGAAAAGAACGGTCGACTTGAACGACGGACCGTAGAGCAGCGGAGTCTCGCCATACTGCTCGCGGCTCAGGTAGGAGCTGAGCGAAAATACGTTGTCGGGCGCGTTCTGGTTCATCGGCGGATTGGCGTGGGAGCGGATAAGCAGAAGCGCGTAACTCGAATAGCCGATGAAAATCACGAGAATGCTAAGCGCCACGAGCGTCAGCACCCTCACGGGGAGCCGCTTGGCGGCGAAGAGCCATACGGCGAGAGCACCCACGATAACCAGCGGAATCAGAAGCGAATGGCCGATAAAGGGAATGCCGCTAAGCAACACGGTGAGCAGAAACGAGATGCGGATGCGGTTGGCGCTCTTCTGGCGGTAAAGCGTATGGATGCTCCATACGGCCACGGCCACAAAGAGGATGGCATATACAAGCACGCCCGTATTGAAGCTCCATCCGAGAGTATTTACAAAGAAAAGCTCGAAATACTGGCTGACCTCGATGAAGCCCGGCACGAGGCCGAAGAGTATCAGCGCCACGATGACGGCCGAGATGGCCAGGGCGATGAGCGAGCCGGTGGCGGTCGTGTTGCGGAACTTACGGTAGTAGACCACAAGCACAATGGCCGGAATGCAGAGAAGATTGAGCAGGTGAACGGCTATCGAAACGCCGATGATATAGGCGATGAGCACCAGATAGCGGTCGGCGTGGGGCTCGTCGGCACGGTTCTCCCATTTCAGTATAAGCCAGAATACCAGGGCTGTGCAGAAGCTCGAGAATGCGTAGACCTCGCCCTCTACGGCCGAGAACCAGAAGGTGTCGCTCCAGGCGTACATCAGGGCGCCGCATAAGCCAGAGCCGAACACCACGAGTGCCGACGTGAGGCTTATTTCGGTAGAAGAGTCCTTCACTATGAGGCGCTTCACCAGGTGGGTGATGGTCCAGAACAGCAGCAGAATTGTGGCGGCGGAGAGCAGCCCCGACATGGCATTGACCATCAGGGCAGCTTTGGTATAGTCGCCGAATGCGAAGTTTACGAAGAAACGGGCCGCGAGCATGAATATCGGGTTGCCCGGCGGGTGGCCAACCTCAAGTTTGGTGCCCTGGGCGATGAATTCCGGGCAGTCCCAGAAACTTGCCGTAGGCTCGAGCGTGCAAAGATAAGTCACGGCGGCGATTACAAAGCAAAGCCAGCCGAGAGCGTTGTTCAGCAGCCGGTAGCGGCCGAGCGATAATGTGCGTGAAGTCTGCATTTAAAATGGGGATAACATGGTGGGCACGTATGCCCGCTTCAAGCTGCAAATTTACTCCAACCCCCTCTTTTCCCCAAACTTTTCACTTTTTTTCGCACGCATAGCTCCCGATAAATACCCTGATTCCATTGATTTCCACACCACTTGATGTAGCCACAAAAAAAAATTACTCGTCGTCACGACGAATAATCTTCTTACCTTAAATCTAATACCATGAAAAACTGATGCAAATATAGAGCTAATATGTTTTACAGCATAATTTTTGAGCAAAAAACTTTATTGCATTAACTCTATTTAACAATTGCGGCCACCAAAAAACCTGTTTTGCCGACATAATGTCATCAAATCAGCCTATTTATAAGCATGTTGCAGTTTTGGCGGCAGTTTTGGCGGCAGAGAGTTTTTTCAGCTCATGAGTAAAAAAAACGGACAGCGGCATATATAGGGAAAATATACAGCGCTGTCCGTTGTAAGCAGCATAAATATAGCGTGATGGCTCAGACCTCCGGAATTGGGTGGCATTTCCACCTCCGAGCGCACCGCGTGGCCCAGACAGCGCAAAGGAAATAAACAGCCGCCAGGCCCCACAGCCAGAGATAAGGCTCGCTCTGAAGTGCCAGCGGCGACCCGTTGTTGTTGATGTTTATGAATCCCTCCACACCCCATGTGGCAGGAATCAGATTGCCGAGCCATATCCACGCGCTGTTCATGGCATAGCGCGGCCATGTCAGACCGGAAAGGAAAAGGAACACTACAGAGGTGAAGACTACCACCACAAACGAGCTCTCGCGCTCGCTTACCATGCCCTGGATTGCCTGACCGAGGAATGCCGTGGCCACAAGCAGCGGAAGAATGAAGAGGAAGTAATCGTGAAGTTCGCCGATATGCGGGAAAGAGAACATCAGCGGAATGTAGTGGAGGGCATAGACGGCAAGAGGGAGATACAGCGCCACGTAGCAGAGCGACTTCCCCACCACGGTGGCCGATGCCGAAGCCGGATATGCAAGAGGATCCACCCCGCCGTTGCGGCGCCGGCGGTCTTTCGATGTCCCGGCGAGCATCGTGATACCCAGAAGCATACTCTGCTGAAGAATCAGCACCACGATACCCGGAATGATGAACGATGCGAAACCCTGCTGCGGATCGCCGAGGAAATAGGCTTGTGTACGTATCGACGAACTGTTGCTTACGGGCAATCCGAGGGTATTGATGGCCTCCTGACGCAGGTCGGAGTCGGTGGCCATCTGTAGCTCCGTGAGCGACGAGAGGAAAGTGCGGTAGCGCAACAGCAGACTGACGTCGCTGTAGAAATGCACGAGCCCCTGCTCGCCGCGCCCCACACGCTCAGAATAGTCGGATGGAATATATATCACCCCGAAACATTTCTTTTCGGCCCACCAGCGTCTGGCCTCCTCGATATTGGAGGCGTAGCCGCATATCTTCATTGCCTGGGTGGCGTCGGCGTGGCGCACGAACTCGCGCGAGAGCGACGTACGGTCGGAATCGACAACCGCCACGGGCATGTCGCGCGTAACCTCCGGATTGTAGATCAGGGAGTATACGATGGGGTAAACCAGCGGAAGAGCGAAGAAAAACAGCATGATGCCCGGGTCGCGGAACACCATACGGAATTCCCGCCAGAAAACATGGGCTGCGTCAGAAAACCATTTCATAAGCTGTTTCTTTGATAGTTAAGGCACATAGACCGGCTTGAGCAGATGGCGCTTCATCAGGGGAGTCAGGGCCACGGCCAGAATCGGGAACACCAGTAGCCCCACATAGTTAAACCGCGTGAAGAATACCGGGAGGCCGTTGAGCGCCACGTCGATATAAATCAGGAAATAATATCTTACGGGGAGCAGATAGGAGAAGATTCCCATCGCGCCATACATCGACTGCACCGGAAACGAGAAGGCGGCCAGCGAGAAAGCGAGAATGCCGCTCAGACAGCATATCGAGAGCGCCAGGCGCATATTCGGCACGGCGGCACACGCAATCACGGCGAAACTCTGGCAGGCAACCACAAACAGAAATGCCGCGAGGAGCATAGCCGGCAACGAGCCGTTCATCGGAAAATGATGCCAGCCGAACATCATCGACACCATACCGAATGCCAGCACGGTGAAAACCAGCGTCTGAGGCATAAGCTTTCCGATAACGGCCGTCCAGATATCGCCGCGGGCCGTGCGCAACCATTCAATTGAGCTGCCGCTTTTAATCTCGTGGGTGATGGCGTAAACGGTCATGATGAAAATCATCAGCTCGAGCAATCCGGGGAGAAACGACGTCGACAGATAGTAGGAGTAGTTGAGCCATGGATTGTTGAGCGGGTGCGACGCCACATCCATCGGCTGAAGAAATGTTCCCGCGAGCTTGGGCGAAATGCCGCGTTCAACCATCGACGTCTGCACCACGCGCCCCGAGGTAGTCACAGCCAGGGTCTTGAACCCCTTGAACACCAGGGTGCCCGGCACATAGTAGGTCAGATTGTTGTAGAACGTCAGCGTAGGAGCGTCGCCCGAAAGGGCGTCGCGCTCGAAATCGCGCGGAATCACGAAGAATCCGAATATTTCTCCGCGCTGCACGGCCCGGATGGCGTCGTTGTAGCTCTCCTCGGTCTGAACAATGTCAACCAGCTCCATGGCGTCGAGCGAACGCGTGGTCTGGCGCGACAGCGACGTGTGGTCGAGGTCGACTATGGCGGCAGGCACCTTCAGCGGCAACCCCTCGCTCAGCAGCGAGACGAAGAAAAAGGCGAAGCAAACGGGCACCACGGCTATTCCCACCAAATAGATGGGACGCGAGCACAGGCGTCGCCATTCGCGCTTTATTACGCTTAAAATACCCATATTCCTCTTTGCTTTTTATGTTTAGTTACTCTCCTTACGGTGTAGGGACACACGGCTCGTGCGTCCGTGCAACCGGCTGAAAAATCAAACATCTTGTCCGGACGCACAGACCGTGCGTCCCTACATTGCTGTGATTTTGCAGCACCCCTCCCTACAATGTCTGTGTTTACGGGGTAGAGACTGACCGGAGCCTTCAGTCCTTGTAGATTACGGTCATACCCGGGCGCAGGTCGGGGAGCTGCTCGGTGGGCCGGGCCTTCACCTCGAAAGTCTTCGAATCCCAGTCGCCGGTAGTCTTGGTGGCGTGCCAGGTAGCGTAGCTGCCCAGATCGCGGATATAGTAGATCTTAGCCTTGGTCTCCTTGCGGCCGAGCGCCGGTATCATCACTTCGATTTCCTTGCCGAGAGTCATATCCTCGAGATACTCCTCGCGCACGTTGAAGGTAATCCACTTGTCCTGGATTTTGAGCAGACTCATGATGGGTGCGCCGAGCGACACGAGCTCCCCTACATGGGGATAGACCACATCAATCTGGCCATCGCAGGGAGCGGTGAGATACTGGTCCTCCAGCAGAGCCTGCACTTCGCCCACGCCGCCCTTGGCCACGTCGACCATGGCTGCGGCCGATTCCTTATCCTCGCTCTGTGCGCCCTGCTTTGCCAGTTCATACTGGCTTTTGGCTGCCGAGGAGGCGGCTACAGCCGCATCGTAGGCGGCTTTGGCTTCGTCGCGTTTCTGCTCGCTCATCACGCCCTCGGAATAGAGGGTCTGCATGCGGTCGTAGGTCTTTTTGGTGATTGACTCGGCCGAGCGGGCCTGCTGCCAGAGATCGTAGGCGCTCTGGATAATCTGTGAGCGCGTTCCGGCGTCGACCTTGCGGTTCATGGCCTTGGCGGCGGTCTCCATCCCCATGGCCTGCACCAGTTTGGCGTCGGCAAGGCTCGAATGGATGTGCACGAGGGTGTCGCCGGCCTTAACCATGTCGCCCTCCTCGACATAAAGATCCACCACGCGCCCGGGGAGCTTGCCCGAGATGCGCACGGCCGTGGCGTCGGCCTGCCCCTCGATTATCTCGTCGGGCTTGTTGAGGAAAAGGAATCCTACAATGGCCAGAAGAGCCACTACTACCACTACGATGGCAAACGCGCCCATCAGCGTTTTGTTCTCCTTTTGGGCTTCGGGAGTCAGCTGTTCGAAATCAGGCATATCGTATGTTGCTTTATATGGTTTATAATCCGTTTGTTTTCAGAGTTTACGACACGCAGCTCAATAGCCCAGAGTGCCGAGAACCTTCGAAAGATAGACGTCGCAGAGTTTAACGTCGATCATCGCGTCGATATTCTCGCTGTGGGCCTTGAGCCAGGCGGTCTGGGCGGCCATCACGTCGTCGGTGGTTATTACCCCCTCGCGGAAGCCGAGGGTGGCCGTGCGCAGGTTTTCCTGAGCCTTGGCGAGATTCGATTCGGTAGCCAGATAGGTCTTCACGGCCTCCTGAGCCTTGTAGGCGGCCTGGCTGACCTGAAGGTCGATTTTCTCGCGCGCGTCGGCAACCTGGATTTTCGATATTGTCTCGGCCGAGCGGGCAGCGCGGTAGCCGTTGTAGTTGCCTCCCCAGTGCCAGAGGGGGATCTTCACCATCACCCCCACAGAGAATGCGCCGCCGAAGCGGTTCTTGAAGCCGTCGAACATATTGGGATTGGTAAAGGAATAACTGCCGATCAATGCTATGTTGGGAAGCATCTCGGAAAGAGCTACACGCTTCTGCTGCACGGTGGCCTCCGAGGCCATCTCGAGCGCGCGCAGGTCGGGGCGCCGGGAGTAGACCTCCTCCATATTGTAGCGTGTGGCTATTTCAGCCGATGGAATCGCCTGTGCAACCCCTTCGTCGGCCACGTTGATGTCGGAATGCACCGGCAGCCCGCATATCTGGGCAAGCGCCATTCGGCTGAGCGAAAGGCCGTTTTCCACTTTCAGAAGGTCTACATTCGCCTCGTTGAGCTTCACGTCGACGCTCAGCAGATCGCTGCGGGTGGCCACTCCCTGGTCGAGCATGAGCTTCACGTTGCGGTCGAGCGTGTCGAGCAGGTTGACGTAGCTCTTGGCCAGGCGGTGCTTGGCGTTGAGCGACACCACGGTCCAGTAAGCGGCGTCGACGGCATAAATCACGTTCTGGCTCTCGTTTTCCTGAAGCATGCGGTTGGCCTCCTCCTGGATTTTTGCCAGACGGTTCATCGCCACGATCTTACCACCCATATAGATGGGCTGGGTGAGCGTCACGGCGCCAAAAAACACGTTGTGGATGTCGAACTCCATCGCCTCCTTGGGGATGAGTGCTACCTCCGACGGAATGGGGGTACCGTCAGGAGTGGTGACGGGCTGATGGGTAATGGGGTTTGTCACTACGTTGAACTCATAGCTCTGCGTAGCCAGGTTGAAGCTCTTGGTAGGCAGAAGCTGATCGGAGTCGAAGAGCGACAGCTTTTTCTGATTATAGGTATACCCTCCGGCGAAATCGAGTGCGGGCAGATAGGCCGCGAAGGCCTGCTTGCGCTGGTAGCCGGCCTGGCGCACGCGCTCGGCCTTAACCATCAGCTCCTTATTGTTGCTCAGGGCCATGGCGCGGCAGGAATCGAGCGAATATGTCTCGGCTGTGGATACAGGCGCCGATACGGCTCCGGCAAGGAAGACCCACAATGCTGCGGTTAGCTTTTTAGTGTATTCCATAAGTTGAAACGTTTTGGCATTGCAAAATTAGCTAAACAAAGCCACCCCCACAGCGGCCTTGTTCAGTAAAAACAAGCATTTTGCCCCAAATGTTGGAACTTATGTGAAATTAACGTTTCTGCCGGCAGCTTCAGATGCCGAGAATATTGCGCACAGGCATCCAGGCAAGGAGTATCGCCGCAAGCACAAGAAGTGCCGCCGGCGAGGTGAGCCGGTCGGCCAGACGTTTCAGCCGCCGAGAATCCGGCATGAGCCACGACAATAGCATCACGGCAAGATATGCCATCGCCAACGGAAGTATAAGGTTGGCCCGGAGGGCGGCCATGGGATGGCCGTGAAGGAGAGCCATGAACGCGCGCTGACTTCCGCATCCCGGGCAGTCCCACCCCGTGGCCCACTTCACGGGGCAGCGCGGCATAAAGCCTGTGGCGTTAACGATCCATAGATAAAAAGTGAAAAAGGCCGCCGCCATCAGGGCGACGGCGGCGGCTTTTATGAGTCGGGGTCTGCTTACGCGTGGCATCAGAACATCCCCATGAAGGCTATCTGGAACGGCCAGCTGACCGCGCCAAGAACTATTGCGGCTATGATAAACCACTGGGCGAGCTCGCTGTAGCGCTTGGAACGCTCCAGGTCGCCGCGGTAGTAGGCGCTCTTGGTCATCGAGGAAAACACGATGGCCGGAATGCCCACGATTGTGCAGCAGAGCACGGTCACGATTACAGACCATGCGATGTAGGCCGGCGGACAGGGCTCCACAGCGCTGACGGCAGCAGGCGAGGGCGACTGTGCCGTCGGCGCGGGAGATACAGTTTCCTGAGCCGTAGTCTCGGCGACGGGGCGCACGGGCTCGGCTACAGGCGCCTCTACAACTTCGATTTCCACCTCGGCTTCGGCCGGAGTCTCAGCCAGGGGTTCGGATTCCGGCTCAGCTTGGGTGTCGGAAGCTGCAACTCCGACAGCTTCAATCGGTTCAGGAGCCGGAGCGGCTGTGCGGTTCTCAAGCATGGCGGCCAGTTCGGCGATTTCCGAGGCGGGAGTCCAGTCGGGCAGCCCCTCGGTCCATACGAGCGTTTCGGGCTGCAATCCGTTGTCCACAAGCTGGCGACCGCTGTAGGGGCCGTCGTGATGGTCGTCGACGATAATCCAGTAGTTCATCTGATTGGTTTTGCTTTGGTCGGTTTAGAAATACTTTGTCTCAGTGCCCCAGATGGCCGAAAGGAGATTGTTGGCCAGCCCGGATGCGCCGATACGGAAGTATTCGTTGGTGAGCCACTGCTCGCCGAGCACTTCCTTGACGATGCAGTAGTAGGATACGGCCTCCTCGGGTGTGCGGACACCTCCCGCGGGCTTAAAGCCTACCATGCGGCCGGTCTTCTCGTAGTACTCCTTGATGCACTGACACATCACGTATGCGGCCTGAAGGTCGGCGCCGGGATATTCCTTGCCGGTCGATGTCTTGATGAAGTCAGCGCCACTATACATGCTCAGAATCGAGGCGGCCTTGATGTTGGCGGCCGTCTTGAGAGCGCCGGCCTCCAGAATCACTTTCAGACGGGCTTCGCGGCAGGAGTGCTTGAGCTCGGAGATTTCGTCGCACACCTCTTCGTAGTCGCCGTCGAGGAAGTTGCCGAGATTGAGCACGATGTCGATTTCGTCGGCACCGCCCTCAACGGCCAGAGCGACCTCGGCCACCTTCACCTCGAGGAACGACTGCGACGAGGGGAAGCAGCCGGCCACGCAGGCTATGTCGACGTCGCTCACCTCGAGCACGGTGCGTACCACCTGCGAGAAGTTGGGATAAACGCAGATGGCGGCAACGTTTTTCATCTCAGGATGCTCGTTGTCGAAGTCGTTGACGCGCTCCACGAAATCTGCCACGCTGCGTGGCGAGTCGGTCGAGCGGAGGGTGGTAAGGTCTATGCAGTTGAAGAGGAATTTGTAGACCTCCTCGTTCATGTTTTCCTTGAGATTTTCGGCGAGGATTTTGTCGATGGCGGCCTTCACGGCGGCATCGTCTTCCGTCACCTTGCTTTCGGCTATAGCCTGATGATATTTGTCTTCCATAATGTCAATTTTTTTGTTGTTAGTCTTTTATGGGTGGTTTAAAGTAAGGTCAGCCCTCGATTTTGTCGACCTCCAGGTCGCCGTTGAGGATTTCGTGCCAGGGGAGTCCCTGCACGGCCAGCTGCTCCAGGAAGGGATCGGGATCGAACTCCTCCACGTTGTGTACGCCGGCTTTTTTCCATTTACCGGTGAGGAACATCATGGCGCCCACCATGGCGGGCACGCCGGTAGTGTAGCTCACGGCCTGCATGCCGGTCTCGAGATATGCCTCGTGGTGCGAGCAGTTGTTGTAGATATAATAGGTCATGGGCTTCCCGTCCTTGTCGAGGCCGTAGATGCGGCAGCCGATCGAGGTCTCGCCGGTGTAGTTCTCGCCGAGGTTCTGCGGGTCGGGCAGAACGGCCTTGAGGAACTGAAGGGGCACGATTTTCTGGCCGTTGTAGTCGATTTCGTCGATGCGGGCCATGCCGATGTCCTGGATTACGCGCAGGTGCGTGAGGTATTCCTGTCCGAAAGTCATCCAGAAGCGTGCGCGCTTTATGGTGGGGAAGTTCTGCACGAGGCTTTCAAGCTCCTCGTGGTAGAGAAGGTAGCTGTCGCGTGGGCCGATGTTCGGATAGTTGAGCGAAGCGTGGATTTCGAGCGGCCCGGTGGTGATCCACTGGCCGTCGCGGTAGTAGCGCCCGTTCTGAGTAATCTCGCGGATGTTGATTTCAGGATTGAAGTTGGTGGCGAAAGCCTTGCCGTGGTTTCCGGCGTTGCAGTCCACGATGTCGAGGGTCTCCATAGCCGAGAAATAGTGCTTGGCGGCGTAGGCGGTGAATACACCGCTCACTCCCGGGTCGAAGCCGCAGCCGAGAATGGCCGTCAGACCGACCTTCTCGAAGCGCTCGCGGTAGGCCCACTGCCAGGAATACTCGAAATGAGCCACGTCGCGCGGCTCGTAGTTGGCCGTGTCGAGATAGTTGACACCGCACTCCAGGCAGGCGTCCATTATCGTGAGGTCCTGATACGGCAGGGCGAGATTGATTACCATTTCGGGCTTATGGCGGCGGAAAAGCTCGCATAGCTGCTCCACGCTGTCGGCGTCGACGCTGTCGGTCTCGATTTTCGGCAGGTTCGTCTGGCCGCGGCGGGCGGCCGCCTCGGTTATCGCCTTGGCAAGGGCGTCGCATTTCTTTCGTGTGCGCGAGGCAATCACGATTTCAGAGAACACTTCGGGATTCTGCGCGCACTTGTGGGCGCATACGCTGCCCACGCCTCCGGCGCCGATGATGATCACTTTTGCCATTCTTCTTTTGCTGGTAGTTGCGTTTTTAGTTTTTCGGTTGATGTCGCCTTCTTTGTAACAACTTTAAGGCGGTACTAATTTGCAAATATAGGCAAAAAAATGTTGTAGCGCGAGGCAATTCACCGCTTTTTTAGTATTTTTGTATGTAAATGGGCAAACACTCTAAGAACAAATCAGCCGAACTGCAGCAGAAACTCGCAATTCTACCCGAATCGCCCGGCGTCTACACATACTACGACGCCGAGGGCACGGTGATCTACGTCGGCAAGGCCAAGAACCTGAAACGCCGCGTATCGAGCTACTTCAACCGCACCCACGACGTGCTCCGCACCAACCTGCTCGTGCGCGCCATCGCCGACCTGAGCTACATCGTGGTGCCCACCGAGCAGGATGCCCTCAATCTCGAGAACTCGATGATCAAGGAGTACAAGCCGCGCTACAACGTGCTGCTTAAGGACGACAAGTCGTACCCCTGGATCTGCATCACCCGCGAGACTTATCCGAGAGTGTTTCTCACACGCCAGCGCCTGCGCGACGGTTCGAAATACTTCGGCCCCTACACCGAAGCCGGAGCAGCCCGGGCCGTGCTCGAACTTGCCCGCGAACTCTACCCTATCCGTACATGCCGCATCCCCATCACGCCCGATTCGATTGCCCGCGGCAAGGGGAGACTCTGTCTGGAATACCACATGCAGCGCTGCCTGGGATGTTGCGTGGGCCGCATCTCGCCCGAGGACTATGCACGCTACATCGACCACATACGCCTTATCCTCCGCGGCGAGACGGGCGAACTGATGAACTACCTCCGCACCGAGATGGAACGCCTCGCCGGCGAACTCCGCTTCGAGGAGGCTCAGGCGCTCAAGGAGAAGTACCAGTTAGTGGAGCGCTATCGCGCCAAGAGCGTCATCGTAAGCCAGACGCTCGATCAGGTCGACGTGTTCGGCATCGACGACGACGGAGGCAACGATGTGTATATCAACTACATGCACGTGCGCCGCGGCGCCGTGGTGCGCAGCGTCACGCTCCAATACAAGCGCCGCCTCGACGAGGAGGGTCCGCAGATGCTCGCCTACGCCATGCAGGAGATTCGTTCGCGCTTCAACATTGATTTCGAGGAGGTTATCGTACCGTTTCACCCCGATGCAGACTTCGACGGCGCCGAGTTCACAATTCCTCAGCGCGGCGACAAGGCCAAACTGCTCGACGTGAGCACGCGCAACGCACGCCAGGCCAAGATCGACGCCCTCAAGCAGATGGAGCGCACCGATCCCGAGCAGCGCACCAACCGCACACTCGAACGCATCAAGGCCGATTTCCGCCTCTCGGAACTGCCGCGCCATATCGAATGTTTCGACAACTCCAATATTCAGGGCACAAATCCCGTGGCAAGCTGCGTGGTGTTCCGCGACGCCAAACCGGCCAAACGCGACTACCGCCATTTCAACATCAAGACCGTTGTCGGCCCCGACGACTTCGCTTCGATGAAGGAGGTGCTGACGCGCCGCTATACGCGCCTTATGGAGGAGGCTCCCGACGACCTTCCCCAGCTCATCGTGGTCGACGGCGGCAAAGGTCAGCTCAGCGCGGCCGTCGAAGCTCTCGACGAAATCGGTCTGCGCGGCAAAATCGCCGTGGTCGGCATCGCCAAGCGTCTTGAAGAAATCTACTTCCCCGGCGACAGTTTCCCGCTCTACATCGACAAGAACTCGGAGTCGCTGCGCGTGGTGCAGCATCTGCGCGACGAGGCCCACCGCTTCGGCATCACCCACCATCGCAACCGCCGCTCGAAGTCGGCCATCGTGAGCGAACTTTCGGAAATCAAGGGAATCGGTCCCACCACGCAGGAAACCCTCCTACGCCATTTCAAGAGCGTGAAGCGTGTCAGCGAAGCCTCGCTCGACGCCCTCGCCGAAATAATCGGCCCGGCCAAAGCGCGCCTCGTCCGCGCCCACTTCACCGCTCCGCACCCCTGACCCCGCTCCTGGCGTACAGGTGCATGTTTAGGCTTTTACGATTTCAATAGATAGCGGGAAGGCGCACCAGAATCCAGCGGCCATCTTTCTTTACCTGGGCGGTACGACCGCCCGGCTCCACAAAGTAGGCGTTTTCGTACTCCAGGGGCACTGCTATGCGGCCTTGTCGGTCGACAAATCCCCATTTGCCATTCTCTTTCACGGCCGCATATCCGTCCTTGAAGTACTGGCTGGCTTCGTACCGGAATGGGATAACCACTTTCCCGGTCAGGTCAACGAATCCCCATTTGCCGCCTTTGCGGGCCTGAAACAGCCCCTCGTGCGGGAATTCCACATCGTCGTAAACGGGAAGCGCCAGCACCGTCCCGTCGTTTTTAACGAGACCGCATTTACCATCGTCAGCCAGTCTGGCGCGGTCCGACACTTTTGCCACATCCTTTTCAACGCGGAGTACGTAATAGGGCGTGGTGCCGACCACTCGGCCCGACTTGTCGATAAACTTCCAGCCACCCTGATATACGGCCGCCACTCCCTGCGAAAATGGGCGGCTGTACCGGTAATCGGGCGCTATTACCAGCCGGTCGGAGCTGTCGATATATCCCCAGGTGTCGTTCACGCATACCTGCGCCAGGCCGTCGCTGAAACTTTCTACCTTATCCCATTTGCTTCGGGGATATGTTTTTCCGGGAAGATATACGCCCTGAACAGTTTCAGCCAACTGTTCAAGGTCCGCGTCGGTCCAGTCGGATGAGCCTTTATTTTCGGCTACATACGGATTTGGAATCCGGCGGCCGGTGGTGTCGATATAATAGCGTTCTCCGTTCTTTTCCACGAGGTTACATCTTTTTTCCGGGTCAAAAAGGTAAACCTTGTCATATTGCAGCGGTATGACCAGTGTTCCCTTAGTGTTTATGAAACCCCATTTGTCGCCCTCGCTTACGGGACAGAGTCCGCAGCTGAAATACTGAAATCCGTCGTAGCGGAACGGTGTCACCGGCGTTCCGTCAGCTATGCTCACGAAGCCCCATTTACCGCCGGACTTCATCGCCCAGAGCCCCGCCTGAAACTCTTTGGAGGCCGATTCGTAGGGAAAAGTCTTAATCAGTTTTCCGGTTTTGCTAATCAGACTATATTTGCCATTCGTCTGCACACCGATAATACTGTAATCCTTATTGGCATCCATGACCTCGTCGCAGGGTAAGGCCGCAACGCGTTTTCCGCTTCGGTTAATGAAGAACCATTTTCCGTCGCGTTTCGCGAGCGCGTGGCCGCCGTTGAAGGGGAATACGAAATCGTAGACGGGCGGTATCACAAGCCGCCAGTATTTATCGACGAATCCCGCCTTGGCGTCCTTTTCAACAGCCGCAAGACCTTCTGAAAATTCTTTGTCGAAAGCATCCCAGTATTTCTCGGGATACACTTTGCCAACCTGCGCCGTAGATGTCTCCACATTCTGCGCCGCAATAGCAGTAGGGACCGTAGCCATCAGAACGAAACACAGAGTCGCGAGAATGGCCGTTTTCATCAGAAGTATTTTCATAGTCCAGGCGTTTGATTGTTAAAAGTTTACATCTCCATCCGCAAATATAGGCAATAGTTTTATTTTTATCGAATTTATATCACTCTACTTTTCTCAAAAATAAGTAACAACATACTGGAATGAGTAACGACATACTGGAATGAGTAACGACATGCTGGCCACAAAATTGTAGGGATGCCCCCTGGTGCATCCGAATTAAAAAACTTGGCTACGGCGATAGGCGGATGCACCAGGGGGCATCCCTGCAATCTAACGAATTTCGCCTTAGTTAGTATGTATTAAATTTCCGCAAAAAAAAGAAACGACGAAGGGACTAGCCATATGCAAGTCCCTTCGTCGTCTATATGCTTGATACTGTCCTTTCGGATACTCCGGATTTCGGATATTTAGCTTTCAGGATGCCGTGAGTCCGGATTTTCAGGACCACCTGAGGGAGGGGGCGCCGGGATCAGTATTTGATGAGGCTGGTGACTTCGGCGTCGGCGGGGAGGTTGGCGCGGCCGTTGAGGGCGGTAAGTTCGATGATGAAGTTGATGTAGATTTTCTTCGGATTCATGCTTTTCACCAGATTGTAGGCCGCGGCCATTGTGCCGCCGGTTGCGAGCACGTCGTCGTGGAGCACTACCACATCATCGGATGTGATGGCGTCGCGGTGAATCTCGATGGTGTCTTTGCCGTATTCCTTGTCGTAGGTAGCCTGCAGGGTGTCGGCGGGAAGTTTGCCGGGCTTACGCACGGGCACGAATCCGGCGCCGAGTTCGAAAGCCAGAATCGAACCGCCGATGAAACCGCGCGACTCGATGCCTACAACTTTCGTCACACCCTTGTCGCGGTAGGTCTGCGAGAGGTCCCATCCAATGATGTGGAGGGCGCGGGGATCCTTGAACACAGTGGTGAGATCTTTAAACACGATTCCCTTCTGGGGGAAATCAACCACGTCGCGAACTTTCGATTTGATGTATTCCATATCTGTCATTGTTGGTTTTATTTCTTGGTTGGGTTAATGTTCGGAATTTATGTTTTGGGCGTCTAACAGTCTGATGTTGTCGGAGTTCGAATTGTTCCACGTGAAACAATTCATCGCCCCGAAAGGAGTAGGAGTATATTGATGTCGGCCGGCGAAACACCCGGGATTCGCGATGCCTGGGCGACAGTGGCCGGACGGATTCGTTCAAGCTTCTGCCGGGCTTCGGTCGAGAGTGCGTTGATCGAGGCATAATCGAAGCGGTCGCCGAGCGCTACGCTTTCGAGTCGCTGAATCTTGTCGGCAATAAGCTGTTCACGCTTGATATATCCGTCGTACTTCAGAAGAACTTCCGCAGCCTCGACTATCTCCTCCCGACGGTCTTCGGGCAAAGCTTCTATCTGCACGGCGAGTTCCGGAATATATCGCGCGAGCATCATTATATTGAACTGTGGCCGGAGCACGAGCGCCTTCAGTCGGCAGCCCTCCTTCAAGGGCGTAAGTTCAGCCTGAGTACCGGCATATCCATATTCCGTATTGATGGCTGCAAGGACATCATTGCCCTGCCCTACCCTTACGGGGAAATCCTCGACAAATGCAATCAGCTCATCGCGCAGACGCTGCTTTTCAAGCATGAGGTTATGACGATGTTCGTCGGCAAGTCCGACGGCGTAGGCAAGCGGCGTGAGACGCATGTCGGCATCGTCCTGACGAAGGAGAATGCGGTATTCGGCACGCGAGGTAAACATACGGTACGGTTCGTCGACACCTTTCGTAACGAGGTCGTCGATAAGAACGCCAATGTATGCCTGATCGCGTCCAAGGATAAAGGGAGCCTTCCCTTGCACGGCAAGTGCGGCGTTTGCGCCAGCTATAAGCCCCTGGCCGGCGGCCTCCTCATAGCCTGTTGTCCCGTTAATCTGTCCCGCGAAAAAGAGGCGGTCAACGAGCTTTGTTTCGAGCGTATGACGCAACTGCGTGGGGTCGAAAAAGTCGTATTCTATGGCGTAGCCGGGACGGTAAATCTGCACGTTGCGGAAGGCCGGAATGGTCTGCAATGCGCGTATCTGTACGTCCATCGGAAGCGACGAGGAGAACCCGTTGAGGTAAAATTCCTGTGTGGTCTCCCCCTCCGGTTCGAGGAAGAGCTGATGCTCGGTCTTGTCGGCAAATGTGACGATTTTGGTCTCGATCGACGGACAGTAACGCGGCCCGATACTCTGAATCTGGCCATTGTAGAGCGGCGATTCGGGCAGCCCCTCGCGCAGGATATTATGGGTTTCCTCACTTGTAAAAACGTTGTAGCAGCGGCGCTGACGCAGTTCGCGCTTTACCTCCGGCAGATAGGAGAAATGGTGAAAATCCTCCTCTAATTCCTGAGGGATGGTCTGTGTCCAGTCGACCGAGCGACCGTCGATACGCACGGGCGTACCGGTTTTCATACGACCTACTTCAAAACCGCGGTCGCGGAGTTGTTCGCTCACACCGTGTGAAGCTGGTTCGGCGCAACGACCACCCTCTATCATGGTACGGCCCACGTGCATCAGTCCGTTGAGGAATGTGCCGTTGGTAAGCACCACGGCTTTTGCCCTGAAAGTCGCTCCGAGCGCAGTCTTAACGCCCACAACACGCGGCCGGGAAGGCTCAGGCCCCTCGCCGTCGGCCAAATTAGCTATATTCGCTACATTAGCCTCAATTTGGCCATCCTCAAAGATCAGCTCAGTTACAGAATCCTGCCAGAGACTGAGATTTTCGGTATTTTCCAGTATGTGGCGCCACATCTCGGAGAAGCGCATGCGATCGCTCTGCGCGCGCGGGCTCCACATGGCCGGACCTTTCGAGCGGTTGAGCATGCGGAACTGGATGGCCGTGCGGTCCGTCACAATTCCCATCATTCCGCCGAGAGCATCTATTTCCCTGACAATCTGGCCTTTGGCTATACCTCCGACGGCCGGATTGCAACTCATCTGGGCAATTTTATTCAAGTCGATGGTAATCAGAAGGGTACGCGACCCCAGACGTGCCGCCGCCGAGGCAGCCTCACATCCGGCGTGACCGGCACCCACTACTATCACATCGTAGTCGAACGTCATTTTCTTATTGTTATCTTTTCTACAGTCTTAGAAAAAGTATGAATCTAAATTACTGAAAGTCAAATTATCAGGACAGCTCTGCAAGAAGTGCGAGCGCCTCGTTTTCGTTAGCTTCCATTATCTCGCGCTCTCCGGGACCCTTGTCGTTGATGCCGCAGAGATGGAGCACACCATGGACTATCACGCGCCTGAGTTCCTCCTCGTAGGTCGTGCCCTGGGCCACAGCGTTGGTAGCCACGGTTTCGAGCGAGATGAACATATCGCCGCGAAGCAGGCGCCCGCGGCAGTCGTCGAAGGTTATGACATCCGTAAAGTAGTCGTGATTAAGGAATTGCCGGTTTACCTCAAGTATTTTCGGGTCGTTGCAGAAGATATACGAAAGATTTCCCACAATGCGGTTGTGGCGCTCTGCAACAAGGGTAAGCCAACGCTGAATCAGCTCGTAATCAAGCTCGGGAAGGTCAACGCCGTCGGCGAGCCACTGGAATTTTTCGCTTTGCAACATTCCGGTATTCAAAGATTTAACAAGAAAAGTTGCAATCTGTCCATCGGTTCGAAACGGGCACGAGGCCTCGCGGCAACCATGGCAAAATTACTCACAAAGTTAGGCAAATATTCGCGAAATATCAATAGCTCTTATTTGAAGAAGAGATAGGCGGCGAAGATGCCGGCAAGCGACCCGGCGATATCGGCCATAAGGGCATATGTAACGGCGTAGCGGGTTTTCCTGATACCCACCGAACCGAAATATACGGCCAGGACGTAGAACATCGTATCGGTCGACCCCTGGATGGAAGCCGACACACGGCTCACAAAGGCATCGGCGCCATGGGCCGTCATCAGGTCGACCATAAGTCCGCGCGAGCCTGATCCGCTGAGCGGTTTCATCAGAGCAGTGGGCAACGCCTCAACCCATTCTGTATCAAGACCAACGGAGGCTACAGTCCATGTTGTCCACTCGGTAAGAAGGTCCATCGCACCCGAGGCACGGAACATCCCGATTGCCACGAGTATGGCAACAAGGTAAGGTATTATCGTAACGGCCGTTTTAAAGCCCTCTCTCGCCCCTTCAATAAAGGATTCGTAGACATTTATCCTCTTCCACAGTCCGGAGCCGAGAAAGGCTATTATAACGCCAAAAAGGAGTGCGTTGGCTATAAAGCCTGAGTAGCGCGCAACACTCTCACCATCCATCCCCGAGAAAAACCAGACGATTCCGGCAATAATGGCAGCCATCCCTGCGAGCCACGAAAGCAGCACAGGGTCGGCCAGACGAATGCGCTGCTTGATGCACAGCGTCACTATTCCGACCATCGTCGAGATGAACGTGGCCAGAAGAATCGGGAGGAACACGTCGGTCGGATTCGTGGCACCTGCCTGCGCACGATACATCATGATGCCTATCGGGATAAAGCAAAGCCCTGAAGCGTTTAGAATCAGGAACATTATCATGGCGTCGGTGGCGGTATCCTTCTCCTTGTTTAGCGTCTGGAGTTCCTGCATAGCCTTCAGGCCGAGCGGAGTTGCGGCGTTGTCGAGGCCGAGCATATTGGCCGAAACGTTCATGAAAATGGAACCCATGGCGGGGTGCCCTTTCGGCACGCCGGGGAAAAGGCGACAGAATAGCGGCGAAATCATCCTTCCGAAGAATCCTATCACTCCGGCGCGCTCGCCCACCTTCATCAGCCCGAGCCAGAGCGAGAGGATGCCGGTCAGACCAAGCGAAATCTCAAACGCCGTGGCGGCCGAGGTGAACGACGACGACATGATGGTTGACCACACCTCGAGGTCGCCCTCGAAAATTGTCTTGAAGAGCGCAACCGCAAAAGCGATGATGAAAAACGCGAGCCAGATATAATTCAGTGCCACTGCCGGAGAAAATTTGATAACTTGTGTACGTGAGTAATCAGATTAAGCACAAAAATACGAAATTTTGCCGGCATTCCTGTAAAAGCTATTTTCTGCAAAAGTTTCACGTGAAACAAATTTTCACGTTCAAGCGATGATTATTAGCTGTTTATAGGCCTAAACAGGCGATTTTAAGCCTTCGAGACTTAAAAATTCCATTTCTCCCGACCATCCGACCACGAAAATTAAAACCTGGGCGACGAAAAATTTACTATCTTTGTTGCGATGCGAAAATTCTTCAATAGAACAGAAATCAACATTGTGCTCTCGCCCGAGGGAAGCAAACGAGGATCGGTAATCGGTGCGGTTGCCCGCACGGGTCTGCCGGCTGATGCCCACATTATCTATGAAGGCTCGCGCAACCGGCTCGGCGTGGTCGACGGCGACATCAACGTAAAAGCATTCGGTCGTCCGCGCTTTCCCAACAATTTCGTCTACGGAAGCATCCGCAAAAGCAAAGCGCGCCGGAGCTTCGAGCACGCGCTCCGTCTGCGCACACTCGGCTTCACCACTCCCCTACCCTACGGCTATGCCGAAGAATTTTTTTCACCGGTGCCCGGAGTTAAGATTCTTCGACGGAGCTACTACTTCTGCCGGCAGGTGGCGCAGCCCAACATGCGGCTCTGGGAAAGCAACGGCCAGCTTGAACAGCTGATCGAGCAGTGGGGCGCTGAAATCGCACGCCTCCACAAGGCAGGAATCTGGATGAAGGACCACTCGGCCGGCAACGTGCTCCTCGACAAGGACGCCGACGGCAATTTTACCTTCGGATATGTAGATCTGAACCGCATCCGCTTCGACGTGACCGACGAGCGCAAGCTCATGAAGATGTTCAAGTCGGTAAGCACCTCCGGCCATTTCACCTGCCTGCTCGCCCGCGCCTATGCCCGCGCCATGGGGAAAAACGAGGCCGAGGTATCGCGTCAGGCCCGCAAGATTTTCCGCCGTTTCAACCATATCAGATAAATCAATATAGCTATGAGCTCACGCATGAAAATCTACTGCAAGAACATTCACGAATATATCGATATCGAGGGAGGCGAGACCCTCCAGGAGATTGCCACCACCCTCGCCCCGCGCCTCGTCGGTCTCGAACCCATCTGCGCCGCTGTAAACAACAAGACGGAGCCTCTGCAGTATCAGCTCTTCGGACCGAAGCAGGTGGAGTTCCTTCCGCGCGAGTCGGCATCGGGGACTCGCGTCTACGTGCGTTCGCTCTCGATGATGCTCTATTGCGCCGTACGTCAGGAGATGCCCTCTACGCGTCTGCGAATCGAGCATTCCTTAGCCGGAGGCTACTACTGCCTGCTGTTCGAAGAGCAGAAGCTTGCGGACGGCACTACGTCCCTCCAGGCCATCCCCTCGGAGCGGATTCCGGCCATCGTAGAGCGGCTGCGCACACGCATGCGCGAGCTCTGCCAGCGTGATATCCCGTTCGAACGCAAAGAACGACTAACGGCCGACATCATCGAAAAATTCCGGGAGGCCGGACTCACCGACAAGGTGACGCTTCTTCAGACCATACGCGAGCTGTATACCACCTACTACCGTCTCGACGGCGTGGTCGACAGCTATTACGGCGCCTTGGCACCCTCCACGGGCTGTCTGTCGGTGTTCGATCTCATTCCCTACAAAGAGGGATTCCTCCTGATGGCATTCGACCGCAACCATCCCGACTGCCCTGCCCCAGAAATCGACCAGGAAAAGATGTACCGCGCCTTCGTGGAATACAGCCACTTCAATGAGGTGATAGGTGTGGCCAACGTAGGTCAGTTAAACCGCGTGGTGGAAGAAGGGAAAGCCGCCGACCTGATTAACGTGGCCGAAGCGATGCACGACAAGAAAATATCTTCGATAGCAGATGAAATCACGCGACGCTACCGCCTCGGAGGAGCGCGAATCGTGCTCATCGCCGGTCCGTCGTCGAGCGGCAAGACCACAACAACTAAGCGTCTGGGCATATATCTGACCACCAATCTGCTCAAGCCCAAGATGATCTCGCTCGACAACTATTTTGTAGACCGCGACAAGACGCCGCGCGACGCCACGGGCGACTACGATTTCGAATCTCTCTACGCACTCGATCTCAAGGCCTTCAACGCCGACCTCAACGCCCTTCTGCGCGGCGAGGAAGTGAGCCTTCCGACCTATAGTTTCGAGCAGGGTAAACGCATCTATAAGGGCAACAAACTGCGTCTGGAACCTAACTCCATCCTTCTTATCGAAGGGATTCACGGACTCAATCCGGCTCTGACCTCCGAGATTCCGGAGGAGATGAAATACCGCGTGTACGTCTCGGCGCTGACCACACTCTCGATCGACGACCATAACTGGATACCCACCACCGACAACCGCCTGCTGCGCCGCATAATCCGCGACTACAAATATCGCGGCTCGTCGGCCGAGGAGACCATACGCCGCTGGCCGAGCGTACGCCGCGGCGAGGAGAAATGGATTTTCCCCTTCCAGGAAAACGCCGATTCCACCTTCAATTCATCGCTGCTGTTTGAATTGGGAGTAATAAAGGACTATGCCGAGGCCGTGCTCCGCGAAGTTCCCAACGACGTGCCCGAATATGCCGAAGCCTACCGTCTGCGCCGCTTCTTAGGCTACTTCAAGCAGATTCCCGAGCGCGGAGTTCCCTCCACCTCCCTCCTCCGCGAATTCCTCGGCGGCTCCTCCTTCCACTACTAAAATATCTGTGGAAACGGAGAATATCTGCAAAGATTGCTTGAAAAAAGTTATTTGAAGACCCAGGTGATGATGCCGGATTGGGTGGGGGAGCCTTCGAGAACGGAGAAGCGGCACTGACGGGTGCGCTCCACGCAGTTGCGGCGCATGGAGGCGTCGGAGGCTACAGTGCCGGAGCTGTGGGCGGCATCGTAGGTGGCGGAGGTTACGTGGCCCTGGGCGTCGACCTTAACGCGCACGGCTATCACGCCGAGTTTGGTAGAGGGCACGCGCGACCAATTTTCCATCGTACGGCCTTTCAGGCCGTTGCCCGGAGTGCCTGAGATGGCGCCTTTGTCGGAGTTGCCCTCCACGGAACCGGGTGTGCCCTTCCCTTTACCGCCGCCGAAGGCTTTGCTGGTGGCGTCGGCCACATTCTTCTTCGCCTGCTGTCGGCGTGCTGCTTCCTGACGCTCTTTCTCACGCTGAAGTTCTTCCTTGGTAGGTCCTTCCTGCTCCTTCTTCACTTTGGCGGGCGAGGGGCGCTCAGAAGTGACCGTAGGCTTGGGTTCGGCCGCTTTTCCGGCATCTACGGCACCGGAGGCGTCCTGTGTAGGCTCGGGATTGTCGACGGCAGAGGGCGCGGGCTCGTCGACGGGAGCCACCGGATCGAGAATGTCGCCCGTACGCACAAATTCGCCTGAGGCATAGAGATCCTCGACCTGGTCGAAAACGATATTCTCCTCAGGCTCGGGAGGCCAGGGCGTCAGTTCATCGGGCGGGAACTTCAGGAAGGTGTGGAGAAACACCAGAAGCACCAGCAGATGGAACGCTATGGCTACGACAATGGCTATTATGCGGTCGGACTTTTTCAATCTTGCTGAGTGGATTGGTTAGGAGTGGTCATATCGCCGGAGAGGTCGGTGGCTGGCACGGCGTCGGGCAGGATATCCTGCGCGTGGTTGGCCACGGGCTTGGTGGCGAGCACCATCTTGATATTGTTGGAGGCCCCGGCGTTGAGCACCTCGACGATGCGGCCGTAGGGCACGTTTTCGTCGGCATAGAGGGCGATGAATCCGGTGGAATCCTGCTCGTGGGCCATCTTGAGGAAGGGCACGAGCGCATCAATCTGGAGCGGCTGCGGCTGCTCGTCGCCGGCCGAACCGTAGATATTTTTGTCGGCGTCGATATATATGCGTGTAGAGGGCTTGAGAGCGCTCTGCTCGGTGCTCTGCGGGAGGTTGACCTCAAGGCCGGTGGGGAACACGAAGGTCGAGGTCACCATAAAGAAGATGAGCAGGAGGAATATCACGTCGGTCATCGAGGCCATCGAGAAGGCCGACATCATGGAGTGTTGACGTTTGAGCATGGCAGGCTGATTGGGGAGTGATGGACGTGAGCCGCGGCGTCAGACGGCAGGCTCGTTGAGAAGGTCCATGAATTCCATTGATTTCGACTCGAGCATGTTCATCACCGAGTTGATGCGCGCCACCAGATAGTTGTAGGCGAACAGGGCGATTACGCCCACCACGAGGCCGGCCACGGTGGTTACGAGGGCTGTATAGATACCCGACGAGAAGGTGGCGATGTTGGCTGAATTGCCCTCGGAGGCAATCGCGTAGAAGGCCTGCACCATGCCTACGACTGTACCCAGGAAGCCGAGCATAGGGGCGCCGGCGGCCGTAGTAGCTAGCCACGGAAGGCCTTTGGAGAGCGAGGCAATCTCGATGTTGCCGGTGTTTTCGACAGCTGCGAGGATATCGTTGACCGGACGGCCGATACGGCTGATTCCCTTGGCGATGAGGCGCGCATAGGGTGTTCCGGTCTTCTTGCATAGATTGAAGGCGCTCTCGATTTCACCTTCATGGATGTAGTCGCGGATGCGCTTCATGAACGTATCGTCCTCGCGGGCGGCGCGGTTTATCACAATGGCGCGCTCCACAAAGATGTAGATGCACACCAGCGAGAGCAGGGCGAGCACAATCATTAGAGGGCCGCCGCGGAGGCAGAGGTCCCAGAGCGAGAGTTCAACTTGTTGGTTTACGGCGGCAGTTGCGGCCGGTGTGCCGGTGATGGCAGCGTCGAGCAAAATCATTATATTGGTTTATAGATTACGGGGTGACAGAAAGTGCTGCGGACGGCTCCGAGGAGTGCAGAGAGATTATTTCAGGCAGCCCTTGTACTGGCGGATGGTCTCCTCCAGGCCGAGGTAGAGCGCGTCGCAGATGAGAGCGTGGCCGATGGATACTTCGTTGATATGGGGCACGTTCTCCTTGAAATAGCGAAGATTTTTAAGGCTGAGGTCGTGGCCGGCGTTGATGCCCAGGCCAGCCTTTCGGGCGGCGCGGGCGGCCTCCACGTAGGGTGCCACGGCGCGCTCGGGGTCGCGCTCGTAGAGGTCGGCGTAGGGTTTGGTATACAGCTCCACGCGGTCGGCTCCGGCTTTGGCGGCCAGTCGGATATTCTCCACGTCGGTATCCACGAAAATCGAGCTTCGTATGCCGGCCTCGCGCAGCGAGTCGATGATTCCGGTGAGGAAGTCCATGTTGGCACCGACATCCCATCCGGCCGACGAGGTGAGCGCGTCGGGTGCGTCGGGCACCAGAGTGACCTGCTCGGGTTTCACCATGAGCACAAGCTTCATGAACTCAGGCGAGGGGTATCCCTCGATATTGAATTCCGTCTTCACGAGCGGACGGAGGGTGAACACGTCGTCGCGGCGGATATGGCGCTCATCGGGACGCGGATGCACCGTGATTCCGTCGGCGCCGAAGCGCTCGCAGGCCTGGGCCACCTGGGCCAGGTCGGGATTATTTTCGCCACGCGCATTGCGCAAAGTAGCTATTTTATTTATATTTACGCTTAGATTGGTAGTCATTGCCATGTTGTTGAGTTGCAAATTTACCAAGAAATTTCAACACGCCGACCCGCCCTCGTGCGAAATCTTGCCGCATTAACAGAAATTTACACTCCGCTCTCGTCCTCCTTTATTATGAGAAGGGTATCGGCGGGGTGGAGCCGTCGGTGGCCGTTGGGCACGATATAGCGGTTGCCGCGGCGTATCATTATCACGAGCGAGCCGGCCGGGAGCTGCATCTCGCTCAGAGTGGAGGCCTTGGCCAGATGTTCGGGGGTGAGGGTGAGGGTCTGGAGAGAAGTGGGAAGCTCGTCGGCGAGTTCCACGCCGAAATCGTCGTCGCCATGACTGTCGGAATCCACAAGGTCGAGCCGACGGGCTGCCGAAATGACGGTAGTTCCCTGAATGAGAAGAGAAAGGATTGTAATGAAGAATACTATATTGAATATCTGACCAGCTCCTTCTATGCCGGCCACCACCGGATAGGTGGCGAAGATGATGGGCACCGCGCCGCGCAGGCCCACCCACGAGATGAAAGCCTTCGACTTAATGCTGACCTTGCGCATCGGCGCCAGCGAGAGGAACACACTGAGCGGGCGCCCCACGAGAATCATGAATACGCCGATCAGGAGCGAGACAGGAGCCACGGAAATCATTTCATGCGGATTGACCAGCAAGCCAAGCATAAGAAAGACCACAATCTGGGCGAACCACGTCATTCCGTCGAGAATCTTCGCTATGCCGCGGTGATTGGGCAGCGGAGCATTGCCGATTACGATGCCGCAGATATATACGGCGAGATAGCCGTTGCCAGCAAGGGCGGTTGTACCGGCAAAAGTGAAGAATACCGCGCCGATCATGAGGATTGAAATCATGGATGCGGCCTGCCCGGCGTCCTCGCGGTTGGACGAGCGGGCATCGATACGCCGGTATATCCCGATCAACCATAGCGTTATCTTTCCCATCACGAAGCCTCCGGCGATTCCTACACCGAACTGCAGCAGAAGCTCCACCACGAGGGCACCCGCCGAAAGCGAGCCACCTATGGTTATGGTCTCGATAAGAATTATCGTGAGCATATAGGCCATGGGGTCGTTCGAGCCGCTTTCAAGCTCGAGCATGGGGCGCAGGTGGTTGCGCAATCCCACTTTCTGGCTGCCGAGAATGCCGAATACGGAGGCCGAATCGGTCGACGACATAGTGGACGCCAGCAGAAGTGACGGCAACAGAGCGAAATGGATGTTGGTCCAGCTCATGCCGGAAAGCCACCAGATGAAAACACCGGTGAGAAGTGCGGTGAGGAGGACGCCCACGGTGGATAGCACCAGTCCCGGCAACACTACAGGGCGGATTGCCGCGATTTTGGTGCCCATGCCGCCCGAAAAGAGGATGATGCAGAGAGCTATCATACCGATGAACTGGGCGGTATGCATGTTGCTGAACTGGATGCCCACGCCGTCGGTGCCGAAAGCCATCCCGACCAGAAGGAAGATAAGCAGAAGCGGCAGGCCGAACCGGTAGCTCGACTTGCCGATGAGCACGCCCGCAATCAGCAGCGTGGAGCCGATAAGCAGAATGTTTTCAGTGGTGATATACTCCATAGGGGTTCATCAGAGGAAATATTCTATAATTACAGTGTCACAAAATTAACTTTTTTAACGCAATGAAAGAATGCCGAACGCAAAAAAGCAATCAGAATGCAATATCATAAGATTATAACGTCCAAAAACGCAAAACAACCTTAATTTTATAGAAATTTTCTTGCCAAAAGTACAAATTTCGCCTAATTTTGCACATAATAACCGATTTATTCACAAAAATCAATCCGCACCACGCAATCGGAAACCTTTCCTCCCTTTTACTTCAGCGCAATAGTTAACTTAATATTTATCACCAATCATCACTAAAATGCGAAAAATCATTACATTGATGGGGGGGTAGCTATACTTCTTAATGCAAGCATAGCTTCTGCCGCTCCGCTCGCACCGCGTCCCGTAGAGGAACTGCTGGGCCTCCGCCCCGGCACCACCGCCACGCAATTCACATCGGCCGCACCTGTGAGCAACCATCAGGCGCCCGCACGCCGCTCCTACGCCACGACAACCGGCGAGACCGGCGCGGCAGCAGCCAAAATCAACGCAAGTGTAGTCTATCCCGACAACGTAGCCGGCATGTGGAGCTATTCCACCACGGAATGGAATCCCACCCGCCTTGCCACCGGAATCCTCGCCACCGGCGGAGGTTTCGCCGCGAAAGGCTACTACTACATCAACCGCTACATCGAGGTGATGGGTCTGGAGGAAATCAAGACCATCAACTACAACCTTTCCGACTGGAGCGAATACGACAGCTATACGGGCTACATCCAGTATGTAGCCACCACCATGGCCTACAATCCCCTCCGCGACGAGGTATACGGCTGCTTCATCAATCCGGAGCGCACGGGCTACAACTTCGTGGAATGGAACTACAGCTATTTCGGAATCAAACGTACCATCTGCCCCATCGTGCGCCCCTGGAGCGGTTGCGCGTTCTCGTCCGACGGCACCCTCTACGCCATAGAGCGCAACGGCGACCTCTACACCGTCGACATCAAGACCGGCGAGATGACTCTCGTGGGTTCCACCGGAGTGAAATCCGACTATATCGGCGACGCCACCATCGACCCGGCAACCGACACTATGTACTGGTCGGTAACAACCGATACGGACTTCGGCCTCTACACCGTCGACCTCAAGACCGCCAAGGCAACCAAGGCCTACGAGCTCCTCAACGAAGAGCAGCTCTGCGGCATGTATGTGCCCGAGCCCGAGGTAGAGCGGTCGCCCGACGCCCCCGCTAAAATCTCCTCTTCGCCAAGTGCGAACTTCTCCGGCTCATCGCTGACGGGAACCATCATCTTCTATACGCCCACCTATACAATCGGGCAGGAACGTCTCGACGCCGAAACCGACCTTACCTATACCGTGCGTGCCAACGGAGACGTAATCGCTACCGGCACATGCACACCCGGCAACAAGCGTACTTCAGTGTCTGTAACCCTCACCGAACCCGACAACTATTACTTCACCGTGACGACCTCCAACGACGCCGGCGAATCGGAGCCCAACGGAACCAAGAAATTCGTCGGCCCCGATACTCCCAAGCCTTCGACTGTGACCGCCACAGTTCAGGGTACAACGGTGAACCTCAGCTGGACATCGCCCTCGTCGTCGGGTGTCAACGGCGGCAACGTGGCCTACTCCAACGCCACCTATCGTGTAGTGCGCTATCCCGACGGCAAAGTGATTGCCGACGCAGAGACGGCGCGTAAGGCAACCGACGTTATAGAAATGCCGGCCGTGCGCACGGCCTATACCTACGGCGTGGTTTCGACCGTCGACGGCCTCTCCTCCACCGAAGCCAAATCGGCAGAAATCGTGCTGGGCCCGATCGTGCCCCCTTATGAAGGCAGCTTCACCGCCGCTACCTCTCTGGCCGGCTGGACGATTCTCAACGTCAACACCGACGACTACACCTGGAAATACTCATCGTCGAGCAAAGCTCTGGAAGCCTACGGCTCCAAAGGATTCGACGACTGGGCCATCACGCCGGCCGTAAAAGTGCGCGAAGGCTCCTCATACCCCTTCGCCATCACCCTCAAGACCAGCAACTACTACGAAGAGACCTTCGAGGTGAAATGGGGCACCGCTCCCACTGTTGAGGCCATGACAAACACACTCATCGAGCCCACCGCAGTCAAGAGTTCGACCGCCCAGACCTTCCAGGGCGAAATCATGGCCGAGGAAACCGCTGAAATCTATATCGGCATCCATGCCGCCACCGCCGGGAAATCCAGCACAATCGACGTAATCTCATTCACCATCGGCGACGGTACAAATGCCAACGCACCGGCTGCCGTGACCGATCTTGCCGTGATAACCCCCGTCGACGGCACCCGCAAGGCCGACATCACATTCACCGCACCCTCCAAGACCGTCAAAGGCGAGGACCTCACCGGCGACAATGCATGTACGGCAATCGTCGTGACGCGCGACGGCACGGTTATCGCAACCCTCACCGAAAACATCGGTCCGGGGGCGAATGTGGCCCTCACCGACAATGCCGAAACCCTCACCCTGGGCAAGCACCTGTATGCCGTTGTGGCCTCTAATGTCCACGGCGACAGCCCGGCCGCCGAGTGCGAGGCCCTCGTCGGCGCCCGCAAGCCTGTGGCTCCGGAATCGGCCAAGATGATTGAAGACGGCAACACGGGCAAGGTAACTATCAGCTGGACTCCCGTAACAACCGACGTGGAAGGCAACAGCTTCAACGCCGATGCCGTAAGCTACCGCGTAATCAACCGCGAATACGAAACCGTAGCCGACAACGTGAAGGGCACATCCGTGACTCTGACCGCCGTAGAAGAGGGCGAGCAGGCATTCTGCCAGTTCGGCGTCTACGCCGTGACCGCCGGAGGCGAATCCGACAAGATGGCCGCCACCGACTACAAGCCTGTAGGAGCCGCCTATCCGACACCATGGGCAGAATCGTTCAAGGACAAGACCGTCTCCACAATCTTCGGCTACAACTACATTTCGGGCCGCGAGCCCTGGCGCTTCGTATCCCAGCACGACTGGGGATTCGGCCCTCAGGACAACGACGGCGGATTCACCTACCTCGAGGCCTACAGCGGCGACATTACCGCTCTGGTCACCGGTAAAATCAACCTCGAAGGTCTGAGCAATCCCGCCTTCACCTACTATACCTACAACTACCAGAACTCCCTGGCCAATCCTACCAACAAGCTCTCCGTGCAGGTAGACAAGGGCGATGGCAACGGCTTCGTGACCGTGCAGACCGACCGCGTATGCGAAACGGGCGAAGCCAATACTTGGAACAAGGTTATCGTTCCTCTTACCGATTTCGAAGGCCAGAGCGTGATATTCCGTATCATGCCCTCCGACACCGAACTCGCCGTCTATACCCTCGATAACCTCCGCGTAAACAGCTACGTGGAATACAACCTCACCGCATCCAACATCTCGGCGCCCGCTGCCGCTGATGTCGACAAGCCTTTCGAAATCACCGCCACAGTAGCCAACACCGGCGACAACACCATCCGCAGCTTTACCGTTGAGCTATGGCGCAACGACGAGCCCGTCGACCACGTGGACTGCACGGCGCTCGAGCCTTCGCAGCTCAAGGAAGTAACCTTCGAGCAGACGCTCGACGTGACCGCAGGCGAATACGTAAGCTATAAAGCCGTAGTGGTATGCGACAACGACCTTAATGACGCCGACAATACCTCGGAGGAAATCTCCGTAGGCCTGGTGGCACCCACCGTTCCGGCAGTCAACGACCTGACCGCCACATCGGGTGCCGACGGAGCCGTACTCTCCTGGAGCGCGCCTGACGTTGCCAACGCACCCGGCGAACCCTTCACCGAGACATTCGACAACGCCGAGGCATGGAGCAACGTAGTGGCAGGCTGGAAATTCGTCGATGCCGACGGACTCCCCGTAGGTGGCACCAACGTGCCCGAATTCCCGTGCACCGGCCTCCAGTCGTGGTTTGTTGTCAACAACACTCTGAGCGGTATCCAGAGCGGAACTGATCCCACACGATGGAACGCCCACAGCGGCAACCAGTTCATATGCTCGGAATACGTGTCGCGCGGTGGCGTAAGCTACCAGAGCGACGACTGGGCTGTCACTCCGCTGCTCAACACCGTAGCCCAGTCATTCTCATTCTACGCCAAGAGCTTCGACGCCAAGTATCCCGAAACCTTCGAGGTGCTTGCATCAGCTTCCACAACAAGTCCCGACGACTTCACCTCCATCGGCAAGGTAATCGATGCACCCAATGCATGGATGCAGTATCGCTTCAAACTCCCCGAAGGCACGAAATACGCCGCCATCCGGAGCCGTTCGACCGACAAGTATTTCCTCTTCATCGACGATGTGACCTTCATCCCCGCGGATGCCGCTCCTGCAGCAGTAACGCTCAAGGGCTACAACATCTACCGCAACGGAATGAAACTCAACTCCACGCTCCTTACCGAACCTGCCTACACCGACGCCACCACCCGCGAGGGGCGTAAATACTCCTACTTTGTCACAGCCGTCTACGACCGCGGCGAGTCACGCCCGTCGAACACGGCCGACATCGACCTCAGCGGCGTAGCCAGCCTCTACGGTGATTCCGGAGTAGACATCCGCGCCATCGGCGGTGGAATCGTGGTGAAAGGCCTCACCCAGGGTAAGGTTGCGGTAATCGCCACCGACGGCCGCACCGTAGCTTCCGCCGAAGCCGCGCCGACAGTGCGTATCAGCCTCCAGCCGGGTATCTACGTAGTGAATGCCGCCGGCCATATAGCGAAAGTAATCGTACGCTAATCCGAAGTTCCCCCCGGTTTCCCACCGAAACCGCCACAACATCAATCCTATTTCAAAGGCGATGTGTTCCTCCCCGAGGGCACATCGCCTTTAACATTCATACCCTATTTTTAACACCGCCGCTCCGTAGGGATTGCGGGATTTTCCATAAATTTGCAACCGAAGGAAATTTTACCGACATCGAACAGTGGAATATGAGCGAACTGACGCAACGACTTCTCAGCGACTATCTTGCCGGCAACCTCTCGGCATCCGACAAGCTTGAGGCTCTTCTGCCCCAACATGCCGACGGGTGCGAGCTACTCGTGGCCTGTCGCCCCGAGGATTTCAGCGCCTCGGCCATAGCCCGCGCAGTGGAGGATTGCGACGCACGCCTGCTTGCGCTGACGGTGACGGCGATGCGTACGCCCGACGACCATCCGGTAGTACTCGTGCGCGCCGACACGCGCAATGCCGACGCGATAGCGCGCTCGCTGGCCCGCTACGGCTATCAGACGGTCGACACCTCGGCCCGGCTCACTCCCGAGCAGCAGTCGGAGGCTATGGCCCGCATAAACGAACTCCTCCACTATCTCGACCTCTGATTCCACATCGGACGCGCCCGACGAGATATTTTTCTTTAACCGACAACACACTTACAGCCATGAGAATAGCCATAAACGGCAACCGCCATCAGGAAGGATATTTCGAGCATATAGAGCAGCTCGTGGCCACGCTCATGCAACGCGGCGACGACGTAGTTCTCGCCGAACCGTTTCTCGACTACCTCACCACCCATCTCGGCGACAGATTCGCCGTGGGGCTCGACTACATGCCTCTCACGCGGCAGCCCCACGCCGACCTGGCCATAAGCGTGGGCGGCGACGGCGCATTTCTCAAGACGGCGCGATGGATCGGCGCCGAGGCCACGCCGATAGCCGGAATCAACACCGGCCATCTGGGCTATCTCTCGGCTTTCACCTTCGAGCAGGAGGGGGCGGTATACGCATCGCTGCTTCAGGGGCGCTACGCCGTGGAGCCTCGTTCGCTACTCCAGGTTGAAATACTCGCGGGCGAAGGGAATCAGGCCGCCGCGGCGCCGCTGACGGCACTCAACGAAGTGGCAATAACGCGCGGCGACAACGGCTCGATGCTCCGCATAAGCGCCCGGCTGGGCCACAGCTCGACTCTCAACTATATGGGCGACGGCCTGATTATCGCCACCCCTACAGGCTCCACTGCCTACAACCTTTCGGTAGGAGGCCCGATTCTCGCACCTGAACTGGAGGGATGGGTGCTCTCGCCAATAGCGGCTCACTCGCTGTCGATGCGGCCGCTCGTGGTAAGCGACCGCTCCCCCATCGAAATCGGAGTGGAGACCCGCGGCAGCGGCTTCCGCCTGGCTGTCGACGGCAAATCGCAGACACTCCCGCTCGAAACCATCCTGAGGCTCAGCCGCGCCCCCTATTGCGTGAATCTGGTGGTCCAGCCATGCCACTCATTCACCGACACGCTGCGCGACAAACTCGGCATGAAGGGCTTTATCTGATAGACTGTCTGCAATTAAATCCCGACACTCCAAACCGGAATTCAGAACCCTACAGATGCCCGTAGCCGAAATCAACCATAGCGCTCTTGGAAAGGTCCTTGTGAACGTCAGGCGGAACACCCATCAGATTTCCGCCCGCTGGAAGCAAGGACTTGTGAATGTAAGCGTGCCTCACGGAACGCCCGTAGAGCGCCTGCGCGACGCTCTCGACGGGTTCGCTCCGCGCCTGCTGGCCGTGCGGCCGCAGGTAGCCTACCGCGACGGGCAGCATATGGAGTTCCCCTACGTCGACGTAATCATCCGCCGCCAGATGATCGACCCCAAGCGCATACTCTGCACGGCGCGGGGCGCCACAATCGCCATAGAAGTGGGGCTGGGCTGGGACATCGAGTCGGCCGACACTGTACGCGCCGTAAGCGACATGATGTGCAAGGGAGCCCGGAGGCTTGCCGCCGACCTTCTGCTGCCGCGCGCACGCCAGCTGGCGGCGCGTGTGGGGCGACACCCCATAGGTTGGACCATCTCGCGCGGACACCGTGTGCTGGGCCGCTGCTCCTCGTCGGGAGTAATCTCCCTGAGCTATGTGCTGCTCTTCCTTCCGGAAGAACTCTCGGACTACGTGATACTCCACGAACTGGCCCACCTGACGGAGATGAACCACTCACGGCGCTTCCACGCCCTCCTCGACGAATATCTCGGCGGCCGCGAGGCCGAAACCGTAAAACTTCTGAAAACCTACCGCTGGCCCGTATTACGCAACTGAAGGCGTATCCTACCGGCAAATCCGCGGCGTAGCCGAATAAATG
This sequence comes from uncultured Porphyromonadaceae bacterium, assembly GCA_900545955.1. Lineage (GTDB taxonomy): Bacteria > Bacteroidota > Bacteroidia > Bacteroidales > Muribaculaceae > UBA7173. Next base: position 118,832 of record URAU01000002.1, read on the forward strand.
TGAGGCAATAAAGCAGCGCAGTAGGGCGTTATCCATTATATGAAAGTGTGTTTTCTCGTTCCGCCCGAGCCTTGCGCCGAAACGCCGGCAGAACGCTCGGCCGGCTGCACAAGGGTAGTCTACCCGATGCCGAATCTCTACGAACTCACCGTGGCTGCACTCGTGGCCGAGAAGGGGTTCGAAGTGGAATATGCCGACCTTACGGCCGACGGCACTGCCTCGCTCGAGCAGTTTCTCGGCGCCGACACGAGCGACGCCTATCTGATCTGGACCGTGAATCTGAGCCGTGCCGCCGACCGCGACGCCCGCGACGCCATACTCCGGCTGCGGCCCGAAGCCACGACAGTGTTTCTCGGCCCCGGCGCCACGTTCTTCCCCGACATCTACCTCTCGGGCAAACGGACGGCGATAGTGCGCGGAGAGCCGGAACTGACTGTGGTAGAACTGCTTGAGCACCTACGCGACGGGCAAGACATTTCAGACCTCAAGGGCCTGACCCTGCATAACCCCGACGGCACGATAAAACGCAACCCCGCGCGCGAACTGCTTACCGACCTCGACTCGCTCCCCTTCCCGGCTCGCCACCTGGCGGGCAAATACCGCTTCCACAACCCGAAACTGAAAGTGGCACCCTACACCACGATGCTCACCTCGCGCAACTGCCCGTTCCACTGCATATACTGCGTGCCCAGCTCACTCACTTTCGCCCGCGAGCTCGACTTCCGCGCCGACCACGGCCGCAAGCCGCCCATCTCCTTCCGCTCGGTGGAGAGCATCGGGCGCGAACTCGACGTCCTTGCCGCCGAGGGGTACCGCGCCATCGGCTTCGTCGACGACAATTTCATCTGGAACGAGGAGCGTACCGCCGGAATATGCCGCGAACTGAAAAAACACGGCATGGTGTGGGGCTGTCAGGCCCGCGTCGACGCCATCACCGAGCCGATAGCACGGATGCTCGGCGAGAGCGGCTGCACCTACGTTGACCTCGGTGTGGAATCGTTCAACGACGAGATTCTGCGTTTTATCCGCAAAGGCATTACCTCCAACCAGATTGTCAACGCCATAGAACTGCTGAAGAAGTACGGTGTGCCCGTAAAACTCAACATACTGATAGGCACGTCGCCTCTCGAGACCAAGGAGACCCTGCGCGATACCCTCCGCAAGGCCATGGCCCTGAAGGTCGACCAGGTGATGTTCAACATCGTATCGCCATTCCCGGGCACGGAATTCTACCAGATGGCCAAAGAGAACGGTTGGATAAAGGGGGGTGAGTACTCGCCTACCAACGTGCAGCGCGATTCGATACTTTCCTACCCCCACCTCTCGGCCGAAGAGATGGAGCGTGCACTTTACCGCTTCAACCTGCGCTATTTCCTGTCGCCGCGCATAGTGTGGCACCATCTGCGCAAATTCCGCAGCTTCAGCGAGTTCCGTCTGGCCTTCAAGGCCTTGCGCGTGAAGCTTTTCGGACGCCAGTAACCAGACCTGCACGCCGATGGACCACTCTCCCCTGCTCTCAGTTGTTGTAATCTGCTGGAACTCTCTCGAACGGCTGCGCCAGCTTCTCGATTCGGTTCCCGGCGCGCTCGCGGGGATTCCCCATGAGCTGATACTGATCGACAACGGCTCGACCGACGGAACAGCCGACTACATCGCCTCCTGCCACCCGGAAATCATCTACCGCCGTCTCGACAGCAACCGGGGTGTAGCCGCCGCGCGCAACCGGGGCATCGCCCTTGCAAAGGGAGACTACATCTGGCTGCTCGACGACGACACCGTAATCAACTGCGAAGCCGTCGGCGCGATGCTGCGCCATATGGAAGCCAATCCACAATGCGGCATCTGCGGCTGCGCCCTGCGCACGCCGGAAGGCGAACTGCAGCAGAGCTACAAGCCCTTCCCTTCGGTGGGCATAAAGCTGCGCAACGTGCTCGGAATAGGCAAAGCCGATCCGTATGCCGACGCCGTGGCGCTGGGTAAACCTTTTTCTCCCTTCTACATAATCGGAGCATGCCAGTTAATCAGGAGGAAGACCCTCGAAGAGGTCGGCCCGCTCGACGAGCGTATATTCTACGGCCCGGAGGATGCCGACTTCTGCCTGCGGGCCGCACGGCGCGGATGGTCGACCGTCTATCTTCCCGACGTGAGCATCACCCACCACTGGAAACGCATCACTACCCGTAGACCGCTCTCGAAAATCGGACGCGCACACATACGCGGACTCCTTCATTTCTACCTCAAACACCGGCGTATATTCTAACTTAAGAATTGTAAGCTACGCAGATGTTACAAATGTGGGGCAAAGCGGTGAAACGGCACTAAACGCGCCATAATGCTGTAACAATCCGGCGAAATGTTATAAATTGTAACCACAAAGGAGTTACAAATCAGTTGCCGCCTTGCAATCCAAGGCGGCTCTTCCTATCTTTGATACCGGAAAATAGACCACCGGCCGACTTAGCCCCCTTTGCGGAGGCCATAGCGGCTGCCAAGCCAATCTATATAGTAATATTATCACCCGGCTACCTCGCCCCTGCTAATGGCCGTGACTCCGGCATCAAGCCAATCACACGGCCCGTCGGCTCCGACCAGTGCAGCCCGATATCAACACCACGGCTATCAGTTGTATCCATGCTGACTAAGGATCCGACAAACCACCCCATAAATCAAGGCCGCATACTGGCAATCGACAGCGATCCGACCATATGCGAGATGATTCGTACCCATTTCGGGCCGGAAGGATTCTCCGTGGACTATTGCACAAGCTATGAGGATCTGTTCTCCATCAATGTAGGAGGATACGCACTGGTAATCATCAGTCTTGACCTTGACGATGCCGACTACGCCCTTAGCCTTGTGGAGCAGATTAAGCAACACAGTGCGTCGGCACGCACAGGCGTAATAACCTGCTCGGCCAAAATGTCGCCTACTACCGTTATCGACTCGCTCAACGCCGGGGCCGACGACTATCTCCTGAAACCATATTCTCTCCGCGAGCTGATGGCCCGCGTGCGCGCCGTGCTCCGCCGGCAGATCTGAGTCGCGCGCCCTACCGCCCGGTTTCCTATCGTTTCCGACGGACCTATGCTATGGGTTCGCCGATTTTTTTGTATTTTTGCAATCCGACGGCCGCCAGGGCCTTCACCATCGCCGGCCGCATTCAATCCTATACGCAGTATTATCCTAATGAATAAGTTGCAGAATCTCGCCTCACGCCTCCGGATGATTCCGGGCCGGGTGGCCGCCGAAGTGCGCCGGCCGCAGTGGTGGGGCTTCTTCGTAAGTGTGGCAGCAATAGCCATCCTTTCCATCGCTTTCTTCTATCCCGACGCATCGCTCGGCAACGAGCTGCGGCAGCACGACATGCAGCAGGGAGCTGCCATAGGCTATGAGGCCACCGCCTACGCCGAAGCCACCGGCGAGGACCTCCCGCGTTGGACCAACTCGCTCTTCTCCGGCATGCCCACCTTCCAGATTTCGCCTTCCTATCCCTCCGACTCGCTTTTCGGATGGATCAACACGGTATATGGCGCAGGGCTCCCCTCCCCCTCCAATCTGCTTTTCATGATGATGTTCGGCTTCCTGATTCTGATGGCGGCCATGCGCGTGAGGTGGTACTACGGCCTCATCGGCGCCGTGGCCTGGGGCTTCTCCACCTACTTCATCATAATAATCGGAGCGGGCCACATCTGGAAGTTCGTCACGCTGGCCTACATCCCGCCCACAATCGCCGGCATCATCATGGCCTACCGCGGCCGGTGGTTTCTTGGCGCGGCGCTCGCGGCGCTGTTCGCCATGATGCAGATAAAGAACAACCACGTGCAGATGACCTACTACTTCCTCTTCGTGGTGGCGGCTATCATCATCGCTTTTCTGATCGATGCCTTCCGCAAGGGGGAGACTCGCCGCTGGCTAAAGGCCACGGGAGCTCTGCTCGTGGCCGGCGCACTGGCCGTAACGGCCAATATGCCGAACCTCTACAACACCTACCTGTACGCGGCGGAATCCATGCGCGGGGGCCACTCCGAACTTACCTCGGCCAACGACGACGCCAATGCCACCTCCGGCCTCAACCGCGACTACATAACCCAATACAGCTACGGGCGCTCAGAGACCTTTTCACTGCTTATCCCCGACGTAAAGGGCGGCGCATCCGTACAGCCGGGCGGAGGAGGCCTTCAGCCAACATCGCTCACCGACGTCAAGGGAGCCGACGAGGCAATCGCCCGCGCCGGACTCAACGAGGGCGAATACCAGTATCTCGCCAACTACATCAGCCGCTACTTCGGCGAGCCGGAGGGCACGAACGGCCCGGTCTATGTGGGAGCGATAATCTTCACGCTATTCCTGCTGGGGTGCCTGATAGTGCGCGGGCCGCTTAAATGGGCCCTCCTGGTGATGACCGTGCTTTCGGTAGGCCTTGCGCTGGGCCGCAACCTGCAGTGGCTCACCGACCTGTTCATCGACTATATGCCGATGTACTCGAAATTCCGGACCGTCGAGAGCATTCTGGTAGTGGCCGAATTCTGCATCCCTCTGCTGGCTATTCTTGCACTGCAGAAACTGCTCACCGAGCCCGGGGCGCTCTCGCGCTACCGCCGCGAAATCTATGCCGCGTTCGGTCTGACGGCGCTCTTCTGCGTGGCCGGCTGGCTCTTCCCGTCGGTCTACGGGCCGGCCATCACCGAGGGCGACACGCAGCTGTCCAACATGCTCTCCTATCAGCTTCAGCAAGCCGGCTATCCGGCCGAGGCCATCCGGATGTTCTCCATCAACAATCCGGCCATAGCAGGCGTAGTGGAAGAGCTCCGCTACTCGCTGGTGAAAGCCGATTCGCTGCGCTCGCTCATATTCATTCTTCTGGCATTCGGGGCGCTGATGCTCTGCATATTCGGGAAAGTGAAACACTGGATGGCTGCCGCGATAATCGGGCTGCTGGTGTGTGTGGACCTCTACACCGTCAACAAGCGCTACCTGAACCACGAAAGTTTCTGCACCCCTGAAATTTCGAAGACGGACCCCTTCCCCCTCAGCGCCACCGACAAAGCCATTCTGGCCGACACGGCTATGAACTACCGCGTGATGGATATTCCGCGCTTCTATCAGGCCGCCCCGTCGCGCCACCACAAAGCCGTAGGCGGCTACCATGCCGCCAAGCTTACGCGCTATCAGGACCTCATCGACCGCCATCTCTCGCATTTCCCCAACGGAACGCCCACAGAAGCCGACTTCCGCGTGCTCGACATGCTCAATGCCCGCTATATTGTGGGCAACGACGGTAATGCGCAGCTCAACCCCCAGGCGCTGGGCAACGCATGGTTTGTGGATGAAATATCCTACGTCGACAATGCCGACGCCGAGATGGACGCACTCTCCGCGCTCGATCCCGCCTCGCAGGCCGTGGCCGAACGCCGCTTCGCCCAATCCCTCGGAAAAGCCATCCCTACAGCTCCATCCGACACTATTTTCGAGACCACATATGCCCCCGACAGGCTGACCTACGCAGCCCGGAGCGCCAACGGCGGCATCGCCGTATTCTCCGAAATCTACTTCCCGTGGGGCTGGGAGACCACAATCGACGGAAAAGCCGCCGAACTGGGCCGCGTGAACTACGTGCTCCGCGCCCTGCGCATCCCTGCAGGAAACCACACCGTGGAGATGCGCTTCAATCCCGCCTCGGTGCGCAACACCGTAGCCGCCGCCCGCTTCGCCGTTGTCGCCATCTATCTCCTGCTCGCCCTGGCCATCGTCGTTTCTCTCCTCCCACCACCCTCCAAACCCGAAGAAGTCGTAAAATAACCTTACTAAACAACAAACGTAATAAACGGAATCGAACTGTACGAAAATATCGTACAATTGAAAATCCCTAATACCAACGGAATTTTTTTCGGGCCGGAGCGATACGGCCTTCATACAAAAATTCATAACTTTGCATTGTGGTAATCAAGCGATTACCACAATGCATTTTTCCAGACAAGTTATTTACAATCATTACAAGAATTTAAATACACATTTTTTGCTTATGAAAAAAATCTACGCTATTCTGGTGGCATCCTTGATTGCCACCGCATTTACGGCACACGCAGAGGTGGAACTCCACCACGTCTTCCCTACCGCAAAGATGACGAAAAAAGTAAAGACGCCTGCGGCCAAAATCAGCCGTCACGCTTCGAAGGCTCCTTCGCGCGTGGCCCCCGCCAACGATCCTCTCAACCCCTCGCAGTGGGAAGACTGGGGCACAGGCACTTACACCGACGACATCCTGACCTCGTTCAGCTTTACCGACGGCATCGAGCCTTGCACATACGAGGTGCGCGTGCAGCGCGACCTGGCTAATCCCGGCGTATATCGTATTATCGACCCATGGGCCAACTACCCGCAGAAGGATGCCATCGAAGAGCAGGACATCGAGCTTACTCTCGGCGACGAGGTGTATATTACCCTCGACGCCCGCAAGCCTGAGTTCGTACGTCTGCTGCGCTCACCGCTCGGCATGGCCGACTGGGGCGGACCCACAGAAGTTATCGGCTACAGCGAAGCCGAAGGCATCGACGAGGACATCGAGGAAGAACAGCTCGATTCCCACGGCACCCTTGCCGACGGCGTAATCCGTTTCACCGAGGTTCACTCAATCGGCATAATCCAGGCCGACGAGACGGAAGAAGACGGCGACTACATCTACAACGCCAACGACAACGGTGCTTTCGCCCTCTACCTTCCCGGCGCCGAGGCTCCCATCGACTATTCCAACATCACAATCTACAAAACGGAGCCTTTCTGCCCGGATGCCTCCGGCAAATATCATGTGGAGTTGGGAGGCGACAACCGCATCACATCCCTCAAATATCTGATTGTGGAATCTATCGGCGACGATACGGTTGAAAAACTTGAAGCCGAAGGCACAGTAGCCCACATGGGCGACATCATTGAAATCGACGTGACCGGCACAAACCGCGTGGTCTATCTTGTAGTAGGCGCCTACGACGACAACGGCGAGATGCAATATGCCCTCTACGGCGAATACACTGCTCCCGACGGCGACTCCGAGGAATGGCAGCCAATCGGCCGGGCAAAGCTCACCGAAGGGTTCCTCTCCTGCCTCTCGCTCTCACCCTTCACCTCCGAGACATTCGAGGTCGAGGTCGAGGAAAACGTCTACCTCCACAACTACTACCGCATCAAGAACCCCTACGACAGCTGGGCACAGAGCGCACCCTATTCGGTAGGCCACGACCATAACCACTACATCTACATCAACGCCTACTATCCTGAGGATGTATATGTGGAATACAGCCCGGTAGGACTGGATGTAAGCGTGTTCGGCGAACTCGCCCTCTCCAGCGACTATTACACGATGGTTCAGGAATACGGCCACGACCTGCTCGCACAGTATGACATCCACAGCGGCGGCACGCTTGAAAACGGCGTGATTTCATTCAACCACCGCAACGACATCCGCGTGCTCTGCTACGGCGTCGGGAAATGGTTCTACACCAACCGCCTTGTCAACCCCGAGTACGACGAGGAGGAAGCCGCCGGCAACGACAATTACGACGTCGAGCCATACATTGCCGGACCCTTCCGGCTCGACCTACGCGGAACATCCGACCTCTCTCTGGTCCGCACCGACGCCTCCGAAGAGCCTGAAACCTACTTTAACCTTCAGGGTCAGCCGATTGACCAGGCAACCGCCAAAGGTCTCGTAATCCGCGTTCAAGGCACCCACGCCGAAAAGGTCGTTCTCCGCTGACACCGTTATTGAACTTTTTCTTCACAACCGGGCGGTGGGTCGGTTTACAATCCGACCCACCGCCCTTTCATCTACTTCCGCAATCTGACCTCAAAACTAAAATCTCTCTAACCTATCTTGCTTACACAGATTTATTTCTATTTGTGTATGAACGATTTTATCCATATATTTGCATCTGAAAACCAATATCCAGATGCCAATGAAATAAAAAACTGACTCTCAGTTAAGCACCATAGAATAGGAAAAAGCGTTTTTGCTGAACATCTTGCACTTGAAACTTCGACAACTTCAAAGCAACCAAGAGTAAAGCGAAGATGCTCACGCCATAGGCGTGGGCTTTACTCGTTTATTTGGTTGTGTAGGTAGTCGAAGACCTCAAGTGCAGATAAACCGAGTATGTCCGCGCTTTTTTTGTGTCTTAACCTAACCGGGACCATTTATAAACCCTAATTTAATCCAATATGAAGAAATATATAGTTTTCCTCATAACTCTGGTCGTTTCCATATTATCAATCAAAGCTGACCAAGCATCCTGCAGTGGGAACGATGGTGTTTCTTACGTCACAGTAACAACCGAAAGCGCACCGTCGCCTGGAACCAATTTCATTGTTAAAGGTTACGGGCAATACACTAATGCTACGTGCTTTGTGACCTACAATGAAACAGGTTCAAACAAAGAGTATTCTTTAACCATCGATATTCGCGACGGACAAGGAAAAGGGTACACAAGTTGCCCCGAATACAAAGTATGCAATCTCAAAGTAGAAGTAGCAAGTTTCTGCAGATAAGAGATTAACCTTAACGTAAGGGCGTATCGGATAAATTATCTGATACGCCCCCTTTCCTTATTTAGGAATAATGACACACCGAAAAAAAACTCAATTTCATGCTAAAATTTACTACACCAAATGCGGGGCTTGGACGATGCCATGAACATTTCCTTGATTATAGAAATGGGGGATATGAAAATTTAACGGAGGCGAAAGGGATGTTTTAAGCGGAATGTCGTAAATTTGCACGTTATTGCGCTTTTGCGCATGCACATCGACCAGATTTCATGCCGCCAACGACTCGCTGCCGGCGAGATGCGGCCGATGGTCTTCATCATTAGATGCCACCAATCTCTTGCGACGCTCTCAGTTATATATCATCCTGATATTCACCATATTTCTCTTCGCCGGAAAGCTATTTTCGCGCGATGGGGTGCTGTCTGCGGCGCTACAGGAGGGAATAGCGGCCAGTAAGGCCTTAACGGCCGATTCAGCCACCGCGACCGACGCGATTCTCACCGCCGTCGACGGGCTGAAAGCAACGGCAGAATCGATTGCGGGCGTCCTCCCGTTGGATACGCTCCATGCGGAGGCTCCTGGTATTGTTGATCCTGACTCCATTTCTTCCGATTCCACCGCTCAAGCACCCGATTCCTTAGCGGCGGCTCCGATGAGGGCCGACACTACGGCAAAGCGCCCCTCGCGCATCCGTCGCGAGAAGGTCGATCTCGACAACCAGGTAGTCTTCAACTCGAAAGACTCGATGGTGATGATCGGACGCAACACCGTCTACATGTATGGCGACGGCACCGTTGACTATGGCGACCTCAAACTTTCGGCGGCCGAAATCAAGCTGAATATGGACAGCAGCGAGGTCTACGCCGTAGGCCGTCAGGATTCCGTGGGCGAGATGGTAGGCACCCCCGTATTCGAGGAGGGTGGTTCAAGCTACGAGTCGGCAACGATGCGCTACAACTTCAAGAGCAAGCGTGGCTACATCACCAACGTAATCACCCAGCAGGGCGAAGGATACCTTACCGGCGGCAAGACAAAAAAGACCGAAGGCGAGGACTACTACCTGGAGAGCGGCCGCTACACCACCTGCGACGACCATGAGCATCCCCACTTCTGGCTGCAGCTCACGCGCGCCAAGGTGCGTCCGAAGAAAAACATCGTGACCGGGCCGGCCTACATGGTGCTCGCGGGCCTTCCGCTCCCGCTGGCAATCCCCTTCGGCTATTTCCCCTTCAGCGACAAATACGCCTCGGGCGTGATTGTTCCTACTTTCGGCGACGACTACAACCGCGGCTTCTACCTGAGCGACGGCGGCTACTACTTCGCCATCAACGACATGATCGACCTCGCCCTCACCGGCGAAATCTACACCAAGGGCTCATGGGGTCTATCGGCACAGTCGACCTACCGCAAGCGCTACAAGTACAGCGGCTCGTTCAACATCAACTACCTCAAAACCATCTACGGCGAGAAGACCGACCCCGACTATTCGAAAGCCACCAACTTCCAGGTGGTCTGGAGCCATTCGCAGGATTCCAAGGCCAATCCCAACATGAGCCTTTCGGCGGCCGTGAACTTCACCACCTCGGGCTATACGCGCAACTCGCTCAACTCCTACTATACCAACGCATTCACCGAGAACACCAAATCCTCGACTATCAACATGAGCTACCGCTTCCCCAACTCGAAGTGGTCGCTCTCGACCTCGCTCAATATCTCGCAGCGCACGCAGGACTCCACTCTGGCCGTATCCTTCCCCAACCTCAACATCACCATGAGCCAGACCTACCCCTTCAAGCGCAAAAACGCCGTGGGGGCCGACCGGTGGTATGAGAAAATCCGCATGAGCTACACAGGTCAGTTCCAGAACTCCCTGACCTCCAAACAGGATGAATTCTTCAAGAAATCGCTGATAAAGGACTGGCGCAACGGCATGCGCCACAGCATCCCCATATCGGCCACGTTCCCGCTCTTCACCTACTTCAACATCACTCCCAACATCACCATAACCGACCGAATGTACACCCAGAAGGTGCGCCGCCAGTGGGACCCACAGGCTTCGGCCGAGGTGATGGACACCACCTACTCTTTCTACAACGTCTGGGACTTCAACGCATCCGTTTCGCTCGATACGAAAATCTACGGCTTCTTCCAGCCACTCCCCTTCCTGGGCGATAAGGTGAAGATGATACGCCACGTGATGACGCCTACCATCTCCTTCTCGGCGTCGCCCGACTTCTCCTCCCCCTGGTTCGGCTACTACGGCCAGTATGAATACACCGACCGCCAGGGCCAGCGCCAGCAGAGAAAATACTCGATGTTCCCCGGCGGCCTATTCGGCGTGCCCGGCCAGGGAAAAACCGGCATGGTGAGCTTCTCGCTGGCCAACAACGTGGAGATGAAGGTGAAATCCGACAACGACTCAATCGGCGAGAAGAAAATATCGCTCATCGAGAATTTCACCGTAAGCCAGAGCTACAACTTCGCCGCCGACTCGCTGCGCTGGAGCAACATCAACACATCGCTGCTTCTGCGCCTCTCCAAGCAGTTCAACCTCAACCTCTCGGCCACGTGGGATGTCTACACCTACGCGCTCAACTCCTATGGAAATCCCGTGCGCGTCGACAAGCTCCGCCTCACCCACGGCAAGGGACTGGGACGCCTGTCGTCGACCGGAACATCTTTTTCCTATACATTCAACAACGACACCTTCCGCCGCAAGAAGAAAAACGGCGACAACCCGCCGGAAACCAACGGCAACCTCGGCAACAACCCGCGCGACGACGACTGGGACGACTCAGGCTACGGGCAGCCCGACCGGCTCTCCGACAAGGACGATTCCGACTCCGACCTCGACCTGACGCCGGAGGGCTACGTAAGATGGGAAGTGCCGTGGAGCCTGTCGGTGAACTACTCCGTGAACTACGGCTACGGCGAGTTCGACAAGGAAAAGATGGAATACAAGGGGCGCATCACCCAGAACCTCAGCCTGTCGGGCAACATACGGCCTACCAAAAACTGGGAATTCTCGGCATCGGCGTCGTACAACTTCGACACCCATAAAATCGCCTACATGAACCTCAACATAAGCCGCGACCTGCACTGCTTCATGATGAGAGCGAGCGTGATACCCGTCGGCCCCTACAAGAGCTACAACTTCCATATCTCCGTGAAGTCGGCCCTGCTGAGCGACCTGAAATACGACAAACGCTCGTCGACCAGCAACGGCGTGCAATGGTACTGACGCAATCCATCTCCAATCTTACCGATGCCATGGGAAAACTAAGCAGATTATTGAGCTATCCGGCGCGCTGGCGCCGCAGCAAGGGGTTCGGCGTGCATTCACCGTTCGCCTACAGCTTCATAACGGGCGTCCTCACCCAGACCGAGTGCGCCTACTATGCCTATGGTGAAATCGCGGCCTTCTGCCCGCGCGCACGCAAGGCCGGCTTCAACGAGATTTTCGCCGGGCGCGACATGAGCATAGCCGAGGCGCACCTGGTATTCCGCATTCTATGCCATTTCAACCCCACCCAGATAGTGGAGATGGGCCATGGACATGAAGTGACCAACACGCTTTTCCGCAACGCCGTTCCCCGCGCGCGTGTGCTTCACTGGGTGGAGGGGCGCAGCCTGGACCTGCAGCCGTCAGAGCGCAAGACTTTCGTGCTGGTCAACCAGCTCGTGGGCGACGATCTTACCGCAGCGGCCGAGGTTATCGGCACCATTCTTGCTGATGAAAACTGTGTGATTGTAGTGAGGAATCTCTCATGCTTCCCCCGGCAGCGCGAGGCATGGAACCGCATCGCGGCCTCCGACTATGCCGGAATGGGCTTCACCGACGGCCATATCGGTATTTTCGTGGCTGAGAAGGGTCTCCCCCACTGCATCTACGACCTCGTGCTGTAACCCTCGCCACGGCCATGCGCAGATTTCCCGACAACGAGACCATAGTGGAAGAGTTCCGCGGTCACCTCATGCTGGAGCGAGGCCTCTCGGCCAACACAGCCGAAGCCTATACGTTTGATCTCGGAAAACTATTGGCGTTCACATCGGCCGAAGGGCTCGGTATACCCGACATCGCCTACACCGATCTGGAGCAATTCGCTGCTTCGCTCTACGACCTCGGCATCGCCGAATCCACGCGCAAACGTATCGTAGCGGGCATCCGCACTTTCTTCCATTTCCTTGTAATCTCGGGCTATCTTGACGACGATCCCTCGCTCCTGCTCGAAACACCCGTCACCGGACTTCACCTCCCCGAAGTGCTCACAGTCGACGAAATCGACCGGATGATCGACGCCATCGACCTTTCCACCCCCGAGGGGATACGCAACCGCGCCATCGTCGAGACGCTCTACGGCTGCGGCCTGCGCGTGAGCGAGCTGGTGAATATGGAATTCTCGCAGATTATGGCCGATGAGGAATTCCTGCGCGTGCGCGGAAAGGGCGACAAAGAGCGGCTGGTGCCCATGTCGCCCGTATCGCTGGAGCGCATAAGCGAGTATGTCGACGGCCCGCGCGCCGCTCTTACTCCGCCCGCGGCCGACGCCAACATCGTGTTTCTCAACCGGCGCGGCAAGCGTCTCACCCGCCAGATGATATTCACCATAGTGCGCCGTCTGGCCGAAGCCGCCGACATCCGCCGAACAATCTCGCCCCACACCCTCCGTCACTCCTTCGCCACCCATCTGCTCGAAGGGGGAGCCAACCTGCGCGCCATCCAGCAGATGATGGGCCACGAAAGCATCTCGACCACCGAAATCTACCTCAACATCGACACATCCCACCTCCGCGAGGAAATCCTCCTCCACCACACCCGCAACCACCGCTAACCGCTCCCATGCCTCCACCAATTTCCGAATTGAAACCTCTAAAAAGTGGTGGTTTTCTCGATTTGAACCCTCAGAAAAATGTGGTTTTTGCTTGCACGAACCCTCAGAAAAATGTAAATTTGCACAAATTTCATTAAGAATCAGATGGATAGAAAAGCCTACAAATCGCTGCTCAAATGGAAGCATTCGGAGTCGCGCAAACCGCTTCTGATTTTAGGGGCAAGGCAGACTGGAAAAACGTGGCTGATGCGCGAGTTCGGCAGGAAAGAGTATGCCAATACAGTCTACATAAACTGCGATTCTGAACCGCTTATGCAGACTCTTTTTACCACCGACTACGATATCGGCAGGCTCATTCTGGCCTTTCAGGCCATTTCCGGTCAAACTATATCCGACGATGGCTCAACCCTTATAATACTCGATGAGATTCAGGAAGCTCCACGCGCCATCCATTCGCTGAAATATTTCTGCGAAACCGCTCCTCAGTACCATATTATGGCTGCCGGCTCACTTTTAAGCGTGGCGTTGTCGCGTCAGGAATCGTTTCCTGTAGGCAAAGTCGATATGCTGCATATCTATCCGATGGATTTCGAGGAATTCATGCATGCCTGCGGAAAAGAGATGTTTTGCGAACTGCTTGCCAAGGCAGACTATTCTATGGCCGCTTCCTTCGCCGAAAAATATATTGAGCTTTTGCGCCAATACTATTATGTGGGTGGAATGCCGGAGGCGGTCGAAGCCTTCGTGACAAGGCACGACCTCAACGAAGTGCGAACCATCCAGCAGAATATCATCACTGCCTATGGCGCAGACATGTCGAAACACACCTCTAAAACTGAAACTGTGCGCATCTCGCAAGTATTCCAGAGTCTCCCCTCGCAACTGGCCAAGGAGAATCGTAAATTCATCTACGGCGTGGCGAAACCCGGCGCAAGAGCGGCTGATTTCGAGATGGCTATACAATGGCTCATCGACGCCGGAATCGTATACCGCATATCGAGAGTGAACAAGGTGTCATCGCCACTGAAATATTATGAAGACATATCGGCTTTCAAGCTATTCCTACTCGACGTAGGTCTGCTTGGGTGTATGGCCTCGCTCCCTCCGACAATAATTCTTGACAATCCGCTTCCCCTCTCCGAATACCGGGGGATGATGGCCGAACAGTATGTAGCTCAACAGCTTTCTTCCGCAGACATTCCGCTATTCTACTGGAGCAACACTACTTCGCCGGCCGAAATCGACTTTCTCCTTCAGGGCGAACGCCACGTATGCGCCATAGAAGTAAAAGCATCGACCAACGTCAGGGGGAAATCCATCTCTATGCTGGTAAAGGAAAACGCCGGGACTGTGGCCGGCATAAGATTCTCGCTTCTACCCTTCCGCCGACAGGAAACCCTGACCAATTACCCGCTCTATGCGGTACCCTTTGTCGCACCATCCCTCTCCAACCTCTGACACGACTCCGTTACGATTCCATTTGGTGTTCCGGCAGTATTCAAATTTATAAAGGATTATGGCGACTGGGTGCGGAGAGGCTTTTATTTCGGGGAGGGGCGGAGTTTTAGGGGGGAATTTGCTATCTTTGCACTGCAACATTCTCTAAAACTTTCGCAATGGGAAAATACAACTTCGACGAGGTGATCGACCGCCACGGAAGCGGATGCATGAAAATCGACGACCTCCGCGCCCTCTACGGAAAAGACGACCTTACCCCTCTCTGGATCGCCGATATGGACTTCCGCGTCTGCCCGGAGATAACCGACGCGCTGACACGGCGTATCTCCCACCCGATCTACGGCTATTCGCGCCCCGCCGAAAGCTACTGGAACTCCATCGTCGACTGGCTCGACCGGCGCCACGGCTTCAAGGTGGAACGCCGGGAACTCACCTACGTGCCCGGAGTGGTGAAAGGAATCGCCTACGTAGTGAACTACTTCACTCGCCCTGGCGACAAGGTTGTAATCCAGCCGCCGGTCTACCACCCCTTCCGTATCGTTGTGGAGGGCAACGGCCGTGTTGTAGTGCCCAATCCGCTGGTTCCCGATGCCAACGGCTCCGGCTACTCGATGGATCTCGAAGGGCTTGAACGCGTGTTCGCCGAGCAACGCCCCGCGCTGATGATTCTATGCAATCCTCACAATCCGGTAGGCATACAGTGGGATCGCGCCACTCTCGCCGAAGTCGGACGTCTGGCGCGCATCTACGGCGTGACGGTTGTTTCCGACGAAATCCACGGCGACCTCATGCTCGGAGAGCGGCGCCACTACCCTTTCGCCGCATGCAGCGACGAATGCGCCTCGGTGGCAATCACTTTCGGCGCTCCTTCGAAGACGTTCAATATTCCCGGCCTTGTAAGCTCCTGGTGCGTGATAAAGAATCCAGCACTACGCGAGCCGTTCTTCAACTGGCTTGAAATCAATGAATTCAACGCTCCAACCTTCATATCGACCATCGGCACCGAGGCCGCCTACAGCTACGGAGAGCCGTGGCTCGAAGAAGTGCTCGACTACATCGAGGGCAACATCGCCTTCGTGCGACGCTATCTGGAGCAGAAGCTGCCGCAGATTTCGATGGTTACGCCGCAGGCCTCTTTTCTCGTATGGATGGACTTCCGGAGTCTGAATCTCAGCCACGAGGAGCTTGTCGACCTGGTGGTGAACCATGCCGGTCTGGCCCTCAACGACGGCGAAATGTTCGGCCCGCAGGGCCACGGCTTCATGCGCGTCAACGTGGCTACGCCGCGCTGCGAGCTGGAGCGAGCTCTGGAAAAACTCCGCCTCGCCCTACAGGAGGGCGTGTCATAACGGCCCATCTGGGGCGTCGCTTGTGGGAAATTCGGTCTCGGTCATTGACCTACGTCAACTCCCGTCGACCTCACCCTCAAGCTCCTACCATCTGAACCGTTCTGACAGCGTCCTCCGCCATCCAGACGGTTTCCGACAAACCAACAGACGCAATCTAAATGTAGGGACGCACGGCTCGTGCGTCCAAATATACCAATTGGAGTTCACCAAACTACACGGACGCACGAACCGTGCGTCCCTACATTTCGGTGGGTTTTCAACACCTGCATCCGGAGAAAAATACTGAATATTAAAAATGCTTTACTCCATATTTCCACCTGAAGAGCTGGTTGAAGACGCCGCAGTGGCTCTTCCGCTCTCGAAAAGCATCTCGACGCGCTGTCTGGTGCTCGACGCGCTCACCGAGGGCGCTCCCGACAACAACGCCTCAATAGCCGTATGCGACGATACGGCCGTTATCGCCGACGCGATCGCGTCCTGGCGCGGTGCCCCTGCGTCCGCGGCGCTTTCGCTCGATATGAAAGCTTCAGGAGCGGCCCTACGCTTCCTTACCGCGCTTTTCGCGGCCACACCCGGCGCCGACGTGACGCTCACGGGGATTCCGCGCCTGCTTGAACGTCCCATGGGGATTCTCGTCGACGCTCTGCGCGCATGCGGCGCCGAAATCGACTACACCGGCCGCGAGGGGTTCGCGCCACTTCACATTGTTGGCCGTCAGCTCGATGGGGGAGAGGTTACCGTCGACGCCACCGTAAGCTCGCAGTTCATCTCGGCGCTCCTTATGGTCGCTCCGACCATGCGCCGAGGTCTGACAATCAACTTCGAAGGTGAACCGGTGTCACTACCCTACATCCTGATGACGCTCGGGATGATGGAGCAGCGCGGTATAGCCGCCGAGCGTCAGCCCCTGCGCGTGGAGGTATCTCCTGGCGCCTATAAGCCATACGCACAGGACGCCGAAGGCGACTGGAGCGCCGCTGCCTTCTGGATGGAGATATGCGCCCTCTCGGCCGGATGGTACACCATGACAAACCTCCGCGCCGACACCCTGCAGGGCGACCGCCGTGCGGCCGAGTATTTCGGCCACCTCGGCGTCGACGCCGTAGCCTCCGAGGAGCATCCCGGCGGAATCGACCTCTCGCCATCGCCCGAGGTGTTCGGACGTCTTGACCTGGACCTTTCCGACAACCCCGATCTCGCCCCCGCGCTTGCCGTAACAGCCACAATGATAGGCGTTCCCTTCAAACTGACGGGCCTCGCCAATCTCGGCGTGAAGGAATGCGACCGCCTGGAGGCCCTTTGCATCGAGATGGCCAAACTTGGCCGGCCGGTGGAGAAAATCCGCGACTTCGGCCTCGAATGGGACGGCCGCTCTCTTCCGGTAGGCTCCATGCCTGTTCTTTCTGCCCACGGCGACCACCGCATGGCCATGGCCCTGGCGCCTGTGAGCCTCTACATTCCCGGCATTCTTCTCGACGGGCCGGAATACGTAAGCAAGAGCTACCCCGAATTCTGGGAGCAGCTGCGCGCCGTAGGATTCCGGCTGGTGGAGGTGGAAATCGACGACGAAGGGGCCGTGAAGCGTATCGGAGGCGACGAGCTCCCTGCTCCCGTCGAATAAACCTGTAAATCAGAGAAAAATGATTGGTGCACTGATTATATTGGCGGCTCTGGTGCTGGTGGGAGGAATCCTTTACCTGCTGCATCTGCGCGACCTGCGCAGGGGCACCGCCGGAGAGCCCACACTCCCGCCCATGGCGGACCCACCCGTTCCGACCAACGCCGGCGACGACGATTCGCCCTGCTGCGGGATGCACATCACCTGCGAGCGCGACTCGCTGCTCGCCCATGTAAGCACGGAGATAGAATATTTCGACGACGAAGAGCTCGACCGTTTTGCCGGCCGCGAGCCTTCGGACTATTCCGACGCTGAAATCGAGGAATTCCGCGACGTGCTGCTCACACTGCTGCCCGACGACATAGCCCCATGGGCACGCTCCATACAGCTCCGAGGCATCAGGCTGCCCGACAGCGTGCGCGAGGAGCTGCTTCTCATCGTGGCCGAGGCCCGGGCCTCCCGCGGCCACTGACATTTATTTCAACCACTTAACGCACTGCGATGCACGATCTCCTGCAGTTTCAGTTCTTTACCAACGCCATCTGGGCGGTGATCATCATATCTGTGGCTTCGGCCATGATAGGCACCTACATCGTGGCGCGCAGACTTGTAGCCATCTCCGGAGGTGTTACCCACGCATGCTTCGGCGGTCTCGGACTCGGATGTTATCTCGGCGTCAGCCCGCTGCTCATGGCCGGTGTATTCGCCGTGGCCTCGGCGCTGGGCGTCCAGTGGATATCGGAGCGACACCGCGTGCGCGAGGATTCGGCCATAGCCGTGGTGTGGTCTACGGGTATGGCCATCGGTGTGCTTTTCGTGTTTCTCACGCCAGGCTTCGTGCCGGAGCTGAATGCCTTCCTTTTCGGCAATATACTCGACGTTACAACAGCCGACCTCATAGCTTTCGCCGCCTATACGCTGGCGTTGGGCGCCTTCTTCGCGTGGCGTTTCCGCGAGATAGTAATCTGTGCGTTCGACCGCGATTTCGCCCGTGTAGCCGGTCTGCCGGTAGCCATGGTGACCACGGTGATGACAGTCATGGTAGCCCTGTGCATCGTACTGACAATCCGTCTGGTAGGCATCATGCTGCTGATGTCGATGATTTCTCTTCCGCAGATGACGGCCGAGGTGTTTACCCGACGCTTCCGTCCGCTTATGTTCCTCTCCATGGCCATCTCGGCCGCGGGATGCATGGCCGGACTCATACTGAGCGTATATATCGACGTTCCATGCTCGGCGCTGATCGTAATAGTGCTCGCGGCCCTCTTTGCCTCGGCCCGCATCGCCAGCATCGTGGCCAGCCGCCGGAGGAGGGGAGGGCTATGAAGATACGGTATACGCTTGCAGCGGCCGCCATCGTAATTACAGGCGCGGCGGGATGGTGGGTGTGGAACCGGTGGTTCACCGAACGCGCCGACCCGTCGGCTGAAATCTATACCGTGCGCGGCATCGACATCTCGGCCCATAACGGCAATGTGGATTTCCAGGCCCTGCGCCGCCAGGGCGTGGCCTTCGCCTATATAAAGGCTACCGAGGGGACCGACTTCATCGACCGCCGTTTCGTCGACAATGCCCGCGGCCTCCTTGCCGCCGACATTCCCGCCGGCGCATACCATTTCTTCCGCTTCGATACTGACGGCGAGATGCAGGCGTGGAACTTCATCCGCGCCATCGAAGGGCGCGGATTCCGCCTTCCGCCCGCTGTAGACCTCGAGGAGTGGGGCAACGACGAAACCATCCCAACAGCGCGCGTCAGAACCTCCCTGCGAGCCTTTATGCGCGTGCTTTCCGAGGAAGGCTATCATCCGGTAATCTACACCAATAAGGACGGCTACAACCGTTTCGTAAGGCATCATTTCGACGAATACCCCCTCTGGATATGCTCTTTCAGCGACCCGCCTCTGCCAGCCGACGCCGCGTCCGACACAATCGGCTGGCATATCTGGCAATTCTCCCACCGGGGTACCATCGACGGCATCGACGGCTACGTGGACCTCAACGCCATCCACCCCGCCTCGCCCCTCCTGAAGGTATTAGCCCTATAAGCCTTATAGGCCCTATAAACCCTATACGAAATAAAAGCGGCGCTCCCGATTCCGGGGGCGCCGCTTCACAATATTTAGCTATGAATCAGAGAGCGACTTTGCTGACCTGGTTGCCCTGACGGCGGATGAAGATACCGCCCTCGGGGTTGAGGACACGCATACCCTGCAGGGTGAAGAATTCAACGGGTGCGTCGGCCGACGCGTCGGTTGCGATTCCCTCCACACCGGTCATATCGAACTCTTCGGACTGGTGAGTAATCATACCCACTTTGCGGAGATTCTCACCACCTTTGGTAAGCTTCACCGTCACGGCATAGTAGTCGCCGGGAACGGCCTCATGGACGATGTTCGCTGTCTCGACGGCGTCGCCTGCGCGGTGGGCATAAAGGCTCTCATGCCATTCAGGATTATCGACATCGAATTTATAGGCGTTACCGCCGTTGGTAAGACGGGCGAAATCCTCTACCTCTCCGGCAGGAGTGAACACATTCTGCTGTTCGGCATAGCTTACGCGCCGACGGGGAGCGCCCTGGGGTTCGTCGGCTAACGGCACTTCCGAAGCCCAGCTGGAAACCACGAAGTGACCCTTTCCGCTGCCGTTGTCGGCAAACCGGAGATTTCCGAACATATAGATTCTTGTATTTTCATCTGCTTCGTCCTTCACTGCGACAGCCTTCTCATAGGAGCTCCATTCCCAGTCGTGGCTCTCTACTGAGCCGTCGCTGAGCTCACGGTAGAGGTTGCCGTGGATATAGAGGGCATCAGGCAGTTCCTCTACGATCTGATGGCCGCGCTCGGGGTCGAGCGTTACCTCGCCGGTATTGAAGTCGACTTCCACAAGATAGCTGCCTTTCTTGAGCTTGAAGGAAGATTCCCAGGTGTTCCACATCACGAACGCACGGACATCTTTGGTCTCGATAGGAGTATTGATGGCTTCCGGGCCGAAACGCCATGCGTTGATATACTTGAAGTCTTCCTTGGTGAGATTGTCGCCTTCGAGCACACGCGAAGTGAAGCTTATGTAGCCGTAGGTATCATCGCCAGTACCGTCGCCCTCAGCCTGAGAGGTTACGTTGATCACACCGGAATAGATACCGCTGCCGGGAGTCTCCTCAAAGAGCTGCACACCCAGATTGGGAAGGAATGTCCAGCCGTCGAGATTGCCGAACACATAGAGCGATTCGGGCCATGCGGCCACAGCGTCGTCGGCTATGAAATATTTGCCGTTGGGCAACGGCTCGAGAACCGGCGTCTTCGTTTCGTTTTCCTTGCCGGGGTTCTGGCCGTTGTGGAATACGAAATGCTTCGCGTCGGCAGGAAGAACCACCTTAATCCATTCCTCGCCGTCGATGGTCACGGTGGGGTTATCAGTGATTTCCACGCCTGTGTTGCGGTCGCCGTAAGTAGTCTGACCCTGATACTTCTGGAACATTTCGGGTGTCCACTTGTAGTTGGTACCGTACATGTCGCTGGCCTCGTCGTAGGTTGTAAGGTAGATATGCTCCCAGCCCTTGGTATTGCGGAAATATACCGTATTGCCTTCGGAGATGGTGAGCGAGCGGTGAGCCTCGTTGGTGTCGATAGTGAAGGTGAGTTTGCCGCCTTGCGTAAATTTCCAGCTGCGGTCCTGACCATAGACGATGTCGGTTGTCGTCTCGTTGACTTTGGCTTCCGAACCGCCGGTCGAGGGGCCGTAGCGCGTTTCGTTATACCAGCCACCCTTCGTCTCGGTGAAGGAGAAATAATGGCCGTCGTTGGCCGTTACATCGAGGGTGTAGGTGAACACGCCGCTCCCCGGAGCGGTCTCGGTCATGGCCGGGGCATCGGTTTCATTCCAGCCGCCGTTGAAGTTGTGGAGGAAGTAGAGTTCAGTAGCTTTGTGGCCGCCGGGCTGATCGCCACCCTGCAGCTCGCTGAAGAGGCACACATAGCCCGAGGGAGCGTAGACGCCTCCGTCCTTGATGTTGTCGCCGGTGATATTGTCGGTCTGAGAACCGTTATTGTTATTGTTGAAGATGATGCCTCCGTAAGCCTGCTTTTTAACTGTCACCTTATAGTAGGTTTTGCCGTCGGCGCCGGTTACGGTCTCCGGAGTGTAAGTGTAGAAAGCTACGGGCGACCAGTTGTCGTCGTTACGGAAATAGAAGGTATAGACATCCTCTACCGGAGAGCCGGCCTTGGAGACGGTAAGCTCCTTGGCATCGAGATTGAAGGTGAATGTATATTCGCCTGCACCGAGGTTGAATTTGGCATTCTGATGGTCGCCGTTCTGCACCTTGAATGGAGTATCGAGCGAAATCTCGACAGGACCGCTGTTAGGCGCAGCATGCCAGGTGCCGTCGATTTTAATACCGAACTGACCGTTGGTTTTTACTTCTTTAGTAAGGACGTAGGAGCCGTTGGTTTCCGTCAGCTCCACACTTTCCCAGCTTGGATTACCGAAAATGTCGGTATGGATTTCCACTTTAGCCGCCTGCCCAGAGGCGAAAGCGAAGAGCACCGCCAGAAATAGCAGATAAAACTTCTTCATGTTCTTAGAATGTAAGTAAATAATTATTAAGGTAAAAAGATTTTTTCGATGGTAGGATTCGCCGCAAAAACGGTCGGGCGCAATCGTCGGATGTCAGACAATTAGCCCGCGCCTGTGCGCATTAGTAAGACTATGATTTGGTGGTGTGTATCAGATCATGTGATGCAAAGTTATATAAATTTCAAAAGCATTGTTTTTCGTTTAACTCATTTTAACTAAAGTTGGGTAAATCTCTGACTTTTTCCGGTTAACCAATGTTAATGTTGTCTTATTTTCGACAACATGTCTTGAAATTTATTACTTTTGCAATAAACACATTATGCAGCTGACCATAAGGCGTTGAACCCTGAATCTGACTGTCCACACGCTCCCTGCGCGAAGATGCCTGTGCCGGCAATCCACACGGGAATGTCCATCTCTTAGTCTGTGAACTGATTATCTTAAATTAAACTATACCAACTACCATGAAACTAAAGCTTTACGCACTGCTGCTTGCGGCAGTGGCATCGGTGTCGTCGGCCGGTCTGGCCAGCGCCGCCCCGGCGGTTCCCGACCGCCTTTACTTCCCCAATGACCGAGGAACCGGCTGGATCTACATTGACAATGACAACACACAGGTGCCGCGTTTCTCCAAAGACAAAATCGGCAACGTAACCTCCTTCTCGATGCACGCTTACAGCGAGACGGCGGGAAGCAAACTTTTCTTTTTTATCGCTAACTCCCAGAAGGATAGCTTCGGTGGATATACCGGTGCCTCCGATTGCCTTTATACCGTTAGCGGCGACAGCTGGGACGGCACCTCGAACAAAGTGCTGGCCGCTGGCAAATACACCGCCTACCGCTACGGCTCGCTGAAACACTGCCATGAGCTTCCCGCCGGGGAATACGCCATTGATATGGAATTCGACTCGAGCCGAAGCGACGACGGGATCTCTATGGAGATCTTCGACTGCAACGCCACCCCCGACAATCTATATTTCACCGCAAATATGGGCAACGGATGGCATTATGCCGATGCACCCGCCTTCACAAAGAGCGGCATGGCATTATGCCGATGCACCCGCCTTCACAAAGAGCGGCAAGGTGTTCACCTACACGGTCGAGGCCGACAAACAGTTCTACTTCTTCATCAACCGCAAGCGCCGCTCGAGCTGGGAAGCTATGACCGAGGCTAACTCCAGCACCGCCTACGGCGTAAACGGCGACAAGCACCTCGGCGGAGACCGCACCATCGACGGAACGGAATTCGACATGTCGCTCTACGGCACGATGACCCGCTGCTTCACCATTACCTCGCCGGGTAAATACACCTTCAAGATGGACTTCACCAACGGGCGCCCCCATCTTACAATCACAAAAGAAGGCGGCGACCTCCCCATCCTGATGGATACTGCGATGCCGGCCAAATATACCGGCGTGATGCTCCAGGGCTTCTTCTGGGACTCTTACGACGACACCGCATGGAAGAATCTCGAAAAACTCGCCTACGACTACTCCAACTATTTCGAACTCGTGTGGGTGCCCAACAGCGGCAAAGCTTCGGCCGAAAAGAGCATGGGCTACGACCCCGTATACTGGTATACCAACCACAACAGCGCTTTCGGCACCGAGGATGAACTGTTCTCGATGAACGGTCTATACAACGACCTCAACACCAACATGATTGAGGACGTGGTAGTGAACCACCGCGGTGGCGCAACCAACTGGACCGATTTCCCCGAAGAGGTTGACCACAACGGCACAACCTGGACCTGGGACCCCTCTCATATATGCAGTACCGACGAAGTGAAAGACCAGGCCGACCAGGCTAAACCCACAGGCAATCCCGATACCGGCGATGATTTCAACGCCTATCGCGACCTCGACCACACCAACACCTACGTGCAGGATGGCATCAAGGCATACCTCAATACTCTCCACGAGAAATACGGCTACAACGGCTGGCGCTTCGACATGGTTAAGGGCTACGGTGCAAAATACGTAGGCGACTACGTCCGCTCGGCAGGCATGAAATATGCCGTCGGCGAATACTGGGATTCGTTCGATCCCATCGTAAACTGGATTACGGGCACGGGGCTTGCCTCGGCAGCCTTCGACTTCCCGTTCAAATTCGCCCTCAACGACGCCATGAACGGCAACGAGGACCTCACCAAGGTTTCCTGGACATACGAAGGGAAAGCACAGCCGGCCGGACTTGTACATCACGAGGTCTACAAGCGCTACGGCGTCACGTTCGTCGACAACCACGACACCTACCGCGACAACAACCGCTTCAAGAACGAAAACCTTGTGGTGGCTGCCAACGCTCTGATGCTCTGCTCGCCCGGCACACCCTGCGTGTTCCTGCGCCATTATCTCGACCATATGGACGCCATCAACCGCCTTATCGACATCCGCAAGGCCGTCGGCATCCACAACCAGAGCGAGGTTGAAATGATCAAACTCGCAAGCAACTGCTACGTTGCCCGCGTGAAAGGCCTCTACGGCAGCCTTGTGGTTAAAGTCGGTTCCGACATGACCTACAACTGCACCGATGCAGGCTATACTATGGTAGCCGCCGGCAACGAAAGCGACAACAACTACTGCGTATGGGCCAACGTTCCCATTTACGATCATGTAACCATGACTCCCAACTACGCCCCCGGCGACTATAAAATCGGCAGTCCCTTCAAGCTGAAATTCGAATACACCGACGTGCCCGAAGGCGCATACCTCGTATACACCACCGACGGCGAATATCCTACGCCGAACTACGGCACACGCGTAAACCTCGCGGCCAACCGCCAGGCCAAGGCTCCTGCCCGCGTTAATCTCGCAGGAACAACCTCCACCAACGACGAATTCAACCTCTGGATCGACAAGCCCGAGAACCACGTGATGGCGGCCGTATTCACCAAGGACGACCGCCCATATTCGTCGCTCTTCGACGGCACGTATACCCTTCCCGGCGACCTTACGGGCATCAACGGTATCGACGCCGAGAGCGACGACCTGAATGTGGCTTACAACGCCTCGACGCGCACCCTCGAAGGCTTCGATGCCAGCCGCGCCCGCGTGGAAGTGTTCAGCACCATGGGCACGCTCGTAGCAACCACGCCTTCGCTCACCGAACTCCCCGCCGGCATCTACATCTACCGCGTGACGCTCGACGGCAACACCGCCACCGGTCGCCTTCGCCTTTGAAGGCGCGTCATAACGGCCCATCTGGGTCGTGGCATTCTAATGATACCAACCTTAAATTAATCGGGGCACCCGGCATTCGGGCGCCCCGATTTAATTGATTACAGTCATCTTATCCTGTAGGGATGCACCCTGGTGCATCCGCCTTTCGCAATAGGTTGATTTACAGGATTTCGGATGCACCAGGGTGCATCCCTACTCTCTGATGACCTATTTAAAATTGTTTTATTTCACCAGAACAGTGCGGGTGAAGTCGCGGACAACCACGAGGTAGAGACCCGGAGCTACGGCGATTTCGGTGGTGCCGCGGGCGATGGCGCCCGAATGGCGGAGCACGCCGTCCATCGAGTAAACCGTAGCCACGTCGGTGCCGTCCTCACGGCTCTCAAGCACGAGGCGACCGTTACGGCAGTAGGCGTCCCACGAATGGTATTCGGCCTCCATGGCCTCCTGGATACCGCTGGTGCGGCAGTCGGTGAGCGCGATGTCGTCGATAAGCGTGCGAGCGTTGGTCGACTGCTCCATCTTCATACGCAGCGAGCCACGGCGGTTGATGGTCACGGAATATTTGCGGTAGGCGGGCGAAGCGGCATCGTCGGCCGAGATAGTCACCTTGCCGACCTCTTCCCAGGTGGTTCCATGGTCGGAGGATACGCTCACGGTGATGTCGGCGGGATATTTCGACTTGTCGTTAGCCCAGGTTTTAGCCTGGAAAGTAAGAACGCCCATGCCGTTGGCCTTGTCCTCAAGCATGGTGAAATGTCCTCCCTTATCCTTATTCATGCGGGCACAGATATTTCCGCTGGTAGCGGCATCGGAATTGTTTATATAGGCATCGGTCTGCCATTTGCAGGCAGTTCCCTGATATTCTTTGTCGGAATAGCTCGAAGCGACACCCTTTTCGAAATCCTCGATGAAGGTTGGTTCGATCACGGGTACGGCGATGGTACCGTCAACGTCGGTGAAGTCGTCCGTAAAGTCCTCTGCTTCGGCCAGCAGGGTAGTGGAGTATTCGCCCTCGGTGGAGCCGAACAGGCGCATATAGAAGCGGTCCTGACCCGGAGCAAGCACTATCTGCGTTTTCCAGTCGGCTTTGTCGAGGCTGAGCTGGAAGGGAGCGGTGACCGTCAGGGTGATGTCGCCGGGAATATTCTCTATATCGGCAAGAATCTCGGCTACCTCGGAAGGCTGACCGGGTTCGGCGAAGAACTCAAGGTCGCCGTCGAAGAGGAACTGGATGGAGGGGATGGGAGCCAGCGTGGTTACGGCTACGGGGTCGGAGGTAAGAGTGCCGTTGGATACGGTGTAGGTGTAGGCCGTCTCAGGCTCGAGGTCGGTTACGGTATAGCTCTCGGCGCTGGCGCTTACACTCTTGGGGTAGCCTTCAATGGGCGAGCCGCCGCGGCTTACGGTGAGCGTATAGGTGGCATTCTCGGCGTCGATGTTGCTCCATACGGCGTCGAAGCTCGTATCGGATATATTCACTGCAGGCCCGGCGGGAATGCCGTCGACGGCCGATGCGGTGAGCGTCACAGCGCGCGTAATCGAGCCGGAACGCAGAATCAGCTGACCTCCGGCATTGCCGGTGGCTGTGGAACGGTAGCTTACGGTTACCTCAGTGCCCTTGTTGGCGTCGGCGGCAGAAACCGATGTCGGCGAAACACTGAAGCCCGAACCGGCCACGCTGAGCGAGAGGGCCTCGGTGAGCGATGCACCCTTCACGGCAACCTTACGGCTGCGCGTAACGCCCGTAGCCGTTGTGCCGATGGCAATGACTGTACCCTCGGCGGGGCTTACAATCTCGGGGTCCGCTGTAGCGTTGAGCGTCCAGTCGACGGTATTTTTCGTTCCCCAGATATATTCCACCAGTTCTGGATGGTCGATATAAGGGTTACGGTTCTTCTGATGCTTGTATACGCCCTCGTTACGGTCGATTTCTTTCTGACTGACGGGGTCCTGGCGGTGCCATTTCAGCAGAAGCTCGAGCGACCAGCTTTTGAATACCGGGAAAGAGTTGCCGGCGAAGAACTGGTTGCCGTTGCCCTGGGTCCAGCGGCCTATCTGCGAGTTGTAGGCCGTGGCCATGTAGAAATATGTGCGGGCAAGGTCTCCCTTGTATTCGTCGTCGGGCTCGAAGACCGTGCCGCTGTAGCCGGGAAAGGTGCTGCTGCCCAGACGTCCGAGAGCACGTACGCTGCCGTTGTTGGCCAGGCGCGAGCCGCCGGAACATTCGCCGTAGGGGAAATTGCTGCGCTGACCGTTCACCTTGCCGTCGGTAGGGTAGAGGTGGTAGGCGTCGGAATATTGGGTAGACTTGCCTCCGCCCCACCAGCTCTTGGGGAGCGAGTGCTCGCGGTTCACGCAGTCGCCGATAAGCTTGTAGTTGCCGCATTTGGTAAAGCTGGCTGGCCATGCTTTGGTAGTATATATATCCCAGAGCGTACCGTCGGGACGCATGTCGGAATCCTTATAAACGTTCCACAGGCCGTCGTAGCCTACGTTGGTATGTGAGGCGATTTTTGAGCTGAGCGCCGAGAGCAGTGCCTGCCCGTGATAGCCCTCGCAGGAGGTATAGTAGCCTGTCGGCTCGGCGGCGTTACCGGAGAGCATCCATATCGAGGCAAGAAACAGAGAAGCAAGTTTTCTCATTTCAATCAGATTGAGGTTAAATAAGAATAAGCAAAAGAAAAAGGATGAACGGCAAAAGTAGGCTTTTACAGCGAGAAAACCGACGCTGTTAACATTTTTAACGAAAAAGAGAGCCCAACACAAGGGTTGTCGGAGCGATTTTACTAACTTTGCATGGGGTGGAGGCGTTATTAGAACAGACAAACAATAAAAACAACTACATATATGGAATCAACCCGCCAGGCAAAGATTGCCCGCTTAATACAGAAAGAACTTTCGGAAATCCTGCGGCAGCAGACAGCCAAAACCAACGGCATACTGGTGTCGGTATCGGCCGTGCGCGTCAGTCCCGACCTCAGCATAGCCCGCGCCTATCTCTCGATTTTCCCCAGCGACAAGGCTAAAGAGATACTTGAGAACATAAACCGGAGTGCCCGCACAATCCGTTATGAACTCGGCCAGAAAGTGCGCTTCCAGCTGCGCAAGATTCCCGAACTGGCCTTCCATCTCGACGACTCGCTCGACTATATCGAGAATATCGACCATCTTCTCCACGAGGATAACGCATCGAAATAATTTGCAATTATAGGGCTTATACGCCCTATAGGCCCTATAACCTAAATAACGCAGTGCTGAAACTTCGGATTGCGCTACGCTATCTGCTCTCGCGCAAACAATTCGGAGCCGTAAACGTAATATCGGCCATTTCGGTGGCTGCCGTGGCTGTGGCTGCGGCGGCCATGATAATCGTGCTGTCGGTTTTCAACGGTTTCGAACGCCTCGCCCAGTCGAAACTCTCTGCGCTCGACCCCGACTATCTCGCCGTGCCGACTCAGGGAAAGCGAATCGAGGGAATCGGCTCGCTTGTTGATTTGCTGGAGGGGGTCGACGGAGTGAAAGCGGCCTGCCCGCAAATATCCGAACGCGCCTACGCCATGAACGCAGAGGCGCAGAGTGCCGTCGTAATGCTCGGACTTACCGAACGCGGACTGCAGGAATCCGGAATAACGGACGTGATTATCGATGGGACCGACCGGCTGACGAACGACTCGACTGTTCTGACGAGCGTCGGCGTGGCTATGGCTCTCGGCGTGCGGCCTTACGAAGGTGCCGACAGCATGAGCCTGTTCGAACCGCGGCGCACGGGCGCCATAAATCCGGCCAATCCTATGGCCGCTTTCCGCAAAGCCGACCTCAGGGTGGCGGGTGTTTATCAGGTTGAACAGGAGGAATACGACCGCGACATGGTGATTGTGGCCTACTCGCTGGCCTCGCGGCTGCTCGGCTACGACGACGCGGCTACGGCAGTAGCCATCCACACCGACGGCTCACGGGCTCCCGAATCCGATCTGAGGCAGATTGCAGAGCAGCATGGCCTCACTGTTAAAGACCGCTATGAGCAGCAAGAGCATACCTACCGCATGATAGCAATAGAGAAATGGATTTCATTCCTGATGCTGGGCTTTATTCTTGTGATAGCCTCGGCCAATATAATCTCAACCCTCTCGATGCTTGTGCTCGACAAGGAGCCTTCGATGGCCATACTGCGCGCCATGGGCGCTACGCGTAGACTTATCCGCGGCGTGTTCGCCACACAGGGATGGCTGATAGTATTGCTCGGAGGTCTGGCCGGAATTGCATGCGGTGTGCTTCTCGTGGCCGGACAGATGCGCTACGGCTGGGTGAAACTCGGCGCATCCAATCCGGAACTTATGAGTATCACCAACTACCCCGTGGAGCTTCGTTGGGGCGACGTAGGGTTCACGCTCGCAGCATTAACGGGCGTGGCATTGCTGCTCACGCCCGTTGTAGGGATGGTAGTGAAAGGTAGAGACGGCGATAATGACAGCCGTCAGGTCAGTCGGTGATTACGTCGGCCGCACGGCCGGCTGATTGCTCGCGTACTATCGCATTGGCCATCTCCACGGCCACGGAGATGTGGGGGCAGATATGGTCGGCTCCTATCATCCGGTCGATACCGGCGCGCAGAAGAGTTTCGCGCACATTTTCCTTGACGCCGGAAAGCACGATGTGGATTCCGTCGGCCTGCGAGGATTCTATAAGAATCTCCAGGTTGTGGAGGGCGGTAGAGTCGATGAACGGCACCTTACGCATACGCACTATGCGAACCTTAGGCTTGTCGACAAGTGTGGAACGCATGAGCTCCTCGAATTTGGTGGCCACACCGAAGAAGAACGGTCCGTCGATTTCGTAGACCTCCACACCGGGAAGCACATCCAGCACCTCGTGGTGCGAAGCGTCCAGATCCGTACCCTCGGCTACGTCGAGCTGCGAGGAGTAAACCTTGATTTCTGTATTTTCCATAACGCGGCGCAGGAAGAGCACCACGGCAAGAAGCAGACCTATCTCGATGGCAATCGTCAGGTCGAATACCACCGTGAGAAGGAATGTCACCACCATTACCGAAACGTCGCTCTTGGGATTGCGGAGCATACCGCGGATGGTGCGCCATCCGCTCATATTGTACGACACCATGACGAGCACTGCGGCCAGACAGGCCATGGGCACGTAGCTGATCAGCGGCATCAGGAAGATGAAGATGAGCAGAAGCACCACTGCGTGGACCACGCCGGCCACGGGAGTGCGGCCGCCGTTGGTGATATTGGTCATTGTACGGGCTATTGCGCCTGTCACCGGGATTCCACCGAAGAATGGAACGACCACGTTGGCTATTCCCTGGCCGATAAGTTCGGTATTGGTCGAGGTGCGCGAGCCGGTCACACCGTCGGCCACCGTGGCCGAAAGCAGCGACTCAATCGCACCAAGCACGGCGATAGTAAACGCCGAAGGGAGGAGCAGATTGATGTTTTCCATCGTAAGCGAGAAACTCTGCACTTCGGGAATGTCGGTCGACATGGCGCCGAACCGGTCGCCGATAGTGGAGATTTCAAGCCCCGGCATCATGGATTTGAGGAAAGCGACACCTGCCGTAACGATTACGATGGCAAGCAGCGCGCCGGGCAGACGTTTGGAAATCTTGGGCGTCAGGATGATAATTGCGAGAGAAAACAGAGCCACACAGAGTGTAGGGATGTCAATCTGGTCGAAATTCCGTAGATACACACCCCATTTGCCTGTGAAATCGCCGGGAAGATTCTTCAGGCCGAGGCCGAAGAAGTCGTTAATCTGCGTCGACAGAATGGTTAGGGCGATACCGGCCGTGAAACCTACCACGATAGGATAGGGGATGAACTTGATTACTGTTCCGAGCTTGAACAAACCCATCAGAACGAGAATCAGACCGGCCATGAACGTGGCAACGGCGAGACCTTCAAGCCCGAAACGTGAGATAATTCCGTAGACAATAACGATGAATGCTCCCGTAGGGCCTCCGATCTGCACTGAGTTGCCACCGAATGCTGAAACCATGAAACCGCCGATTATGGCGGTAATAAGACCTACCGTGGGGCTCACACCGGAGGCGATACCGAAAGCGATGGCGAGGGGAAGGGCTACGATGCCCACAACAATACCGGCCACAACGTCGGCCTGGAGTTTTTTCGAGTCGTAGTGGCGCATTGCCGACCACAATTTGGGACGGAAGTCCACAGCTCCGCTGAAATTCATAATGTGAAGCTTTTTACCTTGAATAAATTAGTACCTGAAAAGGAATATATATCAGATAGTTGAAAACCAAAAATGAATGCCCTTACATTCAAAATCCGCTGCAAAGTTAAGAAATCCTAAAAAAATACGCAAACCCACTTCCCCGATTCGCCGCAACTCCCGGCCAATATCCACGATTTCTTAGCCCCCGATACCTTAGAGGCCTAATTTCCTTAAAATTCTTAAGCTCCTTATAATCTTTAGAGTCTTTAACGTCCTTAAGGTCCTTAGAGTCTTTAATGTCCTTAAGGTCTTTAGAGTCCTTAGAGTCCTTAAAGTCTTTAAGGTCACTTTTCTGGAAGCAGTGTCTGCACCAGCCGGGACACAAAAAAAGCGGAGTCCGGTGGAACTCCGCTCTGTGGGAAGGTAGCCCATAGGAGAATCGAACTCCTCTTTCAAGAATGAAAATCTTGCGTCCTAGCCGATAGACGAATGGGCCGTTCAACCCACTGACTTTCGCAAGCTTGTGGGTGAAAAATTACGAGAACTATTATTCAATCATTTCACTTTTTCAGCAAATAGGATGGAGAGGGATGCTACTCAAACCAAAACCGGCATGAAAAAGCCGGGTGGAGAGAGCCCTGGATAAGGAGGCTATCAGGCGAGCTTGTTTATGTGAAGAGCAAGCTTGCTTTTGAGGTTCGAGGCCTTGTTCTTCGAGATAGTCTTCTTCGAAGCGAGGCGGTCGAGCATAGCTTCAATCTTTACATATGTTTCCTGAGCCTGAGCCTTATCGGTCATAGCACGGAGACGACGCACAGCGTTGCGGGCTGTTTTTGCGTAATAGCGGTTACGCAGGCGGCGGCTCTGAGTCTGGCGAATGCGCTTTAAAGCGGATTTATGGTTTGCCATTTTAGTAGAAAATGCTAATTCTTTGGATTATTGTTTAATGGTAGCCCATAGGAGAATCGAACTCCTCTTTCAAGAATGAAAATCTTGCGTCCTAGCCGATAGACGAATGGGCCATGATTTCCGATTTGCGGTGCAAAGTTAATATGAATTTCTCAATTGTGCAAATTTTATTATGATTAAAGTTGTAATTGAACGTGGCCAATCTGGCAATTACAGCATTTAAAAAATGATGATACAATGAAATAACATATAAAATCCGGATAGAAAAATTATTTAATAAATTTATCTATCCGGAATTATTTCAAATAAATTCCATTCAGCGCGGATAATTAAGCGATGCAGCCACGCGATCCAGAGTCTGACGCGACTCGAGCAGACGCGAATAGCATACACCTGAACTGCATTGAGCCGACAGTCGGGCGAGATATTCGGCATATGTTCCCCAGTCGTCGATGGGACGACGGCTCACTCCGCTTTCCATTGCGGCGTGGGCCACGGCCGGAGATACAGTCTCGAGCAGGCGCGGATCCATCGGTTTGGGCAGGATATACTCGGGTCCGAAAGCCAGATCCGGCCGTCCGTAAGCCTCCCGGATTTCCGCAGGTACAGGCTGATGGGCAAGCGAGGCTATCGCACGTGTGGCGGCAAGTTTCATTTCCTCGTTGATTGCGGAGGCACCGCAGTCGAGTGCGCCGCGGAAAATATAGGGGAATCCGAGCACATTGTTGATCTGATTCGGGAAATCTGAGCGGCCGGTTGCGAAAATCAGATCGGGGCGCGACTCAACGGCCTTATCATATGCAATCTCCGGATCCGGGTTGGCAAGGGCGAAAACAATCGGCTTCGGAGCCATGGAGCGGAGCATTTCGGAGGTAACCACATCCTTTACGGAAAGACCGAGAAACACATCGGCTCCGCGCATGGCATCGGCAAGGGTATGTATGTCGCGCGAAGTGGCGAACTCGGCCTTCTGCGGGTTGAGACCACCGCGGTCATTACGAACCACTCCTTTGGAATCGCACATCACTATATTCTCCCTACGCACGCCGAGAGCCACATAAAGCCGCGTGCATGAAATGGCTGCGGCCCCCGCGCCGTTTACCACCAGCTTAACATCCTCTATATTCTTTCCCTGAATTTCGAGAGCATTGAGAAGGGCGGCTCCGGAAATTATGGCCGTGCCGTGCTGGTCGTCGTGCATCACCGGGATATCACATTCCTCCTTAAGGCGAGTCTCTATTTCAAAACATTCAGGGGCCTTGATGTCTTCGAGATTGATGCCTCCAAATGTTGGCTGCAGAGCCTTTACAGTCTGGATGAACTTCTCGGGATCCTGCTCGTCTATTTCTATATCGTAGCAGTCGAGTCCGGCGAAAATCTTGAAAAGTAGTGCCTTCCCCTCCATTACCGGTTTGCCTGCGGAGGCGCCTATATTGCCGAGACCGAGAACGGCTGTGCCATTGGAGATTACGGCAACAAGATTCCCCTTGTTGGTATATTCCCACACCCGGCGAGGGTCATCCTTTATTTCAAGGCATGGGTAGGCCACTCCTGGCGAATATGCCAGTGCAAGGTCGGCTGGAGTATTATATGGTTTGGTGGGAATTGTCTCCATCTTGCCCGGGCGCGGTTCGCGATGGTAGGCAAGGGCCATTTTCTTAAGAAGATTTTCCATAGGGCTGTCAGTATAATAGAAAGGGAGGAGCTTTTGCCTGGCGGCGCGCTCCTCCATAATATAACATTTCAGAATATATTTTGCTCAGATATCTTTATTCCTTTTCTCCGTAGGCAAGGTCGCCGGCGTCGCCCAGTCCGGGCACAATATAGGAATGTTCGTTGATGTGGTCGTCTATGGCACCGCACCATACGGTAGTCCGCTCGTCGGGGAAATGAGCCTTCACATAGTCGACGGCCTGCTGCGACGCAATAACCGATGCCACGTGAATCTGCGCCGGTTCCCCTTTGGTGAGCAGGGCGCGGTAGCTGAGATCCATCGACGCGCCGGTAGCGAGCATCGGATCGGCCAGAATGAGTACCTTGCCGTCCAGACGCGGAGAAGCGAGATATTCTATGCAGACGTCGAAATTCTCCTTTTCCTTATATTTACGGTAGGCCGATACAAAGGCATTTTCGGCATGGTCGAAATAATTGAGGAAACCCTGGTGGAAAGGAACTCCGGCACGGAAAATAGTGGCCAGCACCAGAGGCGACTCTATCACCTGCGTCTTCGCCACCGAAAGAGGAGTGAGCGTATCTATGGTCTTATATGCGAGAGTCTTGGAAATCTCGTAGGCCATAATCTCGCCGATGCGTTCGAGATTGCGGCGGAAACGAAGCATGTCCTTCTGTATGTTTACATCGCGTAGTTCGGTCATATACTGAGATATGAGCGAATTGTGGTCGGCAAAATTCACTACTTTCATAGGATCCTGATTTAAAATTTAATCGTTGGAGGCTATAAATAAGGTTTTCCCGTGGCCTCCAACCTACAAATTTAGTAAAATTAGTTGATAAATCAGTAAACGAGACCCATATTATCAACCCAGAGGGTAAGTCCCAGAGTACCTATATAAGCGGTACCGCTGCCGGCCGAGGCCATAACGAGAAGATGAGTGGGAGTGGCATCCGCATCATCCCATCCCACTTCTTTTACGGGCACCATCTTTCCCTTCGAGTTGCGCGCGTAGTAGCTTTTTTCCTCAGGAATAAGCCCCATGAAGGGCTTATAGTCGGAGCGCGAGGTGATGTCGCCGTACCATACGGGGATACGGTAATCGTCAACCCAACCGTTGGTCGACTTGCCGAAATGGCGTCGGCCGGTACCTACGCGCTTGGCGAAAATATTACCGTCGGCATCCTCCCAGCGGCGCTGAAGAATTATGTAAACCTCGGCATTGTCGTGGCCCGGATATGTTTTTTTCTTTCCGAAGCCCGAGGAATAGGTGCGGTCGGAATTGGCCGGCATTTCCACCTTATAGTCGAACTGCAGAGCCTTGGGGCGGCGGGTGAACGGTATACCCATTTCCATCTTCGAGTATGGCTCCTTGGTAGACTTCACCGGTTCGATGAATTTTCCGAGGAAAATGGAACCTGCTACAACTACATCCACATTGATCAGACCGAGAGCCTTGCAATGCTCCATCATAGTGGTAAGCTTGCATGCCCGGCCGTTCCCGCGCTTGTCGGGAAACACGGCGTTGCTCCCCTTGGTTATTCCTACCACCTTAGCCATCACATTGCTCGTGGCCCATGGCGACCCTCCCTGATTGGTATAGGCTTTATCGCCGTTTACCACAGCATTCGGAGCAATTTCGTAGAGTTTCTTTGTATTCCCCCCGATTATTTTGGATTCGGGTATGTTGCGGGTCACCCAGTTTTCAAAATCCCCGTATTTTATAGGCTCGAATTTATCGGCCGACACCGTGAATGTGGAGCCGGCGCATGCCATGACCGCAGATATAATAAAGCAACGGCACGGGTGTGAAACCTTCCTGATATTCATATACCTTTATTCTTAGTTTTCGGATGCAAAGTTAAGAATTTAGTGTCTTACAATGCTAATAACAATCCAAACGGGCTAACAGTCAAGACATATAGCCCAAAAAACAAAGAATATTATCAACCCAGGCGCCGATGTTGATAACCATGTGGAAAAAGGGTGGAAAGCGATGTGGAAAATAATAATGCCAAATTTTGGAAAATAAAAATTTACAGCGGAATAAGGGAGTGAAAGCAAACATCCAAATAAACCGGGAAAAGCTTATCGACGCACTTCAACCATAGATTTCAACAGAAACAGAGAGATTTTTTGAAGGAAAGTTATTAACTTTGCAACTTATCAACAGCATGTTAATAAAGTTTGCAAATATTTGATGTTCAGCTTAAATATATGTTGAATGTATGATGATAAAGTTTACTTGCACATCAATAACACTAAAAAGCAAGAAAAACAGAAGAAAGTTATCATCGCTTTCAACATCCATTATTATTATTAGGGAAAAAGCTGAATTTTAAAATTAATTTTTCAAACATTTTAAATAATAAGGAATGAATGTTGAAAACCCGCAGGAAGCAACCCGAAAGGAGCGCCCCGCCGACCTTCGCGAAGCCATCCTGCAGCTGAAAAAAAAGAAAGGAGCGGTAATCCTGGCCCACTACTACCAGAAAGGGGAAATTCAGGATTTAGCCGATTATATAGGAGATTCGCTCGCCCTGGCCCGTATAGCCGAAAAACTCGACAACCGTATCATAGTGATGTGCGGTGTTCACTTCATGGGAGAGACGGCCAAGATTCTCTGCCCCGACAAAAAGGTGCTCGTTCCCGACATGAATGCAGGCTGCTCGCTTGCCGACAGCTGCGACCCGGTGGAGTTCGAAGCCTTTATTAAGGAGCATCCCGGAAGCACGGTTGTAAGCTACGTCAACACCTCAGCCGCCGTAAAGGCGCTGACCGACGTTGTGGTCACCTCGTCGAACGCACGCCAGATAGTTGAGGCGCTCCCGGCCGATGCAAAGATAATATTCGGGCCCGACCGCAATCTCGGCAGCTATATAAGTTCCACCACCGGACGCGAGATGACTATATGGAACGGTGCATGCCACGTCCACGAGCAGTTCTCGCTTGAAAAGATTGTGGAATTGAAAAAAGCTCATCCTCGGGCGAAGCTGCTTGTGCATCCCGAATGCCGCAAGAGCGTGGTTATCCTCGCCGATAAGGTAGGATCTACTGCCGCACTCCTTAAATATGCCCGGGAAAGCGACGCTAAGGAGTTCATTGTGGCTACAGAAAGCGGTATTCTACATGAGATGCAGAAAAGTTGTCCGGAAAAGGTGTTCATACCTGCTCCTCCCGAAGATTCAACCTGCGGATGCAACGACTGCAATTTCATGAAGCTTAATACCCTTGAAAAACTTTACGACTGCCTCCTCAGCGAATCTCCGGAGATAGAGGTAGATGCCGAACTTGCCTCCAAAGCCCGGAAGCCGATAGAGCGTATGCTTGAGATGTCGGCGCAGCTGGGTATATAAATAATTATTATCGGGATTAATCGAGATAAATCAAGATTAATCCGGATTAATCCCGATATTTTTCCCGATAACTCTTGATAAATCCCGATAAAAATAAATGGAATACCGTCATAAAGAGATAGAAAAGCGCTGGCAGCAGCGATGGAAAGAGGATAAAACCTACCGCACGAAAACAGACAGCACCAAGCCTAAATTCTATGTGCTCGATATGTTCCCGTATCCTTCCGGAGCCGGGCTGCATGTAGGCCATCCTCTCGGCTATATTGCATCCGACATATTCGCCCGATACAAACGTCTGCGTGGATTCAATGTGCTCCATCCCATGGGCTACGACGCCTACGGACTTCCTGCCGAGCAATATGCTATCCAGACGGG
Organism: uncultured Porphyromonadaceae bacterium; assembly: GCA_900545955.1. GTDB lineage: Bacteria > Bacteroidota > Bacteroidia > Bacteroidales > Muribaculaceae > UBA7173. The sequence goes on from URAU01000002.1 coordinate 156,892, forward strand.
TCAGCATCCTGAAGTTACAACAAGTAAAAACATAGCACGCTACCGCGAGCAACTCGACAACATAGGTTTCTGTTTCGACTGGGACCGCGAGATACGTACCTGCGACCCCGACTACTATAAATGGACCCAGTGGGCGTTCATAGAGATGTTCAACCATTACTATGATATCGACGCCGACAAGGCCATCCCGATTGCTAATCTCGAGAAGCATTTCGAGAAATATGGATCGGAGGGAGTGAATGCAGCCGAAACCAAACCTCTGCACTTTACTGCCGAAGAGTGGAATTCCATGGACGATAAGACCAAGAGCGACACTCTGATGAACTATCGCATTGCCTATCTCGGCAATACGATGGTGAACTGGTGTCCTAAACTCGGCACCGTGCTCGCCAACGACGAAGTGAGCGAAGGAGTGAGCGTGCGCGGCGGTTATCCCGTAGAGCAGAAACTGATGTACCAGTGGTGTCTGCGCGTTAGCGCCTACGCTCCGCGTCTGCTCGACGATCTCGCAGGTGTTGAATGGTCCGACTCTATCAAGGAAACACAGCGCAACTGGATCGGGCGTTCCGAAGGAGCCGAGATGCAGTTCAAGGTAAAGGATTCCGATGTGGAGATGACCATATTCACCACGCGTGCCGACACTGTGTTCGGTGTAACCTTCATGGTGCTCGCTCCCGAGAGCAAATATGTGGATATGGTGACCACTCCCGCGCAGAAAGAGGCTGTGGCAGCCTACCGCGACGAGATCAAGCATAAGACCGAGCGCGAGCGCATGATCGATAAGAAGGTAAGCGGTGTATTTACCGGCGCCTACGCAATCAATCCTCTTTCCGGTAAGGAGATACCTATATATGTGAGCGACTACGTTCTGGCCGGCTACGGCACCGGCGCCATCATGGCAGTTCCGGCCCACGACAGCCGGGACTATGCATTCGCCCGACATTTCTCGTTGCCTGTCATCCCGCTGATAGAAGGTGCCGACGTGAGCGAGCAGAGTTTCGACGCCAAGGAAGGAAAAATGATAAACTCCTGCGGTCCGGAACTGTGCCTCGATGGAATGGAGGTAAAGGATGCCATAGCCGCAACCAAGAAATTCATCGAACAGAAGGGGATTGGCAAGGTGAAGGTAAACTACCGCCTTCGCGATGCCATATTCAGCCGCCAGCGCTATTGGGGCGAGCCTTTCCCGGTATATTACAAGGATGGTGTGCCCCACGTGCTTCCTCTCGACAAGCTACCTCTGCAGCTGCCGGAAATCGACAAATATCTTCCTACCGAGTCGGGTGAGCCTCCTCTGGGCCGCGCCGCCGACTGGAAGACTGAGGATGGCTATCAGCTCGAACTCAATACCATGCCGGGCTTCGCCGGTTCGTCGGCCTACTACCTGCGCTATATGGATCCTCACAACTCCGAGGCGCTCGTAAGTCCGGAGGCCAACAGCTACTGGCGCAATGTCGACCTGTATGTAGGCGGTACCGAGCATGCTACCGGTCACCTCATTTATTCCCGTTTCTGGAATAAATTCCTCTACGACCTCGGCAAGGTTTGCGAGAAGGAGCCATTCCGCAAACTCATCAACCAGGGTATGATTCAAGGGCGCAGCAACTTCGTTTACCGCATAAAGGATACAAACACTTTCGTGTCGGCCGGTCTGAAGGATAAATATGATGTGACGCCTATCCACGTAGATGTGAATATCGTGGCGAACGACGTGCTCGACCTCGACGCATTCCGCGCCTGGCGCCCTGACTACGCCGATGCCGAGTTCATACTCGAAGATGGAAAATACATCTGTGGCTGGGCTGTTGAGAAAATGTCTAAATCGATGTTCAACGTAGTGAATCCCGACGATATAGTGGAGCGCTACGGAGCCGATACGCTGCGTCTCTACGAGATGTTCCTCGGTCCGGTAGAGCAGAGCAAGCCCTGGGATACCAACGGCATCGACGGAGTGAACCGCTTCATAAAGAAACTGTGGAATCTGTTCTACAAAGGCGACCAGTGGCTCGTAACCGATGAAAAGCCGTCGGCGGAGTCGCTGAAGTCCATCAACAAACTTATAAAGAAAGTCACGCAGGACATAGAGGCTTTCAGCTACAACACCTCTGTGAGCGCGTTCATGATATGTGTGAACGAACTCAGCCAGCAGAAATGCCACAGCGCCCAGGTGCTGTCGCAACTTATCGTGCTTCTGGCGCCGTTCGCTCCCCACGTGAGCGAGGAATTATGGCATGCCCTCGGTAATCAGACCACCGTATGCGACGCCGCGTGGCCCGAATGCGACGAGTCGACGCTCGTTGAGAAAAACGTGGTGTATCCTGTAAGTTTCAACGGCAAAGCCCGCTTCAACATAACCGTTCCCGCCGATATGCCCGCATCCGAAATAGAAAAGACCGCGCTTGCCCACGAAAGCGCTGCCAAATGGATCGAAGGAAAGACGGTGAAGAAAATAATAGTGGTGCCCGGAAGAATAGTGAACATAGTGGTAGGCTGACCCATTGGCCGCAACGCAATAAACAGCCGTTCAGCAACGTTAATAGTGTGAGCAAAATAGGTGATTTTCTGTTTTGCTCACACTTTTGTAAAGAATAAACCATATAGATGAGACTTCCTGAAAAACTGGTATTTGCCACCAACAACACCCATAAGCTCGAGGAAGCCCGCGCAATAATAGGCGCACTTGCCAGCCGGACGGCTACTCAGTGCCGTGTACTTTCTCTTGATGAAATAGGCTGCCACGACGACGTGGAGGAAACCGCCGATACGCTTGAAGGCAACGCGCTTATAAAAGCACGATGGATAGCGGAGCGCTACGGGCTCCCCTGTTTCGCCGACGATACCGGTCTGGAGGTGGATGCGCTCGGTGGGCTTCCGGGAGTCCACACGGCCAGATTCGCGGCCATGGATAATCCCGAGGCCGCAAGCCACGACTCCACAGCCAATATGCGGCTTTTGTTGAAGCGTCTTGAAGGAAAGTCAAATAGAAAAGCTGCCTTCCGTACGGCCATAGCCTTGATTATCGACGGTGAGGAACATCTGTTTGAAGGAAGGGTAGATGGTACAATCGCCGAATCGCCCTGTGGTAAAGAAGGCTTCGGATATGATCCCGTATTTATTCCCGATGGATTTGAGGAAAGTTTCGCACAGATGAAGCCTGAAATGAAAAATTCGCTCAGCCACCGTGGACGCGCCCTTGCGGCGATGATGAAGAATTTCCAAACAAGCACTATATAAACCGACATGATAAAAAAAATAATATTCCTTTTTGTAGCGTCCGCGATTGCCATAATTGCTCCTGCCCAGACGGCTGTTGGGGCATGGAAACTTTATACACCGTTTTCGGGAGTATCGGATATGGCCGAAACCGATGCCTACGTATACTATCTTTCAGCCGGCTCGTGCTATCGTATTGACAAATCCACATTCGAGGTAGGCGCGCTGAACGTATCCAACAGCCTGCACGACGCGTCGGCCAACGGTATTTATGCCGACGCTACGGGCAAGAGTGTAGTTGTCACGTATGCCACCGGCAATATGGACCGACTCTACGATAACGGTAAAATAGTGAATATGAGCGATGTGAAAGATGCCATAAGCATGAATTCACGCAATATCAACGATATGGCGTTTGCTTCGGATCGTTTCTATGTAGCTACTGATTTCGGTCTGATTACCTACAGCAACTCGAAAAATGAGGTAATGGAGACGATGTTCACCGAATCGCCGGTGCTGTCTGTAGGAGCTTCCGCTGAGACAGTAGCCCTGGGTATGGACACTCGTTTGTTTGTTGCACCTGCTTCTCAGCGCATTAAAAAATTATCCGACCTCACTGAGATTACTTCGGTCCAGCAGCCGTACGGCACTTTGCATTCCATCGTCGTGCTTGGCGCAGATATGATTTTCATGGTTCAGAACAATTACATCAGCCGCGTGAAGCTTGCTGGCGACAATTATGCCGACAGCGAATACCTCAATTGGTTTGGCATTGAAGGATACGGTAAAAACCAGATTTTCGATGTTTACGCCAACAGAGTAAACAAGGTTGACGATAAACTTGGCTATTGCCTTAATGCCGACGGACTTTTTGAATTAGGCAGTGATGGAAGTATTAAAATGACAGGACTAACCAAGCCCGACAAAAATACCGATTATCTTTATCAGGGGTCGCTTGCCTCTGTATGGGAAGGATCCACGGCAGGCGTGCGTCAGATGGATTATACCGCAGCTACGCCTGCTGAAAAAGTAGGCTATATCACCGGCTCGGAAATCAGCATCCCTGAAATCCACGAACTTCATGCCGGACCCTCCGGTAAAATCTATATGAACATGATTTTCAGAAATGAAGTGAAAGGATTTGTGGATAATTCAATTCCCGCCAAAGTGCTTACACTGAAAGATGGAAAATTCGAGGATGTAACAGGTTATGATGTGGAATATATAAACAATCATAAGGGTGGATTGAAGCCTCCTTATTCCATTTATAACATCTTTAAGGTAAAGGAAGATCCTCAGGATCCGGATGCCTATTACGTCGGCACTTTTTACGAGGGCATATATCATATCAAGAACAATAAACAGATACATAAATATGATTTTAAGACAGCCGGATTTCCTTATCGCGATGAGTGGTCGTGTATAGTTTATGACTTTGATATTGACAAATTCGGCAATTTGTGGGCATATTCCAACGGTAATAATAATGAGGACACAAACAAACGTTTGTTTGTACTGCCATCGGATAAAAGAAACAAAGCACAAACTACTCCTGACGATTGGAAGGGGTATGCCCTTCCAGGGGTTATAACCGATTACTGGTGTAATACTGTTATAGCCTGTACGCAGTCCAACCGCGTTATTATGACGCACGGGCATGTCAGCAAAAGGCTTTTTGTAGTAGATACTAAAGGTACTGCATCGGTCAATGATGATCAGGTTATAGTTGTAGAGCATGAAATAGATCAGGACGGTAAAGAATGGCCATTGACTTTCGGATTTTTCTGTGGTGTTGAGGATAAGCTTGGCCGCGTATGGATAGGTACAGACGTAGGTCTCTTTGAAATAACTGATCCTGACAAGATTACATCTTCTACTATTTCCATACGCCGCCAGAAAGTTTCACGCAACGACGGCACAAATCTTGCCGATTATCTCCTTGATAATACGGTTATTACCAATATAGCTGTAGATAGCTCCAACCGCAAGTGGATTTCTACGAAAGGGTCGGGTGTTTATCTCGTGAGTCCCGACGGCGACGCCATCCTTGAGCATTACACCACCGACAACTCCATTCTGCCATCCAACAATGTGAATTCTGTAGTGTGCGATCCCTTTTCCAACAAGGTTTATTTCGCCACTTCCTCAGGTCTGATTGAATACTCCTCTACCTCTTCGCCGGGCGCCGATAGCTACGACGATGTTTACGCTTTCCCGAATCCTGTTCGTCCCGACTACGGCGGCTGGATTACCGTCACAGGCCTTATGGAAAATTCGCTTGTAAAGATTGCTGACTCCGCCGGCAATGTTGTCCATCAGGGAAAAAGCGACGGAGGTATGTTCGTGTGGAACGGCTGCAATCCTTCAGGAGAGCGCGTACGCAGCGGAATCTACTATGTGCTTGCCTCGCAGAATGCCACCGGCAGCGCAGAGGCTTGTGTCACCAAGATTATGGTGATTAACTAAATGTAAAAATAACATACTCCTTTACTTAATTTAGCGATGGCTACTTTAAAATATAAGGACGACACAGACCGCGCTTATGGCCTCACGGGCATGAGCGTGTGTCTTTGCCTGATGGACAGTGAGCGGTTTCTGATGCATCTTGACCTTGACTCCGAGGCCGACCAGGGACTGGTGTTCACTCCCGATTTTTATCAGATTCAGAACCAGAAGCTTTCTGCCAAGGCAGTATGGGCCGGAAATCTCAACCATTTCAAACTCCTTACGGGCATGATGATTTCCAACCTGATGTGCCGTGCTTTGGTCAGGGACGGTAAGGAGATTACTCGCGAACTGTCAGACCTTGTCCTGAAAAATCTTCAGGCTGAGGGTGCAGAACTTTGCTCCCTCGAACCCGACGAGACTGGACGCCTCTATACAGAAAGCTACAATTTCTTTCATCGGGTATTCTGTCATCCACAAGTAGGAGGAATCGTAGAATCACTTGTAGAAGAACTGAGGGAGAAACGACGTTTGGAGGCGGAATCCGTTCTTCAGATATTGCGTCCGCTGCTTAATTGAACTTTTGATGAAGACCAAAAAGAAAGTTCTGCGACCCTTCTACAGGCAGTTTCTGGCGTATAAAAATCAAGGGAACGACGTTACATGCAATATCTGCGGGCGGAGTTTCAAGCGGCTCCGGCCAATTGTAGGCCGTCATGGCGATGGATCCACATTCGTGGAGAAAGACAGTGTAGGCAGGTGTTGGCTCTGCGATTCATACCCTCGGATGCGTTTGATGTGGCGTTGGCTTGAAGAGGAATATAAAATTCAGGAAAAGAAGGGAATCAAAATCCTGCATGTTGCTCCGGAGCGTTCGATATCGTCTGAAATCCGCCGAATTCAAGGAATAGAATACCATTGCGTCGACAAGCATTGTGAAGGCTACAGTTATCCGGATTATGTAGAGGATGGAGATGTATGTCGGCTCGATTTTTCCGACAATGAATTTGATCTTGTAATCTGCAATCATGTGCTTGAACATGTAAAAGACGATCAGACAGCCATTAGTGAAATTTTCAGGGTTTTGAAAAATAACGGTACCGCCATACTGATGGTGCCTGTGGATTATGAATTGACCAGGACGGACGAGCCGAAACCCGATGAGATTCTGACACCGGAAGAATGTGAGAGGCGTTTCGGCCAATTTGACCATGTCAGGCAATACGGAACGGACTATTTCACTCGGCTGGAAGCGTCCGGATTTACAGTCCGACGTATTAAATACGACAGCGAGATAGCTCTCAGGTATGGCTTTATCCCTGACGAGGAGATTATTGTTTGTATAAAACCTGAAAAACACGGCCAGGTAAATGTTGAAAACTGCTAATGGGCGTCGCAGAATAGCGTAATTTGAAAAATTTGCTTACCTTTGTAGGTTAAGAGACTGACGTTTGGCCGAGGGCGATAGCTTTTGGCTCTTTTGAGCGTCGGTTATCTGCCTGACAAAAAGCCATTTCCTTATATTCAGACCTGAAAATGAGAGTTAAAATCCACCGCGAAGGCACCAATATACTCGTGATAGCTGCGATTCTGTTGCTGCTTATCAATGTGCCGTTGTGGTTATTCTGCCCCTATGTATGGATTACGGCGATTCTGGCCGGTATTTCGGTGGTGTTCTACCTGCTTGTGGTGAACTTCTACCGCTCTCCGCGCCGCAATTTTCCGGGCAATCCTGTCAACGCCGTTGTGGCTTCTGCCGACGGAAAGGTTGTCGCTCTCGAAGAGACCTATGAGCCTGAATATCTGAAATGCCGTTGCATCCAGCTCAGTGTATTCATGAGTCCGATGAATGTGCATGCCAACTGGTTTCCCGTCAACGGCGAGGTTATCTATTCCGTACACCATCCCGGCCGCTTCATGGCCGCCTATCTTCCCAAATCGAGCACCGAAAACGAGCGTAGCACGGTGGTGATCCGCACTCCCGAGGGCCAGCTCGTGCTGATGCGTCAGGTAGCGGGTGCAATGGCACGTCGCGTCGTGACATACGCTCAGCCGGGCGACGAGGCATCGATTGAGGATCATATGGGATTCATCAAGCTCGGTTCGCGTGTCGACCTGTTCCTCCCGCTCGGCACAACTATCCAGGTATCGCTCGGCGACGCCACCATCGGAGGTGTCACGCAGGTGGGTACACTCCACCCTTCCAAACAGGCAAGCGCAACTGTAGATTCGGATAAGTAACCGGTCTAACTCGTGGCGCCGGGATATACAAAATCTTTTAGAACAGTTTCTTATGTTCCGCAAAATCATAACTTCCGTTCCCAATACGCTTACGTGCTGCAATCTTCTTTGCGGTGCGTTGGCATGTATTTTCGCTTTCTCCGCCTACCGCGTATTTCCCGATTTATGGGGTCTCAACGGACGTCAGATTGTATGGATACTGATCGGAGCAGCCGCCTTCTTCGATTTTTTCGACGGAGCCGCTGCCCGCGCCCTTCACGCTCCGTCGCCTCTCGGCAAAGAGCTCGACTCGCTCGCCGACCTCATCAGCTTCGGTATGGCTCCCGCCATGCTGCTGTATAATATTCTGATTGTGTGGAGCGCCTCGTGGTGGATTCCCTACGTAAGCCTGATCATCCCCGTAATGGGTGGGTTGCGTCTGGCAAAGTTCAATCTCGACGATTCGCAGTCGACCATATTCAAGGGGCTCCCGATTCCGGCCAACGCCATATTCTGGATCGGTGCCACCGCCTGGATGCAGAGCCACGCCAAGGAGTGGATGGCCGAACATATCTATTGGGGCAATCTCATAGTGTCGCTGGCAATTGTCTTCGTGGCGCTGCTGATGGTAACCGATATGCGTATGTTCTCGTTGAAACTTAAAAACTTCCGTATCGGCGAAAATTTCCTGCGCTACATCCTCATCGTCGCCGCTATTGTATTTGTAGCCGTATTCGGTGTTGAGGGCTTTGCCTATACAATCATTCTCTACTTTATTCTCTCGGCATGCGCCCAGCGCAAACTGAGCCGGCCGGAATCCCACTGACCGGGATTAATCATTTGATTCGAAAATGTCGATATTCGGATTATTTCTCCTCATAGTATTCTTTTTATTCATTGTGCGCCCTATATATAAAGTATGGCGCACCTACAGCAAGATTCGCAAAGGCGATCTGTCGGGATTTGCCGATATTTTCGGGCAGCCCGGCTCGCAGAAGGGCGATTCCTCGCGCAATCCCGACGGCTCACGCAAAGCCGGATGGACCCGACCGCGCATACGTAAGAAAAAAATCCCCTCCGGAATGGGCGAATACGTGAAATTCACGGAAATAGAGACGACCGAAACCGCCTCGACAGCCGAAACTGCCGAAGGCACTTCGCGGCAGACCGACTTCACAGTCGAGCAGCAGATTACCGATGTGGAATGGGAGGATGTGAAATGACCCGACGGAAAATGAACGACGGATATTACATGCCGCGCCTATATGATTTTCTCAGCCGTCTGCGCGACAACAACTACCGCGAATGGTTCAAGGCCAACAAGGCGGAATACGACGACCTGCGCGCAGCCTGGATAGAGGATATCGACAGGATGATTGCCCTCATGGGGCGTTGGGAGCCGGCTATAGCTATGGCAAACTCCGGTAAAACCGCCTCCTACCGGATATATAGGGATACACGTTTTTCGCAGGATAAAACACCCTTCAAGACCTATTTCTCCGCTTCCGTAAGCACGCGCGGGCGCGCTCCGCACTATGGAGGTTATTACATCGAAGCGGGTCCCGGGTCGTTTGGAGGAAATGCCGATACCGGGCTGTTCGGGGGTATGTGGTGTCCGGAACCTGCCGTTCTCAAGAAAATTCGCAAGGCTATCGTCGACAATATCGAGGAATTCGAGGAGATAATCTCCGCACCGGCGCTGCAGCGCGAATTTCCCGGATGGTGCGGATCGTCGCTGAAGACGGTCCCCAAAGGCTACGACCGAAACCATCCGCAGGCACATCTGCTTCGTCTCAAGGATTTCGGCAAATTCCATCCGTGCGGAGCCGATTTTTTCTTTGACCCTGCGTGGCCTGAGAAGAGTGCCGAGCTGTTCAGTCTACTTAAGCCACTTATCGACTTCCTCAATTATTCGGCCGAGGAGGAGGTTTGAACGGGGGTACCCCCGAGTTTTTTAACTGCGAAGAATTATCAGTCGATTAACTGAGATGTATCAGCCGCTCAACTGCATAGCATTGAGGATGGTGAGGCATTCCGACCGCCATAACATCCTCACAGCCTACGCGCGCCAGACCGGCCGGATAGCATTTCTGCTGCCGGCGGCCAATACGCCGCGCGCCCTGTCGATGCGTGCCCTGGCGGCTCCGATGAGCCGTTTCGACTGCATGGCGCAGATACGTCCCGGACGCGACCTCTTCAATATATCCGAAATGCGCCGACGGGGCGTCCTCCCGTCGGCATCCCCTGTGAAAAGTGCGATAGCGATGTTTGCCGCCGATGTGGCCAACGCGCTACTCCGCGAGCCTCAGACCGATACGAATCTTTTCGATTTCCTCGACGGGTGGAGTGCGCAGCTCGTGCCCTCTTCGCCGGATGCCACGGCCAACATGCATATCGCCTTCCTGATGGGAATGATGCATTTCATGGGCATTGAGCCCGACTGGAGCACATATACGCCAGGGTCGGTTTTCGACCTTTCCGACGGTATTTTCCGGCCTTCGGCTCCCCTCCACCGTATGTATCTAACATCGGCGGAATCTACGGCTGCATTTGCCCTACGGAGCCTTCGAAGCCGAACGGCACATCTGTTCCGCCTGAGCCGAGCGGACCGCAACCGTATTCTCGACCTGATACTGCGGTACTATCAGGTGCATTTTCCTTCGATGGGGTCGCTCAATTCGCTCGGTGTGCTCCGCACGCTCTTCGATTTCTGACGTAGAAAGGCAGTCTGTTGAGTGGCTGCCTGCCTGTCCGACGTATTTATTATGATTAAAGGCGGATGAATCTCCGCACACTATCCGCACAAAGTGGAAATTTCTAAAGAAAAAATGACTGCAACATCAGATTTTAAGGAAGTAAACGAAAGCTATACCTTAGCCGAAGCTGTGAAGGAGGCTCAGCGCTGCCTCCACTGCAAGGTGCCATCCTGCAGAAAAGGATGTCCGATAAGCAACGACATTCCCGACTGGATAGCCGAGCTCGCCAAGGGCAATTTCGGCAACGCCATGCGCATAATCAACAACCGCAGCAATCTGCCGGCTGTCTGCGGCCGTGTCTGCGGCCATGAGCGCCAGTGCGAAGGCAATTGCGTGCTCGCAAAAAAGGGAGCCCATATCAATATCGGAAAGCTGGAGCGCTTTGTGGCCGACTTCGATTCCGACGCGGGGCTGACACACGAGGCGATACCTGAAAAGAGCCGCGGGCGCGTGGCCGTAATCGGCAGCGGGCCGGCCGGGCTGACAATTGCCGGCGATCTCGCCCGTCAGGGCTTTGCCGTGGAGATTTTCGAGATGGAGACTGAGCCTGGAGGTGTGCTGATGTTCGGTATTCCTGAATACCGGTTGCCCAAGGAGGTAGTACGTCGCGAGATAAAGAAAATCGCCAACCTTGGAGTGGTTTTCCATCTCAATACCACCATCGGAAAGGACTTTACCGTAGACCAACTTTTCGACGAGGGATTCGACGCCATATTCATGGGCACAGGTACGGGCGTTCCCAAGCGCCTCGATATTCCGGGTGCGAGCCATCCGGCGGTACGTCAGGCCATCCGCTTCTTGCGTCGCGTAAGCCTGAGCGAGAACGGCTATATCGACCGCGGGGAGGTGATAGTAGGCAACGGCGACCGCGTATTTGTGGTAGGATGCGGCAATACGGCCATCGACGCCGCCCGCACGGCCCTGCGCATGGGTTCGGCCGAAGTCACCGTGGTATACCACCGCACAATCGACCATATGAAGGCTCTGCGCGCCGAATACGACGATGCTGTGGCCGAGGGTGTGAAATTCCTTTGGAACACATCGATAACGCGTATAGAGGCGCTCGACGACAAGCATCTTAAATCCGTTACGCTTACCTCGACCGACGGTACGGAAGAGGTACGCCCGGCCGACCACGTTGTCATGGCCGTGGGAAGTGCTCCGGCCTCGCGCATCGTTGATTCTACGGATGGAATCGACGTTGACGACCATGGCTACGTGCTGACGCGCGAGAACCCCTACGGAATGACCTCGCGCAAGGGTGTGTTTGCCGGAGGCGACGTGTCTGGCCGTCCGGCCACTGTTGTCCACGCCATGCGCGACGCCAAGATGGTAGCCGAGGGGATAGCCCGCTATGTGGATGCCATCAAGCTCCTTGAGGCAATAGGCGGTGGAAAGCCCGATACAAAAGACTGAAAAGCCATATGGATAAAGCGGAAGCGGCGTGTCGATTTCGATGTCGACACGCCGCTTCTGTGTATGTAGCTTAAAAAAGAGATTATTCTGCTTCGGTTGCGGGAGTTTCGGCAGCAGGTGCTTCAGTTGCAGCGGTAGCCTCGGTAGCTGCGGGAAGGGCTGCAGCGTCGGGATTGACCTGCTGAACGGGGGTGTTGATCTCGGTACCGGCCACGGTGGGAATTTCGGTGACGGGCTTAACGCGTGCACCGCTCTGAATCATGTTGCGGGGCATTACGAAAACCGAGATGATGGAGAGAACGCCGATGATTCCGGCGAGAGTCCATGTGGCTTTCTCAATGAAGTCGTTGGTGCGACGCACGCCCATGAGCTGGTTGGAGCCTGCGAAAGTGGAGCTCAGACCGCCTCCTTTGGATTTCTGCACGAGAACCACTATGATAAGGAGAATCGATACAAGAACTGTAAGAATAATGATGAGTGTATACATTTTATGGTTTTGTGTTATTATTCGAGACGGAATTTTGCTGTCTGCGCAGGCGGTCGGCCACTATGAGTTTACGCAGAAACCGCAATTGGTCTGCAAAGTAAGCATTTTTTTCCGGTACTGCCAAACTTAAACGGTTAAGAATTTCGTATGCACGCTCATAGCGTCCGGTTTTTATGTAGATTTTTGCCAGACTCTCGCTCAGGAGCGAGTTTTCCGGAGGGGTAGGCGGAGTTTTCTTAGCCTGACGGGAGGGGGCGGGATTGGGTGCTATGGATGTTTCGCCTTTCGGATCCGGGCGAAGCACTTCGGCGGCTTCCTGTTCTGTGTCTGCTGGTGCAACAGCCGCCGTGGCGCCTTCTCCGGTGCTTTCTTTGGCACGCTGCGAGAGTATGAAGCGGTTTATGCGGTCGGCACGGTCGTCGCCGGTTGATTCGGCCGAGGGGGCGTTGGCTGCTTCCTGGCGTGCGAGCTGCTGCGAATAGTCGGCCACGGGATGGAAAATGAGCCGCTCGAGCACCGATGTTTCCTCGGGGTTGTCTGTGCCGTAGTTTTCGAGGAATTTGGAGATGGCTCCTTCGGTCGAGGGCGTGCGGCTCCCGGCTTTTGAGGGATAGAAATTGTCGAAGCGCGCCGTCTGGGGGTCGTCGGCGAGCCTGGCCGCGGCTTCGGTGTCGGGGAGCGAGAGGGCGAGGATTTCGTCGGCGCCGTCGGGGAGCGGCATCTCAGGGCTTTCGGCTATCTGCCTGAGCAGGTCGGCGAGTCTGGGCGTTTCGGACATGATTATGTTGTGGAAAGGTGAGAGAATTACCAGTTGCCGAGCGTGGCGTTGAAAATCAGGTCGATAAGCTCTTTGGAAATTTCGGAGCAGAGCTGTTCCTGCACGTCGGTGAGCATCTGCGAAGCGTCGAAATCGCGATAAGCAGAAAAACTCTGGTCGATGCTGTTGGCGTCGTTTTTCGTGTCGGTGTATTTCACGCGCACTGTGATGGTGAGGCGCGTTTTAGAAGCGTAGGCGTCTTCGGTCACGGCCTGCGGCGATAGGTTGTAGCCCGTGATTTCTCCTTCAAGCTCGAGGTCGGAGGCTCCGTCGACCACCTGCAGGCGCGTATTGCGAGTCACGTAGTCCATCAGCTCGTTTTCAAACGTCTGCTGCAGGGGCGCGTATACAAGCGCCGCGCGGATCGGGAACTCGCCGATGTGGATTGTGCGGTAAACGGTATAGTCGATTGCCGCGCCGTTGAGTTTATAGCTTATGCGGCAGCTCTGGGGCACCATGGCGGCCACAGCCACCAGCAGGGCCGTCAGGAGGGTCTTTATATGGAGATTTCGGAGCATTTGTATGGGGAGTGGGTCTATTCGAGTCCGTATTCTTTGATTTTGCGGTAGAGAGAGCGTTCGGAGATATTGAGTTCGAGGGCTGTGGCGCGGCGACGGCCGCCGTTGCGTTCGAGCGAGAGGCGGATGGTCTCGCGTTCGGTCTGCTCGAGGGTGGGTCGGTCGAGGTTCACCACCGAGTGGGTCACGTCGATAGGCTCGGCCACCGTGGGTGTCTGTTCGGCCGGTTTGGGCGTTTCGCCGAAGGGCCGTGAGAACATCGGATGGGTGGCCACGGGGTATTTCACCAGTGCCGCGCCGGGGTTGTCGATGCGCAGGCTGTCATGGGATTCCCGGCTCTCGGATTGGGTGCCGTCGCCAATTTTGCGGCGCAGCGAGTCGATTTCGCCCTGGAGGGCGAATATCATATTGAAGAGCATTTCGCGTTCGCGCTCGTAGGAGTGGGTCTGCTGCGTGGCATCCGAAGAGAGCACGGGCGCATATCCCGACGTGATTTCCGGAAGATATCCTTTGAGTGTATCTTCGCCCACGGTCTCTCCGGCGTGGAAGAGAGCCACCTGCTCCACAACGTTCTTGAGCTGCCGCACGTTGCCGGGCCATCGGTAGGCCATCAGTGCATCGCGGCCTGAGTCGGAGATGTCGATGGGCTCCATGCGGTAGCGCTCGGCAAAATCGGCGGCGAATTTGCGTGCGAGCAGGGCGATGTCCGAACCTCGGTCGCGCAGCGGCGGAACCTGAATCTGCACGGTGCTCAGGCGGTAGAATAGGTCCTCGCGGAAGCGGCCCTCGCGCACGGCCTTGAGCATGTCGACGTTGGTGGCGGCTACCACGCGGATGTTGGTTTTCTGTACGGTCGACGAGCCCACTTTCATGAATTCGCCGCTTTCGAGCACACGCAGCAGGCGTGCCTGGGTGGTGAGCGGAAGTTCAGCCACTTCGTCGAGGAAGATGGTACCCCCGTCGGCCTCCTCGAAGTACCCCTTGCGGGTGGCTACGGCGCCGGTGAACGCACCCTTTTCGTGGCCGAACAGTTCGGAGTCGATGGTGCCTTCGGGGATTGCGCCGCAGTTCACGGCTATATAGCGCGAATGCTTGCGCGGCGAGAATGCATGGATTATCTGCGGAAAGAATTCCTTGCCGCTGCCGCTTTCGCCGGTGACGAGCACCGAGAGGTCGATGGGAGCTACGCGCAGGGCACGGCTCACAGCCTCCGTAAGGGCCGGAGCGGTGCCTACGATGCCGAATCGGGCTTTGGCCTGTTGAACTGCCTGTGTCAATTCAAATAGGAATTATAAATGGTTTCGGTAGATGTGTTGACTGTTTGTGCCTCTGAGCCGGTTATTTTACCTTGCGCAGACGGTAGGTCTGCTCGCGCAGGAAGTCGGAGAATTCCTTCTCCGAGCCCATATGGGCCTGCTGCTCTTCGGGCGAGATGGGATTGCCGACGGTGATGTGGAAGTTTTTCCCCTTCTTGCGGAATACCTCGGCGGGATGGCGGAAAGTGCGCAGCTGCCAGCACGTCACGCCCAGCAGGTTGAAGAACCACGACTGCGATCCGTGGAAGAAAATCGGGATTACCGGCACTTTGGCCTTCTGAATCAGCTGGATAACGGTTGGCTGCCATTCGCGGTCGTGCAGGCGCCCTTTCCAGTCGATTTTGCCCACGGCACCGGCGGGGAAGAACCCCACGGGGTCGCCCTGGCGCACCATCTTGATTACCTCGCGGATTCCGGCCATCGAGACGGCCTTCTTCTTGGGGTCGTTGCTGGCCTCCTGGTCGACGGCTATGAAGCTGGGGCGCATCGCCCAAATGTAGTTCAGGAACATGTTGACCATCACCTTGTAGCGCGGACGGCGCGATCCGATCAGGTCGATGAGAATAATCCCGTCGAGAGCGCCGAAATGGTGGTTGCTGATAGTGATGAACGACCCTTCGGGCAGATTTTCAAGCACCTCGTTGTTGTCGATGCGAAGCTTGATGTTCAGGTCGTCGAGCAGACCGCGGCAGAATGCCGGACCCGGATGCGCGCAATTGTGGGCGTGAATCCAGTTCACCTTGTCCATCGATAGGAAGCGGATAAGGCGGTCTACGAGCTTGCGGTGCCCCCGGAGCTTCGGCACCATCTGCATGATGTCGTCGGCATCGAGCACGGTATCCTTGTGGGGCTTCCCGTTCTCGTCGAAGCGGTACGAACTGAAATCCACATCGGGTGGTGCGGGCACCGCTTCCGAAGCCGGCAGCGCCATTCCTCGGCTCATCGCCTTAAGGTCCGCATCCCCCGCCTCGGAAATATTGAGAGTTGTATTGCTGTCTGTATTTGCCATAATAATCGGTAGAATTTTCTAATCCCTTCCCCACCATTCTAACCACAAATTTACAACAAAAACCGCAGATTCGCACACACCATCTTCCCCTCTGCCCCTCCCCCGCGTTAAAAAACTGAAATTGCCCAAAATACGACGCCCCGCCATGGGAGCATGGATCCTGAACATGCTTCCATAGCAGGGCGTCTGTTCTTTTCGCAGGTCGAAAAGAACCAAAAGGCCAAGGGCGCAAATAGCGTTCTTTTCGCGGGCCGAAAAGAACCAAAAGGCCGAGGGGCGCGGAGAAAAGCTTTACGGCGAGGGCGGCCGCGCTGCGGCTGGAGCGGCAGAACTCGCTGCGCTCAGACACTGCCGCTCCGAGACGCCGCAGCTCTGCGGCCACCTCGCCTGCTTTTCTCAGGGCGCCCAGCCATCCGGATGAAAACGGCGAGCTGAAGCTCGCTCACAGAACCACAGAAATGTAGGGAAATTGTTGGTTTGGGAAACCCAGAACTCCCTTAGGGGAAGCCT
>URAU01000003.1 GCA_900545955.1 uncultured Porphyromonadaceae bacterium
CGGTTTAGCTTTGGGCTGCGGGGCATGACTTGCCGCTATATACATCGCTCATGGTTGACACCTCTGTGTACTGTTAGAATGAACGGTGTGAAGTTTGGGGCTCCGGGGAGCAGGATCGAGCCGACGAGACGCAAGAAAAGGGTGTCAACATCGGTATGGAATTGCGTGTGCTCATAATCATGGATGGCACGGCGCATTTCGGCAAGGGGAATGAGGTAATGCTTCCGAAACTCGGGGCTGCGGATGCGATGGCAGAAAGCCAGAACCCGAAGGTCGGGAGGATGGAAGTAGGGATTGCGGGGACGGCGAGACATTATGGCGATGAATAATAGTTCTGGTTATTTTAACCTCGGGTGTTTATAAGACTCGGGCTGAAGCCCGAAGCGCAAACAAATATGATTCAGGGGGCTTTAGAAATGATTGCGATGCAAAGTTACAACCGATTTGAGCGGTTGCGAGTCCAAAAAATCCGCTTAACTCTTATTGACACTGGATGTGTCTGGGAATTAATGGGTTATAAGTATAAAAATTTTACCTTAGCCATTTAATGTAGTATGTTGGTTGAGAACTAAAGGGGAAGGGCGGCCGATGCGGCCGCTCTTCCTTAATGATTTGATGAGAGATTTTTCCGGGTGTAGTTGGGGTGTTCAGGGGAGGTGGAGGTAGGATTTGAGGGCGTCGACGTAGGTTTCGAAGGCGTGGCGGCCGAGGGGGGTGACGCGGCATACTGTGCGAGTCTTTTTGCCGGCGAAGCCTTTCTCAATGTCGATGTATCCGGCGTCGGCAAGTTTGTCGAGCTGTACGCTGAGGTTGCCGGCGGTCGATTCGGTGGTCTGCCGAAGGTATACGAAGTCGGCTTCTTCGACATTCATGAGAATCGACATTACGGCTAACCGCAGCTGGGAGTGGAGCAGCGGATCAAGCTCTTTCATTCTTTCGTGCTTTATAGTTGATTGCATATCCCGGAAGAAGCATCATAGCTCCAAAAGAGAGGCCGAATAGCGGCATGTACCATTCTACCTCGAGGGGTACGTGCCCGGCGATGCAGCATGCAGTGAAGATCCCTGCCGTCAGGCCGATGCCTCCGCCCCAGATGAGCGACGACTCACTCACGAATATGCCTTGGGCTATTTCGGTAACAGATACAATTATCAGTGCGAAAATAAACATCATGCTCCAGCAGTCGATGCCTGCCATCAGAGTAAAGCCGAGGCAGAATGCCGTTGCGAGAATGGCGGAGAATCCGACGATGCTCCAGAGGCGGGATATCATTCTGTCGGTTACGGTCTTGACGCCTCGTTCACGGCGCTCCTTGCGGTCGATAATCGGGGTGAATATGCCTCCGATTATCCAGATGAGAAACCACAACCAGTTCCACGCGGGATTGTGGGTGAGATACAGCATAGTCCAGACTGCCAGTGTGACGGCAATCGTGGAGTATCCCCATACGAGAAGGATGCTTCCGTTGCCGAAGTAGCGGCTTTTGGTGCGCGAAATCATAGTTGCGATAAGATCGAGACTTTCTTGCTCGGTGAGTTTTCTGTCGTCCATTTCAGTAAAAGAATTTAAAAATAGCAAATCGGTTTATAAAATAAACCATGGGTTTCTGAAATAAGGCGGCACTCGCGATTACCGCCCTTGATTCGATTGCAAATGTAATTCGGTTTATAATTTAAACCAAATGTCAAGTGGTTATTTAACTTGTTTTAACTAAATAGTTAATAACAATACATGCAAACACATCGGAGTATCAGTGGGGGAGAGATATGTTGAGCTCCTGGATGGCAGGCATATAGATTGAATCGCCCGGTGCTTCGAGTGTCAGGGTAATTCCGCTCCATAAACGCTTGGGGTCGTGACCGAAATAATCGGGGTCGTAGCGGAAGGTGTATGGGCCGGTCTGGATTGCCGGACCGGAAATGAGCACCACCTTGATGTCGGATGTATCTGCACCGGCTATGGGAGAAATGCGGTCGGCATTTGAGAAAAAAGGCTCTACGGTGAATTCAAAGCCGTCGGGAATCCTTTTGGCAGAGGAGGGGAGAACTTTACGAAGCGGAAACGACATCCTGACATGGCGAGTAGAATCGTAATCGACTGTCTGACCGCTGATTTTAGCTGAAACATATCGTGGTAAATCACCCTGCGCGGCGCTATAGCGTCGGCGCGTCCATTCTACCATTTCGTTGTCGTGATACCAGAAGCAGTCGTGCGGATCAATAGACTCGCTTCCGTCGGCATGCCAGCGCGAATAGAACTCGCCTCCTGCCGGGCGTGGATCGGCGAGGGATTTCTCGATGAAGCGCGCAATGTAGAGCTGTGTATCCTCGCCGAGATCGAAATGGCCGCGCCCTGCATCGCAGAGGAAAGAGATGCGGCTTTCGGGATACATCATGCGGAATGCCAGCGCCGGACGCACGCGTGCCTCCCACCATTCATATTCTCCCTCAATCATCAGGCCGGGAATCGAGTCGATGTTGCGCGTCCGTCCCCACTCGATATTCGCGCGTCCGTAGCCACATAGATTCGTGCGCGGGGCGTCGCCGTGGTATGATATGATACAGAGTGTGCGCTGCGGGTTCCAGGCCGCAAAATTCCATGGAAATGTGGCCTGAGCCGAATGTCCGAAAGGGATTATGGGGGCGGTGTTGATTTCCTGATGCCCTGTAGCGGAGGCAAAATCGGATATGATGCTGTCGAAGCGCTCCTGGCAGCCTGAGGCGGTATCCCAGTTCTGCGAACCCTGCTGCACGAACGCCATCGCCACGCCGAGGGTGTCCATATGGTCGGTAAAAAGCTTGGACCGAAACAGCACTTCCTCCGTCATGTTCTGATGGCAGTAAAGGATTGCTTTTACCTCATTATTTCCCTTCGGCAGACGCAGGAATGCCCGTTTCCCCTGCTCTCCGATTGCGCAGTCGAAGGCCGGATGGTTTGATTTGGATTCATCATCAGTGGCCGAGTAGGCGATGACAGAGGTGGAGAGATATAGAAGAAATATGAGATGAATGACACGCATACCGAACATAATTTTTTCACTAAAATCACTATTGGGGAATACGCTTTGACTCATGATTTTACCCAATCAAAGAACTTATATCGTGGGGATGGATTAAGAAATTTCGATGTGGAGAATTGAAAATTATGCTTAAATTTGCAGTGCAATTCACAAAGAGTTGCAGTTTGAATGCAAGGTAAACCATTTGTAACACAGACGTTTGCTCCTATAATTTTTGTCTGGAGCCATAAAGAACACTGGAAAAGTACAGCTTCCTGACTTCATAGAAGGGGATGCACTCAGCTGATGACCCGCGAGGGCCTTGAATCCCTTTTCCGGCATGAGCCGGATATTTAAAGAGGACGATATAATTTCCAAACTATTTTCATATTTAAATTTTGATGAACAATTTCCGATTGCTCACAAGGGTGCTTGCTGTAACCTTGTTGAGCGGTGGAGCATGTGCGTATGCCGAAGCTGTACAGACAATGACTCTGGAGGAGCTATTTCAGACAGCAGAATCCAACAGCGCTCAGCTCCGGCCATGGTTCACGGCCGAGGAGGAGGCAGACCGAGGCGTGGACGTGGCACGCAGCAAATGGCTTCCCGATATTTCCGCCAACCTTTCGCTGAGTTATATCGGCGATGGATTCACTACCGATCGCAATTTTTCGGATTATCAGAAAGCTCCTATCCCGCACCTCGGCAACGGCGTAGGGCTCGGGGTGGAACAGTCGTTATACACCGGCGGCGCAATAACGGCCGGCATCGAGATGGCAAAACTGAAGTCTTCGGCAGCCCGCTTCACAACCGAACAGCAGCGCGACAACATCCGGTTCCGGCTGGCTGGGTTTTATTTCGACTTATACAAGTATACTAACCTCCGGGGCGTTGTGGAGCAGAATATCGCTCACGCCCGAAAAGTGCTCGACGAGATGCATGCCAGGCATGAGCAGGGTGTTGCGCTTTACAACGACATAACGTGCTATGAACTTCTGGTGAGCAATCTCGAGCTTCAGCTCGTGAAAATCGACAACACTCTGAAAATCCTCAACCGCAATCTTGTGGTGACCGCAGGCCTCCCCGACGATACCGAAATCGCCCCCGACACTACGATACTGGCGCGGGCGCTACCCTCAGCCGGCGAAGGATGGTGGAAGCAGGAAGCCCTGGCGAATTCTCCCTCGCTCAAACTCGCGCGTATCGGCGCCGACATCAGCCGGAGCGCGGAGAAACTGGTGAAAAGCGAATATCTGCCTAAAATCGGCATAAAGGCCGCTTGGACAATCGACGGTCCGATACTTGTGGAGGTTCCTCCAATAAACCGCAATCTCAGCTACTGGTATGTGGGAGTAGGGGTAAGTTACAATCTTTCCTCGCTTTTCAAGAGCAACAAGTCGCTGAGCAAGAGCCGTGCGGCCGTACGTACGGCCACCGAGCGCGTCGATGCTGCCGGCGAAAACGTAAGTCTGCAGGTGCACGCCGACTATGTACGCTATCTGGAGGCCTACGAGGAACTAAAGACCCAGCAGAAGAGCGTGGAACTTGCCGAGCGCAACTATCGCACCGTTTTTACACGATATTCAGCCGATATGGCGCTGATTACCGACATGATTGATGCCGCCAATTCGCGCCTGGACGCACAGCAACGGCTTGTGAATGCCCGCATCAACATAATCTATTGCTATTATAAACTTCTATTCACATCAGGAACAATATGAAACACCATACAAAGAAACTTATATCATATGCCGTCACGATTGCGGTGATCGCTTTTGCCGCCGTGTGGGTGGGCTCGCGGTTCATTCATCTCGGACGCGTGGAGTATACCGACAATGCCCAGGTCCGGCAGCAGATTGTGCCAGTAAACAGCCGTGTGCAGGGCTATATAAAAGAAATCCGTTTCAAGGAGTACGAACCGGTGAAGAGGGGCGACACACTGGTAGTGATCGACGATGCCGATATGCGTCTGCGCGTGGCCCAGGCGCGTGCCGACTACGCAAACGCGTGTGCCGGCCGCGGAGTAGCCGACCGGAGTGTGGGAGTCGCCTCGGCCAACGTGGCCGTAAGCGATGCCTCGATTGCCGAGGCGAAAGTGGTTATGGAACTCGCCGCAACCGACTTCGAGCGCTACAAGAAACTTCTCGAACAGGATGCCGTGACGCGCCAGCAGTACGATGCCGCCCGTACCGATTACGATGCCAAACGCGCACGCTACGAGATGCTCGCGCGCCAGCGCAACGCCACTTCGAGCGTGGTGGCGGAGACTCGCCAGCGCGTTGCCCAGAGCGACGCAGGAATTGACCTGGCACGCGCCCTGGTCGAGACGGCCGAACTCAACCTTTCGTATTGTGTGATTCTTGCGCCGTGCGACGGTTTTGCTTCGCGCAAGGAGATTCAGGTAGGTCAGTTAGTGCAGCCCGGGCAGACCCTGCTCGACGTAGTCGACACGGCCGATACCTGGGTGACGGCCAACTACAAGGAAACCCAGCTGAAGCATATCGAACCCGGAAGCGAGGTCGACATCAAGGTGGATGCAGTGCCCGACGTGGTGTTCCACGGCGCGGTCCGCTCTATCTCAAATGCCACGGGTGCCTCTCTTTCGATATTGCCGCAGGATAATTCCGCCGGAAACTTCGTGAAAGTGCGTCAGCGGGTGCCTGTAAGGATAGAATTCACCGGTCGCAACGACGCCAAGGCTCTTGGTCGGCTGCGTGCGGGAATGAACGTAGAGTGTGAGGTAAAGTACTGATATGGCAGACTGGCATGCTCCACAGGGGCCGTTCGACATTCCGGACGTCCCCGGTTTCATACCGCGCAGGCTGAAGCCGTGGCTTTTTATCGCCTTCGTGGTAATAATCCAGTTTTCAGGGGGTGTATATCTCGCTGCCGCGTCCGATATGGTCGGGACGACTGCCCTGATGCAGGAAGACATTCTTATGGCGGGATATGCCTCGTTGATCGGATTGGCTGTGAACTTCGCTGTGATGTTCCGCATAAAATTCCGGTTCAGCAACCGCACGCAGCTGCTCGCTTCGGGTGCTGTGCTTATCGTTGCCAATCTGGTATGCGCATATACCACGTCAGTTCCGGTTCTTGTGCTAACCTGCTTCGTAGCGGGATGGTTCAGGATGCAGGCCACATTCGCCTGCAACTCGACGATTCAACTCTGGCTTACCCCGGTGCGCGATATGTCTGTATTTTTCTGCTATGTATATCTTCTCGTCGACGGCGCCATCCAGCTGAGCGGACTGACTACCGTGTATGTCGCGTTTTTCTCGCAATGGGAATATATGCACTGGCTTATCATCGGTCTGCTTGGGCTGATGATGCTTGCGGTGACGCTGCTTGTGCGCCCCGTTCGTGCTCCCATGTTCATCCCCCTGCTCGGCATCGACTGGATAGGAGGGCTGCTGTGGGGCGGCTTCATGATGTGCTTCACCTTTGTATGTGTCTACGGCAATTATTTCGACTGGTGGGAGGCTGCTGAGATCCGCATGGCTGCGCTCCTTGGTCTGGCCCTGCTTGCCATCAACCTCTGGCGTGCTACGTTCCTCCATCATCCATATGTATCCTTCCGGGCACTGACCAACAGAAATGTAGTGCGGGCCACGGGGGTATATCTCGTGTTTTTCACGCTGCTTGCTACAGAACATGTGTTTGAGCATTCGTATGCGGCCGAGATACTGGGCTTCGACGAGACCAACCTGATAGACCTCAACTGGTATGTTTTTGCCGGAATAGTGGCAGGGTGTGCTTTCACATATTGTACGTTCGCACGGCGCAAGTGGAGGTATAAGACCATGACGGCAATCGGCTTTGCGCTCGCTGCTGTATATCTGGCATACTTCTATTTCCTGATTGACTACGGGGTTGAGAAAGAGATGCTTTTCATTCCGCTATTTTTCAGAGGTGCGGCTGCAGTGGTTATATCCATAGTTTTCCTTACGTCGATTGTTCAGAGCGGCTTGCCGTTTCTGGTGTTTCCGCAGGCGTTGACGGTAAACGGATTCACAGGCGCCGTAATGGGCGCTACGTTCGGGCCCGCGCTGATCGGAGAACTGCTGCGCCACATAATGGCGAAGAATTCCGCCCTACTGAGTGCGGGAATCACTGATACCTCCGTTTCCGTGGCTATGACCCGTGTCGGAGAACTCTACGGTATGGTTCAGAAGCAGGCGCTTGTTGTCTCGATGAAGGAGATATTCGGCTGGCTGCTGATGGTGGCGCTGGTATCGCTCATGGTGATACTTGTAAGCTACAGCCCCGTGCGTCCATGGGCGATTTTCCCCAAATGGAAAACCATCCGGCGCGCCATACGTCATCTCGTTCGCCGTCAGGAGCAATCGGCTGCGCTTGCAGAAAGCACCGAGTAGCACACTGGAATATACCAGGCAAAGAAACCGGGCGGCGGGTTGATTAGGAACCCGTCGCCCGGAATTGTTTGTTAGTGACTTCAATGTCAGGATTTGGCTTCGACGGCGGCGTGCTCGATGGCGAGACCGCGGGTGTAGGATTTGATATATTCGTCGAATCCTGCTACATCTGCGGGGTCGGGAGCGATTTCCACACCTTCGTTGCCTTGGAATACGCTTTCGTTGAGGAATGCTGCGAGGCTCTGGCCCTTGGCGTTGTTAATCAGGTAGGAGCCGAGCAGGGCGATGCCCCATGCGCCGCCTTCGCCGGCAGTCTCCATTACGGAGATGGGGGAGTTGAGGGCGGCAGCGAGGATACGCTGACCTACGCCGGGAGTCTTGAAAAGTCCGCCGTGACCGGTGATGCGGTCGACTTCGACCTTTTCCTCCTTGAATAGGATGTCGTTGCCGATTTTGAGCACTCCTACGGCCGCATAGAGATTGGCGCGCATAAAGTTGGCGAGGTTGAACTTGTCGCCTGCCGAGCGTACGAAGAGCGGACGTCCTTCGGCAAGGCCGGTGACGGGTTCGCCCGAGATGTAGTTGTAGCTCAGCAGACCGCCGCAGTCGGGTTCGCCTTTGAGAGCGTTGTTATAGAGCGTGCCGAACACTTTGCCCATATCGACGGGGAGGCCGAGCAGCTCCTGGAACTCGCGGAAAAGGTTGACCCACGCGTTGAGGTCGGAAGTGCAGTTGTTGCAGTGAACCATGGCCACGAGCGAGCCGTCGGGAGTGGTAACCATATCGATTACCTCGTAGGGCTTCGAGAGCGGCTTTTCGAGCACGATCATGGAGAACGATGAGGTTCCTGCGGATACGTTGCCTGTGCGCTGCAGCACTGCGTTGGTTGCTACCATGCCAGTCCCGGCGTCGCCCTCGGGCGGGCAGAGGGGGGCACCGGCGC
This sequence comes from uncultured Porphyromonadaceae bacterium, assembly GCA_900545955.1. Taxonomy (GTDB): domain Bacteria; phylum Bacteroidota; class Bacteroidia; order Bacteroidales; family Muribaculaceae; genus UBA7173. The sequence continues at coordinate 8,318 of URAU01000003.1, forward strand.
GGAGATGGCCGCTTACGTCGAGACGACGTGCGCCCTCTTCGGTGAGGCACCCGGCATTCTGACCTGCCAGGAGTATTTTCGGGAGGATATCCTCAAGCTTCCAGCCGAAGCCGCGCGGGGCGACGAGTTCGTCGAACTTGGCTACCATCGTGGCGTCGTACTGCTTTGTAGCCGGATCTACGGGAATCATACCCGAGGCGTCGCCTACGCCGAGCACTTTCTCGCCGGTGAGCTGCCAGTGGATGTAGCCTGCAAGCGTGGTGAGGAAGTCGATTTCGTCCACATGCTTCTCGCCGTTGAGGATAGCCTGATAGAGATGGCTGATGCTCCAGCGCAGGGGGATATTGTAGACGAATAGCTCGCTGAGCTCTGCGGCCGCGTTGCCGGTGTTGGTGTTGCGCCAGGTGCGGAACGGCACGAGAATCTCGCCTTTGGCGTTGAAGGGCATATAGCCGTGCATCATGGCGCTCACGCCGATGGCGGCAAGCTGCTCGATTTCTACGTCGTAGAGTTCGCGTACGTTGGCGCGGAGGTTGGCGTAGCAGTCCTGCAGGCCGTACCATATAGCTTCTATGCTGTAGGTCCAGAGTCCGTCGACGAGTTGGTTTTCCCACTCGTGGCTTCCCTGGGCGATGGGCTTGTTGTCGGCATCAATCAGCACGGCCTTGATTCGGGTCGAGCCGAACTCGATGCCGAGGATGGCACGCCCTTCGGTTATGGTCTGTTTTGCGTCCATAGCTGTAGGCTGGAATTAGTTGAGGGCCTTGTTGAGCATGTAGTACACCTCGTTCCAGCGCATCGTGTTCTTGAAGTCGGCGATGGTGGTGTTGGCGTTGATGTGGAGCATCTCGATACCGGCAATTTCGGCGTAGTCCTCCCAGTATTCCTCTGTGAGATCGTAGCTGAAGCAGGAGTGGTGTGTTCCTCCGGCAAGAATCCAGGCACCGGCACCGGTGGCGAAATCGGGCTGGGGAATCCAGAGAGCCGATGCCACAGGGAGTTTGGGCATAGGTTTGGGCTCGATGCACTTCACGTCGTTGACGATGAGGCGGAAGCGGTTGCCGAGGTCTACGATGGTGGCTGTAACGCCGTTGTCGGGCTTGGCTGTAAACACGAGGCGTGCCGTGAGGCTCTTGCGGATACCGATTCCGAGGAAGTGAACTTCGAGGCGCGGACGCTCGGCTGCGATGAGCGGGCAGACCTCAAGCATGTGGGCCTGGAGGATGGAGCTGTCCTTGCCGTTGAAGTTGAGGGTGTAGTCCTCGAGGAAAGAGCACCCTTTGGGAAGCCCCTGGCTCATGAACCATACGGTGCGGTAGAGGGCAGCCGACTTCCAGTCGCCTTCGGCGCCGAAGCCATAGCCTTCGGCCATGAGGCGCTGCGAAGCGAGGCCGGGAATCTGGTCGAAACCTACGAATTTGGGGTCGTCGATATTGTCGGTACCGAGGTCGCAGAAGTTGGTGGTGAAGCCTTTGGCGCCGTAGGACTTGAGGATGGCGCGGATGGCGAGTTCGGCTTTGGCGGCGTTCCATACCTTGCGGTATTCTTCGGTAGCCTTGTCCTCAAGTTTTGCGTCGTGGGCATAGAGGCGGAAGTATTCGGCTACAAGGGCGTCGACATCGGCATCGGCAACCTTTTTGAAGTACTCCATAAGCTCGCTCACGGGGCAGTAGTCAACGTGGTAGCCCAGACGCTGCTCTGCTTCCACTTTATCGCCGTCGGTAACGGCTACGTTGTTCATCTGGTCGCCGAAGCGGAGGATGAGCATGTCCTGCGAATCTGCCCAGGCTGCGCAGACGCGTTCCCATACGGCGATTTTCTTCTGGGTGTCGGGGTCTGTCCAGTGGCCTACAACCACCTTGCGGCGCAGACGCATGCGGCTCATGATGTGGCCGAACTCGCGGTCGCCGTGGGCGCTCTGGTTGAGGTTCATGAAGTCCATATCGATTTCGTCCCAGGGAATTTCGGCGTTGAACTGGGTATGGAAGTGGAGGATTGGCTTGTGGAGTTGCTGGAGGCCGTGAATCCACATCTTGGCGGGAGAGAAGGTGTGCATCCATGTGATTACGCCGACGCATTTGTCGGAGTTATTGGCAGCCTTCATCAGGTCGAGCACTTCGCGCGAGGAGTTGGCGGTACCTTTATATACTACTTTTACAGGGAGATTGCCGGAGTTGTTGAGACCGTCGACCATCTGCTTCGAGTGGGAGTCGACTTGAACCACGGCGTCGCCGCCGTAAAGGAGTTGGGCACCGGTAATCCACCAGATTTCCATGTTTTCGTATGCGTTCATGATAGGTATGTTTTTGTTTTGTTTTTTTGATTATCAGTGATTTTGAGGAGATGAGGGAATGATTATTTCTTCTGGCCGTAGTAGGCATTGGGACCATGCTTGCGCGAGAAGTGCTTCTCGACCAGAAGCGGATTCATCGTAAGGCGCGGGTTGACGCTGTAGGCCACGAATGCCATTTTTGCCACCTGCTCCATAACCACGGCGTTGTGAACGGCCTCGTGCGGATCCTTGCCCCAGGAGAAGGGGCCGTGGTTCTTGACGAGCACGCCGGGGGTGTGGACCGGGTTGATTGCGCCAAGACGGAAGCGGTTTACAATCACGTTGCCCGTCTCGAGCTCATACTGGCCTTTAACTTCGGCTTCGGTCATGTCGGCCGTGCAGGGGATTGCGTTGTGGAAGTAGTCGGCGTGGGTGGTGCCGATGTTGGGAAGGTCGATGCCGGCCTGAGCCCATGCGGTGGCGTAGGTGGAGTGGGTGTGGACCACGCCCCCGATTTCGGGCCATGCGCGGTAGAGCACGAGGTGGGTGGGCGTGTCGGACGAGGGGCGCAGCGAGCCTTCCACCACCTCGCCGGTGTGGAGGTCGACTACCACCATGTCGTCGGGAGTCATTGTATCGTAGTCTACACCCGAGGGTTTTATTACCACAAGGCCGCGCTCGCGGTCGATGCCGCTGACGTTGCCCCAGGTGAATATCACGAGACCATGGCGAACGAGATCCATGTTGGCCTCATATACTTTTTTCTTGAGTTCTTCTAACATATGCAGATAGGCAGGATGAGAGTAGATGGTTTTATGGTTGATGGCTGACGGTTTAGGTCCTGTCAGATTTTGAACTTGGGATTATCGCTGTAGGCTTCGGCATCGTAGCGGTGCAGACGTGCTCCGCGTCGGGAGCAGGTCTTGTCGATTTTCTCGGTCGGGACGATACAAGGCAGCTCGCTGACGCGTTTGCGGAAATTGCGTTTGTCGATTTCTTCGTCGAGAACTGTCTCATAGAGGCCCTGCAGCTGAGAGAGGGTGAAGTATTCCGGAAGCAGATTGAAGGCCACCGGCGCTGTGGTGAAGTTAAGCTTCATCATGCGGCGCGCTTTGGCTATCATCTTCGGGTGGTCGAATCCGAGCGGAGGAAGCTCGTTGACCGGCACCCAGCATCCGCTGTGGTATTGAGTCGAGGCAAGGACATCTTCAGTGATATTTATCAGTGCGCTGTAGGCTATCGATACAACTCGTTCGCCCGGGTCTCGCTCCACTTCGCCGAAAGCACCAACTTGCTCCATGTAGACGTTGGAAAGTCCGGTCAGTTCGGTGAGCACGCGCTGCGCGGCGTCGTCTACGCTCTCGTCGTGTCCGACGAAACCTCCCATAAGCGACCACTTACCCATTTCTGGCTCGAATTTACGCTTTGTAAGCAGCAGCGAAAGGCGTCCGTTGGTTATTCCGAAAATAATGCAATCGACTGCTACATAATGTCGGTCGTATTGCGAATAGCACTGGGTCATATTACTGTAGATTGCGTTGTGTGATTTTGACTTCTTATCTATATATGTGTGCAAGCTGCCGGCGATATACTCCGCCGGCGGCTTGCGTTCGTTTTTTTACCAGAAATAGATATAGAAGGCCACTGTTATGCCAAGTATAATCACGGTGTGGATGATATCCCAGTGATTCCAGCTGGCGCGGGTTGCGGCACGCTGCTCGGCTGTGGAGGTGCCGAATACCAGACCCTGGATTTTGGCTTCGTCGGGTTTCTGGGTAAAGAGCGATACCACGATGGCTACCACGAGGCAGAACACGAGCATCCAGCCGCAGAAGAAGAGCCAGTTGCAGTCGTAGAACAGATACTGGAACCAGTTGGATGTGTCTCCGCCGGGCACCACGCCTGCGTTGCTGTAGTAGATTTTGGCACCAAGACGGCACAGGCCGATGACGAGGCCGGAAATAAGAGCCCACATACCGCCCTGGGCCGAAGTGCGTTTCCAGCAAATACCCATCAGGAAGGCTGCGGCGATACCCGGAGCAAGCACCGACTGCACATCCTGGAGATAGAGGTAAAGCACGTCGCCGATTGAGCGCATGATGGGAATCCAGAGGATACCGAGAGCCACGATTACGACGGTGGCCGCCTGACCGATGCGCACTAGTTTCTTGGGATCTGTGTTGGGACGGTAACGCTGGTAGAAGTCGATGGTGAAGAGGGCTGCCGACGAGTTGAAGAGCGATGCGAGCGAACTCATCAGGGCGGCCAGGATACCGCAGACGATGAGACCTTTCACACCGGCGGGGAGCAGTTTTGCCACAAGTGTGGGGAATGCGGCGTCGGTGTTGAGGTTGCCGTTTGCCAGAAGGGGCAGGAAGCTGCCGCTCTGCTGGTGGAGGGCGAAGGCAATCATGCCGGGGATGAGGAAGAGGAATACGGGGAGGAGCTTCAGGTAGGCGCCGAATATGGTGCCGCGGCGCGACTCGCGTTCGTTCTTGCCCGAAAGCACACGCTGTACGATAAACTGGTCGGTACACCAGTACCAGAAGCCGATTACGGCCGAGCCGATAAGGGCGCCGAGCCAGGGGAACTGCGCGTCGCGGTTGTCGCGGATAAGGTTGGTCATTGTGTCGCCGTATTCGTTGACTTTCACCTGCGAGCAGATGGACATCATCTGGTCCCACCCGCCAAGTTCCTTAAGGCCGAGCACCAGGATGATGAGCGAGCCCAGCAGAAGGATGGGGGTCTGGAGTACCGATGTGTAAAGTACTGATTTCATGCCGCCGAAGATGGTATAGAGAGCGGTGATGAGCACCAGGCCGATGGCAGCGATCCAGAAGAAGTCGATTCCCCAAAGGGTGTCGATGCCGAACACCTGCTGGAATACGAGGCCGCCGGCATAAACCGTAACGGCAACTTTTGTGAGCACATAGCTAATAAGCGAAATAAGCGACAGGATGGTGCGCGAAGCCGAGTTGTAGCGGCGTTCGAGGAATTCAGGCATCGTGTAGACCATCGAACGTGAGTAGAAGGGCACGAACACCCAGCCGAGTATGAGAATCATCCAGCCCTGGATTTCCCAGTGGGCCATTGCCATGCCCGAAGCCGCGCCGGAGCCGGCCAGGCCGATGAGGTGCTCCGAACCGATGTTCGATGCGAAGATGGATGCGCCGATGGCAATCCATGTGGCGTCCTTACCGCCGAGGAAGTAGTCGGCGGCGTTGTTCTGCTTTTGACGAACCACCCACCATATGATGCCGACCAGGGCAACAAAGAATAGGGCGATTACAATCCAGTCGAGTAATTGCATGGGTTAGTTTTAGGTTAAAGGGGGTGTGATAAGATAGGTTGTCTATGTAGGGATGCGGAGCTTTGTATGTCCGGGGTTATTTGTCGACCGAAAAACGGTAGACGCAGTGGGAGGTGTAGGTTTCGCCCGGACGGAGAACTACCGAAGGCCACTGGGGCTTGTTGGGGCTGTCGGGGTAATGCTGGGTTTCCAGACAGATGCCGACGCGCTGGTTGTAGACGGTTGCGTTTTTGCCTGTTACGGTACCGTCGAGGAAGTTGCCGGTGTAAATCTGGATGCCGGGTTCGTCGGTGAGCACCTCAAGCTTGATGCCGGATGCCGGAGAGACGAGCGATACGGCCACCTGCGAGTCGTCGCCTGCGGTGTTGAGCACCCAGTTGTGGTCGTAGCCGTTGGCGTTGTGGATCTGCTCGTTGTCGGCGGCGATGTCCTGTCCGATTGGCTTGGCGGTACGGAAGTCGAATGGAGTGCCCTCGACTGTTGCGATTTCGCCGGTTGTCATGAATGTGGAGTCCACAGGAGTGAAGGCGTCGGCATTGACGGTCATAACGTCGGAGAGGACGTCGGCCGAGGGGTTACCGCCGAGGTTGAAATAGGAGTGGTTGGTCAGATTGATTACGGTCGGTTTCGAGGTGGTTGCCGAGTAGGCGATGTCGAGGGCGTTGTCGGCCGTGAGCGTGTATGTCACGGTGGCGTCGACCTCGCCGGGGAAGCCGTTGTTGCCGTCAGCGTCCTTGATGGTGAGCACGAGCGTGGAGTCGTTGGGCTGTGACGCCTTGTAGACCCGGTATTGCCATCCGAGTGTACCCATGTCGGTTCCGCCGTGCAGGCAGTGGCCGAAGTTGTTTTGGGGAAGCTGGAATGTGTCGGCGTCAATCACTATCTGGCCGTTCTTGATACGGTTGGCGTAACGGCCGATTGCTGCGCCGAAGTCGCTGAGGTTGTTTTCGGGGAAGTAAGCCTGAACGCTGTCGAATCCGAGCACAACATCGCGAAGCGTCCCTTCGCGGTCGGGAACGGCGAGTGAGACTACGCGGCCGCCGTAGTTGGTGATGCAGGCCTCCATGCCGGCGGCATTTTTGAGAATGTAGAGGTCGGTGGAATCGCCGTTGACAACGGCTTTGAAGTTTTCCGGATTGAGTCCGGAGGCGGTGAGTTCCGTGTCCTGGCTTTTGGAGCCGCACGAGGCTGCTGCGATTGTCAGGAAAGCTGCCAACGGCAGCATCGACAGATTTTTCATGGTTGGTTTACAAGCTAATGTGTCGTGAATAAGATGGTTGTAGCGCCCGGCCGACGGAGCGCGAGCCTCACTCCGGTAGGTCCGGACGAGGCTGTATATTTGTTTTGGGTGTAAAGTTAGCACCCTTTTGATTTATGTGCAAAAATTTCAGTATGTTTTTTAGCATGGTTGAGTGTTAAAATTACACTCAATTTCTAATGCCTTGATGTATAGGGATGTGAACGGGCTGCTTGCTTCAGCTCAATAGCCGCTTGGCGCGGAAAGGGTGTGCGATTTGATAAATTCCGATGTTTTGCGTAAATTTGCTGAAACGATTCCTCCAACCTCAAAGCATCGCCTCACATGGGAAAAGAGATACCACACGAAGATCCGGCATTGATCGAGCGCCTGCGGACGCCCGACTCCTGCCGTGCGGCCTTCAACGAGGTGATGCGCACATATTCCGAACCGCTTTATTGGCAGATTCGTAGAATGGTGGAAAACCACGACGATGCAGCCGACATTCTTCAGAATACCTTTATGAAGGCATGGCAGTCGATTGAAAATTTTCGTGGAGATGCCAAACTTTCCACATGGCTCTATAAGATAGCCATTAACGAAAGCATCACTTTCCTTGCCAAAGAACGCAAGCGGCTCAATATCAGCATCGACGATGAAGAATCCCATCTTGCCAACCTTATCGAGGCTGACCAATGGGTAGATGGCGACGAACTTGCCAAAGAGCTCCGCAAAGCCATTGCCACTCTCCCTGAAAAGCAGCGGATGGTATTCAACATGAAATATTTTGACGAAATGAAATATGAGAGGATGAGCGAGATACTCGGCACTTCGGTCGGCGCGCTCAAGGCCTCCTATCATTTGGCGGTCAAAAAGATAGAATCATATTTCAAAGACCGGGAAACATAGGGCCGAATAAATAGTAAAAAATATTTCCACAGTCTTAAACCTTCTATGGCGCCCGTAGTCATAGTAAATGAAAACCGCTTCCAGAAAGAAATGAACGAAAAGAAATCCGACATATTCGCCCGCTTGGACCATAAGGACGGCATGACCGTGCCCGACGGCTTTTTCGAGCGTTTCGCTGCCGACATGGAGCAGAAGCTGCCGTATCGGCCCGAAGCCGAGGAGGCGCGGCGCCTTGAGCCGACGAAAACTACTTGGCAACGCGTGCGCGCGTATGTACATATGGCCGCCATGTTTGCCGGAATATGGTGTATGCTCAAGATGTTCACCATGATGACATCCGGAGGCGTGGATCTTTCAATCGACCGCAACCATATACTTACGGATGCTCTCAGCGATGAAAATTTTGTTTACGACTACATAATCGACGACGTCAGCCAGCGCGAGCTTCTCGATCAGATGTATTCCGACAGTATCTCTGTCGACGACATGACTCCGGTAGATTCGCTTTTCCTCGAGGAAGAGCTTTCCGACGAGTAGTCACCGCAGGCCGTCCACTCACTTTAAGCCAACCCAACAAACAACATAACCGACTATGAAACTCCGCCGTATATTGCTCATTGTTGCCGCTGTGGTCTCCATGGCCGTTCAGTGCGCCATGGCCCAGAAGCAGGCCCGCGAGCAATGGATGGATCAGATCAACCAGTACAAACGTACATATTTCACGAAAGAACTTGACCTCAATGCCCAGCAGCAGACCAAATTCTTTCAACTTTACGACGAGATGACCGAGCAGACCGACCGGATTGACCGGGAGGCCCGCGCTATGGAGCAGAGGCTCACTGACGCATCTGATGTCACTGATCTCGAATACGAGAAGGCTACCGAGGCAATGTTCGACGCCAAGGTGCAGCAGGCGGAAGTGGAAAAAGCGTATATGCTTAAATTCAAGGATATACTTACCCGCAAACAGCTGTTTAAACTCAAGGGCGTAGAGCGGAAGTTCTCCCGTGAGATGATGCGCCAGCACAACCGGCTTCGCCGTTCGCGTGTCGACGGCAAATGATTTCCGCATTGGAGGTGAGCATCGTAGCAGCTTCGCCTCCGACTCGTTATCCTATAGAATAATAGAACATTAGTAATTTAAATTCCGGCTTCGAACACCTTATGTTTGAGAATCCGAAACGGCAAGGAAGGACTCGGTTCCACTCCTTGCCGTTTTGCTAAGGGGTTCTTCCGGACATATACATCTAATATATACAGCATATGAAATTCGGTATGTCAGCTATCCGTCTGGTTCTTGCGGCTCTTATCGCCGCATTGTTTTCCCATTCAGTGCAGGCTGCCCGTAAGGGGACTGCTCCGGATTTTGCGTTTCCGCTTAAAGTTGAGGCATCGGCTAAGAAGGATTTGAAACATGCCGTCGAGGCATCCGATGGCCCCATGATTGTCAATTCATTGATACGCATGGGGCTGGCAAAGGGAGCCGTCTCCTCCGACTCTCTGCCGGAAGTGCTCGCTATGGTGCGCACTACTGCAGAAAAGCCTGGAATCCCCGCCGATGCGCGCGCCATGCTTCGGCTGCTTGAGGCCCGTATATACACAGAAATATATCAGGCCGACAGTTATCGCTATCGCCAGCGCGCGGTAGCCGAAACTGATTATCAGTCTGAAGACTACACGCTTTGGAACCGACAGATATTTCTCGACCGTATCTCGCAACTTATCGGTGAAGCTGTTGCCGACCGCGACGCGCTCATTTCCACCCCGATCAGCGAATATGCGGCCTGCATCGACTACGATCGCACTTCCACCACGTTCTATCCCACACTTTACGATTTCGTGGCTACGCGGGCCATCGACTGCCTTCAGCCGTTTGTAGATTATGGCCGCACGCTCTCTGCGTCGCTGGCATCCGATCCGCTCGACCAATCGCTTTATCCCGTTTCGGAATCCAATCCCACCGGACGTATTCTCGGCTTATACCGCAGTATGATTCGGGGCCGCGAACTTGCCGCCCCGGGAATCCATGAGCGCCGCGAGATGCTTTTGTTTATTCTGCCGCATGTGTTTCGCGCAGATAGTCAGGATAATATGTTGCCCGCTTTCCTGCGCAAGCCCGAAACATTCGATTACGATGCCTGGATGACGGCGTTCCGCAGTTGTTCGCAGTCCGATTATGCAATCGAACTGCTCTTCCCTGCCGCCGACGTAGCCGGAAACGACTCCCGCAAGGAGCTCTACGACATTTTCACCTCCTTTCTTGCGTCTGCACCCGAATATTTCAATATCAATGCGGTTAAAAACCGTATCGCCGACCTTTCGCGGGGAAATGTCGAAGTGGATTACCCCTCCCAGATGGCTAAAGGGCATCCGACAAAGGTAAGCGTCAGGATGCGCAACGTAAATTCCGCCACTATCGAGCTCTACCGGCTTCCTGATACTGCTTCTGCCGACCAATGGCAACGCATTCCCGCAGGAAATCCAGTAGCCACATATACGGTTGAAGCCGAGGGCACAATACCTTTCGCCTCGACTCAGACTTCGGAGATTACGTTTCCGGAATTCGGCCGATATATTATTGTGCCCGAATTCAAGGGGATGGAATCGCCTCGGGGACGCACTTACGCCACCGTTGTCTGCTCGGATATCGCTGCCGGAGCATTCGGACATACGGATGGCTGCACTGCTACCGTGGTCGATTTCCTTTCGGGTGCTTCTCTCGAGGGGGCGACGCTAACACTCTATCCTTGGCGACGAAATTCCGTGCCGACAGCCATGAAAGGCACGACCGACGCTGATGGTTTCCTCTCGTTTGCCTCCGACCTCCACGGCAATATTGGCGCCTCAAAAGGCGACGACCGGTTCGGTACCAGGTTCAGCGTCTATCCTTTCGGAATGCGCGATACATCCACAACGTATCAGGCTGAATTCCAGACAGCTCTCGCTCTTTATCGGCCCGGTGATACGGTCGATTTCTCAGCTATACTCACTGTGAAAAAGGGTAATGGCAAAAGTCGACTCGCATCCGACAGAAGTCTTACCGTCGAACTTTACGATGCAAACGGGCAGAAAGCAGACACACAGACACTGACCACCGATGGCTGGGGGCGCGTCTGCGGTTCGTTCAAGCTCCCCTCTACGGGTGTGACGGGTCATTTTGGCCTCCGCGCACGTATCGGCGACACTTATATAGGATGGCGTGGAGTGATGGTCAGCGACTATAAACTGCCTACTTTCACGGTTTCAATCGACTCCGTAATTCGCCCTGCCACGCCAACCGACGCGGCACGCATTTATGGCACTGCCACCACCTTCGCCGGATTCCCTGTAGGCGATTCCAATGTTTCTGCAACCGTGAAAGTCCGCACCGGATTCTGGTTCTGGAGCGCCACGTCGCCGGTATTCTATGAGGCGAAAGGGAAGACGGACGCCACCGGGCGGTTCTGTATTGAAATATCGGCCGATGCGATAGCTTCGAGTCCCGCACCTTCGGGATATTTCCTTGCCGACGTCACTGTCAGCTCTCCCGACGGCGAAACACGTCAGGTGTCGACCGGTTTTAACATGGGAAAACCCGAGGTGATTCAGATTTCGGTTCCGGAGGTGTTCACCGTCGGAGAGTCGAAAGCCGACGTCAGAATGCTCGACTTTAACGGACGTCCTGACCGCAAGGACTCGCATTATACCATTTATCGCCTTGAAGGCCAAGGCGAAAGTAACGGGACAAAGGTCGCTGAGGGCGCTGTGCCTGCCGACGGTGCGCTGACCGAAGTTCTCGGAGCACTCCCGCAGGGACGCTATGTGGTAACGGTCGCACCCGACGATTCCTCGCTTGCCGATTTGGCCTGGAGTTCACCGTTCGTGGTCTACAATCCTGACGAAACAGAATCGCCAGTCGCTGAACTGCTCTGGCTCCCGACTGAGACCGTTACCGCTGATGCCGATGGAAATGTCTCTTTCCGCTTTGCTATAGGAGGCGGTAATGCCAACGTTCTGGCTGCCATAAGCGATTCCGACGGCGGACTTATAGAGAAACGTTGGCTCCGGAATGTGGCGGGACAGCATACGTTCAATTTCCGCATGCCTTATTCCGAGAAAACCTATCGTATATATCTCCGTTCGGTCCGGAACGGCGAATCAGCTTCCGTATCGCTTACGGTATATCCCTATAAATCGAAGGAGAAACTGCAGATTACGTTCGAGACCTTCCGCAATAAAGTGCTCCCTCTTGGCAATGAGACGATCACACTGCGTGTGAAGGGTGTTGACGGAGCCGACCCGCGCAGTGCGGTTATTCTCGATATGTCTAACCGTGCCATCGATGTGCTTGCCCCCAATGCATTGACATTTAACGTACCCTCGGCCTATTTCCGCGGACTTAACGTCGACGGGCTCTCGTTCGGACGCGAATCCTCGGGCGTAGCTCAGGCTTACACTTATCTGGAGACCGCCGATATGCAGTCGCCCGCCTTCAATATGTACGGCCGTTCGTTTATGATGCGTCGGTTTAAAAACCTCATGATTCGTGGAGCAAGAGCCGCCGTTACTATGGGCGCCAAAGCTCCTATGATGGATGCGGTTGAGGAGGCGGCCGACGAAGTTGCGGTTGAATCTGTGCAGGAGTCCAAACAATACGCTTCGGCTGATGCCGGCGCATCAATTGAAACTGAAAAAGGTTCCGGCACTACGACGGAGGAAAAGACGCCCGAAGTCAGCTACCGCCCTTCGGAGATACCGCTTGCATTTTTCCGTCCGATGCTCGCCACCGACGCCGACGGTTCTCTGAAAGTGGAATATACTGTTCCCGACGCCAATACCACGTGGATAATCCGCGCTCTTGCCTACAACGCGTCGCTCCTCTCGGCAACTGCCGACGCAGAGGTAGTGGCATCTCGTCCGCTGATGGTGTCGCTCAACGCTCCGCGCTTCCTCCGTACGGCCGACCGCGTTGTGCTCCTTGCGTCGGTAATGAACGCCTCCGACTCCACTCTCACAGCCGACTCCGAGATTCAGATTCTCAATGCGGCCGACAATACGGTGCTGACCGAAACCACTGTTTCCACGGTAATTGAGGCCGGCTCGCGCGGCGTAGTCGCATTGCCCTTTGAGGTTCCCGTCGGAGTCAATGGCCTTGTATGCCGCGTGCGCTCGGTTTCCGGGCTCTATTCCGACGGCGAGCAGACGCTCGTGCCCGTGCTTCCCTCCGATCAGGATGTAGTGGAGTCGCAGATGTTCTATCTCGCTCCCGGCCAGGAGCATTTCTCCATGACGATTGCCGGTGTCGGACCCCAAGGGCGTGCCTATCTCGATTTTACCGAGAATCCGGTCTGGACGGTGGTCAGCGCCCTCCCCGGACTGCGCACCAACGATATAGACTCATCGATCGAAGCGGCCGCATCGCTCTTCTCGGCCGCTGTGGCCGACGGGCTGATGAAGCGTTATCCGGAGATTGCCCGCGCACTCCGCCGCTGGAGCACCAATCCAAACGATTCCGCACTTGTAAGCCAGCTTGAGAAAAACGATCAGTTGAAGGCCATCCTTCTCAACGATACTCCCTGGGTAGGGCAGGCGCTCTCGCAGACGCAGAGAATGCAGCGCCTTGTTCTTCTCCTCGACAATAAGAATACTTCGGTCGTTATCGCCGACGCTATCGACCGCCTTGGCCGCTGCTTCACTTCCGAGGGCGCATGGTGCTGGACACCCCGCTATCCGGAGCCCTCCCGATGGGCCACAGACATGATTCTCGATATGCTCGGGTCGCTCAACCGTCTGCAGATGCTTCCGGCCGACGATAAACTCAGCCAGATGGCGGAATCGGCAATCCGGTGGACTGACCGACAGGCTGTAAAAGCCTACGCCGAGAGCCCCAAACAGGATTTTACGGAATATGCCTATCTGCGCTCGCTGTGGACGGATGTGAAACCGTCGTCGGCAGCCGCAAAGGTAATCCGCGCGCAGGTGAACCGCATTCTCTCGGGATGGTCCGACCATTCGGTGGTGCTTAAAGGAGCCGACGCTTTGATTCTCAACGCCAACGGGTATCATGCCTCGGCCCGTAGAATCCTTGAGTCGCTCCGCCAGTATGCCACCCGCACCCCTGAGCGCGGAATGTGGTGGCAGCAGCTTGAAAACGAATGGTTTCTCTCGCTCGACAAGGTGGGTTGCACCGGTATTCTTCTCGATGCTTTTGCCACCATTGAGCCCGGTTGCGCCGATGTCGACGCCATCCGCCAGTGGCTCGTGCTTGAAAAGATGAACACCGACTGGGGCAACAACATAATTACTTCGCAGGTAATCGCTTCAATTCTTGCGTCGGGCTCGGAATGGACTATTGCTCCTCGCCAGACGGCCATCCATATCGGCGACACGCTCGTCGAACCGGAAAATTCCGAATCCTACACCGGGTCGTTTATCGAGCCTATAACATCGCTTGTGACCCGTGGAACAGAACTGACAATCGACCGCCAGGCCAATTATCCTTCGGTAGGTGCTGTGGTTTCGATGCGTCGTCTCCCCATGGATTCCATCATGGCCGTCGGTTGCACCGACCTCAGTATAACCAAGCAATTGGCCGTGATGCGCGATGGGCTCTGGATTGCTTCCGACCGCTTCAACCGGGGAGACCGCGTGAGAGTTACGCTCACAGTCCGTGCCGATGCCGACATGGACTATGTGGTGATTTCCGATGCGCGCGCGGCAACGTTCGAGCCGGTAGATCAGCTGCCGACACCCGTGTGGAGCGAAAACCTCTGCTTCTACCGCGAGAACCGCGATTCGGCCACAAATCTCTTTATCTCCCGGCTGCCTCGTGGCGTCTACGTGCTCGCCTATGAATTGTTCGCTACCCAGGAGGGCACGTTCGCCTCGGGTGTGGCGCAGGCTCAGAGTCAGTATCGACCGGCCATAGCGGCTCATTCCGGAGGTGCTGTTGTGGAGGTGGCTCCACAATAAGCTGTGCAGTTCCATCGTTTCTTCATTGATCCCGCCGTGTAACCGTCAATTATACAGATAATAACCCTACAGATTACATTGAGACTTTCACTCAGATTCCTGATAAATGTTCTGGCAACCGTTGCCGTGGTTTTCCATGGCAACGGTGCCGACTTTTCATTTAACCCATCCGAGGGCTCCGAAGCTCCCAAGCATGAGATGCGCGGCGCATGGCTTGCAACAGTCTATGGCATCGACTGGCCCTCGAAGCAAGGGGCCACCGTCGCAGTGGCCGAAGAGCAGCGACGTGAGCTGCGCAAAATCCTCGACGTGCTTCAGGCTTCGGGTATCAACGCCGTGATGTTTCAGGTGCGGTCGATGTCCGACGCGCTATATCCCTCGAAGTTCGAACCATGGAGCCAGTGGCTTACAGGAGCGCGCGGTGCGGCACCCGCCAAAGGATGGAATCCGCTGGAGTTTGCCGTGGCCGAGGCTCATGCGCGCGGAATGGAGTTGCATGCCTGGGTTAATCCTTTCCGGCTGGCTAATGCCGCGGCTCCCGCAGCCGTCAGGGCGGCCTCCGGTCGGGCGGTATTCGATCCCGTAGGTAAGGGATGGGTAATCGCCTATGGACAGACAGAAAAAATAAAGACGGCTGCGCGTGGCAAAGGGAAGAAAGGCAAGAAAGGCAAGCGTACGAACGCCTATACCACTAAGACGAAATGGACTTCGATTCTTGATCCGGGCAATCCCGAGGCGCGGCGCCATATTGTGGATGTATGTCGGGAAATCATTACGGATTACGATGTTGACGGACTCGTTTTCGACGACTATTTTTATCCCGACCGTCTGCCCCTCGGCGACGGATACGATTATTCCGAATGGATAGCGCAGACCACGCCCGAGGGTGGGGGAGAACCCTCTATGAGTCAGGCAGACTGGCGTCGCGACAATGTGGCGCGCACGATTGCCGAAGTTTCGGAGATGGTAAGGAAAGTGCGCCCTTGGGTGCGCTTCGGCGTAGCTCCGGCCGGCGTGGGCGGAGGCAACGGCGCCGCTACCGAGCCTTATGGGCTGCGGGCGCCGGAGGTTGGCAACGACTGGATGTACGACCGCATTTTCTGCGACCCGGTTCGGTGGCTTGCCGACGGCAGTGTCGACTATGTGTCGCCGCAGATTTACTGGGCCTGCGACCATGCCACCAATCCTTATGAGCCTATAGCACGCTGGTGGGCCGACGTGGCTATATACTTCGGACGCCATTGTTATCCGAGTCAGAAGGTGCTTGCTCTTCCTGCCGGAGCGGAAGCGTGGGGGGAGCAATGCCGCGAGGTGGAGGTCAACCGACACGCCTCTTCCGGAATCGGCCCGGGTGAGATTTTCTATTCTTCAGCCCATCTGAGCGGCAAACAGGCCTACGGACTTGGCGAGGCGTTGCGTTCGGGTGTGTTCGAGCATCCGGCCCTCATGCCGGTCACTCCATGGAAAGAAGCCCCGAATCCGGGTGCAGTGCAGCAGCTTGTACGAAAAGGAAACAGACTGAGCTGGTATCCTCAGCCCGATATGCGCTATGTGGTCTATGCCATCCCCTCGGAAGTGGGGATGCTTGATGCCGTTTCGTCCGACGGCGCTAATTTCGCCACGCGCTATATCCAGGGCATTGTCTACGGCCATTCATTCGACCTCGCTCCCGACAAAATCAAGAACCACTGGTTTGCCGTCGCACCCTACGACCGCTATGGCAACGAGTGGGAACCGGCGATAATCGGCCTCTGATTCCATGGATTCCGATGGTTTGATTTATGGAAAGTGTAAAATTTACACTTTTTAAGTCTATATTGGTGGCTTTTTGGTTTTTGTTTGTCAAATTTTACTAACTTTGTGTGTCGGCACATCCTGGCGATGTGCCGAAGATTTGTACTTAACCTCAAACTGCCTGCCATGGAGAAAACCTGGAGATGGTTCGGTCCCAACGACCCCATCACCCTTGAAATGTTGCGCCAGATTGGCGTCGAAGGAATAGTAACAGCACTTCACCACATACCCAACGGCGAGATATGGACTCTCGACGAAGTGCTGAAAATGAAGAAATTCATCGAGGACCGCGGCCTGCGCTGGAGCGTTGTAGAGAGCCTGCCTGTAAGCGAGAGCATAAAATACGCCGGTCCCGACCGCGATGCCCTCATCGAAAATTATAAGATTTCGCTTGCCAACCTCGGGAAAGCCGGTGTGAAGACCATCTGCTACAACTTCATGCCGGTGCTCGACTGGGCCCGCACCGATCTCACATATCCCAACCCCGACGGAACGAGCAACCTATACTTCAACCGCGCCGAGTTTGCCTACTTCGACATTCATATCCTCGCTCGTGAGGGGGCCGAGGCCGACTATTCGCCGGAGGTGCTTGAACGGGTGGAGCAGATGAAAACCACGATGACACCCGAGGGAGAGCATCGTCTGGTGGAAAACATTATCGTCAAGACCCAGGGATTCGTCAACGGCAACATTACCGAAAACGACCTTAAGCCCGTGGAGAAATTCCGCGCCCTGCTCGACCTCTACAAAGGCATAACACCCGAGCAGCTGCGCGCCAACATGGCTTACTTCCTCAACGCCATCATGCCCGTATGCGACGAATACGGCATCGATATGTGCGTGCACCCCGACGATCCACCCATGCCGATTCTCGGGCTGCCGCGCATCGTAACGTGCGACGCCGACATCCGCGCATTTCTCGACGCTGTGCCCAATCCCCACAACGGTCTTACTTTCTGCGCAGGCTCGCTGAGCGCCGGTGCACACAATGATGTCGTGGCGCTTGCCCGCAAATACGCCTCGCGCACTCATTTTGTCCACGCACGCATCTGCCGTGTGCAGCCAAACGGCGATTTCAAGGAAAGCTCGCATCTGGATCCGAGGCTTGTGGAGATCGTCCGCATTTTCGAAAAGGAGCGTCCTGGCGTGCCGATGCGCGTGGACCATGCGCCGCTCATGCTCGGCGACGAGCGCATGGGCTACAATGCCGGCTACTCCTTCCACGGCCGTATGCTCGCGCTCGGAATGGTTTCCGGCATCATGGCCACTGTAGCCACCGAGAAAGTGTGAGCTTCCGGCTTCCTCATCAATTTGTCTTAACTTAAATTTGCCAACATATAAATCTGAAAACCATGAATCTATTTGATATCCGGGGTAACGTTACGGTAATTACCGGCGGCACCGGCGTTCTCGGTCGCGCAATCGCCGAATATCTCGCATTGAACGGCGCCCATGTTGTGATTATGGGCCGTAACGAGGCCAAAGGACGCGAGATTGTCGACCATGTGAACGCCCTCAACCCCGAGGGCAGCATCGAATTCCTTGCAACCGACGTGATGAACCGCTCGGTTCTCGAAGGGAATCTTGAAACGATACTCAAGCGCTACGGACGCGTCGATACCCTTCTTAATGCTGCAGGGGGCAACATGCCCGGCGCAACCATCGGACCCGACGACAATTTCTTCTCGCTCGACCCCGAGCAGTTCCAGCGCGTGCTTCAGCTTAACCTCACCGGCACGGTTCTTCCCACGCAGGTATTCCTCAAGCCGATGGTAGAGCAGGGTAAGGGCGCCATTATCAACTTCTCGTCGATGGCGGCGTTCCGTCCGCTTACACGCGTATGCGGATATGCCGCTGCCAAAGCCGGAATATCCAATTTCACGGCCTTCATGGCTACGGAGTGCGCCCGTAAGTTTTGCGAAGGTATACGCGTGAACGCCATCGCCCCCGGATTCTTCCTTACCGAGCAGAACCGGACTCTTCTCACCAATCCCGATGGCAGCTATACCGCCCGCGGCAACGACGTGATTCGTCAGACGCCTTTCGGCCGTATGGGCGCCCCCGAGGAGCTTTGCGGTACAATCCATTATCTTATGAGCGATGCCTCGCGCTTCGTTACCGGAACGGTCGCCATAGTCGACGGCGGTTTCAACGCTTTTGCTATGTAAGCTGCGTGGCATATCCTTGAATATTTTCTTCGCAACCTATCTTTAACACCATCCATATAAACAACCATGAGATTACAGAGCCTTTTTGCGCTGGCTGCCTCGGCATGTATTGCTGCCAACGGCGCCACCGTGACATCGCCCGACGGCAAGACCATTGTCGACGTAAACCTTAACCCTGCCGATTCAACGCTGACCTATTCCGTCAGTATCGTGAAAGCCGACGGAACCAAAGCCACTATGGTGGCTCCTTCGCCCCTGGGCTTTATCGCCAATGAGGGGGATTTCTCCCGCGGAATCACCCTGCGCGAGGCCAAGGAGGGGACACGCAGCGACTCCTACTCCGTGTGGCAGGGTAAAAAGAAAGACATCGCCTATAAAGCCAACACTCTGGAGATGAAACTCCGCAATGCCGACGGCAATAAATTCGCCGTTGAATTCGAGGTTTCAGACAACAACGTAGGTTACCGATACACGATGCCGATCCATAAGGATACACGTTGTATAGTAATAGAAAAGGAGCTCTCGGGCTACCGCTTCCCGGAGGGAACGACAACTTTCCTTACCGATTACCATACCCCTATGACCGGTTGGATGCGTACGCAGCCAAGCTATGAGGAGTATTATGAAGCTGACGCCGCGCTCGACCGCGTCTCAAAATATGGACTCGGCTACACCTATCCGGCTCTTTTCCATCGTGGCGACGACGGCTGGGTGCTCATCGGCGAAACCGGAGTGACCGGCCGCAGCAACGCCTCACACCTTGCCGATCCGGCCGAGGGAAATCTCTTCACCGTTGCCTATGCCGACCCGCGCGAGAACAATGGTTTCGGCTCGACCGGAATGCAACTCGGTCTTCCTATGGCAACACCCTGGCGTACCATCACCGTCGGTGAGACTCTCAATCCGATTGTGGAGACCACTGTCTACACCGACCTGGTCGACCAACAGTACGAACCCTCTGAGGAGTACAAGGGGCGCCGCTCCACATGGTCGTGGATTGTTTGGCAGGACGGTTCAATCGTGTTCGACGACCAGAAAACTTTCATCGATCTTGCTGCCGAACTTGGCTGGGAATCCTGCCTCATCGACGGCCTCTGGTCGCAGCAGATTGGCCGCGAGAAGATGGAGGAACTCTTCGCCTACGCAAAGGAGAAGGGTGTCGAACCGCTTGTTTGGTATAATTCCAACGGAGCGTGGAACGATGCTCCCCAGGGCCTCCGCATGGCCATGGACAACCCCGTAAGCCGCAAGAAGGAGATGAAATGGCTAAAGGACCACGGCGTGAAGGGCATCAAGGTCGACTTTTTCGCCGGCGACAAGCAGGAGACAATGAAGCTCTACGAGCAGATTCTCTCCGATGCCAACGACTATGGCATCTCCGTGATCTTCCACGGCTGCACTATGCCCCGCGGCTGGGAGCGCATGTATCCTAACTATATCTCGTCGGAGGCTGTGCGCGCGAGCGAAAACCTCGTATTCAACCAGAGCGACTGCGACATCGAAGCTTTCAATGCCGCTCTCCATCCATTTATCCGCAACTCTCTCGGCGCCATGGAGTTCGGCGGCACATTTCTCCAGCACCGCCTCAACCGCAATCCCGAGAAGGGCAACACGCGACGCACCGGCGACATCTTCCAGCTTGCCACGGCCATCCTCTTCCAGAGTGCAATCCAGAATTTCGCGCTTACACCGGCCAGTCTCACCGAGGCTCCGCAATTTGAGATTGATTTCATGAAGGCTGTGCCCACAACCTGGGATGAGACCGTGCTTATCGACGGCTACCCCGGCCGCTATGTCGTGCTCGCCCGTCGCAGCGCCGACCGCTGGTATGTGGCCGCAATCAACGCCGATTCTGAGACCAAAAAGATTAAACTGAGTCTCCCGATGCTCGCCCGAAAGATGGTCGATGCCTATACCGAGCGTATGCCGCGCAAGAAGGAAGGCCAGTATATGGTTAGCTCAGTGGCTGAAAAGACCATTCCGGCCGACGGTATGTATGAATTCGTGCTTCCCACCGGCGGTGGTGCGGTCCTTGTAGAGAAATAATATTTAGAATTAGAATAGCAATCAATGAAAAATCAGATAATTACACTGATGGCGGCCACGGCTCTCGCCGTGGCGCCGCTCGGTGCGAAAACCACCGTATACCTCCACCCCAAGGAGGACGCTCCCGTAATCAACAAGGAAATTTACGGCCAGTTTGCCGAACATCTCGGCACCTGCATCTATGGAGGCCTCTGGGTAGGCGAGGACTCGAAGATTCCCAACACCAATGGTTACCGTACCGACGTGCTCAATGCGCTAAAGGAACTGAAAGTTCCCGTGCTCCGCTGGCCCGGCGGCTGTTTCGCTGACGAATACCACTGGACCGACGGCATCGGTCCGCGCAGTGAGCGCCCGCGCATGGTCAACAACAACTGGGGTGGTACTGTGGAGGATAACAGCTTCGGAACCCACGAGTTCTTCAATCTCTGCGAACTGCTTGAATGCGAACCTTATCTGAGCGGTAACGTTGGCAGCGGCACCGTAGAAGAGCTGGCCAAGTGGGTGGAGTATATCACTGCTGAAGACGGTCCTCAGGCCAAAATCCGCAAGCAGAACGGCCGCGAAAAGCCCTGGCACCTCAAGTATCTCGGCGTTGGCAATGAAAGCTGGGGATGCGGCGGCAGCTTCACTCCGGAGCATTATGCCAACGAATACCGACGCTACCAGACTTATTGCCGCAATTTCAATGGCAACAAGCTCTATAAGATAGCCTCCGGAGCAAGCGACTACGACTACAACTGGACGGATGTGCTGATGCGCAAGGCAAAGAACCAGATGGACGGTATCTCGCTCCATTACTATACCGTTGCCGGATGGAGTGGTTCCAAAGGCTCCGCCACGAAGTTCTCCGACGATGATTATTACTGGACGATAGGAAAATGTCTGGAAATCGGCGATGTGGTCAAGCGCCACATGGACATAATGGACAAACACGATCCCAAAAAGCGTGTAGGTCTGCTCGTCGACGAGTGGGGCACATGGTGGGACGAGGAGCCCGGCACAATTTCCGGTCACCTCTATCAGCAGAACACTATGCGCGATGCCATGGTGGCAGCCCTCAGCCTCAATACCTTCCACCCGCTCACCGACCGCGTGAAGATGACCAATATCGCACAGATTGTCAACGTGCTCCAGTCGATGATTCTTACCGACAGCCTCGGCGGGATGGCTCTGACCCCGACCTATTACGTATTCAAGATGTATCAGCCCCATCAGGACGCCAAGTTCGTGCCCCTGAGCATTGACACCGATTATATGCGCGTGCGCGACAACCGGTTCATACCCGCCGTGAGTGTAACTGCCTCGCAGCGCGACGGCAGGCTGACGCTCTCGCTTGTAAATACCGGCCTTTCCAAGGAGCAGGAAGTAGAAATTCCGCTCGAAACCGTTGCCAAGGAGATCGGATGGAAGAATCTTAAGGGTCTGAAGATTGAAGGCGAGATACTTACCTCCTCTGATATCCACGACTACAACGAAATCGGGCAGCCTGAAAAGGTATCGTTGAAGCCATTCTCCGATGCGCGCATCTCTAAGGACAAACTTATAGTCAAACTTCCCGCTAAATCGATAGTGACCCTCACAATCTGAGACTCATTACGATAATATTCGCCTAAAAACGGCCACAAACTATCATAATTAGTTTGTGGCCGTTATATGTTATGTAGCTGAAATGCTCGGTTATTTGCCGATAACGCCGAGCAACTGGGCAACTGCTTGTTTCGTGTCTACTTTACTGATGATGTGAGTTATCACGTGGTCGGCGTCGGTGATGAAGGTTGTGCGGACGATGCCCATGTATTCCCGTCCGGCCATCTTCTTTTTCTGCCATACGCCGAATTCCTTAAGGACCTCGGTCGACTCGTCGGAAAGCAGAATGAAATTGAGGTCATATTTAGCTATGAACTTCAGATGGCTCGCCGGAGAATCCTTGCTGATTCCGATTACGGTATAACCCATATCGGTAAGTTGCTGATACCCGTCGCGAAACGAGCATGCCTCAGCCGTGCAGCCGGGAGTATTGTCTTTCGGATAGAAATAGACAATGATGGGACGTCCGGCGAAATCCGAGCTGCGCACGGTTTCGCCTTTAGTGTTTACGCCCAGAATTTCGGGCAGTTTGTCGCCAATGTTCATAATGAAATATTGCTTGATAATTAGGAGATTACGTTTAAGGGGCTGCCGCAATCGAAAGCCTTGAGGTTGGCTACAGCGATATCGACAAGGCGCCGCAGGGCTTCGGTCGATTGCCAGGCCACGTGGGGAGTAATCACGCAGTTGCGGGCGCCAATCAGAGGGGAGCCATTGCGCGGCGGCTCCTGACTGACAACGTCGATTCCGGCGCCTGCCAGTCGGCCGCTGTTGAGAGCGTCGGCAAGAGCCTGCTCGTCGACGAATCCTCCGCGCGCCGTATTTATCAGGTATGCAGCCGGTTTCATCATGGCGAGCGTACGGGCGTTTACGAGGCTGGTCTGCTCGGGAGTGAATGCGGCGTTGATTGAAATTACGTCGGCACACCTCCAGAACTCCTCCGACTCCACGTGCTCAACACCTTCGGGGAGCGTCTTGTTCGATGGAGTGATTACTTTCATGCCGAAAGCGCGGGCGATTTCGGCTACGCGGCGCCCGATTGTTCCGAAGCCGTAGATACCCATTGTCAGTCCGGCGAGTTCCACGATAGGGGAGAGCCGGAACGAGAAGAGCGGCGAACGCTCCCAGCGGCCGGCGTTTACTTCTTGGGAGTAGTTTCCTGTATGGTTGGTCAGTTCAAGAAGAAGAGCGAATACAAGCTGTGCCACCGAATCGGTGCTGTAGCCGGGAATATTCGTTACGGCTATTCCGAGTCGACGGGCAGCGTCGATATCGACGATATTATAGCCCGTGGCGAGTACGCCTATGTATTTCAGCGAAGGCGTCTGCTCCATAGCATGGAGCGATACCGGTACTTTATTGGTAAGTACCGCCCACGCGCCGTTGATGCGTGCGGCCACCTCTTCCGGCTGTATATTGCCATAGGCTTCGACTTTGCCGAGACTCTCGAGCGGACTCCAGATGGAGCGGTCTTCGCTGATTGTGTCGGCGTCGAGTATTACGATTTTCTTTTCGCTCATTTTCAGTTTGTTTAGTGGTGGGTATAAGGCTTTTAAGGAAAGAATCCCTGCCTTTGTTGAGTTCAAGGCAAGGATTCCATTAGCCAAAGTATATGAAAAACTTTTTTGTGGTGCGCAGGGGGGGACTCGAACCCCCACGACCGAAGTCACCAGATCCTAAGTCTGGCGCGGCTACCAATTACGCCACTTGCGCTTTTTCCGCCTTTTGTAGCGGTGTGTCGTCCGACATTCGCAAAGGTACGAAAAAAAACTGTAACCGCGAAATAATTTGCGGATAGCCCGTCGGAAGTCAGAGCACTGCCTGGCGCCCTACGAAATGGCGAAGTCTGTCGAATAATCCCGAATTTATCTCCCGGAGGTGTACATGGGCCTTGCCGTCGGTTTTAGAGATGAAGATTATTGAACTGTGGAGCACTATTGCGATGGCTTCGTCGAACTCCACAATGGCGTGGATATGCCCGACGGGAATCATATGGAATGGGGAATCCGTATTCACATTGTTAAGGACAATATTGTCACCGTCGATTTCCACTCCGGCCTGTTCCGGCAGTTTTTCGAATAATAATGGTATATTTAATTCGTCGGGCGAAGCGGGACGATTCTTGAATTTGCGGTAGATGGCGTCTATTACTTTCTTTTGAATCATGTCTGAGGAAGGTTTTACGCGGTTTTTGCGGATTTATTACTGAGTTCTGATAATATAACAGAGGGACCTATAAAATGTTTTATAAAATATTATGGGAATTGGCGAAAAAAGCGTATAAATGCTAAATGTAAACGAATTGTAACTACATTGTATAACTTACGTTGCTTTTTGAGTGTCTTCAACTACTGCCAATCTCTTTTTGGTGGGAGTCCATGGGGAGAAATAGTCGGAAAATATGTACCTTTGCATCGCCCGGAGCCATACTCCCGGCTCCATTTCTGCAATCGGTTTGAATTTGAAGCTTTTATTTCTGAAATTCAGGATTCTTTATACGGCATCTGCCGCTCTGCTCGGGGCTGCCGGTAGCGCTATGGCTTCGAATGTGTCGCAGGCGGTTGAATCGTCTGGCACCGAAAGCGTTGACACTCTATTATCTCTTCCGCAGGTGTCTGTCACCGCCATAAAAGGTGGAGCCCTCGCTAACCATGATGAGGCTGTCACTACCCTCGGACATTCCGAACTCGAGCGTCTCAACGTTGTCAACATTAAGCAAGTCAGCGAAATCGCTCCGAACTTCTATATGCCGGCCTATGGGTCGAGAATGACGTCGTCGGTTTATGTGCGCGGTCTCGGAACGCGTATCGACCAGCCTGTAGTGGGGCTAAATATCGACAATGTCCCCGTAATTAACAAGGATAATTTCGATTTCGATGTGGCCGACATTGCCCGCGTGGAGATTCTCCGCGGACCGCAGAATATACTTTACGGTAGGAATACGATGGGCGGTCTGGTGAACATCTTCACTCTGTCGCCATTTAATTTCGAGGGGGTGAAGCTGACGGCCGAGTATGGTTCATACAATACATATAAGGCGTCTGTCGGAGTCTACAAACTTATGAACGCCCGCCACGGCACTTCTCTCAATCTCTACGCCTCCGGTACCGACGGCTGTTTCCGCAATGAGTTCAACAATTCGCGTACCGGGCGCGAGCGCCTTTATTCAGCACGCTGGAAAACCATATGGCGCACTTCGCAGAATTCTATTGTGGAGAATACTTTTGCCGCTTCCCATACAACTCAGAACGGCTATCCATACGAGAGTGTGGCTACAGGCCGCATAGCCTACAACGATACATGTTTCTACCGCCGTCTTTCCATTACCGACGGACTGGTTGCAAAGATGCATTTCGGGTCGGTGGATCTCTCGGCCATCGGAAGTTTTCAGTATATCAACGACAACATGACGCTCGACCAGGATTTTCTGCCGGTGGACTATTTTACGTTGACCCAGAAGCGGCATGAATGGGCTGTAACGGCCGATGTCGTAGCGCGTGGACGTGCCGGAGCGGCATACCGCTGGCTCGCGGGGGTATTCGGTTTCGGCCGGCGCGGCAATATGGCTGCCCCCGTCACGTTTCATGATTATGGCCTGACGCAGCTTATTGAAAATAATGCCAATAAACTCAGTCCGGAGTATCCCATCCGCTGGGATGAACGCAGCCTTCTGCTCGACAGCGATTTCATCACTCCATCCGGAGGGATTTCCGTGTACCATGAGAGTCAACTCACTCTTGGCTCGTTCGACTTTACGCTCGGGCTGCGGTGGGACTGGGAACGTACGTCATTGATTTACCGCAGCAGTTCTGCCTCGACTTACACAATTTATCATCTGCTGCCCGGTGGGGGAGAAGAGATCTACGCTCCGCGCATCCCGGTGGATATCGATGACCGAGGCCATCTTCAGCAGTCGTTCAGCCAGTTCCTTCCAAAACTGTCGGTCAGCTACAGGCTCCCGAGCGGCTGGGGCAATCTGTTCGCGTCTGTTACCAAAGGATATAAGGCCGGGGGCTACAATACCCAGATGTTCTCCGACGTACTTCAGCAGCGAATCATGGGTTTCCTTGGTCTCAAGGAGCTTTATGATGTGGATGATATTGTGAGCTACCGCCCGGAGAAAACGTGGAATTACGAGATTGGCGCACATCTTGCATCGCCCGACAGAAGATTCGCGCTCGATGTCGCCGCCTTCTGGATTGAATGCAGCGACCAGCAACTTACGATGTTTCCGGAAGGAGCCGTAACCGGCCGTATTATGGCGAATGCCGGGCGGTCGCGTTCGCTGGGCACGGAAATCAGTCTTTCGGCATCGCTTGGCGCCGGTCTCTCTGCGCGGATTTCGCATGGATTCACAAATGCTACCTTCCGCCGGTTCTATAACGGCCGTATCGACTACTCCGGCCGTCGGGTGCCGTATGCCCCGGAGAATACTTTCTATGCCGGCCTTACTTACGGGCATAGATTTTCATCAGGGTTTGTCGACAGGCTTTCCGCCAATGTCGGTGTGCGCGGAGTAGGACGCATATATTGGAATGAGGGGAATACCGTAAGCCAGCCCTTCTATGCCATAGTTGATGCTTCCATACGTGCGGAACATGGCCCTTTCTCGGCCGATGTGTGGGTTGACAATCTCACTTCCACACGCTATTCCTCATTCTATTTCGTAAGTATCGGCAATGCCTTTCTGCAGCGTGGAAATCCTCTGACGGCCGGCCTCACACTGCGTTATTCATTTTCTTTCGTAGGGCAATGAGAGGTAAAATTCAATCTGAAACATCCATAAAACATTAAAACAACAATACTCTATAATGAAATTAAATATCAAGTCGGCTGTATGCCGTATCGGTTTTGCATGTGCGATTGCTCTTTGCGTTCCTTGCCTTTCATCGTGTGGCGACGATGGTGAAGACGGCCCCGTTGTGCCGGAAAACGAAAAAATGAGCCAGACTTTCATGGGTGAGACCAGAACGTGGCCGGAGGCTTCGCCAGCCGATATATATGTCGGACAGCGTCCGTCGGCTTATACCGTAACCGTGGATCCGGAAACCAAGGTGGCGACATTGGTAATTTCCGATGCCGATTTTCTGGCCGGAATGCCCGCTCTGGGAGATATGACATTCCCCGGAATCAAGTATACCGTAACCGACAATGTCGTAAAGCTTACATGCGATGCTCTGATACCTCTTATCGGCGAGCGTCCTTTTTCCGGCTTCCCGATTTCGAATTTTCAGGCAAGATGGGTTCCTGACCGTACGCTCGACCTGCAGTTTATATGTAATTATCGCGGCACTCCCTATGTGGTGTATTTCCGCGGCACGAAAGTCGACGCAAAGCCTTGACTTGTCAATCTCATTTGTCCGGCGTGTCGGGAGGTTGCATCGACCAGGCTTTCGGAGTGGTGCCGAACTGACGTTTGAAGCAGGAACTGAAGTACCGTTGGTCGGAGAATCCAACCATCTGGCAGACTTCGGATACGAGATACCTTCTGGTGCGTAGCAGCTGGGCTGCCCGTTTGATACGTACAGAGCGTATGAAGCTGATTGGCGAAAGGTCGGTTGTCTGCTTCAGGCGGCGGTAAAGCACTGAGTTGGAGATGTTAAGACTCGCAGCAAGCATATCCACGCTGAAATGCTCGTTGCCGATGTTACGCTCGACGACATCCATTACGTTGGCCAGAAACATCTCATTTGATGTCAGCACGCTTACTTCCTTCGGGTTGACAATGAGTTTGCGTGTGATCACTTCCTCGATATTCCGGTTCTGCGCTATGAGATTGTCTATGCGGGTATGGAGATAGTGTAAATCCAGAGGCTGCCGCAGCCATAGTGTAGCACCTGCCTCATAGCATGATTTCTCGAAAGCTATGTCGCTGTTGGCTGATACAATGATTACGGGGACTCCGGAAAGTGTCGCGTCGTGGCGCAGTTGGGCGATAAAATCCCTGACAGTCTCGATATCCGACACCTCCATTATTACGCAGACCGGCGCGAGGCGCTTTATTTTCGACAGCGACTCCTTATTGAACGTCAGAGCCCGGAGCGTATAATCGCTTGCAAGGCTAACGCCGAGCATCCTGAACATGTCGGCATCCATATTGACGGCGACGATTGCGGGTCGCCCTTCGGCATCGTTGTGCTGGGCAAAATCGTCGGTGGCTGTGTCGGCTGGCTCCCTGTTGATATATCCGGCACCTTTCGACGCGCGTGTAGAGGCCTCGAGCGATTCCAGCTGTTTTCCCGAGTAATGCGACAGGCCCAGAGGCAACCGGATTTCGTAAACGGTTCCTTCGCCATCTGTTGCCCTGCGCATGCGGAAGCGGCAATGGTTCATTTCTACGAAATCTTTTGCCACGGCGATATGAAACATTTCGCGTAGAGTGTAGATTTCGCGCGATTTCGTGTACACGGATGTTCCGTCAGTAATGACAATAAGATATGCGTTATGACGCGTGTCGATGCCCCCTTTCACTGATACCTTCCCGCCTTCGGTCGATGTCCCGATGGAGTTGCTCAGGAGGTTGAAAAGGGCTACCTCCAGCTTCGGAACGTCGACAAATAGTTTTACATCGGCATCGTCGAGAGTCAGAGTATAGTCTATCGACCTGATTGCCGCACGCTCGCTTTGGGTGGCGAATACGCCTGCTATAAGCTGGCGGATTTCGATGTGCTGCAGATGGAGCCTGCTTATAGTGGAGTCGTTGGAAGTAAAATCAATGCAATCGTCGATCTGGTCCGACATGCGGCGGATGTTCTTTTTCATTACATCAAGCAGTTCGCGGGCTTCGGTGTCGCCGGTCTCTTCGCATCGTGCCAGCAGATGGTCTACGGGCGACTGCAGGGATGCCAGCGGAATCCGCAGCTTATTGTTGATGCTGACGAACGTGCGTATTTTCAGCCGGTAAAGCCTGCTTTCCCGATTCCGGCGGATCCGGCCGATACAGAGGCTCCATACGCCCCAGGCGAGAGTTAGCCCGGCAATAATGTAAAGCGCAATTGCCCACCAGCTGGAGGCTGCCGGTCGTTGGATTGTAAAATGATAGGCCGACTCCGCTTCATAACGTTCGCTCGACGAGGCCGATGATTTTACTTTCAGCGTGTAATCTCCGGGAGGGAGATTCGTATAGGTTATTTTTCGTTGGGAGGCATCTGCCCGGGTGAAGTCCTTATCGTATCCTTCGAGTTTGTATGCATAGTGGGTGGCGTGGGGATCGATGAAGTTCAGGGAGGTGAGCTCGAATGTCAATGCCGAGGTATGAGGGGGAAAGGTGACTTCTTTTCCGGAATTGAGCGCCTGCGTCAGGCTGAAGTCTGCGACGTTGTCGGCTTTTACACTGCTCAGATGCGTTACGGGGGTGTGGCCTGAAGCTCCGACGGAGCTCGGATTGAAATATATGAGTCCGCGTATGCCGCCGAGATATATTGTGCCGGAGGAGTCGATGCCGTGGCCGATGATATACCACTCTTTGGCTATATTGCCCGGAGCGTCGACCTCAAAGTAGTTGACCGCATCGCGCGAGATGATTTTATAAACTCCGCGCGTGGAGGATGCCCATATATTGTGGGCGAGATCCTCTGTGATGGAGCTTACGTAGAAGCGGGGACCGAAAGTGTTGACTTCCGAGAACCGGTTTCCGTCGTCCATCATATATAGTCCGGAAAAGGTTCCGGCCCATATTCTGTGTGATGAATCGACATGAAGGGCCGTTACACATTGATTGCCGAAAGTGTCGGGAGGAAAGTGCCGTTCGGATTCCACTTCGCGGCCATCCGGCGAAAGCGTCAGGCACCATACGCCTCTGGAATCCGAGGCGACCCATATATGGCCCGCGCGGTCGGTTGTAATAGCTCTGTGGGTATCCTGGGCGTGGCCTTTCCATCCAATCGGGATAATATCGGTCTGCGGGCTCCACATGCCGATGCCTCCCTGATTGAATGCCATAAACAGGCGCCCTTGCGAATCATGGCAATAGGAACGCACATAGCGCAGGCCGTGGGTGTTGTAGGCCGATTTGAGCGCCGGAGTCTCGTAGAACCGGCCGGTGGAGTAGTCGAATATCTTCAGCACGCGTTTCGTGCTGATCAGGAAGCGTGTATCCCCGCATGGCGCGATCATCAGAATGCGGTTGTTTCCCACAAAATCCGAGCTGGTGGATGAATCGACGTATTTGGTTATAGTGTAGCTTGTCTTGTCCGGATTCCATACAAGTTTGTTGATGCCGTAGGATGTTCCGAGCCACACCGTGTCGTCCTTGTCGATGTGAATCGAGGAAATGATGTCGATTGAAGGCGAATTACTGTTGTTGGGATCGTGTGGGAGAAGATTAAATGATTTGTCGACATCGGAGTAAAGATAAACCCCGTTCATTGTGCCGATCCATACGTCGTTTTCCGCATCGCTGAAAAGTGAGACGACTGAATTGTTGATTTCGCTTTTGTCGGAATTGTTGGGATAGAGCGGTCCGGCTTTGCAGGGTGGCTCTCCGCGGCGTATGTTGTAGCGAAGAACTCCCTGGCCGCGGGTGCCGATCCAGATCTGGTCGCCGCGGTCGAGCGAAGTCACACATTCCGCTCCTTCGTCGATCAGCCGTGAGGCGTACTGGGGGGATTCCATCCATGCCGTGCGCGGCGCGCAATATATTTTGTTGTTTACGGCATACCAGAGATTGTCGTTGCTGTCGTTTATCAGCAGCCGGATACCACCTTCGGTAGTCTGTTTATGGATTATTTTTTTGATGGCGGTCCCTACGTGCGATATTACGTCGATACCGTGCCGGTGGCCAACGATGATGTTGCCGTCGCGGTCGATTGTGATGGCGTTGACGTGGTCGCTTCCAAGGCCGTTCATCTTGTTGATTACCGAAATGACTTTCAGTTGGGGCGAGAGGATGAAGATGCCGTTGGTAGTGGCGAGATAGAGGGTGCCGTCGGGAGCGTTTATTACGGTCTTGACATCAATGCCCTGTAGTTCCTTACAGGCCACCGAGCTGGCTGAGGTGGTGAAATCGTAGAGATACAGGCCGTCTTTTGTGGCCAGTAGGAAGTGGCTGTTGTCGGGGGAATGGTGTATGGAATTGATATAGCCCATATGGTTTCCCGCTTCGTGTTCCTGAAACTCTTCGAGAGTATACCCGTCGAAGCGGGCCAGACCGCCGCTCCCGCCGAACCATATGAATTTCATGGGGTCCTGATGGATTGCCGTGACAATTTCTGATGTTATGGCGTGAATCGGCTTGATGGTATAGGCGAGCATGTTGGCGGCACATACCGTTGCAAGAAGAAAGAGTGTCGACAGCCGGCGGTTCATGGGGCGAAATATTGTGCAATGTTTTTAATTCGTTCATAAAGATACGTTAAAATCTACAGATTCTATAATATTTCTAAGATATCTTCGAACGATATAAAATATCGATTGATGGAAATGACACACTAAAAAGACTGAAACGACACACCTCGGCGAGGGTGTGGCTAAACCCTCCACATAATTAGAAGAACTTCACGCACGTAGTGCGGGAGTTAATATTAGTAAATTTGCCAGTAGCCCGAAGGGCTTCCCTCCGGTGTTATCGCAAGCTATTCAAATCAACCTTATTTTTTCGTAATCCATGAAAACCAAGTCTCGCCCGTTTACCGCGGTGCTGATGGCAATGACGTTTATCGTATCAGGAGCAATCACATTGCCTGAACTGCCGGACCGCGATCAGATGACCGTAAAAGGCTATGTTCACGACGGAACCAATCCTATCGGAGGTGTATATGTAACCGATGGCTTTTCTTTTGTCTCCACCGACGCCGATGGCTCATATTATATGGCGACAGATCCACAGGCGGAATTTATCTACGTAATATCGCCAAAAGGCTATAATCCTGAGTGCACTAACGGGCTGAGCCGCTTCTGGAGCAGACTGAACCTGACATCGGGTGCGATGCGCTGCGATTTTGAGCTTACACCGGTCGACGACACCAAACATAAGATGATCGTGCTCGGCGACCCTCAGATGCGCGACGACCACGACCATGATATTTTCAAAACCGATGCGCTGCCCGATATAAAGGCTACAGTCAAGGCTGCCAAAGATGCCGGCGAAGAGGTATCGGTACTGGTGTTGGGCGATATGTGTTTCAATAACCCCGAGACATTTCCGCGTTATGCCAATTACTGGCTGGGGTTGAATACACCTATGTATCATGTGCCCGGCAACCACGACAAGCATATTGTCGCAGACGTGAGTGAGCAGGCCCCAGAATACAAGGAGACGTTCGGACCGCTGTATTATTCGTTCGACAAGGGCGATATTCATTACCTGATGATCGACAATATTTATATTCCGCAGGACGGCGCCTATTGTGCATGGCCCGACAACGCGCAGTTGGAATGGATCATGAAAGATCTCGACCATGTGGCACCCGGATCGACAGTCGTGGTATGTGCCCATCAGCCCATGACGTGGACTGCTACCGCCCGCCGGGAGAATGCACGCCTGCTCGAAAAGCTGAATAGCTTCAAAACGCTTATGCTTACGGCGCACAAGCATTACGGACTGAATGTCGAGAAGCATTACGACAATATAGAGGAACGTATTCAGTCGGCGCTTTGCGGCGCATATTGGTATGGCGATTGTGCCAAGGACGGCATCGATCTGGGATATTACATCTACGGTATGGAGGGTCCGAGAATCAACTGGACCTATAAACCGCTGAAACGGTCGGCCGCCACCTCTATGCGTATCAACGATCCGGTTATTGCCGCCGACGGCTCTATGACATTCATGGTGAATGTTTTCGACTGGGATCCTTCCTGGACCGTCAGCTTCAGTGTCAACGGCGAGGCTAAAGGTAATCTTGAAAATACTACAGCATACGATCCTCATGCCTACCGACTATATTCCGAGCATGTGAAGACGTGGTGCCGTCCGGTTGAGACACCACATATCTTTCCGGTGACCATCGACCGGGATTCGCGTGTGCTCGAAGTTACGGCGACAGACCGCTTCGGCCAGAGCGTTTCAGCGCGGTATGAGATCAACCCTGAAATTTTGCCTGACCGGGAAGACACCGAGGTGAAAGGCTATGTGCGTTGCGACGGAAAGGGGGTTGAAAATGTAGTGGTGACCAATGGCTACGATTTTACCACCACCAACGTGTTCGGAACCTACTATCTGCCACGCAACGAAAAGGCCGATATGGTCTGGATTGTCGCTCCTTCAGGCTACGATCCTCTCACCGTCGACGGCATGCCGGCTTTTTTCAAGCCAATAGAACGGAAAGAGCAGACTTTTCAGGCGGATTTCGAACTTACCGCTACCGGCGACGACAGCCGTCACCGCTTCCTTGCCATCGCCGACCCGCAGATGCGTGGCGATCACGATTATGAGATGTTCGAGAGGCTTGCTTTGCCGGATATTCAGAAAGTTCTTGGCGAGATAAAGGAGTCGGGAATTCCGTGTCAGTCGCTTGTGCTCGGGGACATCTGTTTTGATTCCTGGGAAACATTCCCGCGCTATCTCGATGAGCTGAAAGGTCTGACCACGCCGTTCTATCATGTGCCCGGCAACCACGACAAGCATATTGTAACCGATGCAAGTGTGGCAGTCGCCGAATACAAGGCAGCCTTTGGTCCGCTGTACTATGCCGTCAATAAGGGGAAGGTGCATTATCTGATGTTCGACAATGTGAATATTACTGCGCGCGGGGCCTATGATTCCGCAATTTCCGAGGATGCGCTCAGCTGGCTTACGAAATATCTTTCGTTCGTTCCCTCCGACAATATTCTTGTGGTAGGTGTGCACATACCGGTTACTGATTCCGGTTCCACCGCCGAGGCCAACAAGAATTTCCTGCTTAACCTGAGTAAATACCGTACGCTGATACTTTCCGCCCACCGTCATTACGGGAAAAACCTCGGCAAATATTCGCTGAGTGCGGCTGCCGATGCGGATATAGAAGAACGAATTCATTCCGCACTCTGCGGCGCTTACTGGTATGGCGATGTGGCTAAGGACGGTACACCCCTGGGATATTACTTATACGATGTGGACGGCACCGACATTTCCTGGATTTTCCGTCCGCTTGGCGACGACAGCTACGGGCAGATCACCATACATGAGCCGGCCCCGTTCGGCAGCCGAATGAAAGTCGATGTCAATATCTATGATTACGACAGCCAATGGAATGTGACGTGGAAACTTGACGGCGTCGACAAGGGCCGTATGTATAACTACGAGGCGTTCGACCCGCATGCCAACGAGCTTTATGCCGAACATGAGAAGACATGGTGTCGTCCGGCAAAAACTAAGCATATGTTCTATGGTTATCTTCCCGCCGACTACAAAAAGATTGAGGTAAACGCTACCGACCGGTTCGGCCGTACCCATACGCGCGTATATGGAGAAGGCGCCGGTATCAGCCCGGTTACGACCGACAGCGATATTTTCGTAAGTCTCGACGGCCGTATGCTCTCGGTAGCTTCCGTCTCTCCGGTTGCCGTCATAAATGTCTTTTCTGTGGCCGGCCATGGATGCCGCATGGTCGAAAATATCGCTGAAATGGATTTGACCACTTTGCCATCAGGCGTTTATGTGGTTGAAATCCGCACTGAAAACGGCGGGATTCTCACTCAGAAAATCTTACTGAAATAGGCCCCGAATCGGTTTGTGCCCGATTCGTCGACATGATTCGATGGAAATCACACGGATTGAATCGGAAGAAAAACAATTTCACGCCATATATATCAGCAAATACCGACTGTAGATCGGTCGTTTCTCTCTTAATTTTGAATCGATAACTTTTAAATTTTCAAGCCATGAAAAAATTATTTACCCTTGCATTGGCCGGTTCGCTTTGTGCGTCGTTTGCATTGGCCGATGAGCTCGTACTTCCGGCTGGTATGACACCGCTTTTGCCGTCGGGTGTTGAAATTACTTCGTCGTATCTTGCGCAGAATGTGGTAAGCATCACCAAAGATGAAAAACCGCTTGTAGTGACGGCCGGTAACCTGATTTTCTTTACTGCATCGTCGGCGGCCGCGGGCGAGGAACTCTGGGTATCAGACGGCACTCCGGCAGGAACACGTATGGTTAAGGATATTGTGCCAGGCAGTGAAGGCTGCGACCCGAAATGGCTGACAGTAGTCGGCGATAAAGTATATTTCAGCGCGAACACGCCTGAGTATGGTCCGGAACTGTGGGTATCCGACGGTACGGATGCCGGCACACACCTGGTGAAGAACATATATGATGTAGAACCCGGAGTCGGCTCTGCACCTCAGGGCCTTACCGCTTTCTATGGAAAACTGCTTTTCTTCGCGATGGACGAGGAAAGCGAGGCACTTCCCGTGCGCGATGCCTCCACCCCCGAAAAGTGGCTCTGGATTACCGACGGGACGCCCGAGGGAACCATGCGTATAGCCGACACACCCACTCGACTGGACAATATGGACGGTACCCATGGATATATCGTTTGCTGCAACGGAAAAGGTCTTTTTGCCGGCTACGACGAGGAAAACAATGAGACTCTCTGGGCCACCGACGGCACTTCTGCCGGCACCGCTCCGCTTCTTAACATCAATCCCAAGCCTGGCGATGCGAATCCGTTCCTGACAATGCCTGCGACCATCGACCACCTCGTAGCCGTCGACGACCGTCTGGTGGTGTTCCGCGCGGTTGTGGCCGCCGAACTTTATGGCGAGGATATGGGTGTCGAGATGTGGGTTTCCGACGGAACGGCAGCCGGGACAAAGTTTATCGGTGTCGACATCAACAAGGTGGAGAAATCCGGTGCTCCCGGTACCTCGGATTTCCGTCAGACGTATCCGGTCGGCAACCGTCTGTATTTCCGTGCGGCCGATGGCGTGAACGGAGCTGAATCCTGGTGCTACGATATTGACCAGCCTGTAGCGGAGGGTGTGAATCCCTGCCTCGTGAAAGAAGTCAGCCATTATAAGAACAAGGTAAGCTACAATGCCCATCCTTCCTGCTTCTATCAGTATCAGGGCTATATATATGTGGCTACCAATTTTACTTACGAGCGTGAGGAGGGTGGCAAGAAAGTGCTGTGGAACAGTGGCTATCACTCGCTCGCCCGATTCAACGAAAACGACTTCAACGAGTTTGAAGGTGCTCTCACCTGGGGTGGTTTTGAAATTTATCCGAACACTAATGAAAACGGACAGGAATTCTGCCACCAGTTTACGACCGTGAACGACATTATGTTCTGGAGCTGCCAGGATACCGATGACAATATGGAACTCTGGAAACTTGAGGGGACTAATGGCGTTCCTACAAAGGTTGTCGATTTCCCTGATAATGGGCAGGTTCACAAAACCCGCAGTGTGGGCGGCTCTTTGTTCTTCGTAAGCAATGGGCAGAAGCAGCTCTACCGCTATAATACCGATGGCTCTACCGACAACCCCTCTGTTGCAGGTATCGGGGAGATTGCTGCTGAGGCCGCCCCTGTTGTGGTTGCCGAAGGCAATACGCTGACAGTTGTGGCTCCCCAAGGCGTGAAATCGCTGGAGATTATTTCCATGTCGGGCGCGGTGGTCAGCAGTCGTTCCGGAGAGAACAGCATCTCGACCGCAGGATTTGCCCCCGGTGTATATGTGCTTTGCGCTACAATGACCGACGGCTCCCGGATTCACCATAAGTTCGCAGCGCGTTGAACAGTTACTAATAAACAGTTACTTATAATAGGTAGGTTAAGGTAATCTTGAATTGTTTCCGCTCATTCTCCTCTCTCTTTAATAAATCCAATTCACACACATAGCTCGCATTTCTATTAATGAAGCAATCTTTAGTTCTACGTCTTGCAGTAGCGCTGCTTGCAATGGGAGCCTGTTTCGGCATGAAAGCGCAAACCGTTTCCGGTGTTGTTCTCGACGCGGCGACATCAGAGCCTCTGCCGGGAGCCACTGTTACGATAAAAGGTTCGACAGCAGCCACCTCTACTGATATCGACGGTAAATTTACGATTAAGACCGAACGCGAATCCGGCTCGATTCATGTGGTGTATATCGGCTATATGCCGGCAACTGTTGGTTTCAAATCCGGCGAAACGCTTACGGTAAGTCTGCGCGAGGATACGCAGATGCTCGACGAGGTCGTGGCGATTGGCTACGGCGTGCAGCGTAAGAGCGACCTTACCGGTTCGGTTTCCTCGGTAAACCCCGACGGATTGAAGTCTCTTCCGGCCACTAATGTTATCGCTGCCATGCAGGGAAAGGTTTCCGGCGTGGAGATAGTACAGAATTCAGGCGCACCCGGCGCTTCCAATTCCATACGTATCCGAGGCATGGGTACGGTCAACGACAGCGACCCGCTCTATGTTGTCGACGGAATCATGATGGATAATATCGACCATATAGCTGTTGACGATATCGCATCAATCGAGGTTCTGAAGGATGCCGCCTCCGCTGCCATCTATGGTTCAAGAGCTGCCAATGGCGTGGTGCTTCTTACGACCAAATCCGGCGAGAAGAGCAGTAAGCGCCTTAATATCTCGGCAAGTATCGCCGGCGGTTTCATGAAAGTGGCCAATGCACCCGACATCCTTTCGCCGGCCGATTTCGCACGCTTCAGCGATTATGTGCACAATGCCAACGAATATACAGCCATCGCCCCCGACGGCTCCATGATTCTTACCGATGCCGCTCAGGCAGAAGTGGCCGACGGCAATGACTGGTGGAAACAGGCTACGCGAACCGGTTTCAACGGTAAAGCCAGCGTGGCTCTTTCCGGAGGCGACAAGAATCTGAACTATTACGTCAGCGGCAACTATCTGAAATCAAACGGCATAGTGAAACAATCGGGATATGAACGCATCTCGGTTAATGCCAAAATCAACAGTCGTCTTGCCGACTGCCTGAAACTCGGTGTACAGGCCGCGTATTCCCGCGAGAACCGCGATGAAGTAAGCGAAGGCAACCGAGGAGTCATCAAATCGGCCATTACATACAATCCCCTTATGCCGGTCAATGATCTTGACGGCGGTTACACATATCTGACTCCCGTGGAAAATCTCCGCCGTCTGAGTTATGAGAAAAATATCGACAAATTCACCGGCCAGGTGAAGCTCGACTGGAATATTATCAAGTCGCTTCAGTTCTCCACGCGTGCGAGCTATATGATGACGCGCTCTGATGTCGACCGTATGGAGCGAAACCGCG
The DNA here is from genome assembly GCA_900545955.1 of uncultured Porphyromonadaceae bacterium. Lineage (GTDB taxonomy): Bacteria > Bacteroidota > Bacteroidia > Bacteroidales > Muribaculaceae > UBA7173. The sequence goes on from URAU01000003.1 coordinate 46,753, forward strand.
CCAGTGAGGAAGTTATAGGCACCAACTCGTTTGTAGTGCGGAAAAACCCGATCAGAACCAATACTTTCGGCTGGGACAATATTCTAACGTGGATGCCCGACTTTAAAAACGATCACAGTCTGACGGTGATGGTCGGTCAGACTATGGAAATCTACCGGATTAATTCCCTCAGCTCTTCGGGCACGGGTTACGGAGGCTACGATGACGAATTCAATTCGCTTGGTTTCGCTGCATTTGAGCAGGCTACCGGCAGTTCATCGTCCGGCTATACGTCGCTCGGTCTGCTCAGCCGCGTGAGCTACAGTTTCATGAACCGCTATTTGCTCCAGGTCAACTTCCGTGCCGACGCATCCTCGCGTTTCTCCAAGCAGAACCGGTGGGGCTACTTCCCGAGTGTATCGGCAGGATGGCGCCTGGACCAGGAACCATGGCTGCGAGACCATTCGTGGCTGTCGATGCTGAAACTACGTGCCGGCTGGGGGCAGCTCGGCAACAACCGTATTCCCAACCTTGCATGGATGTCGCTAATGTCCTACAACAAGGAAAACTATATCTACGGAGTAGGCACTCCGACGCTTAAACCCGGCTATGCTCTTACCGACTATGGAAATCCCGACATCAAGTGGGAGCGTACCGAATCCACCTCGGTCGGACTCGATTTCAACATGTTCGGCAACCGCTTCACATCATCGGTGGAATATTTTGTGAAGGATACCAAGGATATGCTGCTGGAGGTCCCCATCGTCTACAGTGCCGGATGGGCCAGCACCCCATGGCAGAATGCAGGCAGTGTACGCAACCGCGGATTCGAAATACAGGTGGGATGGAATGACCGCATCGGCGATTTCGGATATGGAATTTCCGGCAATATCAGCCATGTGAGCAACAGGGTGACATCGCTCGGGCAATACGGCGAACCCGTTCTCGGCGGCAATCTCAAGTCGCCCAACAATCTCGGTTACGTTACCCGCACGGTGCTCGACGCGCCTATCGGTTCTTACTACGGATATATCTGTGCGGGTATCATGCAGCCTTCGGATTTCGACGCGGCAGGCAATCCGATTGTTCCGGTGAAATCGTCGGCATATGCCTATAATCCCGGCGACCGTAAATATGTGGATATAAACGGCGACGGTGTGATCGACGATAACGACCGCACCACTATCGGAAATCCACATCCTGATTTCTACTATGCCTTCAATCTGAATCTGTCCTATAAGAATTTCGATCTGGCAATGGCTTTTCAGGGTGTGCACGGCAATGAGATATTCAATGCATCGAAATATTTCCTTTATTCCAACGTAACGTACAACGGCTCTTGGACATCCGACTACGATTTCTCCAACGTAGCGTCAGATTATTTCCAGCGCGTATATCGTCCGGAAAACGTCAGCGGTTACAGGGCTTTTTATGGTCCGAATCCCGGCGGCGACGTTCCTGTGCCCTCCACGGTCAGCTCCCGCAGCACCGACAATTTTGCCGCTTCCGACTGGTATATAGAAGATGGAAGCTATCTGCGATGCAAGCAGATTCAGCTTACGTATACTTTGCCGGCCGGACTGACAAAACGCATGAAGATGCAGTCGGTCAAGGCATATGTTTCTGTCACCAATCCGTTTACAATCACATCCTATTCCGGAATGGATCCGGAGGTAGGCAAAACGGCAGGCGATGAGGCCAATACGGCCATAGGCATTGACCAGGGTACATACCCGCAGGCCCGTACCTGGATGTTCGGAATTATGTTGGACTTTTAAGTAACTCACAATGACTATCATAAACAAAATACGCATATTCGCCGCTGCTACTCTGACTTTAGCCGTTTCGGGGTGCGACGATTATTTTGAGCCCGACTATACCGGCTCGATACCGGAGGAAAAGTTTTACGACAATATCAATTCCTTGCGTATGGGGCTGAATTCGGTATATAATGTTGTACAGAGCAAGAACTACGAGTTCGGCGAACTGCTCTTTGGCCTTGGTGTGAGCGACGATGCCTGGGCTCATCAGGATGTGTCGTCGGGCACCATACCAGATATTCTCAATTTTACGTTTGATACTCAGAACGAGCAGATTCTCACACGCTATCGAACCCAGTACCTCGGTATCAACAAGGCTAATCAGGTAATCCGCAACGTCGGCAACGTGCCGTTCAAGAACAACGGAAGTACCAAGAAGGAGATTCGCGAGGTCTACGGTCAGGCCAAGGTGCTTCGCGCCATGTTCTATTTCAATCTTGTGAAGACGTTTGGCGGAGTGTCCATTCAGCCCGAACATCAGGAACTGGGCTCTTTGATTGTGCCACGTTCCACTGTTCAGGAAGTTTATGCCTATATTGAAAAGGACCTGCGCGAAGCCGTGCTTTTGCTTCGCAAGGGACGCTATCAGCAGGCTGAGGCCGGCCAGATTGGTGTGGGCGGAGGCTTGGGCCTGTTGATGAAGGTGCTTCTTTATGAGGCCAGTCCCGGTACCGATATACCAGCCGACGTTAAAGCCGCAAAATGGAAAGAGGCATATGAAATAGGACGTTATTTCATAGAAGGCGAGGATATCACGGTGAACGATCTGCTGAAGTTCGACGAACGTTATTCCGGCATCGCATGGAAGGATTTCGCCGCCGCAATGTTTCTTGAGGATAATGTAGAGAAAGAGTCGGTTCTTGCAGGTTCGGATATAGTGAATCTGCATCGCCTGGATGATTTTGATAATATCTTCCGGCTTGCCGGAGAATTCTCGATTGAATCCCTTATAGAAATCAATCATTTTGATTTCAGCGGCCTAAGCTCTGATATTGATGAGGGCTGGGGGCTTTACAACAACTTTATCCATCAGAATGCATCCGGGGTGTCGCTTTCTCCTGTGGCTACGAAAGACCTGTACAATGCCATGAACAACGATCCGCGACGCATGTATACCATTACCGGACGTATCTATAACGAATATTTCTGTCAGGAGGGCACCATCTCGCTCAAGAGCCATGACGCCGCCGAGGGATACCTCTTCATGAAAACGTTCCTTTTCCCCAGCGAGGGCTCGGAAGCCGGCCGCAATTACCGTGTGATGCGCTATGCCGAGGCGTTGCTTATATATGCCGAAATACTGCTTGAAAATCAGGAGCCCCGTCGGGCTGTGGACTATGTGAACAAGGTGCGTCAGCGCGCACGCAAACTTATTGATTCCGCAAACCCCAATGCCCGATACAATCCTGTGAAGAGTGCCGATTTCAAGGATATTTCATACGCTCCCTACGATATTACCCGCGAGGCGATTCTTAAGGAGAAGCGCATCGAGATGGCCGGTGAATGCGACCGTTGGTTCGAAGTCTGCCGTCTGGGGCAGGCTTATGAACGTCAGCTCTTCCTGTCCCGCAACCTGCCTACCGAGGCTTCCGGAAAAATAAGGCAGCGCGGGCAGCATTTCAAGAAGGGTATAAACGAGATTTATCCCATTCCGTACAAGGAAGTGTACACTTCCAATGGCGTGATAAAACAGAATTTCGGTTATTAATCGCAATGTCTTCACAATTATGAAATTATTTAATATCAGCATATTGCTGTCCGGATTGCTCCTCTTAGGCGCATGCGACTCCAATAGCTATCTGGAGGATCTTTACGAAGAACCGCAGGCCTCGTTTACAACCGATAAGACGGAATACTCCGTGCTCGAAACGGTACATTTCACAAATACGGGCGGAGGCACTCTGTTTACCGTGTGGCCTGGAAACGCCGGGCATCGCTATGGTGTGGCTGGCGACACAGGTTTCGCTACCGGCAGCGACGGCACATTTGCCTTTTCCTACGACGAACCGGGCGAATACGAGGCGGTATGGGTGGCGTCGTCGGTCAATTCCGACAAGGAGCCTGTTTTTTCGATTGCCAAGGCGAAAATCGTTGTCGTGGATCGCAACAACGGCCTGGAGAGTTTTGTAATAAGCAATCTTTACAGGATGCGCGAGTATGCCGGTACGGTCTATTATAATTCTACGGGCGAGGCTATTTCTTCAGATTCCATAATGTGTCCTGTTTTATGGGATGCCTGGAGGGCAGCCAAGGTAAATTCGATTCAGGCTTTACAGCTCATAGAATTTGAACTGACCTCCTCTACGGCCACGTTCGGCTGGTATGATCCGGCTACAGGCGATTTTAGGCAACTCCGCTCGGGAGTCTCCACATCCAGAATAGTGAATTTCATGGAGGACGGCAAACTGGCTGTCCGGAAATTCGCCGTAGTGACATCGTCGGGCAACGAGAAAGTCTATTATGTCGCTCCCGTTATGATTCCGGCCATCACTGAATTTAAAATTAACGGTATAAAAGCTTCCATTTCACGCGACATAGCTTTCTACAATCGTTATAATGTGACTTTGACATTGCCGGCGTCCACGGATCTGAGCTCTCTGGTTCCTGAATTCATCGCGATGAACAACGACCCGAACCTCCTCGACGGCAAGAATCTTGAGATTAAAGTCGGCGATGCCGTACAGACTTCGGGTGTCACCGCCGTGGATTTCTCAGGTGGCCCGGTAGTTTATACGTTACGTTACCGCATGGCCGGCCAGACCAACCCTAATGTTGTCCAGACTTCTGAATTCACAGTTTCAATAACTCAGTAGAAAGCACTTGCTTCATGTATCTGAAATTACTACTGTCAGGCATCCTGACAGCGGGCTTCTCCGCACTGCCTGCGGGTGCCGCCCCCGCATCTGCATTGCCTTGGGAAACGCCGGCGGTAAACCACATAAATCGGTTGGAGCCGCGAGCCTCGTTTTTCGCATATGAGAATGAGGAAAAGGCGTATGCCGCCGATAAAACGAAGTCTGACAGATTCCTATCGCTCGACGGGAAATGGAAATTTAAATTTGTCGAGCATCTGAATCAGAGGCCGACGGATTTCTACCGGATGGATTTCGACGATTCGGAGTGGACGGAATTCAGCGTGCCCGGACTGTGGGAACTGAATGGATTCGGTGTGCCCGTGTATCGTCGGAAAAAATATGCATGGTACCGCCAGTTTGAGTCCGATCCGCCTCATGTGCCTTCTGTAAACAACTATGTCGGATCCTACCGCCGCACGTTTGTGCTTCCCTCCGGCTGGAAGGGAGACAGAATCTATCTGCATGTGGGTTCTGCCACATCGAATCTGCAGGTTTGGGTCAACGGCAGGTTTGTCGGATACAGCGAGGACAGCAAGATGGCGGCGGAATTCGATGTTACGCCGTTTGTGCGGCCCGGAGAGAATCTCATTGCAATGCAGCTGATGCGGTGGTGCGACGGCACGTATCTGGAGGACCAGGATTTCTGGCGCCTGTCGGGTCTGAGCCGTGAGACATTCCTTTATTCTCGGCCGCAGACTCATATCGCGGATGTCGGAATCGTGCCGGTTCTGGCCGATGATTTTTCCAATGCAAACGTTAAAGTGGATTTATCGGTATCCGGTAAAAAACGTTGCAGTGTGAAGGCTGTACTTCATGCTCCCGACGGGAGCCTCATCGATACTCAGACTGCCCCTGTTGCCGGCGGTGTAGCCTCCTTGTCGTTCGGGGTGACAGCTCCGGAACTTTGGAGCGCCGAACTGCCTCGGCTCTACAGACTTACGTTGACTCTTTCCGATGCCGGCGGACGACTTCTCGAATCGGTCTCGCAAAACGTCGGAATACGCCGGGTCGAGGTCAAGGGAACGAATCTCTATGTCAATGGCAAACCTATCCTGATCAAGGGTGTCAACCGCCATGAGATGGATCCGCAGACAGGCTATCACGTGGATGTCGACAGAATGATAGAGGACATACGCATAATGAAGGAGAACAATATCAATGCGGTCCGCACATGCCATTATCCCGACGACCCTGTATGGTATGATCTTTGCGACAGATATGGGCTGTATGTAGTGGCGGAGGCCAATGTGGAGTCTCATGGCATGGGCTATGGAGACCTTACGCTGGCACGCAACGAGTCCTACTTCCAAAGTCAGATTGAGCGGAATATCGCTAACGTGAAGACATTCCGCAACCATCCGTCGGTCATTATCTGGTCGATGGGCAACGAGAGCGGCGACGGTCCGGTGTTTGAAAGGATTTACGACTGGATTAAAAATTATGACCCGACGCGTCCCGTTCAATACGAGCAGGCTGCCAATAATGCGCATACCGACATTTTCTGCCCCATGTATTACGATTATGAGGAGACCGAAGCCTATGCCTTGAACCCCCAAAAGCCGCTGATTCAGTGTGAATATGCCCATGCCATGGGCAATTCACTTGGCGGATTCCGGGATTATTGGGATATGATACGCAAATATCCGGTCCTTCAGGGTGGATTTATCTGGGATTTCGCAGACCAGGGTTTTCGTGAGACTGATGGCTCTGGTCGTATATTCTACTCGTTCGCAGGCGATTATGAGCCGGATTTGTCGAGCGAATCCAATTTCAATTGCAACGGACTGCTGTCGCCCGATCGGCGTCCGAATCCTCATCTGGCGGAAGTGCGGTTTCAGCATCAGAACATCTGGACGTCGCTCTCCTCTGAATCACCGGGAGTAATCTCCGTGAAAAATGAAAACTTCTTCAAGGATTTGAGCGATTGCTATCTGAAATGGAGTCTGCTGACCGACGGTATGGTTTGCCGTGAAGGCTTTGTAAATGAGCTGGATGTGAAGCCTCAGCAAACTGCCCGAATCGCATTGCCGGAAATTGCGGATATGGATTTCCCCGGCGCGCAGGAGGTGCTTCTGAATGTGGAATACCGTCTGAAGGAAGATCAGCCGCTCCTTGAGGCAGGTCATTGTGTGGCTTACCAGCAGCTCATCTTAAAGGAATATACTGCATTTTCGGCTGAACTTAAGCCGGCTGCCGGCACGGTGAAGGAATCGACGTCGCTTGGCAACTTGGGGTATTCCGCCTCCGGGGTCGAGTATTCGTTCAATAAGCTTACCGGATTTATTGATGGCGTGAAAATCGACGGGATGAGTATTCTCGCCGACGGCTATTCTTTAAAGCCGAATTTCTGGCGCGCTCCGACCGATAACGACTACGGAGTCAACCTTCAGTTGAGGTTTGCCGCATGGCGCTCTCCGCATTATGTGCTGGAATCCTTTTCCACGGAAGAAGTCGGTCAGATCCGGCGCATTACCGCAAAGTATGCTTTGGACAATCTTGAAGGCGTTGCGCTTACCATGGTTTATGATATTTCTCCATCGGGAGAAATGCGGGTGAGCCAGTCGCTGAAGGCGTCGGCTGCGTCCGGCAGAATCCCCGGTTTCTTCCGTTTTGGAATGAATCTGGTAATGCCGGGGCAGTTCTCAACCCTATGCTATTATGGCAATGGTCCGGAGGAGAGTTATGTCGACCGAAATTCATCGCAGACTATCGGCGTTTACCGCCAGAGTGTGAATTCCCAGTATTATCCGTATATTCGTCCGCAGGAAACGGGGAATAAGACCGCCTTGCGGTGGTGGAAGGTAGTCAACGACGGCGGGATGGGATTGTGTTTTCATTCCGACCGCGAGTTTGCCGCTTCGGCTTTAAACCGTCTGTGTGATGATCTAGACGACGGCGCCGACAAATATATCCGTCAGAGCCACGGAAATCTTGTCGGTCCACGTGAACTTACTGCGGTTAATATCGACGGCGCCCAGCAGGGGCTCGGGTGCATCGATTCCTGGAAATCGGAGCCGCGTCCGCAATATATGCTGGAAGCCGGCGACTATGAATTCAGATTTGTGGTCACACCGATGCGTAGCGACAATTTCCGGGGAACCTACAAGAAAGTTGATATTTAAGTGTATCAGTTAAGTAACTATAGCAGGAAAGTATAAATTAATTTTGAACAGTTACTTATGTAATCCGATGAATAGTATCATTATACGGAAAAAGATTGTAGTCGCATGCGACTCGTTCAAGGGCTCGTTGTCGTCGGCCGATGTTGCCAGGGCGGCTGAGGCTGGAATCCTGAGTGTTCTGCCTGACGCGGAGGTGATGTGTGTCCCCGTGGCTGATGGAGGGGAGGGCACGGTGCATATGCTCGTCGACGCTCTCCACGGCAGATATGTGGACGCTGTGGTTTCGGACCCGCTGGGGCGGCCGGTAAAGGCCACCTACGGTATAGTCCGTGTAGACGGCGTGCAGACCGCAATCATTGAAATGGCACAGGCGAGTGGTCTGACATTGCTTACTGCCGACGAGCGCAATCCCCGCATTACGTCGTCGAGCGGAACCGGCGAACTGATAAACCACGCCTTCGATGCCGGTTGCCGGCATTTTATAGTCGGTATCGGCGGGAGCGCCACCAACGACGGAGGCGCCGGAATGTTGCGTGCTCTGGGAGTTCGTTTCCTCGACCGTGCCGGTAATGACTTGCCTGAGGGCGGTTCCTCCCTCAGGTTTCTGGATAAAATCGATGCATCCGAAGCGAGAACGGATATTCTGGAATGCCCGTTCACGGTGATGTGCGATGTTGATAATCCTCTTGTAGGAGAGAATGGCGCGTCGGCTGTATTCGGGCCGCAGAAAGGCGCCTCGCCCGAAGATGTCAGGCTGCTTGATGCGGCTCTTTCCTGCTATGGTAAATGTCTGCAGGATATTGCAATGACGGATGTCGCCTCGAAGCCGGGAGCCGGCGCTGCCGGAGGGATGGGAGCCTCCTTCTACGCTTTTTTCAATTCCAGAATGCACCCCGGCATCTCCACGGCCTTGGATTTAATCGGTTTTTCGGGGATGATTGCCGATGCCGCGCTTATAATCACCGGCGAAGGGAAACTCGATCGGCAGACGCTTCGCGGGAAGGCACCTTTGGGGGTACTCCGCTATGCGCGCAAGGCTGGCGTGCCGGTCGTGGCCGTCGGGGGCGCCGTGGAGGATGTCGTTTCTCTTACCGAGGCAGGTTTTGCAGCAGTGATGTCGATTCAGCAGAAAGCTCTTCCGCTTTCTGAGGCAATGAATCCGGAGATTGCGGCAAATAATGTGTCGGTTACTATATCCCAGATTACAAGATTATATTTTAAAGATTGTATATGATTTCCGCAATTGGAGCCTTGGTCGGTCTTGTAGTGGCGATCGCGCTGATTATCCGGCGCGTTCCGGCTGCCTACAGCCTTATGGCCGGTGCACTTGCCGGAGGTCTGGTGGGCGACATGGGGCTTGTCGGGTCTGTAGCGGCGATGACAGATGGTGTCAGGGATGTGACCCCCGCCATCCTGCGCATTCTTTCGGCCGGCGTATTGTCGGGCGTCCTGATAAAAACCGGTGCGTCGGAAACGATTTCGCTTACAATCATTCGCAGGTTGGGACGTGATAACGTGTATCTTGCCCTCGCTCTTGCGGTGATGCTGCTTACAGCGGTGGGAGTGTTTGTCGATGTGGCTGTCATAACGGTGGCTCCTGTCGCCCTTTCCGTGAGCAGGCGTTTCGGCATCGCGCCGGTGAAACTCCTGCTTATGATGATTGGCGGCGGAAAATGTGGCAATATTGTTTCGCCTAATCCGAATACCATCATCGCTGCCGAGAATTTCAACGCGCCGCTTTCATCGGTTATGGCTGCGGGAATCATACCTGCCTTGATCGGATTGATGTTCACGGTTGTGGTGGTCCGGCGTGTGTTCCCCGAAAAGAATGCTGCTACACTGACCGGCGAAGGGAACGATTTCGTAGACGAGGAGTTCGACTCCGGCACTATGCCATCCTTTGGAGCATCCGTATTCGGACCGGTTATAGCCATCCTTCTGCTCGCATTGCGGCCTCTTGCGGGGATTGCCATAGATCCGCTGGTCGCTCTTCCGGTGGGTGGACTGGCCGGGGTGATTGCCATGAAAAAGATGAGGAGCCTTCTGGAGTGTTGCGACTATGGCCTGTCCAAAATGATTCCGGTAGCGGTTTTGCTTGTCGGAACGGGAACGATAGCCGGCATTATAAAGGCGTCGGAGGTAAACGGACTGCTTGTCGAGGCACTTTCCGGAAGTGCGATGGGCGAAACGTTGCTTGCCCCCCTGTCTGGTATAATCATGTCGGCGGCAACAGCATCTACTACCGCCGGTGCTACTATCGCTTCCGCTTCGTTTGCCCCGGCTATTCTGGCGGCCGGAATCTCCGGCATATGGGGCGCCGCGATGACAAATGCCGGTGCGACCGTGGCCGACCATCTGCCGCATGGGTCGTTCTTCCATGCTACAGGCGGTGCGATGAATGTCGCTTTCCGTGAGCGAATGAAACTTATACCGTATGAATCGGCCATTGGAATTATACTGGCGGTTTCATCGGTTCTTACATACGAATTATTTAAGCTAATCTGAATTGCCATGAAAATATATGCCATGAAAAAGCTGATAATCATTATCTCCGTTATAGTTGCGGTGGTTGTCCGGACCGGAGCTACGGAAGGAATGAAATTTACCTGTCAGCCTTACCTGCAGAATGTAGGAGCCACGGAAGCAACCCTGATATGGGCTACCGACTGCGATGCTGTGGCCTGGGTTGAACTCGCCCCCGACGACGGTACGCATTTCTATGCCGCCGAGCGTCCGCAATACTATTGCACTTCGCTTGGTAAGAAAAATATCGGAAAACTGCATAAGATAACCCTTAAAGGGCTGACTCCGGCCACCACCTACCGCTATAGAGTCTTTTCGCGGGAGGTGACGAGAAATGTAAATAAAGATACCCGCTATGGTTCGATTGCTGCTACAAATGTCTATAAAGGGCAGCCGTTGAGATTCACGACTACTGATCCTGAAACGCGTGGAGTGCGTTTTGCCGTTGTGAACGATATTCATCAGCATGCCCGGCGCTATGCCAACCTTGTTGCGGCGCTTGATTCCTCGAAGATAGACTTCTATGTGCTTAACGGCGATATGGTCAACAGCCTTGATTCCATCGCTCAGGCCTATGATGGATTCCTGAACGAATCCTCCAGGCTGTTCGCCACTTCAAAGCAGTTTTATATGGTCAGGGGCAATCATGAGACCCGCGGGAGCTGTTCGCAGGAGTACAGCCGGCTTTTCCCTACGTCTACCGGTAATCCCTATTATGCTGTAAAGTGCGGTGATGTTTTTATGATTATGCTGGATGCCGGCGAGGATAAGCCGGACTCTGATATAGAGTATTGTGGCCTGGCAGCGTTCGATGAATACCGTAGTGAGGAAGCCGAGTGGTTGCGCGGCGTTGTCGCTTCAAAGGACTTCAATTCGGCTCCCGTGCGTATTGTTTTCATTCATGTGCCCCCCATAGGCAACGGCTGGCATGGATTGAAGGAGGTCAGGGAGAAATTTATCCCCGTGCTCAATAAGGCAGGAATTGATCTGATGCTAAGCGGTCATATTCACCGCCATAAGTTTGTGGAGGCCGGTCAGCAGGATATGGATTTCCCGCTTTTGATAAATTCCAACAAGGCAATTCTCGACATTGAGGCCAATGCGGCCGCGATAAATGTAAATGTAATGGATGAAACCGGAAAGATAACCGGGAATTTCCACTTCCCGATCAACAGGAGTCTTGTAGTTGAATCAATCGATTAAATCAGGGCAGTATAAAACAATTTTGAACAGTAAATTAACGCAATGAAACGATATATTTTCTCCGCTTTAACAGCATTGTTGTTTGCCGTCACATCCATGGCAGTCGAACAGCAGGATTTTGAGTTGAAACTATGGCCTGAAGGTGCGCCTACCAAAAATGGCCTTGAAGGGCAACCCGAGGAACTTCAGCGTGGCGGAGCCAGAATTGCCAATGTGTCCGACCCAACTCTTCACGTCTATCCTGCGGCAAAGCCAAACGGGAAGGCGATAATCTGTTGTCCGGGCGGAGGCTACTATTGTCTGGCTGTGAAAAACGAGGGTACGGAAATGGTCAAATGGATGAACAAACAGGGCGTTACGTTCTGTGTGCTCAAATACCGTATGCCCAATGGCCATAAGGAAGTACCTTTGGAGGACGCGAGGCGCGCTATAGAAATCGTACGCGACAGTGCTTCCGTCTGGAATGTAAATCCCGACCAGGTCGGAATAATGGGGTGCTCGGCCGGTGGTCACCTTGCTGCCTCTCTCGCTACAATGTATGGTGATAAGAAATCCCGTCCTGACTTCCAGATTCTCCTTTATCCCGTCATTTCCATGAACCGCACTACCCATAAGAATTCCGCGAAAAATCTTATTGGGGAAAATCCGTCGGAAAGCGATGTCGAGATGTATACTTTGCAAAATCGGGTGACTGCAGAAACTCCGCGCGCTTTCTTGGCGCTGAGCTGCGACGACAAAACGGTAGACCCCGTTAATTCCATGGACTATGTGGACGCGTTGTTGCGTTGCCGCGTTCCGGTTACGCTTCATATGTACCCCTCCGGTGGCCATGGCTGGGGATATAAGGAGAGTTTTGCTTTCAAGCGCAACTGGACCGATGAGCTTGAAACCTGGTTGCGAACCTTTTGAAATACGTATGTAATTAATAATATAGAGAGTAGATGGTTACTAAGAATATCCTCCGAAAAATAAGTCTGTTTCTGCTTCTGTCCCTCGCACTCAGGTTCTCTGTTTTTGCCGGGGCTCCCAAATACGTTTTCTTTATGATTGGCGATGGCATGGGCATCAACGCTGTGGCTGCAACGGAACGTTATCATGCCGCTGTCGATTCCGGTATTATCGGTCGCGTGCCGCTGGTGATGACTCAGTTGCCGCATACGGCAATCTGCCATACATATTCGCTGAGCAATGGGGTGACCGACTCCTCTGCTGCCGGGACGGCCTTGTCGACCGGGTGTAAAACCGCTAATGGTATACTGGGAATGGACTCAACGCGCACCGTCGCACTTAAATCCGTTGCCGAGAAAGCACGCGACGCCGGCAGGGCAGTCGGAGTTGTTACCTCGGTAAGCATCGACCATGCCACCCCGGGAGCCTTCTATGCTCATGTTCCCAGTCGTAAGCATTATTATGACATCGGAACTCAGATGGCGGCATCCGGCTACGATTTTTTTGGGGGCGCCGATTTTCTCCAGCCCGACGGCAAGAAACACGACCGTTATGATCTGTATAAATTGCTTGCCGACTCCGGTTATACCATAATCAGGGGAATGAATGGAATTCCGCCCGAACAATGGGGCAAAAAAGTTTTTCTCACGCAAGAAAACGGTCGTGGAGCCCGACAGCCAGGGCGTAGCCGTTCGTCGCTTCCCAATGCTATCGACCGTGAATCCGACGACCTTACTTTGCCTCAGATTACAAAAGCGGCCATAGGGCATCTTGATGCCACAGACAGGGGATTCTTTCTGATGGTTGAAGGTGGCGCAATCGACTGGGCCTGTCACAGCAACGACGCTGCCACTGCATTTGCCGAAATTGACGATTTCGACAAAGCTGTCGGTATTGCTTATGAGTTTTATAAAGCGCACCCCGACGAAACACTCCTGGTTGTTACTGCCGACCATGAGACCGGAGGCCTGGCGCTTGGCAACAGCGATTATATATTGCGTTTCGATCAGCTCCAGTCGCAGAGGTGTTCCCTGCGGCAGCTGTCGGCTCTTATGGCCGGTGCGTGCGCTGATAATGCCGGGTGGGAGGGTGTCAGAGCCATTCTGGCAGACAGTCTCGGATTCTGGAATATCATCGAAATCTCCGAAGCTGATGAAGCTGCATTAAGACAGGCATATGATAAGACGGTATCCGGCAAGGATGCCACTGTATTCAATGAGTATTCCGACGATAATCTAATCGCCGTTACAGCTGTGGAAATCCTGAACCGGATTGCGCGGTGCGGCTGGACCACAGGTGCTCATTCCGGCGCCCCGGTAGGTATATATGCCGTCGGAGTTGGCGCCGAGGCGTTCCATGGCGTGATGGATAATACGGATATCCCACGTATCATAGCCGACGTGGCTGCATATGAATAACTTAACTGAACCATACCATGCGAATCAATCCTAAAATCTTTTTTGCACTCAGTGCAGTAGGCTCGGTCTCAATGATCGCAAAGGCTGTTAAACCGGCTGCCGACAAACCTAACATCCTTTTTATCCTTTGCGACGATATGGGCTACGGTGATTTGGGATGCTATGGCCAGCGATATATCGAGACGCCGAACATCGACCGTATGGCTTCCGAAGGGATGCGGTTTACTCAGGCGTATGCCGGCAGCCCGGTCAGCGCGCCGTCGCGCGCCACGCTGATGACAGGCCAGCATACGGGCCATACCGAGGTGAGAGGCAACCGTAGCTACGGAAAGAAATCTCCGAAAGTAATGTATGGAATCACTCCCGAACCGTCCGTCGTGGGCCAGCATCCATACAGCACCGATCATATCATCCTGCCTGAGATACTGAAGGCCGACGGGTATACCACAGCCATGTTCGGGAAATGGGCCGGAGGCTACGAAGGTTCGCGTTCCGTGCCTGAAAGTCGGGGTATAGACGAATTCTATGGCTACATATGTCAGGCTCAGGCACATCTTTACTTCCCGAATTTTCTCAACCGCTACAGTCCGGCCGAGGGCGACACCGCCACCGTGCGGGTTGCTCTGGAAGAGAACATCCCATACCCGATCTATGGCGACGGCTATCGTAACCGCTCCCAATATTCCGCCGATATGATTCATCAGGCGGCTATGGGGTGGCTGAAAAAGCAGACGGCCGACCGGCCTTTTTTCGGTATGCTGACCTATACGCTTCCGCATGCCGAATTATCGCAGCCTGACGACTCACTGCTAATTCGCTACAGGCAGAGATTCCATGAGGATAAAACCTGGGGCGGTAAGGAGTCCGCCCGCTATAATCCGGTGGTTCATACTCATGCTAATTTTGCTGCTATGATCAGCCGTCTTGATGCTTATGTCGGAGAGGTACTGGCCTATTTGCGCGAAAGCGGCCTCGACCGAAATACACTGGTAATATTTGCCAGCGACAACGGACCGCATGAAGAGGGAGGCGCCGATCCGGATTTTTTCGGACGCGACGGTAAGCTGAGAGGAATAAAGCGGTCGTGTCACGAAGGGGGTATACGTATTCCTTTTATTGCCTGGTGGCCCGGCAGAGTTAATGCATCGGCGGTCAACGACCATATGCTTGCTTTCTACGACGTTCTTCCGACCTTCTGCGATTTGGCCGGTATAGAGGGCTATCCCGACCGATTTCTGAATCCGGCCGATGGAAGCGACTGTTTCGACGGAATTTCGTTCGCACCGACTCTTACCGGCCGTGAAGGTCAGCAGACGCACGATTTCCTCTACTGGGAATTTGCCCAGACCGATTATGTGGCGGTGAGACGCGGCGATTGGAAACTTGTTGTAAAAGAGGGTGCTCCGCATCTATATAATTTGGCCTCTGACATTCATGAGGATACGGATGTGGCGGCATCACATCCTCAGATTCTCTCGGAATTGATCGACATCGCTTATCGGGAGCACCGCCCGAGCAAATTATTTAAGGTGACGATGCCGCCCAAAGACTGATATATTTTGTATTTTTGCATTTGGAAAGAATCTCTGGTTCTTTCCCATTCGTTCATAAAGTTCGATACGATGCTGAAATACAATGATATGGACTATGGCTGTAAGGTGCGGTATATGCGGCGCGCATTGGAACTTGCCGCCAACGGAGCGGCGTATGCCTCGCCTAATCCTATGGTGGGAGCGGTAATCGTAGCCCCCGACGGACGTGTGATAGGGGAGGGGTGGCACCGCCGCTGCGGCGAGGGCCATGCCGAGGTTAATGCCGTTGCGTCGGTGGCCGAAGCCGACATTCCTCTGCTCGGAAAGTCGACAATGTTCGTCACTCTTGAGCCCTGTTCCCATTATGGGAAGACACCCCCATGCGCCCGGATGATAGTGGAGCGGGGCATCCCGCGTGTTGTCGTTGCTATGGCCGACCCCAATCCGAAGGTAAGCGGTCGCGGTATTGGCATTTTGCGTGACGCGGGCATCGAGGTAGAGGTGGGACTGCTTGCCCACGAGGCATGCGAATTGAACCGCAGGTTTCTGAAATCCGTCACACTCCGTCGACCGTTCATCACTCTTAAATGGGCTCGCAGCAAGGATGGATATATGGACTGGATTCGTTCCGACGAGCATCCACTGCCATGCCGGTTCTCCACTCCGCTTACCACCCTGTCCACAATGCGTCTGCGGGCTCTTCATGATGCCGTAATTACTACAGCCGCGACGGTCCGGGCCGACAATCCCCGCCTTACGCTGAGGAATTTCGACGGCAAGCAGCCTGTTGCTGTCGTCCTCACCCATTCAAAACAACTGCCGGAAGATTCTTTCCTCGCCAAAAAGCTGTTGGACGGAGCATCCGATGCACCTCTGGTCTATGAGTTTGAGAACCCCGCTGCACTTCAGGAGATTTTTCATGACCTATATACTCGTCACGGCATATCTTCCGTACTTGTGGAGGCGGGTCCGACCATGCTCAGTACCTTGATCGACATGCGACTGTGGGATGATGCCCGCGAGGAGATTGCCCCGTTTGCCCTCCGTGGTGAGGGGCGTCACAGTGCGCCCGTTCTTCCTGCGGCATGTATCCACCGCGAAGAGAGCGTGGGTGATTCAATACTGCGTTATTATCGTTCGGACGGGCCGGCCTGTACACTGCTTTCTGATTCGGAATCGACTGAAAAGGTCTGTGAAAAGTATAAAAAAAATATTTAAAATGGCAACAGCGGCTGTGGCGTAAACCTTTATGGATTACGCCATTGCTGTGAAAACGCGTCTGAAAGTGGCCGTTTTTCCATCGGTTATGGCGGAAAGTTACCAAATTCTTTATACCTTTGTAAGTTGAAAGCAAGCAGTTTCGCCTGTATTAGGCCCGTCGGCCGCTCCGACGGGCGCATATGGTTTTGAACCTGTGTTCCGCTTCAATTAGTGCTATAATATTCTAACTAAAAGGGCCGATAAGCCTATATGAGCAATCTTGTTAAACTGTCGTCTGCCGTCGTGGCCGCAGCGTCTTTGATGCTGTCGGCTTGCAACAGTTCCGACGATACGACGGTAATCAACGATCCCACCGACAATTCCAGTACAGCCATCACAGCATTTTCGCTGAAAACCAATAAGGATGTACTAAATAATCTTGATTCCGTATATTTCTCCATCGATCTCAATGCGGCCATTATTTTTAACGCCGATTCGCTGCCTTATGGCACCGATGTGAGCGCTCTTTCCGTCAATCTTACTACCGCAGGCGGTGGCGTCAAGGCTTTTTCGCCAAACGCCGACGGCACGGAGACGGCCGAAATCGATCTTGCGGCAGAACCGTCGACAAAGCTGAATTTCAGCCATGGGCCGGTGCGCGTGCTGATCACTTCTCTCGATGGTGAGCATCAGCGTGAATACCATGTGGGGGTAAACGTCCATAAGGTTGTGCCCGATTCCCTGTTCTGGAGTCAGATGGCACGAACATCTCTTCCCACTGTGTTTTCCGCCCCAACGGTGCAGAAGTCGGTAAAACTGAATGAAAAGGCTTATTGCCTTACTACCGACGGTTCCGGCTATGCCATGGCCGTTTCTTCCGATCCTTATGCCAACGCATGGCAGACCACCCGTCTTTCTGTCTCTTCCGCTCTTGATGTTCATACATTCTCTGCAACCGACGACGCATTATATATTCTGGCAGCCGACGGCTCCCTGCTCACCAGCACCGACGGACTGAGCTGGACATCCACCGGAATTGTCTGGAAAAATATTATCGGAGGATTCGGCCGTAAGCTGCTCGGAATCGCCGCTTCCGGCTCTGCGGATACGTTTGTAAGCTATCCGGCGTCGGTTTCCGGCTCTGTTCCGGCGGATTTCCCTGTCAGCGGATTCTCTGATCCTGTATCGTTTACCACAAAATGGGCTCAGGATGGTCAGATTATGATATTTGGCGGCCTTAAGTCCGACGGCGCTCCTACCGGCGCGACCTGGGCCTACGATGGAACTCAGTGGGCCCGCATTGCCGAGAGTCTGCCAGCCGCTTCGGGATATGCGGTGACCGCCTGCACAATATGCGAGACCGACACCGTTTCGTGGCGTCTGAAAGAGAATGATGTTCTTCTGGCATTCGGTGGCACACTTGCCGACGGCGAGTGCAACGGCAATGTATATCTTTCGCGCGATATGGGCATTACATGGAAGAAGGGTGATTCGTATCTCCAGCTTCCCAAATACATGCCTGCCACCTCAGGCGCCGACATTCTCGTATTCTACACGACGGCCTATAACGGCTTCTTCAGCCAAGGGAACTCCGCACGTTCCGGTGGCCGCCGATGGATTGAAATGCCTGTGGCTCAGCTTCCGTCGATATATCTGCCGGGCGCCGCACCACTCTCGCGCGCTGTCGCTCCCGTCACTACGTGGGATTGCCCGTTCCTCTATATGTTCGGCGGTACGGATGCCGATGGCGCTCTTCAGAATGTTGTATGGCGTGGAGTTGTAAATCACTTTACGTTCCAGCCGCTTCAATAGTGGCTTTGCTCAGATGTGACACGCTGCTACTCAGGATAATAATATGAAAAAATATCTGGCATTGCTTATTCTGCTTTTCGCCTCCTCGTTCGGGCATATATCCGCCCAGGAGGAGTCCTACCGGTTTGACATCGGCGGGCAGATTGGCATGGCCGGTTATCTCGGCGATGCGTCGTCGAGCATTTTCTCCAAGCCGGGGATTTCATTCGGCGCGTCGTTCCGCTATCTGCCCGATGTGCGGTGGGCTGTAAGAGCACAACTCAATGTGTTGAACCTCAGCGGTGATACCTCGACTATGGACGATGTCCTCCCGTCGATGGCCCAGTATTCGTTCAAGTCGACAGTCTACGACCTCGGCGGCCGCATCGAGTTCAACTTCTTTCCCTATGGAATAGGGGAGACGTATAAACGACTGCGGCGCTGGACCCCCTATCTCACTCTCGGCGTTGGCCTGACAATGGCCACTTGCGAAGGCCAGAACCATGCCGGATTCAATATCCCTATGGGCGCCGGCCTTAAATATAAAATGCGCGAGCGCTGGAATCTCGGATTGGAGTTCACGATGACGAAAGTGTTTTCCGATCATGTCGACGGACCGCTTTCGGATCTGTATGGCATAAAGAGTTCGTTTCTTAAAAATACCGACTGGTATTCCAACATAGCAATCTCCATCACCTATGAGTTCGGCAAGCGATGTGCCACGTGCCATTACGTGGACTGACGCCTCTATCCCCGAATATTTAGACCTCCGACGATGACCGATTATACCGCCCACATAGATTCAGCACGTGTTCCCGCCCATGTAGCCATCATTATGGATGGCAACGGCCGTTGGGCCGTGCAGCGTGGTCTCGACCGTTCCCAAGGCCATGTGGAAGGTGTTAAGACCGTGCGGCGAATCACTGAGCTCGCCTCCAATATAGGGATAAAATATCTCACACTCTACGCTTTCTCGACCGAAAACTGGAATCGCCCTACGGCTGAAGTCGATGCTCTGATGCATCTGATTGGAATTGCCATTGAGCGCGAGACGCCCGACCTTATCCGCAACAACGTCAGGCTGAATCTTATCGGCGACATCCAGCGTATGCCCCACGAGGCGCTTGCCCGCTTGCAGGAGTCGGTTGCAGCTACTTCCGCGTGCCGGGGGCTCACGCTGAATCTTGCGCTCAGTTATTCCGCCCGGTGGGAGCTGGCAGCCGCCGCGCGCAAAATCGCTGCCGAAACAGCCGCCGGCCGGATTGCCCCGACGGAGATTGACGAAACAGTATTCTCCTCCTATCTCACCACTTCCTCGATTCCCGATCCCGACCTGCTTATACGTACCGGAGGCGACGTGCGTGTAAGCAATTTCCTGCTTTGGCAGATAGCCTATACTGAGTTGATTTTCTCAACTACATTCTGGCCCGACTATGGCGACGAGCAGTTCCTGGCCGATATCGCGGAGTTTCAGAGGCGTGAGCGACGCTTCGGCAAGACAAGCTCCCAGATAGCCGGTGAGTCCAGTTGACGGTCGGTTTACATCTTCTCTCCACGTTTCACGAATATATAACCACTCAAAAAGATATTCTCTCGCTCCGCTCCTTACATTATGCGATATAATCTAATTCTTGCATTGATTGCGCTTCTCGGAATCTCCGGAGCCTCCCGCGCCCAGGAGAGGGTCGACACAATATACAATCCTCCCATCGTATATTCCGGGTTGCCTACTGAATACGAGATTGCCGACATACGGGTGCAGGGTGCCGACAATTACGAGGACTACATCGTAATCGGCTATTCAGGACTCAAGAAGGGCGACAAGATCGAGATTCCCGGCAACGACGTGACAACTGCCGTGAAGCGCCTGATGCGTCAGGGCCTGTTTGCCCAGGCTCAGCTTGTCGTCGAGAAAATCGCCGGCAACAAGGTTTGGCTTCTGCTCAATCTGCGCACTCAGCCACGTATCTCCGAGGTAGTCTACACCGGAATGAAGAAAGGTGAGCGCGAAGACCTTCAGAAACGCCTTAACCTCATGAAGGGCAATCAGATTACGCAGAATATCGTGAATCGTGCCGAAATGATTGTCAAGAAATATTTCGATGAAAAAGGTTTCGGCAAGGCCGACGTCAAGATTTCCCTTCAGGAAGACCTCTCGAACAAAAACGAGATGATTGTGAACATCGACGTCGACAAGCATGCCAAAGTCAAGGTTCATAAAATCTATATCACCGGCAATGAGGTGCTCTCCGACCGCAAGCTGAAGCGCGTGATAAAAAAGACCAATGAGAGCGGCAACCTTCTCAAACTGTTTAGCCAGAAGAAGTTCGTCGAGTCTGATTATCAGGATGACCTCAACCGTATTCTGGAGAAATACAACGAACTCGGCTATCGCGATGCCAAAATTCTCAGCGACAGCGTTGTGCCATACGACGACAAGAAGGTCGACGTCTACATTAACCTTGAAGAAGGTCATAAATATTACATTAGTGATATTACCTGGGTCGGCAACACCATATATAATACCGACCAGCTCAACTATTTCCTGGGAATGAAGCCCGGCGACGTTTACAATCAGAAAGAACTGGAGAAACGTCTCACCACCGACGACGACGCCGTGTCGAATGCATATATGGATCAGGGATACCTCTTCTATCAGTTGGTGCCGATTGAG
Organism: uncultured Porphyromonadaceae bacterium; assembly: GCA_900545955.1. Lineage (GTDB taxonomy): Bacteria > Bacteroidota > Bacteroidia > Bacteroidales > Muribaculaceae > UBA7173. The sequence goes on from URAU01000003.1 coordinate 67,818, forward strand.
AAAAATGTGCACAACGACAGTATCGACCTCGAGCTGCGCATGTTCGAAGGCCCGCAGGCTCGCGTAAACCGCGTCGTCATCAACGGCAACGACCGTCTGTATGAAAAAGTTGTCCGCCGTGAACTCCGCGTAAAGCCCGGTGAGCTCTTCAGCAAGAGCGACCTTATCCGTTCGGCGCGCGAAATCGCCCAGACCGGCCATTTCGACCCTGAGAACATGGACCCACGCGTGGAGCCCAACGAAGAGAATGGAACGGTCGATGTAATCTTCAACCTTACCTCGAAGGCCAACGACCAGATTGAATTCTCGCTCGGCTGGGGTCAGACAGGCATCATCGGCAAGGTGGCGCTCAAGTTTACAAACTTCTCGATGAAGAATCTCTTCAACCCGAGCTCATACAAGGGCTTTATCCCCCAGGGCGAAGGCCAGACCTTCACCATCAGTGCCCAGACCAACGCCCGGTATTACCAGATGTATTCCGTATCGTTCCTCGACCCGTGGTTCGGAGGGAAGCGCCCCAACTCGCTTCAGGTATCGGCCTACTACAGCCGTCAGACGGGTGTGAACTCCTCATATTATAACTCCAACTGGTCTAACCCCTACCTTTACGGCGGCTACGGCTATGGCTACGGCTACGGCTCAAGCTACAACGACTACTACACCAACTCCATCCAGAACGCCTACGACCCCAACAAGGTGCTCCAGATGGCCGGTATTACCGTCGGCTTCGGTAAGCGCCTCAACTGGCCCGACGACTGGTTCACCCTCACGACCGAGCTTTCCTACAACTTCTATTATCTGAAGAACTGGGAATACCTCTATTATATGAACAACGGTACGTCGAACGCTCTTGTGCTTGGTCTTACCCTTGCGCGCAACTCCATCGACAATCCGCTCTACACCCGCCGTGGTTCGCAGATTTCGCTCAACTTCTCCTTCACGCCTCCCGCGTCGCTTTTCGGCGGCAAGAAGGACTGGGAGAAATTGTACAACGAGAATACCACCGCATCGAAGAAGGAGTTGTATAAGTGGATTGAATACTGGAAACTCAAATTCAAGTCGCGCACATATACTCCGCTCACCGATCCCGATGGTAAATGGACTCTCGTGCTCATGACCCGCGCCGACATCGGCCTGCTCGGCAGCTACAACAAATGGCTGAAATCGCCGTTCGAGACCTTCTATGTGGGCGGCGACGGCATGAGTGGTTCCTATACATACGCCACCGAGACCATCGCCCTGCGCGGTTATGAAAACGGTTCGCTCACTCCGTGGGGACGTGAAGGCTATGCCTACACCCGTTTCGGTCTGGAACTCCACTTCCCCTTCATGCTCCAGCCGTCGACCACAATCTATGGTCTCGTGTTTGCTGAAGGCGGTAACGCCTGGACGGCCGTGAAAGACTTCTCGCCGTTCGATCTCAAGCGAAGCGCCGGTGCCGGCGTCCGCATCTTCCTCCCCATGGTCGGAATGATGGGTATCGACTGGGCCTACGGCTTCGACAAAGTGTTCGGAACCAAGGGCGGCTCTCACTTCCACTTTATTCTCGGTCAGGAGTTCTGATCGGTTTGCACCACGTAATGCTCTTTTGTTAAACCTTTTCGCCGTTCAAACGTCTTTAATTATATAGCCGCAGGCTGAGATTTGACAAATTAGTATAATCCTTTAATACCGGAAATCAACGAATATGAAAAAGATATTGCTCTCCTTGGTGCTTTTGGCCGGAATCGCTTTCGTTTCCAGCGCTCAGAAGTTCGCTCTTATAGATATGGAGTACATTCTGAAGAACGTACCGCAGTATGAGATGGCCAACGAACAGCTCAACCAGCTCTCGCAGCGTTGGCAGAAAGAAGTTGAGGCTGTCAGCAAGGAGGCCGACGAGATGTACAAGCAGTATGTGGCCGACAAGGTTTTCCTTACAGCCGAGCAGATAAAAAAGCGCGAGGAGGAAATTGTAGCCAAGGAAAACAGCGCCGCAGAGTTGCGCTATAAGTATTTCGGCCCCGAGGGGCAGCTTTATCAGAAGCGACAGACCCTCATGAAACCTATTCAGGACGAAATCTACAACGCTGTGAAGAAGCTCTCGGAGGAGCGCGGCTACCAGACGATTTTCGACCGGGCGTCGTCGGCCAACATAATTTACGCATCTCCTCGAATTGATGTCAGCAACGAGGTTCTCTCCAAACTCGGCTATGCCAACTGATTGCTCTCTTTGGCTTAGGCAGATTGCCGAGGTCCTAAAATCCGAAATCAATAAAAATCAAAATCCATACAGCTAATCACAATGATTAAAAAATTCCTTTTGGCGCTCGCCGTAGCGCTCCCCGCATGCGTCTGGGCCCAGGCCCCCAAGTTCGGTATCGTCGACGTGGAAAGCATCATCCCGAAGATGACCGAGTTCCAGGAAGCACAGACCAAGATCAACGAAGCCTCCAAGACCTACGAGGCCGAATATGCCAAAATTCAGGAAGAAATGCAGAAGAAGTTCGCCGAACTGCAGGAGCTCGACAAGGATTCCACAACTCTGGAAAGCATCAAGGAGCGCCGCATGCAGGAGGTGCAGGACCTCGATAAGAAAGCCCAGCAGTTTGCTCAGACGGCCCAAAATGATCTTCAGCGTCAGCAGGCGCAGCTTATGCAGCCGATTCAGGAAAAGGTCATGAACGCCATCAAGACCGTAGGCAATGAGAACGGTTTCACAATGATTTTCCCTGAGGGCGTTCCCGCCTATGTGGCAGCCGACGTTCAGGACGTCACCGCCCTTGTGAAAACCAAACTTGGCGTCAAGGACTGATACGTGTGAGATTTATACGCTGTCGGTAGGTTGACTTCCACACAGCCCCTCACCATAAGTAAAATTTATTCCGCTCCGCAGTGTTGTCGATATTGTTGTCGCAGCACTGCGGAGCGAAATTATTCTGCAGTGGGTCGGCTCCTCTGTTTGCCGCAATCTTTGTCCTTTATTCTTTTTATTGTGATGCCGGCTCTATTCTTTGGCGGGAACGTCGGATTGTTGTTTGTTTCTGAGTACCCGGGAATATGTAGACGCAGCACATGCTGATAAGCTGTCTGAGGCCCCTGAAACGCATCGGCGGGAGGGGGGCGGTGAATCTTGCAAGCTGTACCTTTCGTCATTGTATACCCCCGTTGTTTGTTTGCTGTTTGAGATTAGAACTTGTCCGGTTGTTTAATTATTGCACGATTCAAAATTATTAATTAAATTTGCAATTGCAGACCGTCATGCAGAAGCCCGGTCGGGGTTTGAGTGGCGGGATGAGGACATAATGAAAGCGTTTACTTAACGTTCTTTCTTGACAATCAGAAATCTCGCAAATTTCGATGGTAAAGTCAAGAATGGGACAGACGGTAGATGCCTCTGGATATGTATAAGTTGCTAATGGTATGCGCGAGCATATTGTTTGCGTGTTGACATATTCTGCGTGAGGCTTCTGCGTTTGTCCGTTCTATTTTACCGGGCAATGCGAGAGCCTCTGATTGTAGAACGGACAACGAGTATGGCTCTCACGCTTTTTATATTTTCTAACAATCGTTGAAGTGAGCCACGCGATAGAATGCAAAATGAAAAAAATAATTATTTTGTTTTTAATGGCTCTTGTCGGCTTCTTGTATGCAAGTTCGAGCTATGCGGCTTCAAGAAAAGCTGCTGTTTACGTAGATGGCAACATAAATGAAGACAACACATACATTGTTAGTTCGGCTATCGTAGCCCGTATGGCTGCATGCAACGATTATACTCCTTTTGAGCGAAATGAAATATTCGTCCGTGCTCTAAATAAAGAATTGGATTTTCAGCTTTCTGGAGAAGTTCCTGAGAAGGAAATTCGTAAAGTGGGTGAACGATTGGGCGTGGATTATGCTGTGGTAGTATATGTGACTATTGGGTCGGATTCACAATGTTACCTTACAGCTCGGATAATCAATATAGAATCGGGTGAAATTCTGAAAACAGTAAATCAAAGACGAGAATATAAAGATTCGCAGACATTATATAGTATGGCAAATAATGTCGCATATCGACTATTCAATAAGAAATCAAAGTAATTCTACACGTATGTACAAACTTATTTGCTCTTTCATTGCAACAATATGTTGCTTATGTGTCGGTTCTGCTGCCTATACACAAGAGATTCCCAAAAAGAAGGTGGCCGTCTATGTCTCAGGAAATGAAGTTGACGGAACAATCAAGAAAGTGTTCGGGGCTAAACTTGTCAGTGCTATTGCCAATAGCAATGGATATGCTGCCGTTGAACGCACAGCAGACTTTCTTCAGGCATTGCAAGACGAAGCTGATTATCAGACTTCTGGTGAGGTGCGAGACAGTCAGATAGCAAGTTTGGGTCAGAGGTTTGGAGTTAGATTTGTAGTCGTTGCCGACGTTACACAAGCCTTTGATGAGTATTTTATATCCTCCCGTTTGATTAATGTTGAAACCGGATTGATTGGATGTTCGTTTGATGTAAATGGACCGGCCGAATCAATGTCGCAATTAGTGATGCTGGCTGAAAAGATTGCTGATGGGTTGATTTTAACCCCCGAGCGAGAAGAGATTAAAAAAGAAGAAGAGCGCAAAATGAAAATCGAAGAAGAGAAACGTTTGAGACAAGAGCGGGCTCTTCAGGAAATGGCGGAAAAAGAACGTCTAAAAAAGGCCGAAGCCGCACAAAAGCGTCAGATTGCCATTAACAATCTTATTAAGAAACTGGGATATAAATGCTATATTGTGGGCAACATAATAGTAATGGATGATTTGATAGGGGTATCTTTTAAGTATGATGAAAATAGACAATGTGTAGTTTCAACAACGTCAGCACCTCCCGGATGGCGAATGGCTGATATCGAAGTATACAGAGCTGTGACGCAATATGGACGGTATAGCACGTATGTGCCAGGCACTTATTGGGTAGTATGTCCGGTCCGCGCATATCCTGATAGGCGGTCGAAATTCAACGATAGCAAACGGCTCGGATCTTGGACTATAGGTTGTTTTGATTTAAATCTGAATTTTCGGGAGACCAAATTCATAGGTGAGACAATAAAGCAGAAAGGTTCAAACATACCCTTATTTCATAAAGATTTAGATTCCTATTTTACGCTTTTCTATCGTCCAATGTTTTCTGAATCAGAAATTCAAGCAGAAATTGATAGAATTAATTGATACCGTCTTAAATTATACGATTGTTGCAAGGCGGTAATGGCTGTATAACCGTCATATTTTCTCCAGGACAACTGATAAAATTTGAAGTTTTCTGGAGAAATTCATTTTTTTGTGGGCGACCAGTTCAAGATCTGCGAAGTCTTGGGCTTTCAAATCTCTGCCGACAGTGCTCCAACACAAACATCCATGGCGAAAGCCATGGGCTCCAAAACGTGGTTGTCCGGCCAAGCCGAACCCCGATGTTTAGGAAATTTCAGAAATAAGTAGGGGAATGCGGAGTTGATGCCGATTCACAATACATTATCTGTACCGGTAACTTACCTGTCTGCGGTCGGCTCGCAATTTCGGAACTACGCGAGGTTGTAGAATGTTTTACGGCTGTTGAAAAGTCGTAGGGCAATTTAATCGTTAAAAGGACTAAGAATTGAAAAAAAAATCTTATCTTTGCGACGAAATTGTGCGGAAAGCGCCATTCGTCTGGATTCGCGTCAGAAATTACGCGATAGGGCAGAGCGGCGATACCGCGCAGTTGGAAACTACCTTATGCCGTTGGCGCCTCTTTCTCCACTCCGCGAAAGGCTGATTCTCCCTTGTGAGAATCCCCTCCACGTGGAGTTGTGCTGATTCCGTATCCGTCGGAACGGTGAAACCAATGAAAACTCAAATTAATATGATATCATTAGGTATTTTCGGAATTGAACCCGCAGTGTTCGCAATTGTGGCGCTGCTTACCGGAGCGGCCCTTGTTGCATTAGCCATGTGGCTGGCAGGGCTGATTTCACCTCGATCGTTCAACCCGCAGAAAGGGGAGGCATATGAGTGCGGTATTCCGACTCGCGGCGTCAGCATGACCCGCTTCCATGTCGGTTACTATCTCTTCGCCATCCTCTTTTTGATGTTTGATGTGGAAACTGTTTTCCTCTATCCGTGGGCTGTCTGCCTGCGCGCCCTCGGTGGCGCCGGAGTGGCAGCCGTCGCTGTTTTTTTCGCAATCTTAGTGCTGGGCCTCGTTTACGCCTGGCGGAAAGGAGCACTTGAATGGAAATGAAGGAGATAACCGCGCAGGGTATGCCCTACGAGGCGTGGAAAGACAATGAGTATATCGAAAAGCTCGTGCAGGAACTCCGCGACAGCGGTGCAAACGTTCTTGTCGGCTCGCTCGACAAACTGATAAACTGGGGTCGTAGCAACTCCATCTGGCCCCTTACCTTCGCTACAAGCTGCTGCGGCATAGAATTCGTTTCGCTTGGCGCCGCCCGCTTCGATATGGCCCGCTTCGGATGGGAAGTCGCCCGTTCGTCGCCCCGTCAGGCCGACTTCATCATGGTGGCCGGTACGATTGTAAACCGCATGGCGCCCGTGCTGCGTCGTCTCTACGACCAGCTTGCTGAGCCCAAGTACGTCATCGCCTGCGGTAGCTGCGCTATTTCCGGCGGTCCTTTCCGTAAGTCGTATCATGTTGCCCGCGGCATTGAGGATATTGTGCCCGTCGACGTATATTGTCCCGGCTGCCCGCCCCGTCCCGAGGCTATGATTTACAGTATCATGCAGCTTTCGCGTAAAATGAAAGTGGAGCGTTTCTTCGGAGGCGTCAACCGCAAGGAAAGCCGCGAGGAATTCCTTAAGGCTCATCCTGTCGACGAAACGCCGGCATAAACTCTTCCGGTCCTCGCCGACAAAGGATTTTTAATAACCACAACCGACAACAAGACTCTTTTTTACAATATGGCTGAATTGCAGGATAAGATTTCCCGCCTTTTCCCGGACGCGACTTTCGAAGAGGGCGAAATCCTGATGATCCACACCGACGACAGCAACCTTCACCAATTGATTGCCACGCTTCGCGACCAGATGGGTTTCGACTACCTCGTCACCATTGTAGGTAACGATTGGAAAACTTCGCTCGGCTGCGTCTACTATCTTACGTCGACCGCAACCAAGGAACTCGTAAGCGTGCGCGTGGAGACCACCGATCGCGACAATCCTATGCTCCACAGCATCGCCGACCTCTATCGTATCGCCGGCATGCTCGAGCGCGAAGTCTACGATTTCTACGGCATCGTGTTCATCGGCAATCCCGATATGCGCCGCCTTTTCCTCAGCATCGACTGGGAAGGCTATCCCCTGCGTAAGGACTACGACATGAACAACCCCCACAACGCGGTAACCACCGAAAACGAGCGCCAGAGCGATTCCACCTTCACCTGGGTGGAGACCCCCGACGGCAAGGTGGAGAAACGCGAGGTGGCAGTATTCGCTCCCGAGGATTTCGTCGTTAATATCGGCCCGCAGCACCCCGCTACCCACGGTGTGCTTCGATTCCGCACGGCTGTCGACGGCGAGACGATTAAGAAAATCGATGTCTATATGGGCTATATCCACCGAGGTGTGGAAAAGCTTTGCGAGGACCTTACCTATATGCAGACCCTCCATTTCATGGACCGTCTGGACTACTTCTCGGCCCACAACTACCATCACGGTCTCTGCCTTTGCATTGAGAAGGCCGCCGGTATCGAGGTGCCCGAGCGCGCGCGCGTCATCCGCATCCTTATGGATGAGCTCTCGCGTATCGCTTCCCACTGTCTCTTCATGGGTACGTTCTGCATGGACCTCGGCGCCACCACGATGCTGTTCTATACGCTTCGCGTGCGCGAGCAGATTCTCGACATCATGGAGAAGACATGCGGAGCCCGCATGACTTTCAACTACGACTGTCTCGGCGGTGTAATGGCCGACCTCGATCCTGATTTCGTGAAGGACGTGAAGGAACTCCTTGCCGTGCTTCCCGCCAACGTGGCCGAATACCGCAAGCTCTTCACCGGCAACGTCATCGCCAAGAACCGTATGGTCGGCGTCGGCGTGCTTTCTCGCGAGGACGCCATATCCTACGGCATCACCGGCCCCTCCGGCCGCGCTTCCGGCTGGGCTTGCGACGTACGTAAGACTCATCCCTACAGCGGCTACGAGAAGCTGAAGTTCGAGCAGGTTGTCCGCACCGAGGGCGACTCGATGGCTCGTTTCAACAACCGTCTCGACGAGGTGATGCAGAGCGCCGGTATCATCGAGCAGCTTATCGACAATATCCCTGAAGGCGATTATCTTGCAAAAGTGCCTAAAGTGCTGAAAATCCCTGCCGGCCACTGGTTCCAGCTTGTGGAAGGTTGCCGCGGTGTGTTTGGCGTGTATCTCGAGAGCGACGGAGGCACAAAGCCCTATCGCCTGAAGCTGGCAACCCCGAGTCTCAACGCCGCTTCGGTCGTCGACCATATCACCGAGGGCCAGAAAATAGCCGACCTTATTACTATCGGCGGTTCGCTCGACTACATCGTGCCCGATATGGACCGCTGACCTTAGCTGCCGAATACAATAGATTAACTCGTAATTTTGCTATTTACATAAATTGTTATGGCCAACTACACCATAGATAATTTCCACTCGCTTTCGGCATGGTTCGACCAGATGCTCAACTCCGCGATGCCTTCCTGGCTCGCAACTACCGTCGAGTGCCTGCTGGTCGGCGTCGGATTGCTGCTGCTTTACACTGTTCTGGCGCTTTTCTACATCCTTTACGAGCGCAAGATCTGCGCCTATTTCCAGTGCCGTCTGGGCCCGGACCGTGTTGGTCCGTGGGGCCTTTTCCAGAGTATGGCCGATGCGGTGAAGATGCTTATAAAGGAGCTCATATCTCTCAATCATATAGATAAGTTTCTTTTCGCACTTGCGCCTTATCTTGTAATCATCGCCTCGTTCCTCTGCTTCGCAGTTCTTCCCTGGGGCAACGGATTGCAGATCATTGACTTCAATATCGGCATTTTCTTCCTTGTAGCCTGCTCGTCGATCGGCGTGCTCGGCATCCTGCTCGCCGGTTGGTCGTCAAATAATAAGTTTACTCTTATCGGTGCACTCCGTTCCGGCGCCCAGATGGTGAGCTATGAACTTTCCGTCGGCCTCTCGATTCTTACGATGGTGGCCTTCGCAGGAACAATGGATGTCGCTAAAATCGTTGAGGCTCAGGCCGATCACTGGTTTATCTTTTCGGCCCATGTGCCCGCCATCATCGCTTTTGTGATTTACATGATTGCCGGCACAGCCGAGACTAACCGCGGCCCGTTTGACCTTCCCGAGGCAGAAAGCGAGCTTACCGCCGGTTACCACACCGAGTATTCCGGTATTCACTTCGGATTCTTCTATCTGGCCGAATATCTGAACCTTTTCATTGTGTCTGGCGTCGCCACTCTGATGTTCTTCGGCGGCTGGATGCCTTTCCGCGTTGCCGGATGGGACGGATTCAACGAAATCATGGGCTATATCCCCTCTATCGTATGGTTCCTCCTCAAAGCTTTCGTTCTCTCCTTTATAATCATCTGGTTCAAGTGGACTTATCCTCGTCTGCGTATCGACCAGCTTCTCTCTCTCGAATGGAAATATCTGCTGCCGATCAACCTCTTTAACCTCGCCCTGATGGTGGTAATCATCTGGCAGGGCTGGTATTTCGGCTCCTATTGATGTCTCCTTCCCGACTTTAATCATCCTTTTCACTCCCCAATACCAACACCCTCATAAAAATGAGCGAAAATTTCGGAAAAATAGCACAGGTGATCGGCCCTGTAGTCGATGTGATTTTCGATGGCGAAGGCAATGTGTTGCCTCCCATCTACACCGCCCTCAAAGTCGACCGTGAAGACGGCTCGATGTTGATTCTCGAAGTGGAACAGCATATCGGCGAGGACACCGTGCGCTGCGTGGCCATGGAAAGTACCGACGGCTTGCGCCGCGGCCTGCGCGTCGACAGCCTTGAACGTCCTATCGCCGTTCCGACCGGCGGTCAGGTAAAGGGGCGTCTGCTCAACGTAGTAGGTGAGGCTATCGACCACCTTCCGGAGCTCGACCGAGAGAATCTGCGTCCCATCCATCAGCCTGCGCCCGAGTTCGAAGATCTTACCATAGGTACCGAAATTCTCTTCACCGGTATCAAGGTGATCGACCTTCTCGAGCCCTACAGCAAGGGCGGCAAGATCGGTCTGTTCGGTGGTGCCGGCGTGGGTAAGACGGTGCTCATCATGGAGCTCATCAACAACATCGCCAAGGGGCACAACGGCTTCTCGGTGTTCACCGGTGTCGGTGAGCGTACCCGCGAGGGCAACGACCTCCTCCGCGAGATGATCGAGAGCGGAGTAATGAAATATGGCGACAAATTCCGTGCCGGTATGGAAAAGGGTGAATGGAACCTCAACGACGTCGACATGAATGAAGTCGCACAGTCGCAGGCAACCCTTGTGTTCGGACAGATGAACGAGCCCCCCGGCGCACGTCTGCGTGTCGCTTTGTCGGGTCTTACCGTCGCCGAGCAGTTCCGCGATCAGGATGGCGGTGGTAAGGATATTCTCCTCTTCATCGACAACATATTCCGTTTTACTCAGGCTGGTTCCGAGGTTTCGGCTCTTCTGGGCCGTATGCCGTCGGCCGTGGGCTACCAGCCCACTCTCGCCTCCGAGATGGGTATGCTTCAGGAACGTATCACCTCTACGAAAAACGGTTCGATTACGTCCGTACAGGCTATCTACGTGCCTGCCGACGACCTTACCGACCCCGCACCGGCTACCACGTTCAGCTTCCTCGACGCTACCACGGTGCTCAGCCGTAAGATTTCCGAGCTCGGTATCTATCCCGCCGTCGACCCGCTCGAATCGACTTCGCGCATCCTTGACCCGAATATCATCGGTGAGGAGCATTACAATACCGCTCAGGCAGTGAAGCAGCTTCTGCAGAAATACAATGAGCTTCAGGATATCATCGCCATCCTTGGTGTCGATGAACTCTCCGACGAGGATAAGCTTGTGGTTGCCCGCGCACGTCGCGCCCAGCGTTTCCTGTCGCAGCCCTTCCACGTTGCCGAGCAGTTCACCGGCCTTCCCGGCGTGATGGTGCCCCTGAGCGAGACCATCCGTGGTTTCAAGATGATTCTTTCCGGCGAGATGGACCAGTATCCCGAACAGGCATTCCTCAATGTCGGAACCATCGACGAGGCAATCGAGAAAGGCAAGAAGATGCTTGCCGAAGTGAAGTAAGGTTGCCTGTAAATTGCAAAGTAGACCATTAAACGAATCGCAGATGACGCTTAAAATTATCTCGGCTGAGAGAATCCTTTTCGAAGGGTCGGCACTTTCCGTAACGCTCCCCGGCGCGATGGGCAGTTTCACGGTTCTTCCGAACCACGCTTCGCTCATTTCTACTCTCGACCGTGGAAAGATTGTCTACCGCGATGATGAGGGCGCTCATTCGGTCGATGTCGCCGGCGGCATTGCCGATGTCGACAACAATGTGATTTCCGTTTGCGTTTACTGACACTTTAACTCAACCGACCCACCGTTCCCGTCTTGAAGATATGAAAAGATACATTCACATACTCCTGGTTGCTCTCGCCGCAATTGTTGGGTCTGCCCCGGCGATTATGGCTGAGCCTGCCGTGGAAAAAGCTGTCACGGAGAAGCTCGAGGAGACCGTGGCGGCTGCCGAGGAGGAAAAGCCCGACCTCAAGGAGACCATTTTCGAGCATCTGGGCGATGCCTACGGTTGGGAGGTGCCTTTCAACCACCATAAGCGTATGCCCCTTCCGATAATTGTTATCGGAAAAGACGGACTTCATATCTTCTCGTCTGCACGTCTGGATCATGGCGCAAGCTATACCGACGGCAACGCTACCTTCCGCATCGCCTCCGAAGGCGACTACAAGGGAAAAGTCGTCGAAATCGTCGCCGGCAAGGAGTTCAAGCCCTGGGATATATCAATAACCAAAAATGTGTGCGCTATTTTCATCGCGTGCATTATCGTACTTGCCTGCTGCCTGATGCTCGCGCGCTGGCACCGTCATAATCCATACAAGGCTCCCAGAAAGGGCCTTGGTGCTTTCGAGGCGCTTGTCGATTTCATCTATGTAGGTGTCATAAAGGCCACCTTGAAGGATAAAGCCGCCCGTTTCGCTCCATATCTGCTCACGGTGTTCTTCTTTATCTTCTTCATGAACCTGTTGGGCCTGATTGTGGTATTCCCTGGTGGTGCGAACGTTACGGGTAATATCGCCGTTACGCTTGTGCTTGCGCTGATGACGTTCTTCATGACCAATCTTTTCGGCACCAAGCATTACTGGAAGGAAATATTTTGGCCTGATGTTCCTATCTGGCTCAAGTTCCCGATTCCCATCATGCAGGTTATCGAGATTTTCGGTATATTCACCAAGCCTGCCGCACTTACTGTCCGTCTCTTCGCCAATATGATGGGCGGCCACATGATTGTACTGGTGCTGACGCTCCTTATTTTCATTTTTGGAGCGATGGGATATGCAGTTGCTTCCGGTACGGCCGTCATATCTGTCCTCTTCTCGGTGTTCATGCTGCTTATCGATGTGCTCGTGAGCTTCATCCAGGCATATGTGTTCACCATGCTCTCCACCATATTTATCTCGCTTGCTCAGGAAAATCCGCATGAAGAGCATCATGCCGAACCCGCAAAGTGACAACCCTCTGAATCTGATAAATCTCTCCGAACTTTCGGAACGCGTAAACATAAAAATAGTAAACATAACCACCCTAAATTCTTAAAACTATGTTAGGATTGATTTTAGCTGCTGAAGCTCTCGTAGGTCTGGGCGCATCCATTGGCGCAGGTATCGCTGCAATCGCTGCCGGTATCGGTATCGGTAAGATCGGTTCGTCGGCCATGGAAGCCATCGCTCGTCAGCCCGAGGCAGCAGGCGATATCCGTTCGAACATGATTGTGATTGCCGCCCTCGTCGAAGGTGTGGCTCTTTTCGCCGTCATCGTCTGCGTACTCGCCCTCTTCGTCTGATCGGCAGTTTTCCGCCGGCTTCAGGCAGGAAGCTGGTCTGACCCCTTACGTCGGCTCCGCGCCCCGCATTGCGTGGCGCGGGGGCGGCCGAAGGTCGGAAAGTCCTTGAGGCCGTATTTTACTCTTTGTGCTTACGGCCCGCGTCTCTCTTCTTTTGAAATTATTTAAATCTGCAATCTCAACCCAAGCAAATGGAACTTTTTAAAGTTGATTTCGGCCTGACTATATGGATGTTCGTGGCTTTCGCGATACTTTTCTTCATCCTTTGGAAATTCGCGTGGCCCGCTATTCTGAAAGGTATGGAAAACCGTGCCGACCTGATAGATAAGGGCGTGGAATATGCCCAGAACGCCAAGCAGCAACTCGACAATGCTCAGGTTGAGGCTCAGAAATATATGGCTGAGGCACGTCATCAGCAGGCCGACATGCTTGCCGAGGCCAATAAGATGAAGACTCAGATCATCGAGGAGGCCCGCAACGAAGCCAAAAAGGAAGCACAGAAGGTAATGGACGCCGCCAAGCTCTCTATCGAGCAGAACCGCAAGGAAGCCGAAAAGAGTCTTCGCGACCAGGTTAGCCGCTACGCGCTCGAAATCGCCGACCAGGTAACCCGTACCCAGCTGAAAAACGACCGCTCGCAGCAGCAGCTTGTCGACAATCTCCTCGACGAACTCGAAACTAAAAACTGAACGGACGTCATCGGTCGCTTCGGAATATTTCCCGACAGACTGCACGACGACCATAACAGACATCAATAGCTTAAATACTTTCCAAGCCGACAAATAATGAACGAAGGTCTTATTCCTCATAGATATGCAAAGGCACTCCTGAAGTTCGCCATCGAGAAGGGTGCCGACAAGCATCTGTACGAGCTTATGAACAGGCTGCAGGATGCCTTCCGGCAGTTCCCCGACCTCGACGCGTCGATGTCGAACCCGTTTATCGACTCGGCTAAGAAAGTACAGCTGCTTCTTACAGCAGCCGGAGCCCAACCGACCGACGAGGTCTACTCCGACTTCCTCAAATTGCTCAGAAACAACAACCGTCTTTCCATGGCCCGCGCTATCGCCATCGCATACGCCGACGCCTACCGGAAGATGAACCATATATATCAGGTGGAGGTTTCGGCCGCCGCACCGCTCGACAAGGATAGCGAGGAACGCCTTAAAAAGCTCATCCTCCGGCATCTCGAGGGCGGCACGATGGAATACAGCTTCCGGCTCGACCCCTCGCTTATCGGCGGATTCGCCGTGAAAGTCGGCTCCGAACGCCTCGATGCCTCGGTTAAGAACGACCTCAACCGAATAAGGCAGAAGCTTCTCGGCTGATGTCCCACGTCTGTCCGAAAGAATTCTTGAATTCAGAAATAATATCACTCTCACATATACACATTCCCACTAATGATTAATCCAAGCGAAATTTCAGAAGTTTTAAAACAACAGCTTGAAAGTGTGAACCGCACGGTTGCCTTCGAGGAAGTAGGTACGGTTCTTGAGGTAGGCGACGGCGTGGCCCACGTGTATGGCCTCGACAACGTCTGCGCCAACGAGCTTGTGGAATTTGAAAACGGCGTTAAGGGTGTAGCCCTCAACCTTGAGGAAAGCAATGTGGGCGTGATTCTTCTGAACGACGTCAACAAGGTTACCGAAAACATGACCGTGAAGCGCACCGGCGAAATCGCCTCCATTCCTGTAGGCGAAGGTGTTTTTGGCCGTGTAATCAATATCCTCGGCGAGCCTATCGACGGCCGTGGTCCCATTCAGGGCGAGCGAATCCTCATGCCGCTCGAACGCAAGGCCCCGGGCGTAATATTCCGTCAGCCGGTTAAGCAGCCGCTCCAGACCGGCATCAAGGCTGTCGATTCCATGGTGCCCATCGGCCGCGGTCAGCGTGAGCTTATCATCGGCGACCGCCAGATAGGCAAGACCGCGATTGCCATCGACACCATCATCAACCAGCGCAAGAACTACGAAGAGGGAAAACCCGTATACTGCATCTATGTGGCTATCGGCCAGAAGGCCTCCTCGGTTGCCGCAATAGTAGAAACGCTCCGTCAGCATGGCGCGCTCGACTATACCTGTGTGGTTGCAGCCACTGCTTCCGATTCTGCCGCCATGCGCTATTATTCGCCTTTCGCAGGCGTTGCTATCGGTGAATATATCCGCGATACCGGCCGCGACGCCCTTATCGTCTACGACGACCTCTCGAAGCAGGCCGTCGCCTACCGCGAGATTTCTCTTATCCTCAAGCGCCCCTCGGGCCGCGAGGCTTATCCCGGCGATATCTTCTACCTCCACTCGCGTCTGCTCGAGCGTGCCGCAAAAATCATCGACAACCAGCAGGTGGCCGAGAGTATGAACGACCTTCCCGAAGTCCTCAAAGACCGTGTGAAAGGCGGAGGCTCCCTTACGGCGCTTCCTATCATCGAGACCCAGGCCGGCGACGTATCCGCCTATATTCCTACCAACGTGATTTCGATTACCGATGGTCAGATTTATCTGGAGACCGCACTCTTCAACCGCGGTATCCGTCCGGCCATCAATGTCGGTATTTCCGTTTCGCGTGTGGGCGGTAACGCCCAGATTAAGTCGATGAAGAAAGTGGCCGGTACGCTGAAAATCGACCAGGCTCAGTTCCGCGAGCTCGAATCGTTCACCAAATTCGGTGGCGACATCGACCCCGTTACCGCCCGCGTCATCGACCGTGGCCGTAAGAACGAACGCCTTCTCATTCAGCCCCAGTACAAGCCCTGGGCTGTTGAAGATGAGGTTGCCGTTATCTATTGCGGTGTAAACGGCCTGCTCGGCAATGTGCCAGTCGACAAGGTGGCCGACTTCCAGGAGGCTCTCCTGCAGCTGCTCCACGCCAAGCATCAGGCCGATGTGCTTGATGTGATTAAGGCCGGTCAGCTCACCGACGACTGCACCGCCAAACTCACCGCTGCCGCCAACGAAGTGGCCGCACGCTATAACTGATTGCAGCATCATAAACTGATTGTAACAATAATCCCTAACAGACACTGAATGGCAACTCTCAGAGAACTCAAAGGCCGCATCGGATCCGTGGCGTCGTCGGAAAAAATCACCGGCGCCATGAAGATGATTTCGTCGGCCAAGATGCATAAGGCCGAGCTGGCGTTGAAGCAGTTGCGTCCGTTTCGCGATCAGGTCGAGACGGTTATCGCCAATCTTCTCAGCTCCGATGCCTCTTTCTCTTCCCCGCTTATGGAGGAGCGGCCGGTAGCCCGCGTCGCTCTTGTGGTGTGGGGCTCCGACGATGGTCTCTGCGGTGCCTATAATGTGAATATCTTCAAGCTTCTGCTTCAGCGGATTGCCGAGCTGCGCTCGCAGCTGGGCGATGCAGCCGAAATAGATGTTTTGGCCGTTGGTTCCAAAATGGCCAAGGCCGTTGGCAAACTCCGCCTTCCCGGCGTGAAAGGTGTTGCGGCGCAGGGTGTCGACTCCAAATCTGCCGAGACTGCCGTGCGCGATTTTACCTTCGCCCTCCGCGATGCATTTCTTTCCGGTAGTTACGACCGGGTCGATATGCTCTATATGTCGTTCAAGAGCGTCAGCCGTCAGCGTCCGGAGTTCCAGCAGCTCCTTCCCGTATCGTATTTCGCATTTTCGGCCGGAGCCGAAGGTCGTTCGGTCAAGCCTTATATCTTCGAGCCCGACGTTGCAAGCATCTTTACCGCCATTCTGCCGCTGTATCTGCTCTCGGTGGTATCAGATGTTTTCACCGAAAACCGCGCTTCGGAGCAGGCAGCCCGCGTAATGGCCATGCAGAGCGCCAACGACAACGCCAAGAAGCTTCACGACCAGCTCCAGCTGGAGTTCAACAAACTGCGCCAGCAGGCCATCACCACCGAACTGCTCGACATCCTCGGCGGTCAGGTGAAATAACTTTGAAAAAACTGAAAAATAAACCACATATCAGATTTAACCAATGGGTAGTGTAAAAGATTATTTTTCGTCTTTAGGCAAGGGAATCTCGAGTCTCGTGAAGGGTCTTGAGGTTACCGGAAAGGAATTCGTCACGCCTAAGATAACAGAAAAATACCCCGACAACCGCGATGAGATGCATGTGGCCCAGCGTTTCCGCGCCACTCTGGAATTCATCTACGACGAGGAGGGGAATCATAAATGTATTGCCTGCGGCACCTGCGAGCGCAACTGCCCCAACGGCACCATCACCGTGGAGACCAAGATGGTCGATACCTGGGATGGAAAGAAGAAGAAAAAGCTCGACCGGTATATCTACGACCTCGGCAGCTGCACATTCTGTCAGCTGTGCGTTACTACCTGCCCGACCAATGCAATCCGCTTCAGCAATGATTTCGAGCAGGCTGTATTTACCCGCGAAAAGCTTGTGAAGCAGCTTAACTATCTGCCCGAGAAACCCGCGCCCAAGCCTACTCCCGAGCAGATTGCCAAGCTTGAGGCAGAAAAGAAAGCCAAGATAGAGGCTGCCAAGGCTGCTATGGCCGCCAAGAAGGCTGCTGAAGCCGCCGGCGCTGATAAAGCAGCCGCTCCTGCCGATAAAGCTGCTGCACCTGTTGCTGCCGCCCCGGCCAAACCTGCCGTAGACGACGAAAAGATTAAGAAGGCCCTCGCCGCCGCGGGCGGTGACCCCGAAAAGGAAGCCAAAATCCGAGCCGCCCTCGAAAAGGCTGCCCGTCTCAAGGCCGAGCGCGAAGCCGCAAAAGGCGCTTCCGACGCCCCCAAAGCCTGACCCCCGGGCGTCTCCCTGTATAGATAATAATAAATCATAGTTATATAAGATGGAATCAGTAGGAAGTATCATCGTTTATATGATAATCGCTCTGTCGATTATCGTCTTCTCGGTGCTTGCTGTTACGACACGCAAGATTCTGCGTGCTGCCACTTACTTGCTGTTCGCGCTTTTTGCGACGGCCGCCCTCTATTTCCAGCTCGACTACGAGTTTCTGGGTGCCGTGCAGATTGCCGTCTATGCCGGCGGTATAGTGGTGCTGTTTGTGTTCTCAATTTTGCTGACAAGCCACCCCGGCGACAACACTCCGGCTCTCGTGTCGCAGAAACGCGTCCTCGGGCTTATCGCGGCTGTGGCGATGTTCCTCGTCACGGGCTATTCGCTCATCAGCCGTTGCTCTTTCCTTTCGGCAACCGCCTCGGGCGATAACCCCCTTATGGAGGAAATCGGCACCGCGCTTATGGGTACCGGCCACGGCCAGTATCTCCTCCCGTTCGAGGCCATAAGCGTTCTGCTGCTTGCGTGCATTATCGGTGGCGTTGTAATCGCCCGTAAAAATTAACCGCTGTAGTTAAGGAATCATGGATCTGACAATTCTCTATTATCTTATTCCGAGCCTTTTCATGTTCTGCTGCGGTGTCTACGGTTTTATTACCCGTCGCAACATGATTGCCATGCTCGTGTCGCTTGAGCTGATGCTCAATTCGGTCGACATTAATTTTGTGGTGTTCAACCGCTTCCTGTTCCCCGGCGAAATGGAGGGAATGTTCTTCTCGCTCTTTGCAATCGGCCTCGCCGCTGCGGAGACCGCTCTCGCCATCGCTATTATTATCAACGTGTTCCGCGTGTCGAAGAATATCGATGTGCGCGACGTCAACAAAATGAAATTCTAAGGCGCCATGCAACCAGTAATTCCTATCATTATCCTCGCCTTGCCGCTTGCCATGTTCCTCTTCCTGGGACTCTGCGGCCATAAGATGAGCCACCGCCTTGCCGGTATCTTCGGCACCGCAGGTATGGGTGTCACCATGGTGCTTGCCTATATCACGGCATTCACCTATTTCTTCTCGGGAAGCCCCGAGTTTGTCGACGCCGAAAACCATGTGCGCCTGCAGGCTGTGATTTTCAATCAGGACTGGCTTTCGTTCACCGATAGCCTCGTAATCCGTCTCGGATTCCTCCTCGACCCGATTTCCGCTCTTCTCCTGGTGGTTATCACCACCATCTCTTTCATGGTCCATCTCTATAGCAACGGCTATATGCGCGACCATCATGGAGTGTGGGAGACCGGCTTCCAGCGTTTCTATGCTTTCCTGTCGCTTTTCAGCTTCTCGATGCTCGGTCTCGTAGTCGCCACCAACATTTTCCAGATGTATATCTTCTGGGAGCTTGTAGGTGCGTCGTCCTACCTCCTCATCGGTTTCTACTACACCAAGCCTTCCGCCGTCTCGGCTTCGAAGAAAGCGTTTATCGTAACGCGCTTCGCCGACCTTGGATTCCTGCTCGGTATCCTCGTGTTGAGCTTCTATACCGGTACGTTCAACTTCACCGACCTTACCTCTACGCCCGTAACCGACGGCGTCTATCAGATCAGTGAAGGCACCGCCGAAGGTATCCGCAACATTTTCGCCACTTCGGCCGCTCCCACCTTCATGGGGGCTTCGGTGCTCACCTGGGCGCTCGTGCTCATCTTCATGGGCGGTATGGGTAAGTCGGCTATGATGCCGCTCCACATCTGGCTCCCCGACGCCATGGAAGGCCCGACTCCTGTTTCGGCCCTCATCCATGCCGCTACTATGGTTGTGGCAGGTGTTTACCTCGTTGCCCGTCTGTTCCCGCTCTACCTTATGGAGACGGCCGCCCTCGATATCATCGTGGTAGTCGGTGCTCTCACGGCCTTCTATGCCGCCATGGTGGCCTGCACGCAGGTCGACATCAAGCGCGTGCTCGCCTTCTCCACCATCTCGCAGATTGCATTCATGATGGTTTCGCTCGGCGTTGCCCGTCCGGAATTCCACCATGGCCTCGGCTACATGGCCGGTATGTTCCATCTGTTCACCCACGCAATGTTTAAGGCGCTCCTCTTCCTCTGCGCCGGCGCGCTGATCCATGCTATCGGTTCAAACAACTACACCGAGATGCACGGTCTCCGCAAATACATGCCCATTACCCATATCACCTTCCTCATCGGCTGTCTGGCTATCGCGGGCATCATCCCCTTCGCCGGATTCTTCTCGAAGGATGAAATCCTGACGGCCACGATGGGCCACTCCACTTTCTGGTATCTCTGGATGTCGCTCGTGGCCGGTCTGACCGCCTTCTATATGTTCCGCCTCTACTACCTCATCTTCTGGTGGAAGGAACATAAAGTGCCCGAAGGTCATCACGCCCCCCACGACCAGCCCTGGACCATGACGCTTCCGCTCGTGATTCTCGCCGCCATCAGCTGCGTTGCCGGTTTCGTGCCCATGGGCAACCTCGTCACCTGGAACGGCCACGAGATGTTCGACCACGTCAACTTCTTCACCAACCTCGGCGCTCTCGACTGGAGCGTGGCCGGAATCAGCCTCGCCGTCGCCATCGTGGCAATACTCATCGCCACGAAGATGTACAAGACCGAGAACGACCTCCCCGCAAAGATGAAGAGCGCTCTTCCTCGCCTTTGGGACTGGTGCTACCACCGCTTCTACTGGGACGAGCTCTACATGTTCATCACCCATAAGATTATCTTCGGCTGCATCTCGAAGCCTATCGCCTGGTTCGACCGCCACATTGTCGACGGCACCATGGACGGTTTCGCCTACTGCACTCAGAAGGCTTCCGAAGCAATCAAGGGCCTTCAGTCGGGCAATGTGCAGACCTATGTATGGTTCTACCTCGTCGGCGCCCTCCTTCTCGGCGCTGTCACAGCCATCTGCCTTATCTGATAATTAACCGATTCTGAACACAGTACAAATATCATAAAACAGACATGTTTTCGAATATTCTGATATATTTCGTGATAATCCCCCTGCTCATGCTGGGTGGGTTTGCCCTGTGCCGCAACGTGAAGCAGATTCGCGCCGTGGCAGTGGCCGGCTCGACTGTTCTGATCGGGCTGTCCGTATGGCTGTTATGCGATTATCTTGCCCAGCGCGCCGCTGGCGCCACCGCCGAGATGCTCTATACCGGCTCGTGGACCTGGTTCGCTCCGCTTAACATAAATCTTGCCGTGGGTGTCGACGGTGTCTCGATTGCGATGCTTATCCTTTCGTCGATTATCGTATTCGCAGGCTCCTTCGCCTCCTGGGCTATCGACGACGCACGCCACTTCTTCATGTGGCTCCTGCTGCTCTCCACCGGCGTATTCGGCTTCTTTATTTCGGTCGACCTCTTTACGATGTTCATGTTCTACGAGGTCGCTCTTATCCCGATGTACCTTCTCATCGGCGTATGGGGCACAGGCCGCAAGGAGTATTCCGCAATGAAGCTTACCCTGATGCTTATGGGCGGCTCGGCCTTCCTGATGCTCAGCCTCATCGGCATCTACTACCACTCGGCTCCCGAGGGCGCTCCGCTCACCTGGAACATCCTTGAGATTTCGCAGAACGGTGCAATCACCAAGGGATGGCAGTATTTCCTCTTCCCGATGTGCTTCGTCGGCTTCGGCGTGCTCGGCGCCATGTTCCCCTTCCACACATGGAGCCCCGACGGCCATGCCTGCGCTCCCACAGCGGTCTCGATGCTTCACGCCGGCGTGCTGATGAAGCTCGGCGGCTATGGCTGCTTCCGTGTTGCCATGTACCTGATGCCTCAGGCCGCTAACGACCTTGCCTGGATTTTCCTCATCCTCACCGGTATCTCGGTGGTCTACGGAGCCTTCTCGGCTTGCGTTCAGACCGACCTCAAATACATCAACGCCTACTCTTCGGTGTCCCACTGCGGCATGGTGCTCTTCGCCATCCTCATGATTAACACCACTGCAATGACCGGCGCCATCATGCAGATGCTCTCCCACGGCCTCATGACGGCTCTCTTCTTCGCCCTCATCGGCATGATTTACGGTCGTACCCATACCCGCGACATCCGTCTGATGGGCGGCCTGATGAAGATAATGCCTTTCCTTGGCGTTGGCTACGTGATTGCCGGTATGGCTTCGCTCGGTCTGCCTGGTCTCAGCGGCTTTGTTGCTGAAATGACGATTTTCGTAGGTTCGTTCGAGCATGCCGACATGTTCCACCGCACCTTCACCATCATCGCCTGCTCGTCGATTGTCATCACCGCGGTCTACATCCTCCGCGTGGTCGGCAAACTGCTGTTCGGTCCGGTGCAGGATCCTCACCACCTCGAGCTCACCGACGCCACATGGTGGGAACGCCTCTCGACCATCACGCTCATCGTCAGCGTGGCTGCCATCGGCTGTTTCCCCAATTTCTTCGAATCGTTAATCAAATTCACCTTCAATCCCGAGATTTTCCATGCCATCGGCATGTAATCGGGGTGTGGTGCAATAATATAATCCTTACAACAACGCTTTACGATGGATTATTCACAGTTTCTTGCGATGCGACAGGAAATCGGCCTGCTGATTGTATTCCTGTTGGTATTCCTTTACGACACTTTCATGCCTAAGAAGGCGCTCAATGCCACGGCCGGCTTCTCTACGGTGCTCTTCCTGATTTTTACGGTCGCTTCGTTCATCTGGGGCAACTCCGGTCAGGTCGACGCCTTCGCCGGGATGTACGCCACGTCGCCCGTGTGCGCCATGATTAAGAACATCCTTAACGTCGGCGTGCTCATCGTGCTGATTCAGAGCTGCAAATGGGTCGACGGCGAACTGATGATCATGCGCCGCGGCGAATTCTACGAGCTCCTGCTCGTCACGCTCTTCGGCATGTATCTCATGATTTCCGCACGCCATTTCCTTCTGTTTGTCATCGGTCTGGAAAGCGCCTCGCTCCCGCTGGCTGCCATGGTGGCCTTCGACAAGAACCGCTATGAGAGCCATGAGGCCGCCATCAAATATATGCTCACCGCCGTATTCTCTTCGGCTGTGTTCATGATGGGTCTCTCGTTCGTCTACGGCCTGAGCGGCTCGCTCTACTTCGACCAGATTGCCCTCCAGATTGGCGGCGAGACCGGCACACTCCTCATCGTTGCCCTCGCTTTCGTAATCTCCGGTATCGGCTTCAAGCTTTCGCTCGTTCCTTTCCATCTCTGGACAGCCGACGTATACCAGGGCGCCCCGACTCCCGTCACCGCCTATTTCTCGGTTATTTCCAAGGGTGCCGCAGCCTTTGCCTTCCTCGTGATTCTTGTGCAGGTATTCGGCCAGTTCTACTCCATGGTCTGGGAGTGGATGCTCTATGCACTGATTATCCTCACCATCACCGTCGGCAACCTCTTCGCCATCCGTCAGAAGAACATTAAGCGATTCCTTGCCTTCTCGTCGATTTCCCAGGCCGGCTACATCATGCTCGGTATCGTCGGCTGCAACGCCATGGGTCTCTCGGCCATGATGTACTACATCCTCGTCTACATCTTCTCCAACCTCGCCGCCTTCGGCGTAATCGGAGCTATTGAAAACAAAACCGGTCTGGTACACATCTCCGACTACAACGGTCTTTCCAAGACCAACCCCTGGCTGGCATGCTCCATGATGCTCGCCATGTTCTCGCTCGCAGGTATCCCCCCGTTTGCCGGATTCTTCAGCAAATTCTTCATCTTTACCTCGGCCATCAACCAGGGCTCGATTGCAATCTACATCCTCGTGCTTATCGCGTTGATCAACACAATCGTGTCGCTCTACTACTACCTGCTTGTGGTCAAGGCGATGTATATCTCTCCCGAAGAACCGCAGATAGCACCCTTCCGCAGCGCATGCAGCGAGCGCCTTGGACTCTGGATTACCGTAGCCGGCATCATCGGCCTCGGCATCGTAAGCTTCTTCTACGATACCATCCTCACCGCGGGCGAAGCCACCACACTCTTCACCTTCGTCGGCTAATCCCAAAATTAGATATTCTGCTAAATTCCAGGATATTACTGAGATTTCCCCCATTCAGTATAAAACATAAAAAATCTTTTATCCCCGGGTTTTTACAAAGATATTCTTTTTATCCAGGATATTACCCCATCAGAGCAGGGGCGAGGCAGTTTTGCCGCGCCCCTGCTTTATTTTAGATCAGGAAAGTATAAAATTATTTTGAACAGTTACTTAAAATTATTAATTAGTATCATCATACTGTTTCTTGCTTTTAGAGTTATTTAATTCAGGGGTGAAAGAATTTGGCCCAACCTCGTGCTATCTTTGTATTGCGAATAAATCCCTCTCATTCCCCTCCTTCCCTCCCTCCCTCCCCGTTCTTTTCATCTCATAGTAACCGGGAATCCACGGAGCGGTTAACCGCTTCCGGCGAGCATCGCCGAAAAGCCCACCTCCACAATCTTCCTCCTAAATTCCAAATCCCATCCCCAATCCTCCCTCTCAATTTGTTTGCGCTTCGGGCTTCAGCCCGAGTCATAATAATCAGAACTATTATTTATCGCCTATATGTCCCGCCGCCCGAAGAATCCCTATCTCCACCCGCCCGACATCCAGAGTGCAATCTACCGCACCACCCGGCTCCCTCAGGTGCGGAAGCACCGCATCTATTCCCTCGCAGACATCCGGCGCCTCATCCATCGGTTTGAGCACCGCCTACTCCATACCGACCTCGATGCCCTTTTCCGCCGTCTGCTCGGCTCGATCCTGCTCCCCATAGATCCTGAATTCACACCGTTCATCCTTACCGTACACAGAGGTGTCGACCATGAGCGATGTATATAGCGGCAAGTCATGCCCCGCAGCCCAAAGCTAAACCGCATGGCAAGCGCACATTTTCATTCTTCCATTCTCCTTATTGACCGACCGGGGCTGTTGCCAGGTCCCTATCGGTCAATGGCGCAACCCATCCGGAACCCCTTTGGCTCCTCCGGCCTCCCCTCCGGGCAGCCCTCCGTGTGTCGCTACCACAACTCCGGCTCTCCGAGCCTCCGCTGGTGCCTCAATGCCGGTATTTTTTGTCCTTGCTCCGAGCTTTAGCGAGGCCTCTCCGAAGGTAGTTCTGTGAGCGAGCTTCAGCTCGCCGTTCCGGCCAGGCAATAGCTTTTGTTCCTGATGGCCGAGCCTTAGCTCGGCGCAATGGGTATGCGAGGTAGGCCTCGCTGCGCCAAGGTCTGAAGGCTTGCCCCAAGCTCTATATATAGACCATCCGCGCCCCTGCTGCATTCTGATTTTGGATCGGGTCAGATTGCGGCAGGGGCGTTGTGTTTACTCTTGCAGCTGACGGCTGCGGGGTTAAGGCTTTTTGGCTTTTGGGGTCGACTTATTTTTCTTAAATTTGCAACATCGCCGCAGGTGGTATTCACTTTGCGGTGTGAAGCCGTATAGCTCTCTCGTCCGGCCTGTTTGTATTTAAAGTGCCGTGAGGCGCAACCGATATTCGGATTTATTTGTTATTCGGATAAGAGAATGTTGAGCATCAGTAAACAGCAGTTATTGGAATTCCCGGAAGTGAAATTTCCCGGCAAAGTGATTCTGGTCGACAGCGCCGCCAAGAGCAAAAGTGCTCTGGCATACCTCAACCGCGTTGATCAGGTCGGATTCGACACCGAGACACGTCCGTCGTTCACCAAGTTTCAGCACTATAACGTCTCGCTTGCCCAGATTTCGTGTGGCGAAGAGTGTTTCCTCTTTCGTCTGAAGCAAATCGGCAGCATCGAGCCTTTTATGAAATTTCTTGAAAACGCCGGCGTTCAGAAAATCGGTCTTTCGCTCAAGGACGACTTCCATCAGCTCTCCAAGCTGCAACCGTTTACTCCGGGTGGATTCGTGGAACTCCAGTCGTTTGTAAAGGATTTTGAAATCGCCGACAACAGTCTGCAACGTATTTTCGGAATTATCTTCCGCCGTCGCATATCCAAGCATCAGCGGCTTACCAACTGGGAGGCTCCCTCGCTGACTCCAAGTCAGCAGAGCTATGCAGCCATCGATGCATGGGCCTGTCAGCAGATTTACAACCACCTGGTAGCCGGTAAATTCAATCCGGCAGATTGCCCCTACATTCTTTCGGAAGCCGAGGCCGAAGAGGGAGCTGCGGCTCCTTCCGGCGATTCATCCGCTCCCTGACTAATTTTGAACCCTTTCGTATGATGACTAAGAGAGCAATCTTTATTCCGGCAGTTCTGCTGATATATCTCGTTGTTATGGTGGTGCTTGGCTGGCCTTCCTATCTGTCGGGCGCCACATCTCCTATACTTTATTTCGGCGGAACGGCCCTGTGTGTAGGCTGTATCGTGGCGCTTCACTTCCATCTGAAGGCGAGAGCGCGCCGCCAGACCTCGATTGCGCGGACTGCACGTCGTTGAAAGCCGGAATCCCCGTTTTGCCGCTTTTGAGCGCGTTCTGTCCTCTTCCATCCGATTATTATCACATTTCAATATCTGGAAAATGAAACTTATCCCGGCACTTTCTGCTATGGCAATCACTTCTGTCGCGTTGGCTTCCTGCGCCGGCGCAAAAAAGTATCCTGTGGCTCCCACAAACGATACTGTCGACTTCTATTTCGGTGAGAAAATCGCCGACCCGTATCGCCCGCTCGAAAACGATACTGCGGCCGAAACTCTCGCCTGGGTAGAGCAGGAGCGTGCGCTTACAGAAGATTATCTCTCGAAAATCCCCTTCCGCGGCGCTCTCCGCCAGCGCATCTCCGACTTCAACAACTATGTGAAGCAGGGTGCCCCATTCCTGGGCGCCGACGGCCGCTATTATTTCTTCCGCAACGACGGACTGAAAAATCAGTCCGTACTTTATCGCTCCGACAAACCCGTCGGAGGCAAAGAGGAAGTTTTCCTCGATCCTAACTCTCTGAGCGACGACGGCACCGTAGCCCTTACCGGCACCTCTATGAGCAACGACGGCCGCTACATGGCATATACCATCTCGCGCAGCGGTTCCGACTGGACCGAAATATATGTGCTCGACACCGAGACCGGCCGTCTGCTCGACGACCATATCGAATGGGCCAAATTCACCGACGCCGCCTGGTGGAAGGATGGCTTCTTCTACAGCGCCTACGACCGTCCCGTGGCTGGAAAAGAATTCTCCAATGCCAACGAGAACCACCGCATCTATTATCATAAGCTCGGCACTCCCCAGAGCAGCGATGTCCTCGCATTCGAGGACAAGGAGCATCCGCTCCACTTCCATACGGCCTATGTACCTGAAAACGAGCGCTCGCTCTTCGTGTTTGTAGGTGGCCAGGGCTTTGGCGAGGGGATGATGGTGAAAGACCTGACACGCCCCGATGCCAAGTGGGTGGTAATGGAACCGAGTCAGGACTATTCCAACTCGGTGGTCGACGTAATCGGCGACGATGTGTATATCCTTACTTCGGCCGACGCCCAGCGCAACCGTCTCGTCAAGGCTCCGCTATCCAATCCCGTGCGCGCCAACTGGCGGACTGTCGTCCCCGAGCAGGAAGGTGTGCTTACCGGCGTATCGCGCAGCGGCAACAATCTTATCCTTACGTATGAGAAGGATGCATCCGTCTATCCGGCTGTATATTCGCTCGACGGCAGCAAAATCCGCGACATCCAACTTCCCACTTACGGCACGGTCGGCATCTCCTCTTCGGCCAAGTCCGACGAAGTATTCTACAATTTCGCATCGTTCCTCTATCCGTCGAGCATCTATGCGTTCGACAAGACCACAGGCGAAAGCCGTCTGCTCACCAAGCCGGAAATCAAGAATTTCAATCCCGCCGACTATGTAACCGAGCAAGTGTTCTACACCTCCTCCGACGGCACCAAAGTCCCCATGTTCCTCACCTATAAGAAAGGCCTGAAACGCGACGGCAGCAACCCCGTATACCTCTACGGCTACGGCGGTTTCAATATCTCGCTTCCTCCCTCGTTTTCGCCCAACCGGCTTGTATGGCTTGAGAACGGTGGTATCTACGCTCAGGCCAACCTGCGCGGCGGTGCCGAATATGGCGAGCAGTGGCATGCCGCCGGCACGAAGATGAACAAACTCAACGTGTTCAACGACTTTATTTCCGCAGCCGAGTATATGATTTCCGAGGGGTGGACATCGCCCGAACATCTCGTGATTGAAGGCGGCAGCAACGGCGGTCTGCTCGTAGGCGCCGTTACCAATATGCGTCCCGATCTATTCCGCGTCGCCATTCCGCGCGTCGGCGTAATGGACATGATGCGCTACCATCTCTTCACAATCGGCTGGAACTGGGCCTCCGACTATGGCACCAGTGCCGACTCCAAGGAGATGGCCGAATATCTCGCCGCCTACTCGCCGATTCACAACATCAAGAACGACGGCACGGAATATCCCGCCATCCTCGTTACGACAGCCGACCACGACGACCGCGTCGTTCCGGCCCACTCCTTCAAATACGCCGCCACTCTCCAGGCGTCCGATACCGGCGACCGCCCCAAACTCATCCGTATCGACAGTAAGGCCGGCCACGGTGGCGGCAAGCCTATCGCAAAGGTTATCGACGAGTATACCGACATATATTCGTTCATTTTCAAGAACCTCGACATCACCCCCGTAGAAAAGTAAAAGCGAAATGCCCGGATTCCGGAAACATATAATCCATATGCTCTCTGTAGCCATCGTTTCGGCGATGGCTACGGCTGTTTCCGGCTGTTTTACGGGTGTGGAATCCACGCCTAAAATTACGTATAAGGACGTAAGAAGCAACAACGCCGCCGTCGTCAGCCCCGAAAAGGAACTGGCTGCGCGGTTTGTGGCTCAGTCGTTTGCGCAATGGAGTTCCGGCAAGCGGTTTTATGTTACCTCTCCGCGCATTTCGCTTGCTCTCACTGCCGCTCCCGGCTCCGACGCGGTTATGCCGCAGGCCGGCGACACCATCCGTTATTCCGGCATCACCGAATCCGTCGGCCTTACGGGCGATCACCTTGTGGAGCTTCGTTTCGGCCCCGCGTTTGGCTACCGCACGAATGCTACTGCGGCCGAACTCCGCCGGCGCGGACAGATGGAGGTGCCGTTCACGGTCGACCTCGACCTTGTCGATTCCGTCGCGACGCATCTTGTGGGCCGCACCCTTTGGGTTCGCACCCCGCTCTGGTTCACACCCGACGGCGAAGCATATGCCGGACGGAAGTTCGTCCAGGTAAAGGTTTCGGAGGTTCTTCCTGCCAACGAGGTATACCCTGTGAAGGTGCTCTTTTCCGACGACCGAGGTGAGACGCACGCCCTTTTCATGAGCGCCGGAAATCCCGACCGAAGCGCTCCACGCGATTTCGAGGCATTGTTTTCCCTGAGCGACATCAGGTCTTCCTATCCGGCCATATCCGACGAAAAGTGGCGGAATATCGTCAATACACGTCCCGCCGTCGGCATGACAAAGCCGGAGGCAATTCTCGCCATAGGTTCACCGGCAAGCATCGACCGCGGCCACACCCATTCCTCGGCTTATGAGCGGTGGAATTACACGGATGGCCGCTACCTCGTGTTTGAGGACGGGCTGCTTCTGAAAATCGGCCGTTAGCCGGGTCTCCGGCGTTTGTTTCACTTATCACGCTCTTTTCGCTATGAGACTGATTTTTCTCGGCACCGGCACCTCTACAGGTGTTCCTCAGCTGAACTGCAATTGCGAGGTGTGTCGCTCGACCGATCCGGCCGACAGCCGCATGCGTGCTTCTGCCATTGTGGAGGTAGGCGGTAAGAATATTCTGATTGACTGCGGGCCGGATTTCCGCGAGCAGATGCTGCGGTTTCATCGTCAGGGCGATCTGGATGCACTCCTTGTCACACATCAGCATTACGACCACGTGGGTGGCGCCGACGACCTGCGGCCATATTGCAAGGGGAAGGACGCTTTCCCGGTATATTGTCAGGAAGAGGTGGCCCACGACCTACGTATGCGAATGCCGTATTGCTTTGTGGAACATCCTTATCCTGGCGTTCCACGCTACGATATACATATCATAAGCCCTCTGAAGCCCTTCCGGGTGGGAGACATCAGCGTGATGCCGCTTCCGGTAAATCATTTCAGACTGGAAATCGTCGGATTCCGAATCGGCAATCTGGCGTATATCACGGATGCCAAACGCGTGCCCGACGCTACCGTCGAGGCCATCCGTGGCGTGGATACACTTGTCATCAATGCCTTGCGATGGGAAGAGCACATGTCGCACCTCACTATTGCCGAGGCGCTCGAAATCATAGCCAAAGTATCGCCGCGCAGGGCTTATATCACCCATCTGAGCCATCATGCCGGACTTGCGGCGGAGGTTTCTCCCCGTCTTCCCGAGGGGGTGGAGCTTGCGCGCGACGGTATGGCAATCACTGTTCCTGACTGACAGCCTGGTCGCTCCCGGCATTGCCTGCAAGGGCAATCGCACGAGGAGTTCCGAGCAGATACTTTTCAGCCATTTCCTGGATTTTTTCAGCACTGGCTGCAAGCACGTTTTCCTGGCGCCGGATAAATCCCGAAGCGGCCGGAATGCCTACGGCCTGTTCCACAATATAGTTGTCGATTACCGTGAAAGGGGAGTCGAGCGTCGCGAGCAGTCCGGAGTGGGCGGTATGGCGCACGATTTCAAGCTCGTCGTCGCCCATCGGGCGCGATGCAAGTCGTGCAATTTCAACTTCGGTTTCATTTAGTACGCTGTCGGTAAGGCGGTTGTCGGTCTCGCAGTGAATTATGATGTCCGACGTTTCCCTTGTGGTAAGCATCATGGCCGAGATGCCGTAAGTGTATCCCTTATCCTCGCGGATGTTGCTCATAAGGCGGCTTCCGAAGTGGCCTCCGAGGGCGAAGACCGCGGTCTGCAGGCTATAGTAGTCGGGATGGGATGGTCCTATAGTCGGAATCGCAATCCGCACGGCCGTCTGAAGCGAATCGGCCACAACCTCCATACATCGTGAAGATGTCTGCATCGCAGGTGCCGGTACGACATTCGCTGCAAGCGCTTTGTCGGTCGGAGAGCCGAAAGAATCCATCATCGTCATGGCCATCTGCTCAATCTTGCCGTTTACCGCTCCGGCGAGGTAGAGCGTAGGCCGCGTGGATAGTATCAGACGTCTGTGCAGGTCCACCAGCTCTTCACGACTTACGGCCTTGAAACCTTCGGCCGAGGTAATTCTCGCGGCGGGGGCTCCTACTCCGAAAATCATCCTGTTGCTCAGCTGACGGGCCAGTTCCTTAACTTTGTGCTGCCGCAGGCGTGTCTGTGCTATGAGTTTCTCGCGCAGGCGTTCGAGTGCGTCGGGCGGAAATGCCGGGTGCAGCAGAATGTCGGCCAGCAGTGGAAATATCCGCTCCGCTGTTTTGTTGAGCAGAAACAGCGTTAGGATGGTGGTGTGGCGGCCGATGTCCGTTTTCATCCATGCTCCGTTGAACTCCAGAATATCGGCGATGTCGGCCCCCGACATGCTCAATGTTCCCTCCGAGAGCATCGGCATCATCAGCGCGAGCGCGTTGCAGTCCGGAACATCGGCCTGACCTACGGGCCATACAATTGAAATGCGGCTTACCGGCTGGGAGTCGTCGGCGATGCTTACGGCCTCGATGCCTCCGGCAAGAGGGGTGCGTACGGCCTGAGGAAGTGGCATTACTGGAAGCGGATGGATAGCTGGAGCTGTCGTGCGGTCTGGCGATGTCATTGTGTGCGGTTGCTTTAAGGATTATTCTGCGGAAGCGAGCAGGCGCTCGGCTGCCTCAAGGTCGGCGGGAGTGTCGATGCCGATTGTCGGGTAGCATGATACGGCTGTCTTGATGCGGAAGCCGTTTTCAAGCCAGCGCAGCTGCTCGAGGCTTTCGGCGAGCTCGAGTTGCGACTGGGGGAGTGCCGTGATTTCGGCAAGTGTGCCGGCGCGATAGGCATACATCCCGATATGGGTGTAATACTGATGGCGCGACGGCCACTCACGGCGTTCCACTCCGCGCAGATAGGGGATAACCGAACGGCTGAACAGCAGGGCATATCCCTCAGCGTCGAGAGCCACTTTCGGCGAATTCGGATTCTCAAGCCCCTCGATGCCTCCTTCCGGATTATAAGGGCGTACAAGCGTGGCGATTCGCGTGTCGGGATCGTCGTAGCAACTTTGTATCTGCTTGAGCTGCAGCGGATCGATGAACGGCTCGTCGCCCTGAATGTTTATTACCACATCGGCGTCGGAGCCGATGTTGCGGTATGCTTCGAGGCAGCGGTCGGTGCCGCTGCGGTGGGCGGCGGAGGTCATTACCACGTTACCTCCGAAGGCTTTCACCGCATCGGCTATCCGGGTGTCGTCGGTTGCGACCCATACCTCGTCGAGTGCGAGCGAAGCACGTTCGTAGACGCGCTGGATCATGGGTTTTCCGCCAAGAATGGCCAGAGGTTTACCCGGGAAGCGCGTAGATGCGTATCGGGCGGGAATTATGCCGATAAATTTCATTGTTGATATCTGTTGAAATGTGATGGTTTGTATGGAATTGCGGTCAGTCGTCCTCGGCTTTTTTGCGTGCCTTGTCGAGGGCATCGAGAAGGGTGGCCGTCGCGGAAGCGGGGTTCTCGCTGTCGGCTATCAGGGCGGATACAGCTACCCCCGCACACCCGGATGAAAGCAAGCCGGTCAGAACCTCGACCGGATAATCCCCTTCTGCAACGATATGGAAATCTATCCCCTGCGGTTCGAGCATTTGCAGCATACCTGAGTAGAAGGCCGTAATAGCTTCCGCAGTGGTGACGTCGGCCGGAGCCTTTACCATGATATAATCTATATCAAGGCCCTTCAGGGCGATTATCTCGGCGGCTGAGGTGGCCTCGACGCCTATCACGGCTTCTGCGCCAAGCTGTTCGCGCGCCTGCATGGCGGCACTTCGGGAATTGTCGCGCAGGCATACGCCGTGCACCTTCAGAAGGTCTACGAGATCGACATCATCCTCTATAATCAGGAATGCCTCGTTCTCCTTGCAGATGGGAATAAGGCCCTCGACTGCCTCGCGGCGGTGTGGTGTCTCCGTCGGGAGCGATTCAGCGGAAAGCTGAATCCAGCGGCAGCCGCCTTCTATGGCTTTGGCAGCCTGTTCGGCTGTTGTCCACCTGTCGGACCGCCTTGTAATGAATTGTAGCATATGGTTGTAGATATTATATTGATTCAGTCCTGGAAATTTGTATACAAATATAACGCTTTTCGGCCGGGTATGGTGCATCCGAGCCGAAATTCGTGTGTCGCGGCTCGACATATGCATGGATATGATGTATATGTGCAACAGCTACGTAACTGGTCGAAATAATCCTGAGCAGTTACTTATAGCTCCGGATTCCTTTCGATTCCGAAGCACTTCATTATTGCCCTCCTTATGGCTTCGGCATGCGGCGACTCGCTTTTCATCACTCCGAGCACTGCCTGCACATAGGCATCCTTACTGCCTTTGAGCCCAAGCATCTGGCCCACATTGGAGCCGGGCACCATCGACTTCTGGTTGTAGTATTTGAGGACTCCGGCGTAGTCGCCCGTTCCGGCAATCTGGGAGAACTGGCGGCACATCTGCTCGTAAAGGCCGCGCGGGTTGAGCGAGCTGACAAGCGTGTTCATATGCTCCTCGAGGGCGTTGATGTTGTTGAAACGGCCGTCCACGCGATATTCGAGCGTACGCTTCACGCGATGGCGCGTATGCAGAAGCGCCTGCTGCCTGAGATCGTGGCGGAACATCGCAAGTATCGCCGATTTTACCGAGGAGAAAACTTTCTCCGGGTCGCGGCCGTAGGCCCGTGCCATGGCCTTCACCACATCCTCAAGCATGAGAATGTTTTCGATTTCGGCTACTTCCGGCACAAAAATATGCTTTCCGCGCAGATATTCCACTTCCTGCTCGTCGCGGCGGTCGCGGTCCACTATGCCGAAGCTTTCAAGATGGTGGAACGCACGCAGATCGTTGAAGGCGCGTGTCGCTTCGATTACCTTATTGCAGCTCCCGAGCGATTTAACCGAAAAATCTCTGAATACCAGCGGATACAACTTGGCGTCGATCGAGTGGGTGGAATCGCCTTCGATGAAGAGCACAGGGCGCCGGGAGCCTACAAGGGCCATATAGAGGTCTTCCGACAGGCCGCTGTCGGAGGGGAGCAGGTCGTAGTCCCATTCCAGTGTGTCGGGATTGTATGAGCGCACCCATACAATGGCGTTTTCAGCGCGCGACGCGGCGAAATCCACGTCGTGGGTCGTGTATACGAACCGACAGTCGGGCCGCATCGCTTCGATTGTGTTCCAGAAGCGTCCGAGTATCGAATTGTGGAGAAACATACCCGGATTGTCCACGAATATCACTCCGTTGACCGGAGCGTAGAGAACGGACCCGATATAGAAGAGTGTGGCTTTCTCGCCGTGTGAGAGGCGGCTCGGACGGTACATTTCCGTGTCGCCTTTGCGTGTGAACAGCAATGAACCGCCCTCGCGCATCACGTGATGCTCGGGGAATATCTCACGCCATCGGGCTATTACCGTGTCGAGTTTCGATTGCGGCAGCCGTGGCTCGTCGCCTTCCGGATTGCTCCGAAATCTCGCGAGCCGCATTTTATAATCCACCAGATTTGCAATCTCCTCGTTGAGAAGTAGAACCATCAGACGCTCGAACGTGGTCTGCTCGCCGGCATGAAGGAATGTGCCGGTGGCATTTGCCTCTTCATAGATTGCGTCGATAGAGGTGTCGTCGTGCGGTCGGCCGGCTATTGCGTCGCCTATTGCTTCCAGCGCCGAGAGCCGGAACGCTTTGGCGTCGAGCTGGAGGGCGAGGTATTCGGTGAAACGGGTTTTGCCGCTGCCGTTGGCACCGATTACGGTAATCTGACGCACATCGTCGGGAAGGTCAATCGGGCGGTCGTTTGCTCTGGGAGGAAGTTGCATGGCGGGAGGATGGGATTGAGAGTGAAGGTGAAGGGTTATAGCCGTTATCGGTCGATATAGCGGCTTGTAAGTCCTTGATATTGGTCGATACGGCGGTCGCGAAGGAAGGGCCACCAGCGGCGCACGGCTTCCGAGCGGTCGAGATCTATTTCTACGAGAGCGGTATCCTCGGCGTCGACGGGAGAGCGGTGGAGCAGTTCGCCCTGCGGTCCGGCCACAAAGCTTGAGCCCCAGAACTGTATGCCGTTGGTAAGAGCTGTCGGGTCGGGTTCGTGCCCTACGCGGTTTACTGCCACCACGGGGAGCCCGTTGGCGATTGCGTGACCGCGCTGCACGGTGGTCCACGCTTCGCGCTGGCGTTGCTGTTCCTCGCGGGTGTCGCTCGATTCGAAGCCGATAGCCGTGGGGTAGATGAGTATTTCCGCGCCGCGGAGTGTCATCAGGCGTGCTGCTTCGGGATACCACTGGTCCCAGCATACGAGCACACCGAGACGTCCTACCGAAGTGTCGATAGGCTCGAAACCGAGGTCGCCGGGGGTGAAATAGAACTTTTCGTAGTAGGCCGGATCGTCGGGAATGTGCATCTTGCGGTATTTTCCGGCCATGGAGCCGTCGGAGTCGAATACCACCGCCGTATTGTGATATAGTCCGGGCGCGCGGCGTTCGAAAATCGAGGTGACAATAACTACGCCGTGGCGTCGTGCAAGGTCGGCATAAAACTCAGTGGTTTCCGAAGGGATTGCCACTGCCAGCGAGCAGAGGTCTACGTTTTCGCTCTGGCAGAAGTAGAGCGAATCGTGCAGTTCCTGGTTGACAATCAGTTTCGCTCCTTTGGCGGCGAGTTCGGCCGTCTTGTATGCGATTCTGGCGCGGTTCAGGTGCGCGTCGGCGGTATTGTGCTGTTGGATTATCCCTACGGGCAGTTTTCCGGGCATGGCGTTCTATTTTGTGGAATGGATGTTAAAATGTCAGACTGTCAGATTCTCAGTACTCCGGCGGGGAGCTGCATCGTAGCGCAGTGGAGTGATCCGTGCTGACGGATGAGCGCGCGGCAGTCCACCCCCACGATTTTGCGGTCGGGGAATGCGATCTGCAGCATCTGCGAGGCCATCCGGTCGAGGTCCGGCTGGGCGTAAGTCGGCATAAGCACCGTGCGTGGAGTAATGAGAAAATTTGCGTATGTGGCCGGCAACCGCTCGCCGTCGGCATCGTAAATCGGCTCGGGAAGCGGCAGGGCGATGAGGTTGTAAGGATTGCCGTCGGGCGTACGCAATTCTTTCAGTTCGGCTTCCATGGCATCGAGGTCGGGCGTGTGTGTGTCGTCGGGACGATAGGATTTTACGTATAGAATCGTATCGTCGGGCGCCAGGCGCGCGAGCGTGTCGATATGGCTGTCGGTATCGTCGCCTTCGAGAGCGCCATGGTGCAGCAGATGCAGCGTCTCGATGCCGAGGTTCTCTCGGAAATAGCTCCGGAGATGGCGTTCGTCGGTGAATCCGTTGCGGTTAAGGGCCATAAGGGTCTGCGCGTTTGCGAGCATGGTGCCCCGGCCGTCGGATTCGATTGCCCCTCCTTCGAGCGTGTAATTCAGGCGCGAGCGGTAGCGTGGGGTCAGCAGCGATGCATGGAGCATGCGGAGGTTGACCATATTATCGAGGTCGGCGGCGAATTTCAGGCCCCAGCCGTTGAACTGGAAGTCGACGGCGCACGGCTCTCCGGCTGCTATCACGGTTATCGGTCCGTAGTCGCGCGTCCAGGTGTCGTTGGTCGGGCAGGTGAACAGGAGTATCTTTTCCTTCGGCAGATGGTTTAGTGTGTCAGCTACACCCTCAGGTTCGGGAGTAACCACGAGCAGACGCAGCCCGCTGCGCACCACCACGGCTTCGGCCAGGTCGACGTAACACCGGGTAATATCCTGGAGCATATCGGCCCAGTCGGTGGCGGCGTGAGGCCACGCAATCATTACGGTGTCGTAGTCCTCCCATTCGGCCGGGAGACGCAGTGGAAGTGTTTCAGCCATTCTTCTTCAGTCTGTAAGGTTCATGTCGGCTGATATTGCAAAACTCCATTTCATCATTGAAGCCATTTGAAGAATAAGCTTAAATGACTTCATTAATACAGAGGCATAGCTTTGCAACATCTGCGGAATTATTCGTCTTCGTCGAAATCGTTAAGGTTGTCCCAGACCTCATCGCGGTCCTGTAGATATTCTTCGCAGAAGTCGATGAAGCCGTTGCGTTCGCTGTTGCCGACTTCGTGACACCAGTCGCGGTACTTCTGGTGCAGAGTGTCGTCGTCGGCGATTATTTTTTTGAATTCAGATTCCGCAACGTCCAGGCTGTCGGCCTCGTGGAGAATAGCGAGGAAGAGCTCTGTGATGTCTTCGTAGTCTTCGTACATAACGGGTTTACATAGGTATTGATTTGACTGGCAGGCTCGGAGAGGAGGCGGAGGAGAGAAAGAACGTGGAGAGAGCCCTCTGTATCAGAACAGCGGAAGGGCCGAATTCGAGTACACGAATTTGCGGTCGAAATAGTAGTTGTCGGAGCAGAGCAGAATGATGCCCTGAATCAGCGTCAGGAGGCTCCAGAAGCCGCACGTAACTACCGACAGGAGAATGGTGAGCAGGCCCGCAGTGGTCTTGCCGATGTAGAAATACTGAACGCCGAGGCCTCCGATGAAGATGGCGAGCAAGGCGAATATTCCGCGGCTCTTGCCGAGCGCGTCGGAATCGAAAGCATTGTTGCGTGCGTAGTAATCCTCGGCGTTGAAGTTCGAGTAGCCGTAGGGTTGCTGCCCCGGAGTATAGGGCTGCTGGGGCTGGGTGTATGGCTGTTGGCCCTGAGTGTAATTCTGTTGCTGTGTCTGGGTAAGCTGTGCTCCGCAATATGAGCAGAACTGGGCCTCGTCGGCGTTGGCTTTCCCGCATGTGTTGCAGTGTTTCATACGATTGGGATGATAATGATTAATGTATGGATAATGGAGGGGGAGGGGAAATGTTAAAATAATTTCAATCAGTTACTTACCGATTACTTGCTACAAAATTAAATGTTAATTTCGTAATATGCAAATGGAATGTGCATATCAGCGAGGCCGCGGAATGTCCTGGAGCGCTATCAGATGGTTGACGATGGCAAAAATCGTCAGACCGGCCATTGAATGTATCTGGAGTTTGGCGCTGATGTTGCGGCGGTGGGTTGTCACGGTGTGGACCGACAGACAGAGGGCATCGGCAATCTGCTTGTTGGACAGCCCTTTTGCAATCTGCACGATTATCTCTTTCTCGCGGTCGGAGAGGGTTGCGATTTTTTCGGCATCCGACTGGGGCTCGTCGGCGCCGTGGGCGCTCGTGTCGGCCGGGAGGTGTGCGGGGCTCTGTTCGATTTCGCGCTCAAGCCTCCGTACGGCCGGCACAAACAGCCGGTCTTCCACCAGACAGTGCATGTGGAGGTCGTGTTCGCAGGTGATGATATCGAAAAGGGCCGAGTTGAGCATATCGTTTCCCTTTTCGGGATAGTAGCGTACCACCATATCCTTGAGCTCCTTGAGCTTGGGGTCGATATGGGTATGGTGGGAGGCGAA
The DNA here is from genome assembly GCA_900545955.1 of uncultured Porphyromonadaceae bacterium. Taxonomy (GTDB): domain Bacteria; phylum Bacteroidota; class Bacteroidia; order Bacteroidales; family Muribaculaceae; genus UBA7173. The sequence goes on from URAU01000003.1 coordinate 106,052, forward strand.
TTTGCCGATATTGAAACTGTCGGGCGCGGGGCGGCTTTTCAGAAGATTTTCCACATAGGGGAATACGCGCCGGTCTTCAGCGTCCATATGCCGCGAAACTTCGGTCACATAGTCGTCGTAAAAGCGGAGAATGAGGAATCCGAGCCCGTCGGTGCGCGAAGTGTCGATGGCGTCGATCAGTTTGCGGCGAATCAGCGGCAGAACAAAATCGAGAAAATATGTGTGGGCATTTTTCAGATATGCCATCAGCGTCGGCAACTTTATGAGGGTATGATCGGCCGGGCGGCCGCTCATAAAGTTTGCCACGGCGAGAAACGTAGGGCAGTCGAGCCCGTTGTCGGCACAGACTTCTTCGACGAGTTTATCGCCGAATCCGAGCGAGATGCCGAAACGAGTGAGCACCATCAGGAGGGTGGGATCGGCCGATATCAGCGACCGCATGGTGGATTGTGGGGTGAATGGTGCGGGTGTAGGCATTATTCCTTTTTATTGTCGGTTTTGCGCGGAATGGGAGGGGGTGTGGATGAATTGCCGTTGCTATTCTTATCATCCGCTGAATCTTTGACGTTGTCAGCGGTGCAATCGGTTGCATCAACGGCTTCGACATCCACTATTTCCGGGGTGCCGCTGTCGTGTGGTGCATCCGATGCCTTGGCTTTCTCTGCGTCGCGGAGCTGTTCGGCCGTCTGCTGTGCGGCGAGGATTTCGTCGGTGCGCGAGGTCCAGCGGCGTTTGCCGAAAATCTGCTCCACATCTTCGGTGAAGATTACCTCGCGTGTGTAGAGCACGTCGGCCAGCTTGTTGTGGCCTGCGGCATATTCGCGCAGAATCTGCTTGGCGCGCTGATACTGCTCGTCGACAATACGGGCCACCTCCTGGTCGATCAGGCGGGCGGTCTCCTCGCTGTATGGCTTGGTGAAGCCGTAGGCCTGACCGGTTGAATCGTAGTAGGAGAGATTCGGAAGTTTGTCGCTCATGCCGTAGTACAGCACCATGGCGTATGCCTGTTTCGTGACGCGCTCGAGGTCGTTGGCTGCACCGGTGGAAATGTGGCCGAGGAAAAGCTCTTCGGCTGCACGGCCTCCGAGTGTGGCGCACATCTCGTCGAGCAAAGCCTGGGTAGGGGTAATCTGGCGTTCTTCGGGCAGATACCAGGCTGCGCCGAGGGCTTTGCCTCGCGGCACTATCGTTACTTTGATCAGCGGATTGGCATACCGGAGATTCCACGATACGGTGGCATGGCCGGCCTCGTGGCATGCGATGGATTTCTTCTCTTCGGTGGTTGTGATCTTCGAGCGTTTCTCAAGACCGCCGATAATGCGGTCTACGGCATCGATGAAGTCCTGACGCTGAACGTGGGTCTTGTTGTGACGGGCGGCGATAAGGGCCGCCTCATTGCAGACGTTGGCGATATCGGCACCGGAGAATCCGGGTGTCTGACGGGCCAGAAGGTCTACGTCGACGCTCTCGTCGGTCTTGATGCCTTTGAGATGTACGTTGAATATGGCCACGCGGTCGGGGAGTTCGGGTAGCTCCACGTAAATCTGGCGGTCGAAGCGGCCTGCACGCAGGAGCGCTTTGTCGAGGATGTCGGCGCGGTTGGTGGCCGCAAGGATGATTACGCCGGAGTTTGTGCCGAAACCGTCCATTTCGGTAAGGAGCTGGTTGAGGGTGTTTTCGCGCTCGTCGTTGGCTCCCATGTTGGGGTTCTTGCCGCGGGCACGGCCTACAGCGTCGATTTCGTCGATGAACACTATGCAGGGAGCTTTCTCCTTTGCTTTCTGGAAGAGGTCTCGAACGCGCGATGCGCCCACACCGACAAACATCTCTACGAAGTCGGAACCCGACATGGAGAAGAACGGCACGTTAGCCTCGCCGGCCACAGCCTTGGCCAGGAGGGTCTTACCCGTTCCAGGAGGGCCTACAAGGAGGGCCCCTTTTGGAATCTTTCCGCCAAGATTGGTGTAGCGCTGCGGATTCTTGAGGAATTCCACAATCTCCTCGATTTCGGTCTTAGCCTCGGAAAGGCCGGCCACGTCGGCGAAGGTCACTTTCATGGCGTTGTCCTTGTCGAATACCTGAGCCTTAGATTTCCCTACGGAGAATACTCCTCCGGGACCGCCGTCGCGATTGTTCATACGCCGCATAAGGAAGAACCAGAAGCCGATGAGCAGGAGTATGGGGCCGAACGTCCAGATAAACGACGAGATGTCGGTGCTGTCCTCATAGGCTACGGGGCCTGTGTAGATGCCCGAATCATGCCATTCGTCAACTTTTTTGGCGAAGTTGTCGACCGACGGCACCGTGGTGCGTATGTAATATTCCTTTCCGGGCATTACCTCTTTCATACGGAATATTTTCTTTGCGAGCGAATCGCTGACAAGCGCCGTGGCCGTGCCGCTTTTCTTGTCGACGATTATCTTTTTGATGTCGCCGTTTCTAACCGTAGTAGAGTCTGTGAGATGCTCCTCGAAAGGAGTGTAGTCCATGCTTTCCGTAACGGTCTGGTCGTTCATGAAATACATTCCGGCCAGAAACAGGATAATCAGCACATACATCCAGTAGATGCTGAATTTTATCTGAGGCTTGCGCAGATTGGGCTTGGGGGAGGGTGCTGCCATGGATTTAATGAATTATTGGGCGGAAACGGTTAGTCAAGGTCGGGAATCTCGGTGATAATGGCGTCGTTCCAGAGTTCCTCGAGGTTATAGAGCTGCCGGGCGTCGGGAGTGAAAATGTGGACCATGGTGGAGCCGTAGTCGATTACGATCCACTGCGCGTTGCGGTAGCCATCGTAGTTGTAGGGTTTTACCCGGGCGATGTCGAGAAGTTCCTCGCGGATATTGTCGGCTATGGCAGCTACCTGTTGCGGCGTGCGCCCCTCGGCCACGATGAATTCGCGGGCCGGAGCCGACTCTATGCTTTCAAGATTGATTACCGTTATCCCTTTCGCTTTCTTATTCTGGGCGGCTTCCACAATCATTTCGCGGAGCTGTTTGTCGTCGAGATTTTTGATTGTCGTGTTGTCTGGGCTGATGGATGTTGTCATGTGTAGGTGTGATGATATGGATGGAGAGAGCCTTGTAGACGTTACAAATTTACAAAATTAATTTTAATATAATATAGGTGTGTCAGATCCGTAGGGGCTGTAGAGCGTTCTGCAGGCCTCCTCTAACATTTTTTATAACAATAAGCGGGGGCAAAAGGATGATGGCGGGGGTATAAAAATTTAGCAAGCGCTACGTACCACACGCTGCGCTTGCCGAGGTCGATGTAGAGTGTTAATATGAGGTTTGGGTGAAATGTGGGTCTCGAACCCACGACCTTCGGAACCACAATCCGACGCTCTAACCAACTGAGCTAATCTCACCATGCTGATGCTTCGGAGCAATGCCCCTTGGCTCGTTTGCGGTGCAAAGTTACAACTTATTTCTGAATCCGCAATAGTCTGCGGCCATTTTTTTGTTTAAAAAGTGGCCGAGAGGGAGAATCCGAAGGCTGCGCCGGAGCCGGGTGCCGGCGATGGTATGAGCAGTGGTTGCGATGTCAGGCAGCCGGGACCGAGGGAACGGCACGTGCCCGGGCGCAGGGCGCCTACTACTTCGTTAACGGGATCGAGGAAGAAAGCCGCTATATGGCCCAGTACCGGCGACCCGAGAATTTCGTAGTTGTTTTCCACGATAATGCGTTTGAGCCGGTAGAATCCTTCGCCGATGAGCGAGCCGACAATCGGGGTGATAAACAGGTCCTGATACGAGGGCCGTTCCATACAGGCCTCGATTCCGAATTCCCACCCTACGGTGGAGATTATGGCTGAATAGAGCATCGAGCGCCAGAAGTTGAATCCGCACGTGCGGGCACACATGAAGTATGCTGCGCCGGCATAGGGGTGGAGCACATAGTTGAAGATAAACTTGTCGTGGTCCCACTCGGGGCCTTTCTTGAAGATGTTCTTATACCATCGGTCCCAGAAATGCGTATTGTGCATTTCAGCGCGGTTCCATGCGGTGGCGTCTTCCGGCAGTAGCTCCAATACGAAAAGTGTACCCACAAACGCGCCTGAAAGCACGGCTGTGTTTATCCACATGTCGTGCCACCATGGCTCGTTGAGCGTCCAGGATGCCGGCATTGAGTAGAGCGAACGCGGGCGCGAGGGTATCATGGCGAGCGTGTCGCGGTCTACGGCCGATGCCTCGGCGTCGAGTTTCGGCGGCTCGGGCGGTGTATAGGATTCCGCACGCATGCGGGCGTCGGATTCAGGTATGACGGGCATTTCCGGCTGTCGGGCCTTCACCACGAGTTCGTCGACGACGACGGTGGTGACGGTCGTTGAGTCGGAGGCTGAAGTCTGCGCGGCTGCGGGAAGCGCCAGCAGCGTGAGCACGAACGCCATCAGAAGCATGATGAACATAATGCGGTAGTGTAATCGGTGATTAATCTTCATATCCCATGTAAGTCTCATAATCAAAATAGCCAATCGCTCTCGTGGAGCTTATTCTATTTTAATAACAAACGAAGGTAGATAAAGTATCACGCAAAATGTTTATCCGCCTTCGCGCGTTGTTGGCCGTTTCGACATATTGTGGTAAATTTGCGGTTGCAATCTGTTTATAGAAGTCATAAATTCTTTTCGAAGAAAAACTTTCAATGACTTCATGGCCAATTAGAGTGCTGCACGTATGTCATCGATTTCGACTTTTATAGCGCGCCGTCTGGCATCTTCGCGGGGGATGGACAACCGTACCGGTCCTGCTGTGGCCGTCGCTTCCGGGGGGCTGGCTCTTTCTTTGGCCGTGATGTTGCTTGCCGTGGCCATAACCACGGGGTTCAAACGTGAGATAACCGATAAAATAAGCGGGCTGGAAGCTCAGATCAGAATTACATCGCTGCGCGGAGGTACGGATGTCGGGGTGCCGGTGGAGTGGTCGTCAACCTTTGCAGGCATTGTTTCCGATGCGTTGATGCCGTTCGCTTCCGGTAAGGAACCGGATATAGCCCCGGTGGCCGCAGTGGCAGGTATTCTGAAGTCGCCCTCGGATTTCGCCGGACTCGCGTTCAGGGCCTCACGTGGCGGTTCGATGACTGATTTCGAGAGCGGGATGCTTGAGGAGGGTCGGATGCCGGGTGTGGATTCTATGGGCGAAATCGCTGTTTCAGCCACCACGGCGCGGGAACTCGGTCTGGCCGTCGGCGATAAGGTAAGCGCGTATTTCATTGCTGCGGGCGGAGCCGGTATACGCCCCAGGCGGTTCGATGTAGTAGGCGTTTTTCGCAGTGATTTCGGGGAGTTCGACAATTCGGCGGCCTATTGCTCGGCTACATCAGTCTGGCGTCTGCGCGGCCTGGGAGAAACGCAGGCCGATGCCATTGAAATCCGCGGAATCGACCCCGCACGCATTGACGACGCGACTTCGGTCCTTCAGACTGCATTGAACCAGGCCTTTACCTCGGGCCGCATATCTGAGCTGACCGTCGCCACTCCGGTGACTTCGGCTGCTGCGGGATATTTCAACTGGCTCGACATGCTCGACACCAATATAATAGTGATACTTGTGCTGATGGGATGCGTGAGTGCACTGATGGTGATTGCGTGTGTCTTGATTCTTGTATTGCGGCGCGTCAGGACTATCGGGATACTCAAGGCTCTTGGCGCGACCGACGGCCGTATTGAGCGCGTGTTTACGCTTTTAGGCGGAAGGGTGGTTCTCTCCGGCATGGTTATCGGCAACGCGATTGCTCTTGCGTTCATATGGATTCAGGGATCTTTCTGGCTGATTCCGCTTGATCCGGCCAATTACTATCTCAGCTATGTACCGGTTGCTATCGGAATAGGGCAGTGGCTGGCGGTGAACGTGGGTTTCGCTCTGCTGGCGATGTGTGTGGCTCTGTTGCCGGCCACGTTGGTGCGACGCCTCAGCCCGGCCCGCACTATGCGCTGGGAATGACGCTTCCAGCGCGGTGGCGCCTTAAGCTCCGCAATGCTCCTGCCATCATGATGGCCGTGACAAGCGTAGCCAGTATGTCGGAACTCCAGAAAGTAAACCATACGCCGTTGAGCCCGAACCATTTCGGCAGAAGCAGCAGAAGCGGGATAAAGAATATTACCTGGCGTATGAGGCTCAGAAATACGGATTTGCCGATTTTCCCTATAGCCTGGAAATAGGTGGTGGAGACTATCTGGAAGCCTACCATCCAGAAGCATATCATTGCCGTGGAAAGAGCTTTCGCGGTAAAGTCGACCAGGCCAGGATCGGAAACGAACGCACGGGCCACTACTTGCGGACACGTCAGACCGATTATCCATCCTCCGAGGCTTATGACAGTGGCGACGGCTACCGCAAGCCAGTAGACGCGCGCCACGCGCTCGGTCTGGTTACAGCCGTAGTTGAATCCTACAATGGGTTGCATTCCCTGGCATATACCCAAGATCACGCAGCAGAGCAACGACGTGAAGGTCACGAAGATTCCCGACGCGGCTATGGCCGCCACGCCTCCGTAGTCAAGCAGGGCGTGGTTTATGAAAATGTTTATGATGCAGGAGCCTGTGTTGACCACAAACGGCGCCGCGCCGATACCCATTATGGCCCATACGAGTTTTCGGTCGAGGCGGTAGATGCCCGGTGCGAAGGTGACATCGCCGTTGCGCCGGTCGGTGAAATGCCGCATCACGAAGATTGCCGAGATAGCCATGGCGATGTCGGTGGCGATTGCCGCACCCTTTATGCCCGTGTCGAGGAGGTAGATGAATGTAGGAGCGAGAACTACGTTGAGCCCCGCGCCGATAAACATCGTCACCATGGCTCGTACGGGGAAGCCCGACGCGCGCATTATATTGTTGAACGAGAATGTGAGGTTTGTGAGCAGCAGTCCGGGTAGGATAAAGGTCATGAAGTCGCGCGCATAGGGGAGCGTTATCTCATTGGCACCGAACCAGCGGAGCACGGTATCCATGAATGCTGCAAACAGCCCTATGTAGATTATGCCGATTGTTAGCGTGAGTGTCAGCGAGTTGCCGAGCACTTTTCTCGCGGTTTCCGGCTTACCGGCACCGAGCAGCAGGCTCACGCGTGCCGAGGCTCCGGCGCCGACGAGAGTGCCGAGCGCGGTAGTGATGTTCATTACCGGAAAAGTGATGGCGAGTCCGGCGATTGCCTCCGGACCGACCACCTGACCAATAAAAATGCGGTCGACCACGTTGTAGAGCATCATTACGAGCATTCCTACAACCGCCGGAAGCGAATACTGCCACAATAACCTCCCTACAGGCATTGTCTGTAGTTGCTCGAGTCGGGCTTGGCGGTCGTCGGAAGCGGCAGTGGCTGCAGGCATGTTGGGATGTCTTGATAAGTTAAAGGGGCTAATGCCGTAGGGTGGCTGACACTGCCTATCGGTTGATAAGGGAGAAGAACTCCTGACGCAGGGTGGCGTCGGAGGCGAAGCGTCCGCAGTAGTCGATTGTGTCGGTGGATGCCATCTGTTTCTCCACGCCGCGCATCTGCATGCACAGGTGCCGGGCGTTGCAGGCCACGATAACGCCGTCGGTATCGAGCGTTGCGGCCACATGGGCGCAGATTTCGGCGGTAAGGCGTTCCTGCACTTGTAGGCGGCGCGCTATGGCGTTGACGAGTCGGGGGAGTTTGCTCAGGCCTACCATCGAGCCTCGGGGAATGTAACCGATGCTCACTGTGCCGAAAAACGGGAGGATATGGTGTTCGCACATCGAATAGAATTCGATGTCGCGGACTACAACCATCTGCGAGCCCTGACTGCTGAATATGGCCTGGCGGAGGATGTCGTCGGGATTCTGGCGGTAGCCCTGCGAAGCAAACCACATGGCTTTTGCAGCGCGCATGGGAGTCTTCACGAGTCCTTCGCGGGTGGGATCGTCGCCAATCAGGCGTATTATTTCCCGGTAATGATCTGCTATGGCCTCGATACGCTCCTGCTCGGAGAGTGTCGGTGCCTTATCGGTTTCAAAGTCGAAGTTTTCGCAGCTCATTTATAACAAGTGTTTTGAAAATTGTGCCCCGAACCGAAATCGGGAACGGGTGGAGGGGTCAGCGGGTGTTCACACGGTCGCGCACCACGCGCACTTCCTTGGCGTAGCGCGGGAACTGCTTGCGGATGTCGGCGGCGGCTTTTTCAGCCTCATACTGCGTGCGGAAATCGCCGATGCGCAGTCGCCAGTAGGGCGATGCGTAGGTTACGTAGGTGTCCCACTGAGGGAAAGTGCCGCCCACCATGCGTTCGCGCTGACGCGCTTCGGATTTGGCGGAACGGACGTTGTTGTCGGCGTAGACCTGAACGCGGTAGCCAACGGTCTTGCCCCCTTTGGGGCGGCTTTCGGTGGCTTCGCTTTCGGTGCTCTCACCTTCGGAGGAGGTTTCGGCGTTTTCGCCGGGAGCGTCGGCGGCGGAGGCCGCAGCCCTGCGGAGCAGTTGCTCCGGGGCTGCGACTGTGACCGACGAACCCTTTTCGGCCAGACGTTCCATTATGCCCGACGGGGTGGAGGCGCCGATGCTGTCGGCGGCCTGTTCGGAAACTGACTGCGCCCGGACCGGAGCGGCGATTGCCGCTATGGCGAGGCTGACAGCCATAGCTATGTGTCGGAAAATGCGGGTCATGGCTAAAAAGGATGTGTGAGGTGCTTGGTAAGTGGGAAAGAGAATGATTAGAAGGCGTTCACGATGCCCATGAACGATGCTGCGTCGAGGGCGGCGCCACCGATAAGACCACCGTCAACGTCGGGTTTGGCGAAGAGTTCGGCTGCGTTCGAGGGTTTGCAGCTTCCGCCGTATAGAATCGAGGTGTTGTCAGCTACTTCCTTGCCGTATTTCTCAGCGATGACGGCGCGGATGTGGGCGTGCATGTCCTCGGCCTGGTCGGCTGTGGCGGTCTTGCCGGTGCCGATTGCCCATACGGGTTCGTATGCGAGGATGAGCTTGCCGAAATCTTCGGCGCTGAGATCGAAGAGGGCTTCGCGGATCTGGGCGGCTACAACCTCGTTGTAGGTGCCGTTTTCGCGCTGCTCGAGAACTTCACCGATGCAGAAGATGGGGGTGAGGCCTTCGGCGAGAGCGAGGTTTACTTTGGTCTTGAGAATTTCGGAAGTCTCGCCGTAGTACTGGCGGCGCTCCGAGTGGCCGAGAATCACGTAGGTTGCACCGGTGGAGGCTACCATAGGAGCGGAAACTTCGCCGGTATATGCGCCTTTTACGTGGTCAGCGCAGTTTTCAGCGCCAAGGCCGAGCTTTGTCTGGTCGATTGCTGCGGCTACGGAAGCGAGGTGGGTGAAGGGAACGCAGATTACTACGTCGCATTTGGGGGTTGCGCCTTTAAGAGCCTCGTTGACGTCCTTTGCCAGGCCTACGCCTTCGGCAAGGGTGGTATTCATTTTCCAGTTGCCGGCTACGATGTTTTTTCTCATTGTTATAGAAGGTTAGGTGTTTGAATTTTGGTGAGTGCAAATTTAAGAATTTTCTGCGGCTTTTTTGCGATATGCGCGCCGAATTTTGGCTCTCAGGGTCAGTATAAGTCCTTGAAAAAGGTAGATGAGAAGAACTATTGCGCCAAAAAGTCCGGTGATGTATCTGAACCAGGCGGAGCCGTTGCCTTGGAGCTCGTCGAGCAACATTGGGGTGGAGGCAGGGTTCTCAATAATTTCGGCATCCATCGAGCTGAGGGTTGTTTTGGAGGCGATGTGTCCGTCGGAGAGGAGTACGATGGCAATCTGTCCGCGGGCCAGCTCTTTGAGCTGGGTTTCGTCGGCGCTGTAGCAAGGATATGCGGCCATGCTCATGTCGCGCCAGCGAGCCACGCCTTTTGCATCCGTGCCAAGTATTGCGCATATCGCTATACCCGCCGAATCGGCGTGGGCAGCCAGCTCGTTGAGAGTGTACGTATAAGCTACGTCGGCGCGACGCGGCTCGGGGATTACGATTACAATCTCGTCGCCTTCGGACGCGAAGGCCTCGGCGGTGGCGTCGTCGCCGTCGGCGTTGAATACGGTCAGCGGATTTTCCGGACCTGTCGCTTCGCTGACGGCGGATGCCGACGCGATGCGGTCGACGAATGTCCAGGAGTCGTCGGGAAGGGAGTCGATGGAGAATTCGCGCTGCACCCCCTCTTTTTCGTAGATGAATGTGTATGAGTCGGTTTCGTCGGAGGCCTCCGAATCGTCGGATGCTACGGCAAGTTGAGTGCCGACAGGATATGAACGGAAATCGGCCATCGGCTGGGCGTTGTAGCCGTAGAGGCTCACTATGAGGATATAGAGCGACGCCAGAGCCGCCACCATCCATTGTATTGCAGGATTGAACAGAGCCTCGCGTAGCCGTGGACTCCAGCGTATCAGCAGGATAAGTCCGGCCGTGAGGACCACGTTTTTCCAGAATGTCGCCGCATTGGAGATTGTTAGGAAGTCGCCGAAACATCCGCAGTCGGGAATCGGGTCTGCTACCCAGAGCCACAGGCTCAGCGGGAGCATAAGCGCCATGGAGAGGAGCAGCCCCCAGGGTGCGGTGCGTTTATAGCACCCCATGAGCAGCAGCGAACCGAGCACAAATTCATAGCCGGAAAGCAGCATGGCGACCATCAGCACCACCGAACGTGGCTCCGTCAGATGCCATACAGCCAGGTATTCTTCAATTTTGAAGATGAACCCCCATGGGTCGATTGCCTTCACAAGGCCGGAGCAGGCGAATGTTCCACCTACGATGAGGCGGAGCCCCCACACGCAGAGGCGAAGCCGGACAGCAGAATGGTCGGCGCCCGGCTGTTTCGCTTTCGTTTCGGTGGTCATGCGGTCTGAGCCTCCGTCAGCTTTATTATGCCGAACATGGCGTAGTTCACGATGTCCATATAGTTGGCGTCGATTCCTTCGGAGACGGAGGCGCAGCCCTGATTGTCCTCAATCTCCTTGGTGCGCATTATTTTCATAAGTATGAGATCCGTGTAGGAGCTGACACGCATTTTCCGCCACGCCTCGTCGTAGTCGTGGTTCTTGCGCAGCATGAGTCCGCGCGTTTCGGCCATGTTTTTGTCGTAGAGCGCTATTGCCTCGTCGTTGGAAAGGTCTTTGCCCGATGCGAAGCCCAGCTGCAGCTGAATCAGGCCGATAATACCGTAGTTCACAAGGGCGATGAAACCGTCGAGAATCGATTCGTCGGCCACCTGCTGGTTGCCTTTCGTTTCAAGCGAGCGTATGCGGTCGGCCTTGATAAGCAACTGGTCGGTAAGCGACGATGGGCGCATCAGGCGCCACGCGCAGCCGTAGTCGTTAAGTTTTTTTACATAAAGGTTGCGGCAGAGGGCGATGGCGTCGTCGAACTGACGTGTTGTTTTGTCGGCCTGCGTTGCGGAGGCTTCGGTAATTTTCGGGTCGGTAGTCTGCATATCGTAGAGGTGGATACGCTGCATTGCGAATCCGCTACAAAGATAAGTAAAAACCGATAAACCGCCAACGCCAATATGGAGCGGCCGCACTGCCGGGCTGGATTCCTGGCGGTGCGGCCGTTAATGTCGCCATGTAGAGGTCAGTTTTTGCGGTACTGCGGAAGCAGAGGAACGGGGAATTTCGAGAAAAGCGTGGTGACGGCTTCGTCGATTCCCTTGAGATTCTGATAGCCGTTGCCGCCTCCGTTGAGAATGGTTGCCACGGATGCGGAGAAGAGCGGAAGCTTGGAGTCGATGTCGACAAGGTCCATGGTGAGTACGCCCTCCTTGTATATACCGGTGATAACCTGGGCATTGCTGTAGTATGCGGGATTCCAGTACGGACCGTAGTTATAGCGCGGCCACATGTAGTAGGGATAATACGGGCCGTTGTAGGGGAAATATCCGCCGGGGGGCATCAGTGGCTCGGTGGCGATTTCGCGTTGTGTGGTTACGGCGATGTTTACCAGCAGTGGCGATTCGGCCGACTCAGTGAAGCCGCGCATAAGCATCTCCTCTCGTATTGCCGCCGCGATGTTGTAGTATGTCACCATCTCCATGCCCGGAGGGAGTTTGCCCATATCGGGGGTCACGATGCGGAACGTGTGGTAGCGCGCGAGGTCGGCATTGTTGTAAGTCTCGCTGTTGACCAGAGAGTATGGCGAGCAGCTGCACATAAGTCCCAGCAAGGCAATCAGGCTCAGAATCTTTTTCATATCGTAGGAGTTAAAACGTTAAATTGTGAGGTCCGCATTCCGCAGACCTCACAATTATAACATTTTTTCGCGATGGAAAGTTTTTTATGTCTGAGCGCAAAGTCCCATAGGTCAGCGCACGGCGAATTTGACTTTCTGCGACCCGGCAGCAGCGATATAGATCCCGGGGGCAAAATCCATGTCGAACTTCGCGTGTCCGTCGGTGTCGGCGCGTGCGGATGCTATCTTTGCTCCGGATATGGAGAATACCTCTGCGGTTACGCCGGCATGTATGCCGGTTAGCTCAACGGAACGTCCGCCTATGAGAACTCCGAGACTCCCGGATGCTTCCCCGACTACATTCTCCACTGCGGCGAGCTGGCTTTCCGGGAAGAGTATCATGCCGGGAAACCAGTAGGCTTTTTCCATAGGATAGGTGCGCAGAGAAGTCCCGTCGGATTTGAAGGTACGCACGGCGTAGGTGGTGGAGCTGAAATCCTGATATACGCTTGTGTAAAGGGTGCCGTCGGCAGGGTCGACGCGCATTGAGCATCCGTAGACCTGCCATGGAATCTCAACATCTGTTTCCTCACTGAAATCTATAAGCGCTTTGGCTTCAGCGGTGGTGGTGTCGAACCTGTATATTACGGAACCGGCGTAGAAACTCTGCTCGGCTCCGGTCCAGAAAAGATATGGTTCGATGGCTGAAGCGCAGAAGCTGTCGGGCTTCCAGGAATCCCATGTCGTGGCCGGCCCATAGACACCTTCGGGCAGGTTGTAAACCGAAGTTTCGAGGGTAGATGGATTTACGCGCACCAGCACGGATAGTGAAGGGGCGAAAGTGTCTGAACTTTTTGCTACGCTGAGCCAGAGGAAGCCTTCCTTGTCGGCCACAATCGAACCGATAGCGGCTCCGTCGGCTACGAAATCGAGGCTGATGGTGCGTTCGAGTGTATCGGTTGTAGGATCGATAACCAGCAGCCCGAAAATCTGATGGGCGGCAAACACGCGTCCGGCGGCCGCAACCATCGTGCCGCACTGGCCATGATATATTGTGCTCGTGCCGTCGCTTGCGGGTTTGTCGTCAACGCCGTTGGGATTCTGCGTGCCTTCAATCATCCCTTTCGAGGTGTGCGTGGCGAGGTCGATGACCCAGATGCCGTTGCTGCTGGACACGTAGGCCTTGTCTGTGGTTACGCCAAGGAATCCGCGGCCTTCGGCGCGCTTGCCGCTCGGGTCGAGCTGATCAAGCTGCCACTGCCATTTCATGCTCGTCGGCTCGATGGCCGTGAGGATGCCACCGGCGGTAGTGGCGTTCTGCGCTTTCGACTGCTTGGAGACTACATAAAGCAGGTTGTCGTATGCGCCGAAGCAACTTGTCTGGCCGAGCATACGTCCCGGATTTTCCTTCTGAAATATTCGGTAAGTGAAATATCCGGTGCGCAGGTCGGGTTGCAGATGGTTTAGCGTGCCGGCTTCGCCGTAGTTGTTTTCGTTGATTATTATTACGCCCTTGGCATAGTCGGCCGCAGCCATGGCTACGTGAAACATCGGGGCTGTGGCAATTGCGAGGGCAAGCGGCAAGTAAAAATTCTTCATATATTTTAATGTTTCGGTTATCGGGACAGGTTCAGGTCGGTGGCGCCGCAGATTTCTGTGGAGGTTTCTCCAATCCAGTTGCAGTACTGGTTTACGGCGGTATATACCTTTATGAAATCAATGCCGGGGAGATAGACGGGCATTCCGTAGGCGTCGACGGCCCAGTCAATGTCGAAGCTGCATAGATCGGCTCTCGAGTTGGGATGGTTGTCGGCGTAGCCCCACGCATATGCGAAAAGTCGGAAATACAGACCGGTTCCCGAGAGGTCGACCGCATTGGGAGCAAGGAGAGTTCCTCGGAACGACAGTACAGGTTCGTCAATCCATCCGGGCCAGTAGCTCTGTGTATGCTCCGTGTTCTTCATCACATATCCGGAGCGGCCTTGCGAATCAGACCAACCGATGTATTGGCTGTCGGTAATATACTGGCCGTCGGGCACCGGAATCTTTCCTTCGTCGGGTCGGGAATAGGCAATAGTATAATGATGAACGGTGGCTGCAGATGTATATTCGCTTCCGGCAAGTTCATACCAGGTGTCGTCAGGGAGGCCGTTGCCGTTGGCGTCGATAGATACCATTACTATTCCCGGTTCTGCCGAGCCGGCTTCCACGCCGCTTTCGGGGTCGTCGTAGAAAGAGTTGCCTTTTATCATGAAATCGTTGCCGGCGGTGTTGACAACTGTATGGTCGAATCCCATTACCACATAGCCGCCGTAGGCGCCGAGCGATATGAGCTCTTCAGTCTGGCCGCAGATGGCGTCGGCTACTTTACGGGCCATGTCGGCGGCGGTATCGCCGCTGCGCCAGCGAGGCATTTTGTTCACAAACTGCCCCGGGGCGGGATGGTATTCGTATACTTCGGTAAGATAAGGAGAATACTCCACCACTTCGTGCACCACATTGATTGTCGATGTCTCCTGAATGGTTTCGTCGCCGTCGGTAATCCGGAGGGTGAGTTGCCATACACCTTCGTCGGCCGCCACAAAAAGGCAGTCGGCCGAAGTTGAAATCAGCTTTTGCTTTCCGTCGGGCGAAGTGGCCGTCCAGCGGATTGTGCCCGAAGAATATGGAGTGGAAAGCCTAAGAAGCTGCATGCGTGCGATGGTATATGTGGAGTCGAGGCCGGTCGATACCACGGGGTCTGACTCAGTGCATCCCTGCGATATCGCCAACGCCAGACATAAGGCTGCAATACGGATGAGTATTCTGATTTTCAAAATGATGTGGGTCATTCTCTTTCGCCTCCTTCCTTCCATCTGAATGCTATCGACGAGGGGATGTCGCCGGTGCGCACTCGCCATTTGCGTTTCCCTTCGTGTGAATAGCAGTTGAGCATTCCGGAACTTACGTAGTTTTTCGCGTCGCCCACGAAAATGTCGCCTGATGCCGGATTCACGCCGATGGCGTAGGGAATCTCGATTTCGCTCTGCGTGTCGTCGGTTATGAAGCTGGAAGTTACGCGCTTGCATGTGGCAAGATCAATCTTGCCGTAGCTTACGGTGTTCGACTGCGTGAGGTCGCTCCACTCGGTGGCGAAATAATATATATAGTCGTAGGTCACGGCCATGTTGGAACAGGCGTAGGGGAGTTCGCGCGTCACCTGATACTCACCTTCGCCGTCTTTTTCGAGAGTGAAAAGCCGGGACGGGACGGTGGAACGGTTGCCGCGCGAGGTGGTCCACAGACGTCCGTAGCTGTCGAGGCGCAGGCGGTGAAGGTTAATCGCAACGGGTATCTGGCGAATCTGCCGGAACGTCTCAAGGTCAACCACCGAGATGGTGTTGTCGTAGTCGGGGGCTCGGTATCCTCCCGAGTTGGCCACATAGAGGCGTCCGCTCTCGATTACGATTTCCTCAGGCTGATAGCCTACGGTGACGCGGCGTGTGATCTGCAGTGTAGGGATGTCGATTTCGTAGACCATGCCGCGCGGAGCCTGCGGGTTGATCTGTACGGGTCCGACGTAGGAACTTACATAGGCTTTGTCGCCGTTGAAGGCGATGTATCGGCAGTTGGGAATATCGACCTGGCCGATGCGTATGGCCGTCGCAGCATCGCATACCTCGACTTTGTGCGAGCAGTTTACCACCGCCCAGAGCCTTCCGGCATACAGCTGGAGGTCGTTGCCTACGTCGCCGAGTTCTTTCACCACATTGGGATTGCGCTCGGCGTAGATATTGCGGAGATACATTCCGGATGAGTAATCGTAGTAATCGAGCGAGCATTTGTTCGAGCCCATGTTTCCTTCGTTGAGCAGATAGAATCCGGCAACGGGAGAGTCGGGGAGGCGTTCGCCTACGGCTTCCTCCTCGGTCGGGATAACAACCTCGTCGTGGCGGCATGAGGAGGCGGCGCAGGCTAACAGAGCAGCTGCTATCACGGCCGCTTTTCGGATAGCTGCGGAAGGATTGATATGTAGCTTACCGGTATCCATCATGTTAAAGCTCCACACTCAGAGTGAAACGGAAATTACGTTTGGGCATCGGGTAGTTGGCAATCACGTCGTAGTCCTGGCTGAGAAGGTTGTTGACCTCAAGCATGGTGCGGAGTTTTACTGCGTTTATTTTCAGATCTTTGCTCAGCGAGAGGTCGGAGGTATACCAGGGCTCGGTGTAGTTGTAGCGGATGTTTTCCTGCTGGTTGTAGCGCTCACCCACGTAGATGAAACTGTAGTTCAGGCCCCAACCGCGCCAGGCGGCGTTGGCTGTGAAGGCCCCCGAATGATGCGGGATGTAAGGAATCTGGTCGCGGTAGTAGCTGTCGGCGGGGTTAGTCACGTCGATGGCCTGCTGAAAGGTGTACTGCCCGCGCAGGGTCAGTTCGAGCGAGCCCACCGGGCAGAGAGTCGTGGCGGCCGATACGTCGATGCCCTTGATGCGCACGCGGCCGAGGTTGAGCATCGTCCAGCGGAACTGCTGCCCCTTGGGGTAGGCTACAATCTTGTCGGTGACGAAATTCAGGTATGCGTCGGCGCTGAAACGGAAACCGCGAAGCAGTCCGCGACGGTAATCTTTGAAAATCAGTGCTCCGGCATTGTATTGAGTGACTTTCTCGGGGTTGAGCCGCGAATTGCCCATGTCGGCGTAATAGAGGTCGTTGAATGTAGGCATGCGGAACGAGCGCTTGTAGAAAGCCCTCAACTCGAACGAGCGCATGGATTTCACGGGCATCACCGAGAGATAGACTGCCGGAGTAAACGCGCGGGTTATGGCATGGTCGGGGCGCCCCTCAACCTTGTCGTCGACAAATGTGCCGAGAATCGACGCCTGCACTTTCACGATGTCGAGGCTGGCGGCGGTAGCGAGAGCGGCGAGATGCGTCAGGCGGTCGGGGCGGTGGAATTCGCGTATGTCGGTCTCAAGGCTGTTCCACATCAGGTCGTAGGAGGCCGAGACGTGCCACCAGCGCAGAATCCTGTACTGGTTGGCCGTGGAGAAGTAAAGCTCCCGCTGACGGTAGAGGTTGTCGACGGCCATCTGGCGCTCGTCGTTGTTCACGTAGTGGGTGCGGTAGAAGGCGTATTTAGCGTTGAAGAGAGTGGAATATCTGCCGAAAACGCCTTGATAGGATGCCTGCACGAAGCTGTTGTTGTCCCACTGGCGCTCGCCGCGGCGCCACACGTTGTTGACAATTGCTCCCGGGATGCCACGCTCGGAGTTGTAATGGTAGCCTTTTACGTGCCATTGGCCGTGGGTGGTTGTTCCGTTGAGATTGAGCTCGGCGCGGATAGCCTCGACGTCGCCGTTCTGGCGTGTGGCCGTGGTGTCGTATGCCACGGCACCGTCGGGCGTGACGCGGCGGTAGCGGAATTTGTATTTGCCGGAGGAGGTGAGGTATTCAGCGCTCAGCGATGCATTTACTTTCTCGCTCAGCTGCAGCTCGACCAGCGCCGAGGGGTTGAGCAGTCCGAACGAGCCGGTGCGGATGGCGGCCCGGGTATTGTAGCTGCGTCCGACGGAGAATTTAGGTGTGCGAGTCTTCAGATACACCGTCCCGGCATTGCCGAAATCGCGTGCGGGCTGGAGAATCTCGCTTTTCTGGCCGTTATAGAGCGAGATTGCCTCCACATTGTCGAGCGAGAACTGGCCGAGGTCAATCTGGCCGTTCTGAGCGTTGCCGAGGGCTACTCCGTCGTAGACCACTCCGGTATGATTTGTGCCCATCGATCGGATGTTCACCGTCTTGATGCCGCCGACGCCACCGTAGTCTTTTACCTGCACTCCGGAGAAATACCGCAGCGCGTCGGCCACGCTGTGGCTGTTGAGGCGTTCGAGTTCGCGGCCGGAGAGGCGTTGGGCGGGGATGATTTCCTCCTTGGGGCGTCGGGCCGTAACCATCACTTCAGGAAGGGCGACGCTGTCGGCCATCACTTCGTTGCGCGTGCCGCCGGCGCTCTCGGGGGCTTTGGCAACGCATGGCGCGGGATAAAACATAAGCAAGACCATGGCGGATGCCATGGCCTTGCCGAAGAAATATTTATTTTGCTGTAGCTTCACTTTCGGCAGGTTATGGGTCTTGAAAATCCAAGGCCAAAGTTAGCAAATTGCGCCAATATGTGCAAAACCTGCTAAGAGTCGGGAGTGCGGGTTATTTGCCGTTTTCACTTTTGCCCAAAATGCTGAGCGAGCGGCTGATGAAGCGCTGGAGGTCGGCACCGCGGAGCATGCCGTTGCCGAGCAGGGCGAGGTCAATGAGCTGGCCTACTTCGGCTACACCGGCGGCATAGTCGGCCACAATCTTTGTCTGCTCCTCGCGGCGGGTGTTGTTGGCGGTCTGGAGGTCGTCAATCTGCTTGCTTTCTTCGGCCGGCAGAGGCTGGCCGTCCTTTGCAGTGGCGCGAAGCTCGGTGATGCGTTCGTTGTTGGCCTTCACTTCGTCCATGAGCGGTTTCACCTTGTCGGCGAGAGCTTTGTCGGCGTTGTCGGCGATGGCTTTCACGAGCGGGTTTTCAGTGTTGACGGCAAGCGAATAGCTGTCGGGCATGTCGCCGTAGAAACTCATGCCGGGCTGAAGGGCAGCCATCTCCTTCATGCGGCGCATATATTCGTTCTGGGTAATTACGATGGGGGCATCGGTGGCGCCAAGGGCCTCGAAGTTGACAAAGAACTGGGCGCCCTCCACTTTAGGCAGCTGCGAGCTGAAGAGCGTGGTGAGAATGTCGCGCTGCACCTCCGTGAGGTCGACCGTGCGGCGGTCTGATTTGGGGATGAGGTTATCGAGCACGTCGGAATCGACGCGCACGAATCTCGATTTCTCGATTTTCTGTTCCAGGAGCCCTACGAAATGGCTGTCGAGCTGGCCGTCCATCACCAGGACGGAGTAGCCGCGGTCGGTCGCAGCCTTGATGTAGCTGAACTGGGCGGTGGGATCGGTGGCATAGAGGGCCACGATGTTGCCGTCCTTGTCGGTCTGCTCGGGAGCGATGAGGTCCTTGTATTCGTCGATGGTGAAGTATTTGCCGTCGGTAGTCTTCAGGAGGCAGAATTTCATTGCCGCGTCGCAGAATTTCTCGTCGGTGAGCATGCCGTATTCTATGAAGATGCGGATGTCGTCCCACTTCTTCTCGAACTCGGCGCGGTCGGCCTTGAACAGGTCGTCGAGGCGCGAAGCCACTTTCTTGGTGATGTAGCCGGAGATTTTCTTCACGGCGGTGTCGCTCTGGAGGTAGGAACGCGACACGTTCAGGGGAATGTCGGGCGAATCGATCACACCCTGAAGGAGCATCATGAAGTCGGGAACGACTCCTTCCACCGAGTCGGTGACGAAAACCTGGTTGCAGTAGAGCTGGATGCGGTTTTTCGTCACTTCGAAGTTGTTCTTGATTTTCGGGAAGAAGAGGATGCCGGTGAGTGTGAACGGGTAATCCACGTTGAGGTGAATCCAGAACAGCGGGTCGTCCTGACCGGGATAAAGCTCGTGGTAGAATGCGAGATAATCCTTGTCGGTGAGGTCGGCCGGCTTGCGCGTCCATGCCGGTTCGGTGATGTTGACGATGTTGTCGCGGTCGGTGGGCTGCATCTTGCCGTCCTTCCATTCCATCTCCTTGCCGGAAACTACAGGCACGGGGAGGAACCGGCAGTATTTTTTGAGCAGTGAGTCGATGCGCGTCTGCTCGAGGAATTCGCGGTTGTCGTCGTCGATGTGGAGGATGATTTCCGTGCCGCGCTCCTTCTTGTCGCTCGGTTCTATAGTGAACTCCGGCGAGCCATCGCACTGCCAGCGAACGGCTTCGGCGCCTTCCTTATAGCTGAGTGTATTGATTTCAACCTTCTTGGCCACCATGAATGCCGAGTAGAATCCGAGGCCGAAATGGCCGATGATGGCGTTGGCGTTGTCCTTATATTTTTCCAGGAATTCCTCGGCACCCGAGAATGCTATCTGGTTGATGTATTTCTCGATGTCGTCGGCGGTCATGCCGATGCCATGGTCGGACACGGTGAGTGTGCCTGCCTCCTTGTCGACCGTAACCTCCACGCGCATATCGTCGAGCGCACCTTTGAAGTCGCCGAAAGCGGCGAGTGTCTTCAGTTTCTGAGTGGCGTCGACGGCATTGGATACCAGTTCGCGCAGAAAGATTTCGTGGTCGCTGTAGAGAAATTTTTTGATAACGGGGAAGATGTTTTCGGTTGTTACCCCGATTGTGCCTTTTTTCGACATATTTCTGTAGTTTGTTTGGTTGATGCTGATTACTACGTAAGGGCGCGCCTTATGAGTCTTTACTTGTGCATGCCTTTACTCTGTTATAACAATCTACAAAAAAAATGCCAAACCCGAAGGCTGGCATTTTATGTTAAATGAATTTAATCGGTGTGTCATGCATTCTGCTCGGGGGCAGCCTCTTCCGTGGCGGCAGGGCCTTCGGCAGCAGGTACATCGGTTGCCGGGCTCTCCACAGATGTGACGATTTTGTCTGACACTTTGTCATAGTCGACCTTTATGGTGTCGCCGGCCTTGAGCTCGGAGTTTATGATAAGTTCGGCGAGGGGGTCTTCGAGGTAGCGCTGGATGGCACGCTTGAGAGGGCGTGCGCCGAACTGCTGGTCGTAGCCCTTCGAGGCGATGTAATTCTTGGCCTCTTCGGTAATCTCGAAGGTATAGCCGAGCTTTTCCATGCGGCTGAGGAAGCCGCGGAGTTCGATGCCGATAATCTTGAAGATGGCATCCTTATCGAGCGCATCGAACATTATGATGTCGTCGATACGGTTGAGGAACTCCGGTGCGAAGGCCTTGTTGAGCGCTTTCTGGAGCACTCCCTGCGAATAGTCCTTTTCCTTCTCGTCGGACCGGATATTGAATCCGATTCCGGCACCGAAGTCTTTCAGCTGGCGTGTACCGATGTTCGAGGTCATTATAATAAGTGTGTTCTTGAAGTCTACGCGACGGCCGAGGCTGTCGGTAAGACGGCCTTCGTCAAGCACCTGCAGAAGCAGGTTGAACACATCGGGGTGGGCCTTCTCGATTTCGTCGAGCAGAACAACGGAGTAGGGGCGACGGCGCACTTTTTCGGTAAGCTGGCCGCCCTCCTCATAGCCTACGTAGCCCGGAGGCGCACCGACAAGACGGCTCACGGTGAATTTCTCCATGTATTCGCTCATGTCGATGCGGATAAGCGTGTCGGACGAGTCGAACATGTATTCGGCGAGCTTTTTGGCCAGATGTGTCTTGCCGACGCCGGTCGGGCCGAGGAACATAAACGTGCCGATGGGCTTGTTGGGGTCCTTGAGGCCTACGCGGTTGCGCTGTATGGCCTTCACGATTTTATCGATGGCCTTGTCCTGGCCGATGATCTCTGATTTCAGCTGTGGAGCCATGGCGCGGAGGCGGCTGCCTTCGGCCTGTGCGATGCGCTGCACCGGTACGCCGGTCATAAGGGCCACTACTTCCGCCACCTTGTCCTGGTCGACTTCCACGCGGTTCGCCTCCAGCTGCTTCTCCCATTGCTCATTGGCCTTGGCGAGCTGCTGCTTGAGTTCCTGCTCGCGGTCGCGGAAGGAGGCGGCTTTCTCGAAGTCCTGGCTCTGGGCGGCGGCATGCTTCTGGGCGTCGGCCTCGGCAATCTGCTGCTCGAGCTGCTCGATTTCCTCGGGCACCACGATGTTGGTGATATGTGCGCGCGAACCGGCCTCGTCGAGGGCGTCGATGGCCTTGTCGGGGAAATTGCGGTCGCTCACGTAGCGCTCCGTAAGGCTTACGCATGCGCGGAGGGCGTCGTCGGTATAGGTCACGTTGTGGTGGGCCTGATATTTCTCCTTGATGTTGTTGAGAATCTGGAGGGTCTCTTCGGCAGTAGTGGGCTCTACCATTACTTTCTGGAAGCGGCGTTCGAGTGCTCCGTCTTTCTCGATGTTCTTGCGGTATTCGTCGAGCGTGGTTGCGCCGATACACTGGATTTCGCCGCGCGCGAGAGCGGGTTTGAGCAGGTTGGCTGCATCCATGCTTCCGGCGGCGTTGCCGGCGCCGACTATGGTGTGGAGTTCGTCGATAAAGAGGATTACGTCGGGGCTCTTCGACAGCTCGGTCAGGATGGCTTTGATGCGTTCCTCAAACTGGCCGCGGTATTTCGTGCCGGCTACAATCGAGGCCATATCGAGGCTTACGACACGCTTGTCGAAAAGTATGCGGCTCACCTTGCGCTGAACGATGCGCAGCGCAAGCCCCTCGACGATAGCCGATTTGCCGACTCCCGGCTCGCCGATGAGCACCGGATTGTTCTTCTTGCGTCGGCTCAGCACCTGGGCCAGTCGCTCGATTTCCTTCTCGCGGCCCACCACGGGGTCGAGACGGCCTTCTTCGGCGGCGCGGGTGATGTCGTTGCCGAATTTGTCGAGTGTGGGAGTGTCGGCGCTGTTGCGGCCGCCACTACGGCGCTGCTCCTGGCGGGGTTCCTGACGCTGGCGGTCGTTGCCCGAGGGTGCTTCGTCGTCATCATCCTCCTCTTCCTCGGTCGAGCCGTAGCCCGAAGTGGGGGAGTCCTTCACATTGGAGATAAGACGCAACACGCTCTGATAGTCCACTCCGGCCTGCCGGAAAGGCACGATGAACTCCATATGCTGTATCTCGGGGTTGTGGAGCAGCGCGAGAAGCAGATGCTCGGTGTCAACAGTAGCGCTCTTGAGCATGCGTGCCTCCAGCACCGACAACTTTACCAGGCGGTTGCTGAGGTCGCTGGCTACGATTTCGCCTCCGAGCGGTGCGGAGGTATCGTAGAGCGAATCGTCGAGCTGCTGGCGCAGGGTGGCCATCGACGACCCTCTGGATACGCGCTCAAGCAGGGCGAATACCCTCGAACCGGAGTCGGCGAGCATAGCCAGAAGCAGGTGCTCGGGAGTGATTATGCTGTTGTTGTGGCGAACGGCCTCGCGGCGGCTGTTCTCCAGAACCTGTTTGACTTCGTTTGAAAAATTGATGTCCATGATAATGTATTATCCTTTCTATAGCTGGTTGCAGATAGTCTCGTGTGTACGGCACGCGGCGGCGCCGTCTATTCGCGTTTAAATATCAACGCAAATTCCGTGCCAAACGTATGCCCGCGACTTTTGGCCACTCTTAAAAAATATTAAAACGACGTTGGCGGGCAAAAAACGGGCATTCTCTGCGATTTTACCCGGAAAATTCGTAAATTTGTATGAAATTTCAAAACCAAAGATACAATATCAACATCACATGCTTGAAGAAGATCGCATTATCAAAATCAATATTGAGAATGAGATGAAATCGGCCTACATCGACTATTCGATGTCGGTGATTGTGTCGCGTGCGCTCCCCGATGTGCGCGACGGTCTCAAACCCGTACACCGCCGCGTGCTTTTCGGTATGAACGAAATGGGCAATACCTACGACAAGCCCCACAAGAAGGCCGCCAAGGCCGTGGGTGAGGTCATGGGTAAATACCATCCGCACGGCGACTCGTCGATCTACGGTACAATCGTTCGAATGGCCCAGCCTTGGGCGATGCGCGAATGTCTGGTCGACGGCCACGGTAACTTCGGCTCAATCGACGGCGACGGTCCTGCCGCCATGCGATACACCGAGGTCCGCCTCCAGAAAATCGGCGAGGAGATGCTCCGCGACATCGATTCCGATACCGTGGACTTCCAGCCCAACTACGATAATTCCGCCAAGGAGCCGGTAGTGCTTCCCACCCGTATCCCCAACCTTCTCGTCAACGGTTCGTCGGGTATCGCCGTGGGCATGGCCACCAACATGCCGACCCACAACCTTACGGAGTCGATCAACGCCTGTCTGGCACTCATCGACAATCCCGACCTCACCGTGGCCGACCTCATGAAATATATTCCGGCGCCCGACTTCCCCACCGGAGGCACCATCTACGGTTACAGCGGCGTGAAAGAGGCTTATGAGACCGGTCGTGGCCGTGTCGTAATCCGGGCGAAAGCCGTTATCGAGCAGGAGAAGGAGCATGAGGACATTATCGTCACCGAGATTCCTTACGGCGTCAACAAGGCTGAACTTATCCGCTATATCGCCGATCTTGTCAACGATAAGAAAATCGACGGCATCGCCGACCTCAACGACGAGAGCAGCTCGGAGGGTATGCGCATCGTGATACGTCTGCGTGCCGATGCCAACGCCAACGTGGTTCTCAACAAGCTTTACAAGCTCACACCCATGCAGAGCTCGTTCGGCGTCAACAACGTCGCTCTCGTCAATGGGCGTCCGAAGCTTCTCAACCTCAAGGAAATTGTCTCCGCATTCGTCGAACACCGCCATGATGTGGTGATACGCCGCACGCAGTTCGAACTCCGCAAGGCGCAGGAGCGTGCACATATTCTCGAAGGCCTGATTATCGCCTCCGATAATATCGACGAGGTTATCGCCATAATCCGCGGTGCGGCCAATCCCGACGCCGCGCGCCTCACGCTCATGGAGCGCTTCGGCCTCACTGAGGTGCAGGCTCAGGCTATTGTCAACATGCGTCTCTATCAACTCACTGGTCTTGAGCAGGACAAGCTGCATGCCAACTACGAGGAGGTGCAGCGCCTCATCGCCCATCTGGAGGAGATTCTCAGCGACGAGCACGTTTGCCGTGAGCTTATAAAGAGCGAGCTTATCGAGATCCGCGATGCCTATGGCAATCCGCGTATGACCGACATCGACTATACCGCCGGCGACTTCAACGCCGAGGACTTCTATACCGACGACGAGATGATAATCACCATCTCCCACATGGGCTATATCAAGCGCACACCGCTGTCGGAGTTCCGCGCACAGAACCGTGGCGGCGTAGGCTCGCGCGGCAGCAATACACGCGAAGAGGATTTCATCGAATATATCTATCCGGCATCGATGCATGCAAATCTTCTCTTCTTCACCCAGCGCGGCATGGTCTACAAGATGAAGGTCTACGAACTCCCCGAGGGAGCCAAAAACTCGAAGGGACGCGCCATTCAGAACCTGCTCAACATCGAGCCGGGCGATTCGGTCAACGCTTTCATCCGATGCAAGAATCTTGAGGATGCCGAGTTTACCTCCACCCACAATCTTGTGTTTGCCACCCGCCAGGGCATTATCAAGAAGACATCACTTTCCGAGTATGCCCGCGTGAACATCAAGGGTAAGAAAGCCATTGTAATCCGTGAGGGCGATCAGGTAATAGGCGTAGAGCTTACCGACGGCAATGCCGAAATCCTCATGGCCAACCGCAACGGCCGTGCCATCCGCTTCAATGAGTCGACCGTGCGTCAGATGGGTCGCGTAAGCACCGGCGTGCGTGGCATGCGTCTCGACGACGACGGCTCCGACGAGGTTGTAGGCATGATCTGCATGCACCCCGACGACAACAAGAACGTGATGGTTATCTCCGAAAACGGTTTCGGCAAGCGCTCGCTGCTCGACGGCTACCGTATCACAAACCGCGGCGGCAAGGGTGTCAAGACGATGAACGTCACCGAAAAGACCGGCCACGTCGTAGCCATCAAGAGCGTCGACGACGACAACGACCTCATGATTATCAACAAGTCGGGCATCACTCTCCGCATCCGCGTGGCTGATTTCCGTGTGATGGGCCGCGCTACGCAGGGCGTCCGCATCATCAACCTCGATAAACGCGGCGACGAAATAGCCTCAGTATGCTGCGTGGACACCGATCCCGAGGAGGAAGCCGTAGAGGCGGTTGAGAATCCTGAAATCCTTCCGGAAGAACCTGCCGACGATTCGCTTGACACCGAAGTCGACGACGATGTTGTCGACGATGAGGAAAGCGAGGAAGCTTCCGCCGACGAGTAATCTATGCTAAAATTTCGTAAATTCTTGCATCTTTTGTCTAATCCTGCGCGATTACAGGAAGTCATTTAAACTTTTTCTTCGAAAAGAATTTGAGACTGTTTTTGAGCGGATTTAATCCGAAATTGAGGGAGCGATGCGGGCATCGTGACCGAAAATGAGGATAAAATCAGCCAAAAAGAGGCCAAATTCTTGAAGAATAAGTTATATGAAGCTATTTTAAGAAAAAGTTTAAACGACTTCCCAATAAAAAATGTAACTTTGCGATTGTTAATCTGAAAAAACTAACTCTTTATATTATTATGAAAGCAATTTCAATTCTCGCCCTGGCCCTCGTGGCAGGCGTCAGCGCTTCAGCCCAGAAATCGCTCGTGAAGGAGGTGGAGCGCGACCTCAAGTCGACTCCTGAAAACTATCCCTCTCTCATCCAGAAACTCACTCCCGCCTTCACCAACGACGAGACCGCACAGGACGTGCAGACATACCTCGTTGCCGGCAACGGCGCATATGCTTTCTACGACAAGCAGAGCGTTTTCGCCCAGATGGGTAAGGATGTCGACAAAAAGCAGCTCGGCAATTCCGTGCTCGAAGGCTTCGACTATCTCTGGAAAGCACTTCCCCTGGATTCCGTGCCCGATGCAAAGGGTAAAATCAAAGCCAAGAACTCCGGCAAGATTTACAAGACCATCGCATCCCACTATAACGATTTCCTTCAGGCTGCCGGTTTCCTCTGGGAGGCCCAGGATTATAAGGATGCCGTAAAGTGCTGGGAAAAATATGTAACGCTCAAGGATAATCCCCAGATTGTAAAGGCTGGTATCAATGTTCCCGCCGACACTCTCGTAGCTGAAATCAAGTACAACATGGGAATAGGAGCTTCGCTCGCTCAGGATCCCGAGGCATCCCTCGCTTATTTCCAGGAAGCCATTGCAAGCGGCTACAATAAGAAGAACGTATTCGATTACGCTATCTCCTGCGCATCCCAGCTCAAGCGTCCCGAGGTGATGGCTGCTATCGCCGAGCAGGCTTATCCCCTTTATGGTGCGGAAGACAGCCGTTATATCGGTTATATGGTCAACAACCTTATCGACAAGAAGCAGTTTGCAGAGGCCGACGCCCTGATCGACAAGTATATCGCCGCCGACCCCAACAACGCCCAGCTTTATTTCGTGAAGGGTGTTCTTCTTGACAGCGAGCAGAAACCTGCTGAATCGCTCGCTGCATTCCAGAAATCCATCGCCCTCGATGAAAACAATGCCGCCGCACTCTTCCAGCTCGGCTACAAGCTTTATCAGAAGGCCTGCGACATGGACCAGAACGAGACTGCCGGAATGAGCCAGCAGGATTACAAGACGTTCCGCGCTGAAAAGGTAGACCCCATGCTCCGCGAATCGTCCACCTATCTGGAAAAAGCTTTCAAGATCGACGAAAACATGAGCGAGGCCCGTCAGGTGCTCCGCAGCATCTACTACAACCTCAACGACGAGGAGAACCTCAAGCGCGTTGAATCCATGTAATTCATTCGTTGCCATTCCGGCATATCCGATGCCGGAAGCGGTACGACAGATATCCCTCTGATAAGCGTCATGCCTTGGTCTTCCCGACGGGCATGACGCTTATATCTTAGCAATTATCATTACCATATATCTATCCATGAAAATCCCATTTGACTGTCGCCGCATACTAATCGCTTTGATTGCTTTCTGTGTTGTCTCGGTCGGCTATGCCGGTTCTCTCGACGGCAAACTTATCGACGATGGGTGGTTCTTCCGGCTAAATCCTTACGGAAATGTCACAGAAGCGGCTTTTGACCACTCCACCTGGCAGGCTGTAGACCTTCCTCACGACTGGAGTCTGGCTTTCGATTTCACTCCCGAGGCCGCTTCGGGCAACGACGGCGGCTATCTGCCAACCGGTCGCGGAACCTATCGCAAAGTTTTGCCGCCCGGAACGTTCGCGCCCGGCCGTCGTCATCGCATCTACCTTGAGGGCGCCTATATGAATTCCACCGTCTGGGTCAACGGCGATTCGGTCGGAGGCCATCCTTACGGATATGCATCTTATTTCCTGGATATAACTCCATATGTTAATCAGGATTCGGCCACGATGATTGCCATTTCAGTCGATAATTCCCATCAGAAGAATTCGCGCTGGTTCACCGGTTCGGGCATTTACCGCCATGTGTGGCTGTCGGATGCTCCGCTCGATGCAGAAATCGAGCCGTGGAGTCTGCGGATGGCATCGTCAGTCCCCGATAAGAATGGCGCCGTAAAAGTCGATGTTGAGTTTACGGTGATGAACAGCTCGGATTCACCTGTAAGCCGTATGGCAGTCGTTTCGGTCGGCTCAGCTCGGGTGAAGCGAAAGATTAAGGTAGACGCGCATTCGAAAACAGAGGTGACGATTCCCTTGGTTGTCAAGGATGCACGTTTGTGGTCACCGGATTCGCCTGCTCTCTACCGCCTCACTGTCGATCTGACCGATAATAAAGGGATGATTCTTGATTCCGAATCGGCAAAAATCGGACTGCGGACCATCGGATGGTCGGCCGAAAGAGGATTGCTGCTCAATGGCGAGCCGATGCTTATCAACGGGGCGTGTGTCCATCACGACAACGGCATACTCGGCAGCGCCAGCTACGACGACGCCGAAATCCATAAGGCTCAATTGCTGAAGCGCGCCGGATTCAATGCCGTGCGTACCAGCCATAATCATCCCGCGCCGGCATTCCTTGCAGCCTGCGACTCAATCGGTCTGCTCGTTATCGACGAGGCTTTCGACGGTTGGGAACAGGCCAAGACTCCCCACGACTATTCTGAACTGATAGGGGAGTGGTGGCAGAAGGATCTTGACGCGCTCGTAAGGCGCGACCGATGCCATCCGTCGGTTATTGCCTGGAGCATAGGCAATGAAATTCTTGAACGTAAGTCGAAGCGCGCTGTAGAGCTTGCCAATAAGTTCGCGGATTATTGCCGGAGTCTCGACCCGCAGAAACGCCCTGTCACTCAGGCGCTCGCCGCCTGGGACTCCGACTGGGAGATATACGACCCGCTCGCGGCTGCCCACGATATCATCGGCTACAATTATATGATTCATAAGGTGGAAGGAGACCATCAGCGCGTGCCCGAGCGCGTGGTATGGCAGACCGAATCTTATCCGCGCGACGCTTTCTCCAACTGGGCAAAAGTCCACGACCTTCCATATGTGGTCGGAGACTTCGTATGGACAGGTATCGATTATATAGGCGAATCGGGTATAGGACGATACTACTACGAAGGGCAGGTGCCCGGCGAGCATTTCCACCGCGACCTCTGGCCCTGGCACGGCTCGCAGTGTGGCGACATAGACATCATCGGGCAGCGCAAACCCATCTCCCGTTATCGCGACATACTCCACAATGCCGTTGCCGATTCAGTCCCTGCGGTATATATGGCAGTTCGCGAGCCCGATGGCTACCGTGGCAAGGTTCAGGAAACGATGTGGGGCACATGGCCTACGTTTGAGTCGTGGAACTGGCGCGGCTGGGAAGGGCGGCCGATTGAAGTTGAGGTAGTCAGCACACTGCCCGAGGTCATCCTTCAGCTCGACGGGCAGGAAATCGGCCGCAAAAAGGTCGGTCGTGATACAGAATATAAGGCGGTTTTCCCGATTGAATACCTCCCCGGACGTCTTATTGCGATAGGATACGATGCCACAGGAAATGCTTATAAATCAAATGAGATAGCCACGGCCGGCGCACCTGCGGAAATCCGGCTTGAGGTGGAACGCCCCGGCAGCGGCTCCCTTGCTTATGTTACGGCCACAATTCTTGATGCCGATGGCCGTATAGTTCCCGACGCAGACCTCCCGCTGCTGTTTGAATCTACAGGCGCCGCGCGTTTTTTGGCCGCCGGATCTGCGGATATGACGGATTCCACCTCATATTCGCGACCGCTGCGCACTACCCGTCATGGCCGCGCCCTCGCCATCCTCCGGCTGCCGGCCGACGCTCACACCGAATCCGGCATCCGCGTTTCCACTCCCACACTCCCCCCGGCGTCGCTCACCTTCTGAGCGACGCCACCGGATGTGGTATTTTGCGTGAATCAGAGATGAATGGTGAAG
Source organism: uncultured Porphyromonadaceae bacterium (assembly GCA_900545955.1). GTDB lineage: Bacteria > Bacteroidota > Bacteroidia > Bacteroidales > Muribaculaceae > UBA7173. The sequence continues at coordinate 136,123 of URAU01000003.1, forward strand.
GAGTCGGCGTCGCGGCCGACAGGGAGGTAACTCCGCACTTTCTCGAGTGCGGAGCGCGTGAAGGTGGCAGTCAGTAGTCCAGCAGGGGTCGTTGATGTCGTCTTTTCCTCAGTCGATAATTGCTTGGGGCGAATTCCTTTTGTGGCGGTGGTGTCTACAGGAGCCATTTCGTAGCCGAAGGGGTTGAGGATATAGCTCTCATTGTCGTAGGTGCCGTAGTCGTCGGCTCCCCCACGGTTGCAGCCAACTACAAAGGCCTGATTCTCGATAGCCCGGGCAATCAGCAGCTGGTGGAACGCATATCCGCGCGCCGAGGCCCAGTTGGCCGGCACGAGAAGGATGTCGTAGCTCTGACCGTCGTTGCGACACCATACCGGGAATCTCAGGTCGTAGCATACAATCATAGATATATTCCACCCGCGGTAGACGATAACAGGTGGAAGCGACTGCCCCTGAGAATATACTGTGCTTTCGGCGCTAAGGCAGAAGAGATGCCGCTTATCGTAGAAGGTGGTCTTCCCCGAGGGCTCTACAAATGCCGCGCGGTTATAATATTTGCCGGCGCGCTCCACAAGGAAACTTCCTGCAACCGCCATATCCCTTTCCGATGCCCAGCGGCGCATGGCTTCGAGGGTGAGCCGTTCCGATTCCGATGCAATCTCTTTCAGCAGTATCTCGTCCTGGATGAAACCTGTCGAGAACAATTCTGGAAGCACCAGCAAATCAGTGGAGAGGTCAATCAGCACCAGCGCAGCGTCTACAGCCTTCAGGTTTGCCGGAATGTCGGCCCAGACTACAGGCATGGGCCAGGCGGCCACATTCAGCGCATCGAGCGGCTTGGGTTGTGCGGTTTCGTTCATTGTAGAGCGGGAGAGTGGTGTTTATTCGTCGGCGGTTGTGAATTTCTCGGGTTTAATGCCGGTGTAGCGGCTGTAGAACCGCTTGATCTGCCGTATGTCGGCTTCCACATCACCGGTGGGAATGAATTCGTCGGTGAGCGTGATATGGCGCGTTGCCGCATCGATTGTTGCAAGCGCGAGCGGCACGTCGGCCTGACGGGCGATGCGTAGAAAGCCCGTGTGCCATTTCGAGGTGGCTTTGCGCGTGCCCTCTGGCGTTATGGCAATTACGAGGCGCTGCGATGTGCGGAATTTCTCGACCATCGCGTCGACAAGCGACGAATGCTGTTTGCGTCGCTCTACGGGAACTCCGCCCATTGCGCGGAATATGGCGCCGAGCGGAAAGAAGAACCACGACGATTTCATCATGAAACCGGCAGTGCGCCCTACGGAGTGGATGGCGAGCTCGCAGAGTATGAAATCCCAGTTGGAAGTGTGTGGCGCCACGCAGATAATGCATTTCGGGTAGTCGGGCACTGTCACGGTGACCGACCACCCGAAAAGTTTCAGTATTCGGCCGGCGAGATTCATTTGGCGGCCTTGTTGGCGTCTTTAACGGCCTGGGGGAGTGCGGCGTTCATCTGCTTCACAATCTCCTGCACCTTGTTGTTGAATTTCTCCCGCAGGGCGGCGAAGGCTTTCTTGTTGTATGCGGTGCGGGCTTTGTTGTATGCGGCTTTCGATTCGAATTCCGCTTCAGTCTTGTCGAAGCCGAAAGTAGCGCTTGCGAGTGCGGAGGTCTGCAGCGAGGCTATTTCAGCTACGATTTTATGCATTTCTGCCGGCACAACGCCTTTTACGTATTCTGCAGCAAGCATGCATTCTGTGGCGATGTCGCCGCAGATATATTTCACTTGTTTCTTGAGGTCGCGTTTGTTAGCCATGGTTGTTATGTTTTAATTGGGTTATGTATTCTTTTTAAAGCGTTCAGAATCGGCTCAGCAGCCGGGTGAGTGCTCCCTGGGTTGCGGGAATTCGGAGTATGCGGGGTGTCTGCGTGGCGCTCTGATGTGCTCTCGGAGCTCTGGGGGCAACGCCGGTTGCCGCGCTTACGGCCGACGGGTAATTGCCCGCGTGGCCGCTTGCTATGGCAATTCCGGTCTCGCCGGGTTTCAGATGGCGCTCGATTGCGCGAAGAGCGGTAGCGCCCTGAGGGTCCACATGGACTCCGAATTTACGGTAGGCGTCGGACATCGTGGCGGCTATCTCGTCGTCGGAATATGCGTATCCTTCCACATCAGCGCGGAGCAACTCCGGGTTGCCGCCGTAAAGGTCGATGATGCGGGCGATGTTCGACGGATTGCCGACGTCCATTGCACGTGCGAGCGTCAGCAGTGCCGTGTGCGGACGGAAACCGCCGGTCTTGAGGTATTCCACGAACGTGTCGTTGGCATTGTTGGCCGCTATGAATTTAGCTACCGGGAGCCCCATCCGTTTGGCCATCAGTGCCGCCGCAAGGCTGCCTAGATTGCCGCATGGAACCGAAATCACAATCCCGTCGCGCCGCTCGGTGGCTTCCACCGCTTTGGCATATGCGTAGAAGAAGTATATAACCGAAGGCAGTTCGCGCGCGGGGTTAATCGAGTTGCCGGCCGTGAGGCGCTGTTCGCCCTTCACGGCGTCGTTGCGCAGGGCTTCCTTTACCATGGCCTGACATTGGTCGAATGTTCCGTCGACCTCGATGGCATGCACATGGCGCAGCGTGGCGAAGCGCATCAGTTCGGCCTGCGTGAGACCACCTTTGGGGAAAAGTACGATTACGCTCGTTCCGGCCGAACGGCTGAAGGCGTTCGCTACTGCGCCGCCGCTGTCGCCGCTCGTGGCCATTATGATGTTGCGCTGCTTCCCCTCGCCTGTAGGGGCGAGTACCGGAAGGAGCCGCGCCATGAAGCGCGCTCCGAAATCCTTGAAGGTATTCGTCGGGCCATGGAAGAGTTCCAGCACGAACCTCGTGTCGTCGAGGCGCTTCAGAGGCACCTCGAAATCGAGCGCGTCGTCAACTATGGCCTTGAGCTTCGCCGAGGGGATAGTGTCGGCGAAAAGCGTGCTCATAACCACAAAGCCCACCTCCCGCAGCGACATTTCCTGGATGTTGCGGAACAAGGCCTGCGGCAATTTCGGCAGGCTGTCGGGCATATAGAGACCGCCGTCCGGAGCTATTCCGTTGGCTATGGCCTCGGAGAAACTGACTTTCGGAGAAACCCCGTTGGTGCTGTGCAGAATCATACTACAAAACTAACAAATCGTTGCCATATTTCCAACCCGAATTTCCCCTTTTGGCTCCGGGTGTTGTTTGTTGTATCTGCAATTAGCTCTGACTGTTGTTGTTACGCTTTACATAATCGGTAAGATAGACCGTAAATAGCGGAAATACCACTATACCGACAATAGGCAGAATCATCACAACGATTTTCCCGGCCACAGTCATAGGCGAGATATTGCATCCTACCGTCACCATCTCCATGGCCGACCACCAGAGGGCCGTCATATACGTGTCGACCGATGGATTCACCGGGGCCTCGCGCTGGAAGAGTATCAGCGAGCAGAAATAAACAATCAGCAGGCAAATCGACAGGTAGCTGTAGAACATGCTTACAACCGCGTTCTTCGATATATACCCTATTACAATCGCAAGTGCCAGCGCCCCCCGCGCCAGGGGCACGAAGCGTAGAAAATATAGTGCGTCGGTGCTCAGATGGATGTCGAACACTGAAATGATGTTCAGATATGGGATAGACAACAGCAGAAACAGCGCTCTGCGGCGAACGAATCTCCACTTGCGTCGCGACAGTACAAGTCCGACAAAAAAATCGAGAATGAATACCACACATACCCAGAACTGAAACGTCATGTAACGGTGACTCTCAAGCAGCGGTACTTTTTTGAACGTATCAATCGAAATCACTATTATCAGCAGTACCGACAGAACGAGAACTACGGCGTTCATCACGTCGTAGACAATCCGTCGTGTGCGGTCTGGGGGCGCCGGGCTCAGCGGTCGGACTGGAGTTGAAACGTTGGCAGGCATAATCGATGATGTTTATAATTTAACAATTACGCCGGCTTTTTTGTTAACCGTCGTCTGTTTTATTCTCCGGCGTGAGGAGCGATTCTCCGAAAAATCGTAAATTTGCATCTGTTTCCGGGCGCTTTTCTCTTCTCATACCGCTCTGAGATACGCTAAAGTCTTTGCAATGGATAAACAACAGGATTTTTCTTCCGACATGGCTGTTCACGATTCCTGGGATCGCGAACACCTGTGGCATCCCTATACCTCTACCCGCAATCCGCTCCCTACCTATAAAGTCGTTTCGGCTGCAGGAGCCGAAATCGAGCTTGCCGACGGGCGCCGTCTGATCGACGGAATGTCGTCGTGGTGGTGCGAGATTCACGGCTACAACCATCCCGTTCTCAACCGTGCGGCAATCGACCAGATTGGCCGCATGAGCCACGTGATGTTCGGCGGTTTCACTCATCAGCCGGCAATCGATCTCGGGAAAAAACTGTTGGCTATGGGGCCTCCGTCGATGAACCATGTATTTTTCGCCGATTCAGGCTCGGTGGCTACCGAAGTGGCCATGAAAATGGCGGTTCAGGCCGCCGTGAGCCGTAGCGGCTCCCATCGTAAGACCAATTTCGCCACAATCCGCAACGGCTACCACGGCGATACATGGAACGCCATGAGCGTCTGCGATCCCGTCACGGGGATGCATGGCGCCTTCGGCACCGCCCTCCCCGTGCGCTTTTTTGCCCCGCAGCCCCGCTGTCGTTTCGGCGGCGAGTGGAATCCGGCTGATTTCGAGCCGATGGCCCGACTGCTTGAGGAGCATGCCGACGAGCTTGCGGCCGTAATCCTTGAACCTGTAGTGCAGGGCGCAGGCGGCATGTGGTTCTACCATCCGCAGTATCTCCGAGAATTGCGCCGGGAGTGCTCGCGCCTCGGTATATATCTTATTTTCGATGAAATTGCCACCGGATTCTGGCGTACGGGGCGTCTGTTCGCCTGGGAGCATGCCGGTGTCGAGCCCGATATCATGCTTGTGGGTAAGGGCCTGACCGGAGGATATATGACTCTTGCTGCCGTGCTCGCCACGGCTGAGGTAGCCGATGCCATATCGTCGGGCGAAGCCGGCGTGATGATGCATGGCCCGACCTTTATGGCTAATCCGTTGGCATGCGCCGTGGCCAACGCTTCGCTCGATCTCCTCGCATCTCAGCCGATGGCCGGGATTGTCGACCATATTTCGCAGAAACTGGAGTGCGGACTTGCTCCCGCGCGTTGCCTGAGCGATGTGGTCGAGGATGTCCGTGTGCTTGGCTCAATCGGCGTGGTGGAGGTTAAACATCCTGTCGACGTAGGGCGTTTTCAAAAAGAGTGTGTGTCGCGCGGCGTCTGGATCCGCCCCTTCGGACGCATGATATACGTAATGCCTCCCTACGTTATTTCCGACAGTCAGCTCGACCGCCTCACCTCCGAAATGTTGAACATAATCGAGACCGGAAAATGGATGTAAGAAGTTACCTGCAGCAGCTCCATGAGGAGGGAAACTACCGCGAGATTCCCACGGTGATGCCCCTTACGCTGACCGATTATTCCACAAACGATTATATGGGCCTGGCAGCCCAGCCTGAGCTTCAGGCTAAGTTTTTCGCCGACCCCATCTCGCAGCAGGTACCGCTCACTTCGTCGGCGGCAAGACTCCTCGCGCCGCGTCAGATAGAATACACCAATCTTGAGGTTTTCCTCACGCTGCTGTATAAGCGCCATCGCGGCGAGGATACGGCCGCACTTCTTTTCAACAGCGGTTACCATGCCAACACCGGGCTTATCAGTTCGATAGCCGGAAAGCAGACGCTGATTCTGGCCGATAAGCTTGTTCATGCAAGCATTATCGACGGCATAATGCTTTCGAAAGCTCCTTTCAAGCGGTTCCGCCACAATGATTTCGATCATCTCGAAAGGATGCTGGAGCAGGAGGCAACCGCTCATGAGCATGTGCTCGTAGTAGTCGAGAGCGTCTACAGCATGGACGGCGATATGGCCGACATCGACCGACTCATAGAGCTCAAGCGTAAATATCCTAATGTAATTCTGTATGTCGACGAGGCGCATGCTTTCGGCGTGCTCGGTCCGAAAGGGCTCGGGCTTTCTGCGGCATCGAAGGCTCCGGCAGAAATCGACATCGTTGTCGGCACCTTCGGCAAGGCGGCCGCCTCGATGGGCGCTTTTGCCGTCACAGGCCGCGACATGCGCGACTATCTGGTCAACACAGCCCGCAGTTTCATTTTTTCCACGGCTTTACCGCCCATGAGTGTGGCCTGGACGCGTTTCACGCTCGGCAATCTCATTCAGAAGGATAACCGTAGAGAGCATCTGCAGCGCCTCGGCGTTCAGCTGCGCGACGTTTTGCAGAAATACAGCGACCATCCTATTACGGCCTCTCACATTCAGCCGCTGATTGTCGGCGACCCACATAAGGCGGTGGAGCTTTCGCGCCAGCTGCTCTCGCGCTATGGCATAAAAGCCCTCCCCATACGGCGTCCCACCGTTCCTCCGGGCACCGAACGGCTGCGCTTCAGTCTTTCGGCCTCGATGATGCCTCGCGACATCGAGGCTCTCGACAGCGCTCTCCACGATCTTTTCTGAATTCTTTTTACGAACCAACCTATATCACAACCTGAAGTCGCTTAAACTTTTTCTTCGAAAAGAATTTGAGACTGTTTTTGAGCGGATTTACCCCGAAATTGAGGGAGCGATGCGGGCATCGTGACCGAAAATGAGGGCAAAATCAGCCAAAAAGAGGCCAAATTCTTGAAGAAGACGATATGTGAAGCCATTGTAAGAAAAAGATTAAATGACTTCGTTGCCTTCCTTTCTGATGCAGTCGGAATTTATTTTCAAATCTTCGTCGCGCCGCCTCATAGTGCTTTTCCTGGGGTGGGGGATGGATGCATCTCCATTCCGCCATTTGGCGCGCAGCGGCTTCGATATTCTGGCGCTATGGGATTATACGGGCCTTGACCGCCCCGGGAGCTGGGAGCGTGATATGGCTGAACTTGCCTCGGTTTGTGGTGGTTACGACGAAGTGGTGGTTGTGGCATGGTCCTACGGTGTCCGCATCGCCTCCGGCTTTCTGGAATCCTGTAGTGCTTCGCTTCCGGTTACGTTGACGCTTGCTGTCAACGGAACTCCCATGCACGTCGACGAGCGTTACGGCATTCCTCCCGCTATTTTCGATGGAACACTCCAACGTCTGGCCGAACCCACGATAAGGAAATTCTACCGCCGGATGTTTTCCTCCTCCGAAGCGTTCGCCAACTTTATGGAATATAAACCGGACCGTTCGGCCGCGAGTCTGAAAAGCGAGCTTGAAGTTTTTGCGCGGCTCAACCCTCTCTACGCCGGTGCAGTATGGAATGTCGCGCTCATCGACGATGCCGATCTTATTTTCCCCTCCGCGGCTCAACGCGCTTTCTGGCCGTCGGAAAAGGCCGTCACGCTCGGCTCTCAGGGTCATTTTCCGGACTTTCAGTCGATACTCGACCGCTTTACCGTCGATAAATCGCTCGTGGGTCGGCGTTTTTCTGCGGCCCGCGAAACCTACAGGCGCGGTGCCTCCGTGCAGCGGCGTGTGGCTGAATCCCTTTGGAGTAGGGTGGAGCCTTTGATTGAGGGTAAACGCGACTTCGGCCGGATTATCGAGGTTGGAGCCGGGACGGGCGTCCTTACCGAACTGTATGAGATGGCCTTGACCTGCGGCGGTTGCCGATGCTCTTCTCTTGAACTTTGGGATCTTGCCGAACATTTCGGTATGCTTCCCTCAAATGCTTCCTGGCTTACCTGCGATGCCGAGACCTGCATACGTTCGGTTGAGCCTGAAAGTGCCAATCTGCTCTTGTCCTCGTCTACCCTACAATGGTTCCACTCGCCCGAACGCTTTGTGGCCGAAGCTTATCGCGTGTTGCGGAAGGGCGGGATTGCGGCCTTCGCTCTCTATGGCGAGGGTACATTTTCGCAGCTAAGGGAGCTAATCGGTGTTTCGCTCCGCTATCCTTCTCTGGCGACGCTGAAGGCGGCTCTCCCGGCCGATGCGATAATCGAAGTCGGCGAAACAGAATCCATCAGTATAGATTTTGCCTCGCCCAAAGAACTTCTGCGCCACCTCAGGGAAACCGGTGTCAATGGTGCCTCCGAGTCTTCGCCTGCTTTGGCTCTGCGCATCGCCCGCCATTATCCCGCCTCGCCCGATGGCCGGTATCGTCTCTCCTATTGTCCTTTATATCTGATTTTCAGAAAACCAGTTTAAAATATCCTCGATATAATGAATCCTATAGAATTATCCGATGTCGATGCAGCTGCTTTCCTCAAATCCATGAAAGGAGCATATTTCATCAGCGGTATCCATACCGATGCCGGTAAAAGCTACTGCACCGGCTGGCTCGCCGCCGCATTGATGGCCGTCGGGAAGAATGTCGTTACGCAGAAGTTTATTCAGACCGGCAATACGGATTTTTCCGAGGATATCGAGCTTCACCGCCGCATTATGGGCGTGGAGCCAATGGATGTCGACCTCGACCATACCACCGCTCCGCTGATATTCAGCCACCCCTGCTCGCCGCAGCTCGCCGCCCGCCTCGACCGTCGCGATATTCCGTTCGAAGTAATCGATGGCGCCACGCAGCGACTGCTCGAGAGATTTGAGGTCGTCCTTGTAGAGGGCGCCGGCGGCCTTATGGTGCCCCTCACCGATGATTTCTTTACAGCCGACTACGTGGCCACGCGTCGGCTTCCCCTCATTTTTGTGGTAAATGGCTCGCTGGGATCCATCAACCATGCAGTACTCTCGTTTGAGGCCATAAAGGCTCGCGGCATAGAAATGCCTCTTGTTCTCTACAACACCCACTTCGACTACGATCCTCTTATTGCCGACGATACCCGCTCCTTCATTCTCCGCTACCTCTGCCGACACTTCCCCTCCACCGCTCTCCTCGACGTCCCCTCCCTCTGAGCCTGCAATGATAAATCCTCAGGTCGGTTTGTCGATATATGATATATTTTGTCGGGAGGTCTGGAATATAGCCGTCTGGAGGATATAGGCTGTTTTTTTGAATGATGTAGGGATGGGTGATTAATATTTGCTGAAAATCAAATGTGAATTTCGAATATTAATTGAAGAAAATGGTTGTGCATTAAATTTTATGTTGTATATTTGCGATGAATATTAACATTTCAATCAAATCATTAATTTTCATTCGCAATCTATGAAAAAACTTTTACGCTATGCTATGGCGGCGTGCTCGTGTCTTGTTGTCGGAGTCGCCGCAGCCGACACTACTGCCTATGGCTATCTCTTTAACTCTAAGGATGGTAAACGTGGTTTCGTTTCGTTTGATGTGGCAGCTCCGCAGACACTCAACCTTCCGCAGAGAGACTTCGGTGATGTCCATCCCATTGCAGGAGAGTTTGTCGACGGTAAGGTTTATGTTTATCGTGCGGAACTCGACGAAATGTATGGTCAGATTACACCCTACGACTGGGCGATATACGATGCCGAGACCAACAAGAAGCTTGATTACCACTATACGTCGGGAAATCGCGTAGTCGACATGACCTACGATTACACGACCAACACGATGTATGCACTTGTGGAGGATAAAAGTACAAGTGGGGAAATTGCGCCCACATCGCTTTGCGTGGTTGATATGAACACCGGCACCTATAGAATAATCGGTTCTCCCGGCGAGCTCACGGCCATCGACGGAAATAACAAGGTGGCTATTGATGGTCTTATCACGCTTGCATGCGATGCGACCGGTCAGCTCTACGCAATGTCGTCCTATCGTTATCTATATAAAGTCGACAAATTTTCCGGTGCGGTCACTCAGGCGGCTCCACGTCATAACCTGGGAACTGCCGACCAGTTCCAGTCTATGGCTTTTGACGCCGATGGTCGTCTCTGGTGGGCGCAGCAGCATCCCAGCTATGCGCATTTCTGCCAGATAGACCTGGCCACGGGTATCCCCGGTGGTTTCGTGGATTTTACCACAGACTATGAGAAGCTGAATAAGCTCGGCGATGACGCTCAGGTTACGGCACTTTATTTCAAAGATAAATCCGTAAACGGAAAATCGCCTCTCGCAGTTACTGATTTGAAAGCGAAAACGCAGGAGTCCAACCCATATTCCGTCGACCTTTCGTGGACACTCCCGACGGTGGATTATAAGGGCAACCCTGTTGAAATTACCGGTGTGAGGGTGTACTGCCTCGGTGTTGGCGGTGGTTCCCTTGTCCTTCCCGCGGATGCCACAGCGTGCACATACCCTGACGCTCCCAATGGCAATCTTACTTTTGAGGTAATTCCCTTCAATGAAACGGGAAACGGCTTTCCGGCATTTACGGAAGTATTTGCCGGCATGGATCAGCTCATGCCCGTTCAGAATCTTTCCGCAGCTATTGCCGATAAGGTTGTATCCGTAACGTGGGAAAAGCCTGATGCGACTGTAAATGGCGGCTATGCCGACTATGATGCCATTGTATACAACGTCTACCGCAAACTTGGCTCCGACAGGACGAGCGTGGCTGAGGGTATCTCCAAAACCGAATTTTCAGAGGTGCTCGATGCCCCCGGAAGCTATACCTATGTGGTTGAACCTGTATGTGGCGGTGTTGTCGGCGTGTCGGCGGAATCCAATGCCGTCAAGGTAGTATCTGTGGCTTCAATTCCATACTTTACCAGCTTCGAGGATAGTCAGGACGGCTCGCTTTGGACTGTTATCAATCACACCGGCAATGCTAATTATGGCTGGCAGTTCGGAATCAAGAGTTATGAATTCAGCGGTAAGTCGGCGTATGCCGTAACCGGTGGCAGTTCCTATCTTGGTGACGACTGGTTGATTTCGCCTCCCATCCAGTTCAGAGAAGGAAGCTATACTCTTGATTTCTATGGAAACGGCGCTTCCTATGATAAGGTTTCGCTCGATGCCTGTCTCGGTACCGATCCGGCCGACGTGAATACTTTCGACAATGTAATATATTCACATGATAATGATTATCTTTACGATGGGTCTGCTACACCTAAGGGATGGAAACATGTGGAGGCAAAATTCACTGTTCCGGCCGATGGCGTATACTATCTTGGCTTCCATCATAAAACTCAGACAACCTATGCCAATACGCGTATCGACGATGTAAGTATCAAAGCCGCGGAATCGGGTGTGGTGTCGGTGCTCGGCGACGATGCCGATGTCCCGGTAGAGTTCTACAATTTGCAGGGTATCAAGGTCGATAACCCTGTCAGCGGCCTGTATATCCGTCGTCAGGGCCGAACGGTCGAAAAAGTGATTGTAAAATAAATCTTAGCCGATATATAGGGCTACAAATTTAGAAGGGCGGTGTGTCAAAATTCAAAAAATTGACACACCGCCCTATTATTTACCCGGATGGTGAGGGCGCTGTCAGTCATCGACCTTTGGTCGCTTTGCTATGCAAAGAATGGTCCAGATGGTAGGAGCCTGAGGGTGAGGGTGAAGGTGAAGGGAGTTGACTAAGGTCAATGACCGAACCTGAACCCCTCAGGCGACGACCCAGATGGGCTATTATGACACGCCCTCTTTCTTTCTCATTTAATAGTTAAACTCCTGACTTTAGAGGAGATGGCGGTGTTCGCGTTTCTCAATCTTTTTCAGACGGTGATTGATGCGGTCGAGTTCGTGAACAGCCAGTCCGGCTGCGATAAGAGTTGCTGCCTGCAGGGCGACTTTCACGATAAAATGTACGCGATGATGGCGGTGTGCATTCTTGAGTTCCATAGTAGTTTCAGTTTTTAATTGATCATATGTCATTTCGGCGGTTTGGAGTTCGCAGCATCTCTGCCTTAGATATATCCGTAGGTATAAACAACTGCAGATTCTTTCCCCGCTTTGCACAAATAACGCCCTTCACGGCCCTTTTGTTTGCTTTCCAGTCTCGAATGCTTCCATCCCTTGGCCTCCTGCCAGGTCTGCTAATCGAACTGCTGGGCCCCATCGAGCGCCACCGGCGCCTGTTCATCCTCCACTTCCTCTGCACGCGCCCTCCGTGGGTCTGCAACGGGACCACCACCTCGCGCCGCGAGCGTGCCGCCCCCTGCGAGGAAGATACCAGACTGACCTTGCGCGAGCAGCGCGGCCGCCCTCGCCGTAAAGCTTTTCTCAGCGCCCCTTGGTCTTTTGGTTCTTTGCGGCCTGCGAAAAGAACAGACGCCCTGCTATGGAAGTATGTTCAGGATCCATGCCCCATAGCGGGGTGTCGTTCAGACTATCCGGATGGCGAGGCGGCTTGTCAGAGTGGTGCAGATTCAAGGAGACAAGGGCGAGTGCTGAAGGGGGCAGTACGTAAGTACGACCCCGAAGCCGAGCCCGAAGTCGACGCCGAAGATGCGCCGCTATCACAAGCCGCCTGAAAGAGCTCCCGTAGGGAAGCACGTTTTGCAGCCATGCCCCATAGTGGGGCGTTGTGTTTTCTATGCTGTGGTTGCAATTATCGCACATTTTCCGTAATTTTGTAATAAAATAGACTTTTAGCTAATACCATTCCCTATCTTATCTACAATGACAAGAAGACTCGTTTTATCCATGGCAGCCGCCGCTATGCTGCCGGTTGCACTGTGTGCGCAGGATTTCCAGGTCAAAGTTTCCGAGGCTCAGGAACCTATGCAGACCGGAAAATATACCCCTACATGGGAGTCGCTCAGCCGCTATGAAGTGCCCGACTGGTTCCGCGATGCGAAATTCGGCATGTGGGCTCACTGGGGCCCGCAATGTGTGGAGGGCTCGGGCGACTGGATGGCCCGCGGCATGTATCAGGAAGGTTCCAAACAATATAAATATCACGTCGAGAACTACGGACATCCGTCAGAGTTTGGTTTCAAGGACATCCTCCCGCTATTCAAGGCCGAGCGTTGGAACCCCGATAGCATTGTCGGTCTATACAAGGAGCTTGGAGCTAAGTACTTTTTCGCTCTCGGCAACCATCACGACAATTTCGACCTGTGGGATAGCAAGTATCAGCCCTGGAACTCGGCTGCAATTGGTCCGAAAAAAGACCTTCTTGCCGGATGGGCCGATGCTTGCCGCAAGCATGGCCTTAAATTTGGTGTAAGCCTGCATGCCGACCACGCCTGGATATTCTATGAACCCGCACGCCGCTACGACCGCCACGGCGACAAGGTCGGCATCCCCTACGATGGGCGTCTTACTGCCGCCGACGGAAAGGGCAAGTGGTGGGATGGCCTCGACCCCCAGATGCTTTATGCCCAGAACCACCCCGACAGTTTCGGTTCCTGGAGCGACGACATGCTCGGCAAGCAATGGGATTGGGGCAACGGCGCCGCCACCCCCTCGGAATTCTTCTGCACGAATTTTTATAACCGCACTCTCGACGTTATAAACCGCTACGATCCCGACCTGCTCTATTTCGACACTACGGCAGTGCCATTCTATCCAGTGAGCGATGCAGGCATGAAAATCGCGGCCCATTTCTACAATCACAATCCGTCTACGCGCGGCGGCAAGTCGTCCGCCGTGATGTTCGGCAAGATTCTCACCGACGAGCAGAAGGAGGCCATCGTGTGGGACGTTGAGCGCGGAGCCCCCAACTATATCTCGGAAAAGCCATGGCAGACGTGTACATGCATCGGCAACTGGCATTACAACACCTCCTACTACGACCGTGACCGTTATAAATCGGCCGCTCAGGTCGTGAAACTGCTTGCCGACGTGGTCAGCAAGAACGGCAATCTGCTTTTGAGCGTGCCTCTGCGTGCCGATGGTACATACGACGAGAAGGAAGAGAAGATAATCCGTGAAATCGGAGCATGGCTGAAGGTCAACGGCGAGGGTATTTTCTCAACGCGCCCCTGGACCATTTTCGGCGAGGGCCCGATTGCCGACACTCCCATCGAACTCAAGGACCAGGGTTTCAACGAAGGTTCCTATCTCAATGCCGGAGCTGATGAAATCCGTTTTACTCAGACGCCCGAACACCTGTATGCCATCGCCCTCGGTTGGCCCGAAAACGGCAACATTCTTGTGAAGAGTCTCGCCAAGGATTCTCCCAACTATAAAGGCCGTATCAAGCGGGTGGAGCTCGTAGGCTATGGTAAAGTCCCCTTCACGCGTAGGGCCGACGGACTCAGTGTGAATCTTCCTGCCGATGCTCCGCGCTCCATAGCCCCGGTGCTGAAGATTACAAAGTAATACGGTTGTACTCCCCGGAGAGGTGAAACCTTCATCCGGGCGCGCTTCCATTGCTTTTTCCGGCAAAATTTCCGCTCGGATGCTTTTTGCCGTGTGCAGGAAGTTTTGTAACTTTGCCGCGCAGAAGCCCGACAGCTTCGTATTCGAACATTTCTAAGAGAGTATGATAAATCGTATATTGATAAGAATCAAAGTGGTGCAGATGCTTTACTCCTATCTGCTCACTCGTAGCGAATTTCATCTGCTTGAGCCCGACAATAGTTCCCGCGACAGCAAATACGCCTACAGCGTCTACATCAACCTGCTTCTTATTGTCCTTCAGCTCTCGGGTTTCCGCGTGAGTCGTTCCAAATCGAGTCCGATGGAGGCTCTCGGCGATGCCAACATGCTCGCCGGAAGCAAACTTGCGAAAGCTCTGGCCGCCGACTCCGCCGTTCGCGAGATAATCGGTCGCGGCGACTCCGGTGTGGAGATTTTCAATCCCGCGCTGATGCGTCTCTACAGCATCATCACATCATCTGCAATCTATATCGATTACCGCAAGAAAAAGCGGCCTTCGCTCGACGATGAAGTGCGGTTCTGGACGGTAGTGCTCAATACCGTCATTGCTCCCAGCCAGCTTATGGCCGAATGCGCGCGCACCGACAGCAATTTCTCCATTGCCGGTTTCCAGAAAGGTGTGGCCATGGCCGTCGAGACGCTCCGGCAGTATGCCGACTCCGAGCGGTCGTATGCCGACGCGAAATCCTCCCTTGCAGCTTCGCTCGATAAGGCCTACGAGCTTTACCACGCGCTGCTGATGCTGCCGGTATATCTTACGCAGATGGAAGCTGAGCGCATAGAGGCGGCAAAAGAAAAATATATCCCCACCGACGAGGAGCTCAACCCCAACATGCGCTTTGTCGACAATGCTTTTATCCGTGCCGTGCGTGAAAACCCCGACATGGAGGAATATCTCAAGAAGCATCCTTTCTCCTGGGAGTCCGACTTCCTACTGCTCAAGGATTTGCTCGTACAGATTAAGGAATCGAAGGCATATGTCGACTATATGGAAGCCGAAGAGACGACCTTTGCCGACGATTGCGAGCTTTGGCGTGTGCTGATGAAGAATATCGTTCTCCCGTCCGACGTTCTTGCCGAGGCGCTCGAAGGGCGGTCGATTTACTGGAACGACGACCTTTCGACCATGGGCACTTTCGTGCTCAAGACAATCCGCCATATTGCACAGAGCGGCCCTGAAAAGCCGGCCCGTCTGCTCCCCATCTACAAGGATCAGGAAGATGCCGATTTCGGTCCCGAACTCTTCTACAACGCAATCAAGAACCGCGACACCTACCGCGGCTACGTTGAGATGTTTATCGACGGTTCCAACTGGGATCCCGAACGTCTGGCGTTTATGGATATCGTGATACTTATTACGGCCATCACCGAGCTTATCCGCTTCCCGCAGATTCCGCTGGCCGTGACGATGAACGAATACGTGGAGATCGCCAACTACTACTCAACTCGCCGCAGCGGCCAGTTTGTCAACGGCGTCCTTTTCTCCGTGGCCAACATGCTGCGCGAGGAGGGC
Source organism: uncultured Porphyromonadaceae bacterium (assembly GCA_900545955.1). GTDB lineage: Bacteria > Bacteroidota > Bacteroidia > Bacteroidales > Muribaculaceae > UBA7173. The sequence goes on from URAU01000003.1 coordinate 151,831, forward strand.
AAAATCTCCAAGTTCTGATAATAACCCCTTCAATTCAATAACCCCCAAATTTAGAAATCCTGAAAATTATGTTACAGCTTATCCCTCTTCAGGCTGCCGCTCAGGGTGGCAGCGGATGGTCGAGCATCATCATGATTGTGCTGCTTATCGCCATCTTCTATTTCATGATGATTCGTCCCCAGCAGAAAAAGCAGAAGGAAATCAAGAAATTCCGTGAAGGTCTCGCCAAAGGCGACAATGTTATCTCTGCCGGCGGTATCTACGGCAAGATTAAGGAGATTTCCGATACCTATATCATCCTGAGCATCGCCGACGGCGTGAACATCAAGATCGACAAGGGTTCGGTTTATCCTTCGGCTGCAGACGCCCAGCAGGAGACCGAGGCCAAGAAAAACGCCTGATAGGGCCTATTTCCCCGTTTCAGGCTTTGTAAAGGCGGTTATGCCGCCGACTGAACATCGTGGAATTCAAGAAAATCGCAAACGAAGCACGTGAGGGTTTGCGCTCCGCCAGGGGGCGCAATCTCCTCACTTTTGTCGTTTTTCTGGCTATCTCGACCGTATTCTGGTTTTTGCTCGCACTTAACGATGATGTGCAGCGCGACTATACAGTGCCGGTTCAGCTCGAGGATTTTCCCTCCGACTGTACCATCCTTTCAGGATACAATCCCGTTCTCAGTCTTAGCGTGAAGGACAAGGGTTCTGCACTGCTTCGCTATGCCTGGGGCAAGACGCCCACCGTGAAGCTGCATATGGAGGATTTTTCCCGGCAGAACGACAGCACTCTCATTCTTTCGGCAGCACGACTTAACGCCGCCGTACGCGGTATTTTCGGCACCGGCGCAAATATTGTGACCCTCCGGCCAGATTCTCTGCGTATCAGCTATACCTCCAATCCCGGAATCAAGGTGGCTGTCAACGTGCGTTCCGACATCCATACCGAACCGCAATACGCCTATGCCGGGCATCCTGTTCTGGCTACTGACTCGGTGATGCTTTATTCGAATTCTCCCGAGCGTTTTGCCATTCATTCGCTTTCCACACCGGTGATTACTCTGGCAAATCTCACCGACTCCGTGACGATGAACGTAAAGCTTGAGACCCGTAAGGGCATGCGTGCGATTCCGCCGTCGGTGCAGATTACGTTTCCTGTAGAGCCGCTTGTGGCGAAAACGCAGAGGATTCCCGTAGAGGTCGTCAACATTCCTTTCGGTGTGCGTGTCGTAGCTTTCCCTTCGCTCGTGGAGGTGACATATCTCATGCCTAAGAGCTACTACAAGCGCCCTGCGCCAAAACTTAAGGCTACGGTCGATTACAATGAAATTACTCCTTCGGTCAAGGCGCTCCCTGTGGTTGTGAATTCCCTTCCTGCTCCGTATAGAGGCGTCACAGTGACCCCCGCGCAGGTAGAATATGTCGTGGAGCGTGCCGACTAAGGGTTAATCTTTACATCACAAATTCATGGTATCGATATGCTTGTTGGCTACCAAAAAGTAGGGATGCACCCTGGTGCATCCACCATCTCTACGCACCATATTCATTGATAATCGGATGGTCAATCCGCCCGCTGAAATCAGTTGCCAACAAGTATAATACTACAAAATTCATTTATCGGTTTATGGACGAATCGCATTCCGGGTATCTTCGCCTTCCGTGTCTCATAGCGATAGGGGGTGGGATTGGAGCAGGGAAATCGGTGGTTTGCCGCATCCTTCGTGCAATGGGCTACGAGGTGTACGACTGCGACAGCCGTGCACGGCGCCTGATGGATGAGAGCGAACAGATCCTCGCCGGAATCGAGAAGCATATTTGCCCTTCTGCCATCAGTACCGGCAGCGATGGCCGCAAGTCGATATGTCGCCCGGTTCTTGCAGAGGCTGTGTTCGCCGACCGTAATCTTCTTGAAGCACTCAACAGGCTGGTTCATGGTGAGGTCCGCGATGACATAAGGCGCTGGTATTCAGCTTTCATAAACTCCGGCGTAAAGAAGCCTCTTTTTGTAGAGTCTGCTATTGTGGTCGAGAGTGGTATTGATTTTATGGTTGACGCCATATGGGAGGTGGTGGCACCTGAAAAGGTGCGTATTACCCGTGTGGGAAGGCGCGATGGTCTCGACGAAGCACGTATCCGGGCCCGAATCGAGGCTCAGAAAAAAAACATGGCCACGGCGCATTGCCCCGTGGCCACTATAGAGAATGATGGAGTGTCGGCCGTTATGCCTCAGGTCCTTCATCTGCTCGGCGGCTTTTCGTGCCGCTGAATCATAGATAGAATCCTTCTTTTATTTGTTGACAAACACGCGGTATTCACCCGGCTTCAGCTGGGTGGGAAATTGCGCGCTCTTTCCACTGAAGTAGTCGACCATCCCCTGTACTACGGGCTTGTCTTTTCCGGTCAGGGCGAAGTCAAGCTCTTTGTTGCCGAGATTGGCAAGTACCATCACGCGTGAATCGCCCGACTTACGTTCGAAAGCAATTATATCCTCTTCGCTGACAGGTATGGAGGTATATTCACCACCGGCCGTTCCTGCGGCAAGCGCTTGCTGCGAATGCTTGAGGGCGTTGAGCTTCTGATAGAAGGCGAAATATTCGTTGCGCGGTTCCCACTGCGGAGCCTTATCTTTTTCAAAGAATTCGAAAGCACGGTTCATCCCTGTTTCCTGTCCGGTATAGATAAGGGGCATTCCCGGGAGTGTGTAGGAGAGTACTGCGAAAGCTTCTGTAAGATTGCCGAGACGATCGAATTCGGTGCCTTCCCACGAATTGAGGTCGTGGTTGGTCACCATATTCATAAGATATGTGTCGCGGGGATATTCCTTTTCCTGAGCCATTACGAGCGAGTCGATTGCCGCAGCGTGGGTGGAGGGGAATTCGCGAACCTTTCCGTCTGCGCCCTTGAACGAATACTGACCCGATGTGGCGGCTATGGCGCTGAAAAGGTCTTTCATTGGCCAGTTATAGCCCATGTCGAAAGCTTCTTTCTGAAGCTCGGGCTTACTTGCCTCGGCGAGCATGAAAAGTTCCGGTTTCACGGCCTGAAGCTCTTTGCGGGCCTCGTTCCAGAAGTCTGTCGGCACTTCCATCGCGACGTCGCAGCGGAAACCGTCGACATCAACGTCGGTTAGCCAGAATTTCATTGCGTCAATCATCCCTTTGCGCATCTCAGGGTTGGAGTAGTCGAAAACATAAACGTCGGTCCAGTCGTATACACCCTTCATATTACCGAGCGAGTCGGTCTCATACCAGTCGGGATGTTCCTTCACCCAGCGGTTGTCGCGTCCGGAGTGATTCGGTACCCAGTCGAGAATTACTTTCATTCCCAGTTCGTGTGCTTTCTTTACAGTCTCCTTGAACTGCTCGATTGTTCCGAACTCTGGATTGAATGCCTTGTAGTCTGCTACGGCGTAATAGCTGCCGAGCGTTCCCTTGCGGTCCTGCACAGAAATCGGATTTATCGGCATGAACCATAGGATGTCTACGCCGAGATCCTGAAGGCGTGGTAGCTGGTTGGCGAAGGCCGTCACCGTGCCGGAATCTGTGTACTGGCGGAGATTTACCTCATAGATTACCGCGTTGCGGCTCCAGTCGGGGTGTGTGAGCGTTGTGTACGTCGAGTCGCGCTCCTCGCCGCTCTGGGCGTCCGCGCCTTTCTTCGACCCGCATGCACCCAGAGCAATCGCCCCGGCAAGCATTGCGATACAAATAGTCTTTTTCATGGGAAATAGTAATGTTAAGTAAGATAAAAACAGGTGAATATGAGCTGATTTGTATGCGCATATTCACCTGTGTGGATTCTTAGGCTTTAGTTTCTGCGGATTGGTCAGCGGTGGAGTCCGGGGTGGGGGACATGTGGTTGAAACCCTGGGCGCGAAGGGGGATTTCAGTGCCGTCGCGGGTCTCGAGATATTCGCCAAGTTCCGGCTTGGTGATGTGGCCTATTACGTGGACTCCAGGAATTTTCTTGATTTCCTCATGTGCATGGAGCGGAACGGTGAAGAGCAGTTCATAGTCTTCGCCTCCGTTCATGGCAGCGGTGACGAGGTTCATATTGAGTTCCTCGGCCATGAGGGCAGTCTGATAGTCGATCGGAATACGGTCTTCATATATCCGGCAGCCTACGCCTGAGGCTTTGCAGATATGAAGCAGTTCCGACGAGAGTCCGTCGCTCACGTCGATCATTGAGGTGGGCACGATGTGAGCCTTTTCGAGATTTTCGATTATGTCGCGTCTTGCCTCGGGTTTGAGCTGACGTTCCACAAGATACTCCTTGCCCTGGAATTGCGGTTGGAAATCGGTCTGGCCTACCGAGGCGGTTTTCTCGCGTTCAAGAAGCTGCAGGCCCATGTAGGCGGCACCGAGGTCGCCCGAAACGCAGATCAGGTCGGTGGGCTTCGCTCCCGAGCGTGTGGCTATGCGGTCGGCCGGAGCATCGCCGATGGCCGTTATCGAGATTACAAGCCCGGATCGCGATGCAGTGGTGTCGCCCCCCACCAGGTCTACACCATAGATTTCGCACGCCAGGCGGATGCCGCTGTAGAGTTCTTCGATATGCTCTACGGTGAAACGGCTTGAGATGGCGAGCGATACCGTAATCTGACGTGGATGGCCGTTCATGGCGTATATGTCGCTGAAATTCACGACGGCGGCCTTATAGCCGAGATGCTTCAGCGGCACGTAGGTCAAATCAAAGTGAATCCCTTCGACAAGGAGGTCGGTTGATACAAGAACATCCGTGTCGGGGTAGCGGAGCACGGCGCAGTCATCGCCCACGCCGCGTAGCGACGATTTGTTGACAAGACTTATGCCGTCGGTCAGGCGGTCGATGAGACCGAATTCCCCGATTTTTGATATTTCGGTTTGCTGCTGGTTCATTAGAATATTGTAGGAATGCCCCCGGATTCTTGCCGGGCATAGTCAGCCGGATCGGAATGCCGGGGGCAATGTTGTTTATGCGTTAAATAAGTGGTTGACGCAGATATCAGAGACGCTCCACGAGATTCTTCACGAGTTCTTTGGTGACGGGCTCGGCCGTAACGGCTGCCTGCTGGACCTCTTCGTGGGAGGGTACCTGGGTTATGTCCTTCCCGCCAAGGTCGGTGATTACGGAGAGTCCGAACACTTCCATGCCGCCATGGTTGGCTACGATAACTTCTGGCACGGTCGACATCCCTACGGCGTCGCCGCCGATGATGCGGAAATACTCGTATTCGGCGGGAGTCTCGAATGTGGGGCCTGTAGTGCCGACATACACGCCGTGCATCAGGCGCATCCCTTTTTCGCGGCCGATTTCATCGGCGAGGGCAACGAGACGATGGCTGTAGGCCTCGGTCATGGCCGGGAAACGTACGCCGAGCTCCTCGTAGTTCTTGCCGCGGAGGGGATTCTCGGGGAAAAGATTGATGTGGTCGGTGATGATCATTACATCACCTACGGAAAATTCCTTGTTCATGCCGCCTGCGGCGTTGCTGACGATGAGGGTCTTCACGCCGAGGGCGCGCATTACGCGCACGGGGAAGGTTACGGTCTTCATGTCGTAGCCTTCGTAGTAGTGGAAGCGACCCTGCATGGCCATTACGCGCTTGCCGCCGAGTTCGCCGAAGATGAAATTGCCGCTGTGCCCCTGCACCGTCGAAACGGGGAAGTTGGGTATCTCCTTGTAGGGAATTACGGTTTTGTTCTCAATGATGTCGGCGATGGGGCCGAGACCTGTGCCGAGAATGATTGCCACATGGGGCATGTCGGCTACTTTCGAGCGGAGGTAGTCCGCCGTCTGTTGGATTTTTTCGAGCATGATATTGTATGGGTTTTATTTAGTTAAAACGTGAGGCGGTGGCTTGAGGTTCAGCCGTCCGCTATTATATATGTCTTACAGACGCCTATTCTGGCGCTTTGGGAGAGTCTTATTTTATGGCCTTGAGAAGTTGTTTCTGAAGTTCGAGATCGAACGAGTCGACGTTCATGGGGTCGAACTTCACCTCCACGGGCTGATAGAAAATGTGGCGTTTGAGAGCGTGGGGGAAGTAAGGGTTGTTGACGAGTCGTACCGCATCCTTCTCTGTGGTGACAATCAACCGGTGTTTCCCCTGGAGTTCTCCGAAGCGCTTCGCGATAGCGTCGAGGTCCTTTCGGGTGAAGTTGTGGTGGTCGGGGAATACCTTTACCTTCACTTTTGCCGGGAACCCTTTCAGATGGCGTATCAGGGGTTTGGGATTCGCTATGCCGGAGACCACGAGAATCGAGTCGTCGGTGGTGAGCCAGCTCAGATGCGGCGCTTCGCCGACGATATCGGGGAATAGCGGCCGCAGCGACGTATAGTTGAAACGCGAGAAGAAGAGCTTCTGATAGGGGAACAGCTTGAGCGAATTTTTGAATATACGGTATTCGATGGCCTTGAGTTGCTCGGGGCATTTCGTGACCACTACCATATCTGCCCGGTAAATAGCTTTGGCCGGCTCGCGCAGACGTCCCAGCGGCAGGAGCTTGTCGTAGAACACCGGATTGTTGAATTCCGTCAGCACGATTGACACCGAGGGTTTGACGTAGCGGTGCTGGAATGCATCGTCGAGCACAATCAGATTGATACGTGGATCGAGTTTGAGCAGCTGGTCTATACCGGTGCAGCGGTCCTCGCATACGGCGACAGTCACGTCGCGCCCGAATTTCTGGTAAATCTGATATGGTTCGTCGCCGATATCAAGCGGCGTGGAGCGGTTTGTGGCGAGCACGAAGCCTTTTGTGTGGCGCTTGTAGCCCCGTGAAATCATTCCGATGCGGTATTTGTAGCGCAGCAGGTCGAGGACGTATTCGGTATGTGGCGTCTTGCCCGTACCTCCGGCCGAAATATTGCCTACCACAACCACGGGCACAGGAAATTCACGCTGCTTGAGGATATGCCACTTGAACATAAGATTGCGCACCGCCACCCCGAAACCATATAGCTTTGAGAGCGGGAGCAGGATGCACGATGATATGAACCTGTTGCGTGGCATCTGTTTTCAGTCTTGCAGTGGGAAATCCTGGTGGTTGATGGTATAATTGTTCGTTTGGATAGCTTGGATATCAGAATTTAGTGGCCGAGAGGTCAGAATATAACTGTACGTTCCATACGAGCCTGAATCGGGTCAAGCGTCTGCAGGCGCCGGATGTCCTTATAGAGCGGATATGCTTGCCCGAGTTCCTCGCGGAGGGCGCGGACGCGAGCATAGTCGGAATATCCGGCAATCGAGCTGAGAATTTCCATGAAGTTGGCTTCGCGGCTCGGATAATCTACTACCTGATATTTGGAGTAGCCCATTTCGGCTGCCAGATCGGCGATGGCGTCGTCGAGCGAGCCGAGTTTGTCGACAAGGCCGATACGGAGGGCTGATGTACCGTCCCATACGCGGCCTTCGGCTATTGCTTTGATGGAGTCCTGAGTCATATGGCGCCCTTCGGCGCAGCGTGATGTGAAGAGTTCGTAGCCCTGATTTACAGTGGACTGCATTTTCTGGCGTACGAACGGGCTCATAGGCTCAAACGAGTTGGGCTGTGCACCGTTGGCGTTGGTTGTCACGAAGTCGATGTTGACGCCCAGATGATTTGTCAGCAGACCGTTGAAGCAGGGAATCATGCCGAAGATGCCGATTGAGCCAGTCAGCGTGGTGGGCTGTGCGTAAATTTTATCGGCGCCACACGAAATGTAGTAACCGCCCGAAGCAGCATAGTCGCCCATGCTGACGTAGAGTTTTTTGCCTTTCGATTTGAACACCTCGAGAGCGTGCCAGATTTGTTCGGATGCGAATGCCGAGCCGCCCCCGCTGTTCACGCGGAGCACCATGGCTTTTATATCGTCGTCGTCGGCAAGGTCGAGAATATCGGGAACCACGCGGTCTGAGGCAATCCCCTCGCGGTCGGAGGTTGTAATGTCGCCGGCCGCATAGTATACGGCGATTTTCTTTTTAGCTTTTTCGCGGTGTGGAATTTCCACGTCGGTCGAGAGATATTGGCTTACACCGATAAGACGCAGGTCGTCCTTATGCTCGCGTCCGGTCTTGTCCTTGAGATAGTCGGTGATTTCATCGGTGTATTTCAGCCCGTCGACAAGCTTGAGGTCTACCATTTTGACGGCTTCAGCCACAGTAGCGAGCGAGTCTGCCATCTGGTTCAGCTGCTCTACGCTGATGCCGCGCGATTTGGCTACGGCTTCGGTGTATTGCCTCCAGAGCCCGTCGAGATATACGGAGGTCTGCAGGCGGTTGGCTTCACTCATGTGGTCGAGCAGGAAAGGTTCCACAGCGCTTTTGAATGTTCCGACTTTCACCACCTGCATTTCCACGCCGAGTTTGTCGAGCAATCCCTTGAAGAACGGAATCCCTGTTGCAAGGCCTTCGAGACCGATTTCACCTACGGGATTGAGAAAAACTTCGTCGGCAGCTGTAGCTATGTAATAATCGCCCTGGCTGTAGGAGTCGCCGTAAGCCACAACCCATTTCCCTGATTCGCGGAAGCTTTCAACAGCCTGCCGGATTGCCTGGCGTGTCGCCATGCCGGCAACGGCGCCGTTTGCCTTGATGTAGAGGCCCTCGATTTTCGAGTCGGTTTTTGCGGCCGCAATGGCGTCGACAATCGAGGAGAGCGTAGTGGCGGAGTTCATTTCTCCGTTTACAATCTGCATGAACGTCGGCATTTCGACAGTTTCGTCGATCGGGCCGTTCAGGTCAAGGCAGAGGATGGAGTGATGATGAATCTTTGTGGTTTCGGTTTTTGAGAAGCTTACAATCGATGAGATGGCAAACATCATGCAGAGCACGATGATCAGCATCGCTGAAATCCATATGGCTGCCAGCGAGCCAAGCATGGAGATGAAAAAACGTTTGAGCAACATTTATGTGTTGGAATTAAATATTTGCAGGATAGCGGTTTGACGCGCGTTCTCCGCTCCGCAATCGCCCAAAAACGACGCGTGGCGGAAAGTGCAGCCCGCAGGTCAATCCATATTACCTACAAAAATAACACTTTTTAATTAAATACACAAATTTGCTTCACGCCTGGCAAACGCATCGGAAAATTATGGCATTATCCCGGTTTAATAATGATTAATCATGATTTATCAGGATTAAACACGATTTATCAGGAATAATCACAACTTATCCGGATTAGTCGAGATGAATCCCGATCAACCCGGATAAGTCGTGAATATTCCCGGTAGTCTGGGCGCCTCAAGGCTGCCGTACCGGTTTGGTCAAGCGTTAAAATTCACTCCGAAAATGGAAATTGATGGCGGGAAAGTCCGTACGGGCCATCTGGAGAACGTAGTTGGAGTCGGCGAGGAAGACGTCGCGGCCCATGGTGTCGGTGGCCATGAACTGGTATTTGCGCTTTTTGAAGGCTTCGAGGGCTTCGGCGTCGTCGCTTTCAATCCAGCAGGCTTTGTAGAGCGAGATGGGTTCCCAGCGGCACTGGGCGCCGTATTCATGGAGAAGGCGGTACTGGATAACCTCAAACTGAAGCTGCCCGACAGTGCCGACAATCTTGCGTCCGTTGAACTGGTTGACAAACAACTGTGCGACACCTTCGTCCATTAGCTGACGTATGCCCTTGTCAAGTTGTTTGGCTTTCATCGGGTCGGTGTTCTCGATGTATTTGAACATCTCGGGTGAGAAGGAGGGGAGTCCCTTGAAATGAATGGTCTCGCCAGCTGTGAGTGTGTCGCCGATTTTGAAGTTGCCGGTATCGGGGATGCCGACTATGTCGCCGGGATAGGCTTCATCGACGATGCTCTTTTTCTGTGCCATGAAAGCCGTGGGGGCGGCGAAGCGCATCATTTTGTCGGAGCGGATATGGCGGTAATTTACGTTGCGCTCGAATTTGCCGGAGCAAACCTTGACGAAGGCGATGCAGGAGCGGTGGTTGGGGTCCATGTTGGCGTGAATCTTGAACACGAAACCGGAGAAGGTCTCTTCTTCAGGATTTATCACGCGCTCTTCGGCCTGCACGGGACGCGGCGACGGGGCTATCTGCACGAAGCAGTCGAGCAGTTCCTTCACGCCGAAGGTGTTTAACGCCGAGCCGAAGAATACCGGGGCGAGTTTTCCGGCGAGATATTCCTCTTTGTCGAATTCGGGGTAGACGCCGGAAATCAGTTCGAGGTCGTCGCGCAGTTTGGTGGCATCAGCTTCGCCTATGGTCTCGTCGACCAGCGGGGAGGCGAGGTCGTCGACTTCCACGCGCTCCGTAACCTTCTGCTTGTCGGGCTTGAAGAGGTCGAGCGAGTGCTCGTAAATGTTGTAGACGCCTTTGAATTTCGCGCCGATGTTGATGGGCCAGGAAAGCGGGCGTACGGCTATTTTCAGCTCGCTTTCAAGCTCGTCGAGGATGTCGAATGGGTCGCGGCCTTCGCGGTCGAGCTTGTTGACGAAGATTATGACGGGGGTGTTGCGCATGCGGCACACTTCCATCAGTTTGCGAGTCTGCATTTCGACGCCCTTGGCCACGTCGACCACAATAATTACGGAATCGACGGCTGTGAGCGTGCGGTATGTATCCTCGGCGAAGTCCTGGTGGCCCGGGGTATCGAGGATGTTGATTTTGTAGTCGCCGTAGTTGAAGCCCATCACGGAAGTGGCAACCGAGATGCCGCGTTGCTTCTCGATTTCCATCCAGTCGGATGTGGCGGTTTTCTTGATTTTGTTGGATTTTACGGCACCGGCAATGTGGATTGCGCCGCCGAATAGCAGGAGCTTTTCGGTGAGGGTGGTTTTGCCGGCGTCGGGGTGGGAGATGATGGCGAAAGTGCGCCGGCGGCTTATTTCTTCGGTTAGGGTCGACACGGTTTTATTTCTCGTGATGGAATGAAACTATGCTGATCAGTAGCCGAGCTGACGGAGGCAGTCGGCGAGGGCTTCTTCCCAGTGGGGAATCTCGATGCCGTAAGTGGCTTTGATGCGCGTGCGGTCGAGGATGCTGTAGGATGGACGCGATGCGGGGGTGGGATAGTCTTCGGTGGGGATTGGGGTGACTTTCACATCCTTGCCGGCGATGCGGAAAATTGCCTTGGCGAAGTCGTACCAGGAGGCAGCTCCCTCGTCTGTAAAGTGGTAGATGCCCGGTACCCACTGATGGGACTGTAGCACTTTTACAACGGCGCGGGCGAGGTCGCGGGCAAAGGTGGGAGTGCCGATCTGGTCGCATACAACCTTGATTTCCGGCTGTGAGTCGGCCAGGCGGAGCATCGTTTTTACGAAGTTGTTGCCGTGGGCTGAATAGAGCCATGCGGTACGGATTATGATGGCCTGGGGGGCCAGGGCGAGCAGCAGGGTCTCTCCCTTGCGCTTTGTGGTGCCGTACTGCGATATGGGGTTCACCTTATCGCTTTCGCGGTAGGGGCGGTGGTTGGTGCCGTCGAATACGTAGTCGGTGGATATGTGGATTATCTTGGCTCCGTTGGCGTCGGCGGCCATGGCGAGATTCTTGACCGCGTCGGTGTTGACGGCGGCGCAGAGCATCTTCTCCTCCTCGGCGCGGTCTACGGCGGTGTAGGCGGCGCAGTTTACGATATGGGTTATCTCGTTGTTGGCCACGTAGGAGTCCACGGCCTTGGCGTTGGTGAGGTCGAGTTCCTGCACGTCGGTGTATAGTGTCTGCCCGGGAAATTCGCGTTCGAGAATTTCGTGCAGCTCGGTTCCGAGCTGGCCATTGGCTCCGGTTATGAGTATCTTCATATCAAAGAAAGGTGGGATTCGTTGGAACGACGTTGAAAAATCAGCCGGCCCGGGCACTCTTGCCGCAATTGAGGGGCATGAGTGGATTCGTAGCCGGCGTGGGTAAGTGGCATCTGGACGCGCCGACAGGCGGCGCGCTCCGTGCCGGTAGGATTGGCGTCAGTCGTCGAGGTTGATTTTCTCCTTGGCGGGGTTGCGGTAGTGGATTTTACCGTCGATGTATTCCTGTGCGGCGATAAGAGTGGGCTTGGGGAGCTTTTCGTAGTAGCGCGAGATTTCAATCTGCTCGCGGTTTTCGGAGATTTCCTCGAGATTGTCGTTGAGCGAGGCGAATTCCTGAAGCTTCTTATCAAGGTCGCTCTTCATTTCACCGGCAATCTGATTGGCGCGTTTTGCGATGATGGCAACGGTTTCGTAGACGTTGCCGGTGTCCTTGCAAAGGTCCATCATGTCGCGGGTCACGGTGTTGAGCGGTGCATTGGTCTTCTTGTAGTCCATAGTGGTTATGCGGGTTGTTATGCTTTAGTCTTTAACGTATTTTCGGGCGATTTTCAGGATATTGTCGGCCTCCTGGCGGCGCGGGGAATCGGGATAGTTGTTGATGAAGCTGTAGTATTCATCGACAACGTCGCGGAAGCGGTCGGCTTTGCGTTCGTCGACGGAGAGGACGGCTTCCTGATAGCGGGCCTTGAGCACGAGCATCTCGAGCTCTTCCTTATATTTGGAATAGGGATATTCCTTGATGGCGTTTTTGGCGGTGATTATGGCGCTTTCGTAGTTGTTGCCCATATAGTTGCCGAGGTTGTAGTATAGCTGGGCATTCTGAAGCTCCTTGAGAGTCAGTTTGTCCTGCATCTCGAAAATGGCGTTTTGGGCGAGTGTCACCTTGTCGGAGCGCGGGAAGTAATCGAGAAATCCCTGCAGCTCTTCGATGGCTTTGATGGTCTCGCTCTGATCAAGTTGAGCTTCGGGAGAGTCGAGATAGTAGGCGTAGCCCGCGTAGTAGCGTGCGAGTTCGGTGAATTTTCCTTTGGGATAGCGCTGATAGTAGGTTTTGAAAAATTCGGCGGCTTCGGGATATTCTTTGTTCTCGAAGTAGCTGAGTCCGAGCAGGTAGAGCGACTCCTCGGCGCGGTCGCTCCCTTTTAGCTGGGTGACCACATCGCGCAGAAGCGTGTAGCTCTGTACGTATTTTTTCTGCTCGAAAGCTCGCTTTGCGAATTCGAACTTGTAGTTTGGATCGGGGTTTTTAAGCGCTTTCTGGTATTGGCTGCATCCTGAAGCGGCCACGGCTACAATCAGGCAGCCCAAAAAGCGGTATATCATTGATCTGCGCATACTCGGCGAAGTGAAATTGCATGACTTTTGTGCGCCCGATTGCTCCGGCGCTACTTTTCAAGCCACAAAGTTAATAAATTCCCTCGAAAAGCCCAAACGGATAAATGTCTCCGAATTGGATTTCACTTGCCAAATCGGGGGATAATGGTTAATTTTGCATTTCCGAACAGCTATCCTTCATCCGGCGTTGTCTGGAATTTAGGTGGCTATGCTGTTCGCAATAATAAGCCGATAGAGATGAGCAACGATTTCAATGATGATTCGCGGCGTGCTCCCCGGGGCGGCCGTCAGATAAATTTCGACGACGACGATTTCGTCGGCAACGCACCGGCGTCGCAACGCCGTAGGCCGTCGCGTCCTGTCGACGATTATGCTCCTGGCGACGAGCGTGATTACGGACGTCGCGACCGCGACTGGGCCGATGATCTGGCTACACGTGCCGACGGCCGCATATCGGCCGATTACGATGATTACCATCGCGGTAATCCGGCAGCCACACGCCAGCGCCGGCAGCGTTCCGAGCGTCAGGAGTCTTCCAGGCGACGCATAGAAGAACGCCTTTACTCCGACGATGAATATTATTCCTCTCCTTCCGACCCTCAGGATATGGAAAGACCTGCAAGCTTCGTGCGCCGTCATCCGGTGCTTATGAATTTTATATATGCCATAGCGGCTGCAGCTGTGTTGCTGTGGGTGCTGATGTGGTTTCTCGATTTCTGGACATTCCACGGCCAGGAGCGGGTAGTGCCGGATGTGAAGGGGCAGACCTACGCCAGTGCAGCCGGCAATGTGGACCTCTCGGGGCTGCGTGCCGTTATAACCGACTCGGTGTTCGACAGCTATAGCCGACCGGGCACTGTGGTTGAGCAGGTGCCTGTGGCCGGGGCGAAAATCAAGAAGGGTGGCACGGTGTATCTCACCATCGTGGCTTTCACTCCGAAACTGGTGACTGTGCCTGAGTTCTACAACGTTTCCGTGCGTCAGGCCCGCTCGATGTTCGCGGGTCTGGGGATATCCGACATACGCGAAGTTCCGGTGGTATCGGAGTATGAGGGACTTGTGCTCGGAGCGAAATTCAACGGCGTAGCACTTCAGCCTGGCGCGCGCATCCCGGTTTCTGCCGTAGTTACCCTTGAGGTCGGCTCCGGCTATTCGCTTGACGAGGAAATCGGCGCAGCCGTCGACACCGTGGCCATCGACGCCGCCATTGACGAACTCAGCATCGAATAATCTTTACGAGCTATGGCAGAGGATTTTTTCGAAGGAGCTCTTGCGGAGGCGGATTTCGATGAGACGGAATTTGACGAGTCGGAACTCGAGGACCTCGGAGGCGATTCGGCCTCAGGAGGGCAGATGTACGAACATTTCCGCTTTGTGGCCGACAAGGGGCAACAGCTTCTGCGCGTCGACAAGTTTCTGGTCGACCATATGCAGAGAGCATCGCGCAACCGGATTCAGCAGGCTGCCGAGGCCGGTTGTATCCTCGCCAACGGCAAGCCCGTAAAGTCGAACTATCGGGTTAAGCCCGACGACGTGATTTCGGTGGTAATGGACCGCCCGCGCTACGAATGTGAAATCATAGCCGAGGATATTCCGCTCGACATTGTATATGAAGATGATACGGTGCTGGTGGTCAATAAGCCCGCAGGTCTGGTGGTTCATCCGGGCCACGGCAATTATTCCGGAACGCTTGTAAACGCTCTTGCCTGGCATTTCCGCAACACGCCCGATTACGACGTTAACGACCCGCGCCTTGGTCTTGTTCACCGCATCGATAAGGACACATCCGGACTGCTTGTGGTAGCCAAGACGCCGGATGCCAAGACGCATCTGGGGCGCCAGTTTTTCAACAAGACCACCAAGCGCGAATATGTTGCCGTAGTATGGGGAATTCCACAGCCAGAAGAGGGTACCATAGTCGGCAATATCGGGCGCGATCCCAAGGACCGCCTGCGTATGGCCGTTTTTCCTCCTGACTCGGAAATCGGCAAGCACGCCGTGACACACTATGCTACGGTGGAGAAACTTCAGTATGTATCTGTTGTGAAATGCGTGCTTGAGACCGGACGCACGCATCAGATCCGCGCCCATATGCAGAGCATCGGACACCCGCTGCTCAACGATGCGCGCTACGGAGGCGACGAGATACTGCGCGGCACCACGTCGGCGCGCTACCGCCAGTTTGTGCGCAATTGTTTCGATGTCTGTCCGCGGCAGGCGCTGCATGCGCGAACGCTGGGGTTCGTACATCCCGCCACCGGCGAGGAGATGTTCTTCAGTTGCCCCGTGCCAGCCGATATGATGGCGATGATAGAGAAATGGCGCCGCGCCACGTTTTGACAATCAGTTGGATTCTGGATTAATCCTGATAATTCTCGATTTATCCAGATTAATCGAGAATTTTCCTGATTAATCGGGAATTAGCTCGAATTAGCTCGAATAAGCTCGAATAAGCCCGAATAAGCCCGAATAAACCGGATTAAGCCCGATTATTTTGGGGATTATTCGTCGTCGCGGAATGGAACGTCGGTCATGTCCTGGAGCTCCCGCACTTCCTCGCGGCGCTGCGAAGGGGGCTCGTCGTCGTTGCGCATTATGATATACTGCTCGTAATAGCTTAGAAGCAGCGTGGTAAGCGGCAGGGCTATTATCAGTCCGATGAAGCCCATCAGTGTGCCCCACACGGAGAGCGACAGGAGAATGATGGCAGGGTTGAGTCCCATGGCTTTTCCCATGATGCGTGGAGTGAGGATGAGGTCACCGACTACCTGCACTGTGGCAAAAACGGCCATGCATCCCCACCACATCGCCCAGAAGTCGCCGCTTCCGTTGGCGGAGTCGACCAGGCAGAGAAGCGTCACGGGAATTATGCTGAGATACTGGCAGTATGGAATCATGAAGAGCACTGCGGTGCAGAGGCCGATAATAATGGCAAGCGGGAGGCCGCAGATGGTGAAGCCCACGCAGTAGACCACGGCCACGCAACAGGATATTAGCGCCTGGCCACGGAAATAATGGTTCATCGAATCCTTGATATCGCGTCCGATTTTGTAGGCTACCGGGCGCATCCGCGGAGGAACCATAAGGCGGAATCCGCGCATGAGCCGCTCATAGTCGAGCATTATGAAAATCACGTAGAGAAATACGATGAGCCAGCCCACTATGGCGAGGAGTACGTTGAGGCCGCCGTGAATCAGCGTCATTGCACTGTCCATGAGCTTGTCGATGTTCTGCTCCATGAGCTTCTGGGCAAGCATCTCGAAATCGATGTTGCGGCGCAACACCTCGTGGAGCTGTGGGGGCAGGTATTTTATGGAAATGTCGGATGTGGAGTAGTTGCGGAGCATCTGGGCCATCTGGTGCATTTCGTCGATTACCGAGGGTACGAACAGATAGAGGAGCAGTCCGAATAGCAGCGTGGCTTCGAAAAGCGTGACGAAAATGGCCACTATGCGCCCTTTGAGGCGTAGCAGCGCGCGGTTGTACTGCACGAACGGCTCGAAAAGATACGCTATCAGGCAAGCTACGAGAAAGGGGAGCAGAACATCCTTGAGAATGTCGATAAGCCAGAGCGCGGCCGCTGTGATGCAGAGTGTTATTATGATGCGCACTACGCGGTCGAACGTATACGGGCGGGATTCGTGGTGGGGCATAGTCATTGCTTGGCGATGTTTGAAACTCAGGGCATATAGAGCCGATGTTGTCACAAAGTTAAAACAAAACTTTTCAATATGGGCCTATTTTGCGTAAATTTGTCGGAATATCCGAAGGATTTCCTCAGTCTGCATTCAGTAATTATCACATTTATTATATTTCACATCGAAAAGACAAATGACAAAAGTCTCCGTTAAAAATCTCAACGACCAGGCATGGGCGCGTTGGACGGCCCTCGGGCTTCTGGCCTTCGCCATGTTCTGTTCCTACATCTTCATGGATGTGCTCTCGCCGATCAAGGATCTCCTGCAGAGCACCCGCGGCTGGGATTCTACCGCATTCGGCACCATGCAGGGGTCGGAAACATTTCTCAACGTTTTCATCTTTTTCCTGATTTTCGCCGGTATCATCCTTGATAAGATGGGCGTACGATTCACGGCGGTGCTTTCGGGAGCCGTGATGCTCGTGGGCGCCACCATCAACTGGTATGCACTTACCGACGCCTTTATCGGCAGTAGTCTCGACGTATGGTTTACCACGCATCTCAACTATATTCCGGTGTTCGACGAGCTTGGAATATCGCCCTTCTACGAAGGCATGCCTGCCTCGGCTAAATTCTCGGCTGTCGGCTTCATGATTTTCGGCTGTGGCGTGGAGATGGCCGGTATTACCGTGAGTCGCGGTATCGTCAAGTGGTTCAAAGGTCGCGAGATGGCTCTGGCCATGGGCTCGGAGATGGCGCTTGCGCGTCTTGGCGTGGCCACATGTATGATATTCTCGCCGATGTTTGCTGAACTCGGGGGCGTGGTGAGCGTATCGCGCTCGGTGGCCTTCGGTGTTGTACTTCTGCTTATTGCGCTGATAATGTTCATCGTATATTTCTTTATGGACAAGAAGCTCGACGAGCAGACCCATATGGCCGAGGAGAAGGACGACCCCTTCCAGCTCAAGGATCTCGGGAAAATACTTTCGAGCAGCGGTTTCTGGCTTGTGGCGCTGCTCTGTGTGCTTTATTATTCGGCCATTTTCCCCTTCCAGAAGTATGCTGTCAATATGCTGCAGTGCAACCTGACGTTTACCGACGTTCCGGCCGACTCGTTCTGGGCTTCGGATACGGTGACGCTCGTCCAGTACGTTATAATGATTGTGGTTGCCGCGGCTGCTTTCGCGAGCAACTTCTCGAAGGCCGCAGCGCGTAAATACGGACTGATGGCGCTGGCCATCGTGGCACTCGTGGCATTCTGCTTCATGGGCTATAAACGTCAGAGCGCAAGCACCATTTTCGCAGTGTTCCCGCTCCTTGCGGTAGGTATCACTCCCATCCTCGGCAATTATGTCGACTACAAGGGTAAGGCGGCCTCGATGCTCGTAATCGGTTCGCTTCTGCTTATCGCCTGTCATCTTACGTTTGCTTTCATCCTGCCGATGTTCAAGGGGAGCCCTGTAGGCGGCGTCTGCATCGCCTATCTTACCATACTGGTGCTCGGCGCCTCATTCTCGCTGGTGCCCGCATCGCTTTGGCCGAGCGTGCCGAAGCTCGTCGATTCTAAAATCATCGGATCTGCCTACGCCCTTATCTTCTGGATTCAGAATATCGGCCTGTGGCTCTTCCCGTTGCTTATCGGCAAGGTGCTTGATAATACGAATCCCCAGATTGTAAAGGGTCTGGCCGACGGCGCCCTGACGCCTGAACAGGCAGCTGTGAGCTACGATTATACGGCTCCGCTGGTAATGCTCGCATGCCTCGGCGTGGCGGCTCTGCTTATCGGATTGCTGCTTAAGGTGATTGACCGCCGCAAAGGTCTCGGGCTCGAACTCCCCAACATCAAAGAACCTCAGGCAGAGATTATGGAATCGGAGGTCGCTACCGCCGAGGAGTGATTTTGCTGATCGAATATACCAACCGGGGCGATGCACATTGTTACGCATCGCCCCGGTTGCTTTATTGGGGATATTATAGCTGAAGTAGCTATTATGGCCTTTTGTTATTATTAAATCAGCTCGTGGATAACCAGACCGGAACGGAGTTTGGGCTCGAACCAGGTGGTTTTCGGGGGCATGATGTTGCCGGTGTCGGCTATGTCCATCAGCTGCTTCATCGAAACTGGGTAAAGCGCCAGGGCCATGGCCATCTCCCCGGAGTCGACGCGGCGTTTGAGTTCACCGAGTCCGCGGATACCGCCTACGAAGTCGATGCGCTTGTCGGAACGGAGATCGTGGATACCGAGGATGTCGCGCAGAATCAGGTCGGATGAGATGGTCACGTCGAGCACGCCGATGGGGTCGGCATCGTCGTATCGCCCTTCACGGGCCGTGAGCGAATACCATTGCCCGTCGAGATATAGTGAGAAATTGTGCAATCCCGCGGGTGTATAGGTTTCGGCTCCTTTCGGCGCTACGATGAAATCCTTTTCGAGAGCCTTTATAAATTGCTCGGGAGTCAGACCGTTGAGGTCGCGTACCACGCGGTTGTAGTCGATGATACGCAGGTGTGAGGCGGGAAAGGCCACTGCGAGGAAATAATTGTATTCCTCGTCGCCGGTATGGTTAGGGTCGGTCTGAGCCTTTTCAAGGCCTACACGGGCCGCCGCCGCCGAGCGATGGTGGCCGTCGGCGATATAGAGCGAGGGCATTGCGGCGAATGCCTTTGTGATTGCTGCAATGTCGGCAGGGTCGTCGACAACCCAGAAATGGTGGCCGAAGCCGTCGGGAGCGGTAAAGTCGTATTCAGCCTCGGCTGAGGTGACCTTGCGGATTATCGTTTCAAGAATTTCATTGTCGGGGAAGGCAAAGAACACGGGCTCGATATTGGCGTTGTTGATGCGCACGTGGCGCATGCGGTCGTCCTCCTTGTCGCGGCGGGTGAGTTCATGCTTTTTGATTACGCCGTTTACATAGTCGTGGACATTGGCGGCCACGACTATGCCATACTGGGTGCGCCCGTCCATTGTCTGGGCGTATATATAATAGTGATCGGCATCGTCCTGAACCAGCCAGCCGTTCTGGCGGAAGGCCTGGAAATTCTCGACAGCGCGGTCGTAGACGCGTTCATCGTGTTCGTCGGTGCCTGCGGGAAAGTCAATTTCCGGCTTAATGATATGGTAGAGCGACTTTGGGTTCCCGGCCGCTTCGGCACGGGCTTCGTCGGAGTTGAGCACGTCGTAGGGTCGGGAGGCCACTTGCTCCACGAGATTTCTGGGCGGACGGATGCCGCGGAAGGGTTTGACGGTAGCCATAGGAAGTTTTTCGATGGATTAAGGTATGGTTGGATTTAGAGTGAATCTATAGAATCTCTATGTGCAAATATAGGTATCGGCGGCGACACTGCCAAATCGGGCAAAGAAATGTAGTTTTTTTTCGACAGGTGCCCAAGGAGGGAGAAACTGCCCCAAATCAGCCTTTTAAAGCCGTCATAGCGGTGGGAGAGGGGTGTTTGGTGAAAAATAATTTGAAAATTTTTAGTGGAAACGCTTGCCAATTCAAAAATAATGCCTACCTTTGCAACGCAAACGAAAAAAACAAGGGGCGACGCGAGAGACGCCCGAGTTTGCAAAACGAACATGATGCGAAAATAGCTCAGTTGGTAGAGCACGACCTTGCCAAGGTCGGGGTCGCGGGT